>NZ_JAMTDQ010000017.1 GCF_023806635.1 Accumulibacter sp.
AAAACGGGGCTCCCGGCAAACGGGACCGATTCGGCAGGGTCATGCGTCAGGGCTGCAGAGGATCGGACCGATTTGACCGGACGCCAGCAAAGTGGCTATACTCCGCCGGTTTTTGTTCCGCGTTGCCGTGCCCGCAGGCAGTCCGCTGTGAGCTGGCGTCCGAGGCGATATGGACTATCTATTCTTTCTGGTTCTCATGGTGCACATTCTGGCAGCCGTCGGCGTGATCGGGCTTGTCCTGGTGCAGCATGGCAAGGGGGCCGACATGGGAGCCGCGTTCGGCAGTGGTGCGTCGGGAAGCCTTTTCGGCGCGACCGGCTCGGCCAATTTCCTCAGCCGCGCGACGGCGGTACTGGCGACGGTGTTTTTCGTGACCAGTCTTTCGCTGGCTTTCCTGGCTTCCAGCAAGCCAAAAACGACTGGCAGTGTGATGCAGGATGCGGTAAACTCAGCCCCTGTTCAGACGCCGCCGACGGGCGGTGTTGACAAGGGAGCTGGCCCATCGGATGCCGATTCGAAGGCAAAAGATATCCCCAAGTGACCTGGTTTCGAGGCAGCAGCGAGACGCAGCAGCCCTCACGGAGCTCGCGCTGTCGAGGTAGTGCCGACGTGGTGAAATTGGTATACACGCTATCTTGAGGGGGTAGTGACTTCGGTCGTATGAGTTCGAGTCTCATCGTCGGCACCATGAGGAGCCGCCTCTGGCGGGTGGCTGCGGATTGAAGTGAAGCGCTTGTGGGGCGGATCATGCTGGAAAGCTATTTCCCGGTACTAGTCTTCATCCTGATTGGCGTTGCTTTTGGCTTTGCGCCCGTCATCGCGGGTCTTGTCGTCGGGCCGCATCGCCCGGACAGCGAAAAGCTCTCACCCTATGAGTGTGGCTTCGAGGCGTTCGAAGATGCGCGCAAGAAGTTCGACGTGCGCTATTACCTGATCGCCATCCTCTTCATCCTGTTTGACCTCGAAGTGGCCTTCCTTTTGCCGTGGGCGACCATCTTCCGGGAAATCGTCGCAACCGAATCGGTGAAGTGGTTTGGCTTCATCGAGATGCTCGTCTTCATCGCCATCCTGGTAGTCGGTTTCGTCTACGCGTGGGCCAAGGGCGCACTGGATTGGGAGTGAGCGATGAGCATTGAGGGCATCCTTCAGGAAGGTTTCGTCACTACTACGGCGGACAAGCTGATCAACTATGTGCGCACTGGCTCGCTCTGGCCGATGACCTTCGGCTTGGCCTGTTGTGCCATCGAGATGATCCACGCCGGCTGTTCCCGCTACGACCTCGACCGCTTCGGCATCGTCTTTCGCCCCAGTCCCCGGCAGTCGGATGTGATGGTGGTTGCAGGCACGCTGACCAACAAGATGGCGCCGGCAATGCGCAAGGTTTACGACCAGATGGCCGAGCCGCGGTGGGTGGTCTCGATGGGCTCCTGCGCCAATGGTGGTGGCTACTATCACTACTCCTATTCGGTGGTCCGCGGTTGCGACCGCATCGTTCCGGTCGACATCTACGTTCCGGGCTGCCCGCCGACGGCCGAGGCGTTGATCTACGGGCTGATCCAGTTGCAGAACAAGATTCGCCGAACCAACACCATCGCCCGCTGAACAACCCACAACCGAGAGTCGACCATGTCTGCCACGCTGGAAGCGCTTTGCCAGAACCTGCAGGAGCATCTCGGTGATCGCCTCAAATCCATCAAGGTGGCGCTCGGTGAAGTGACCATCGAGGTGGCGGTCCCCGATTACCTCCATGTCATGCAGACCCTGCGGGACCAGCCGGAGTTGGCCTTCGACGAGTTGGTCGATCTGTGCGGTGTTGACTACTCGACCTATGGCCACGAGCCCGGCGAAGGCCCGCGTTTCGCTGCCGTCACGCACCTGCTTTCGGTTGCCACCAATCGCCGCCTGCGGGTTCGCTGTTTTGCCAGCGCCGACGACTTCCCTGCCGTGCCTTCGGTGACGGCGATCTGGAATTCAGCTGACTGGTTCGAGCGTGAGGCGTTCGATCTTTACGGCATCGTCTTCCCGGGGCACGAAGACCTGCGCCGGATCCTCACCGACTACGGATTCATCGGCCACCCATTCCGCAAGGATTTCCCCATTTCAGGCCATGTCGAGATGCGCTACGACCCCGAACAACAACGGGTGATCTATCAACCGGTGACCATCGAGCCGCGTGAAATCACGCCGCGGATCGTTCGCGAAGCGACCTACGGGGATGCCGACAATGCCTGAATTGCGCAACTTCACGCTGAACTTCGGGCCGCAGCACCCCGCGGCGCACGGGGTGCTGCGCATGGTTCTCGAACTGGACGGTGAAGTGGTGGTGCGTGCCGATCCACACATCGGCCTGCTGCACCGTGCGACCGAGAAGCTGGCCGAAACGCGGACCTGGATCCAGTCGGTGCCGTACATGGACCGCCTCGATTACATGTCGATGATGTGCAACGAGCACGCTTATTGCATGGCCATCGAGAGGTTGCTGCAGATCGAGGTTCCCATCCGTGCGCAGTACATCCGCGTGATGTTCGACGAGATCACGCGCATCCTCAATCACCTGCTGTGGGTTGGCTGTCACGGTCTCGACGTCGGCGCGATGACAATGGTCCTGTACGCCTTCCGGGAGCGCGAGGATCTGGTCGACGCCTATGAGGCCGTCTCCGGCGCCCGGATGCATGCCGCCTATTACCGCCCGGGTGGTGTCTACCGCGACCTTCCCGACCGCATGTCGCAGTACCAGGAGTCGAAGTGGAAGAGTGCGGCGCAGATCAGGCCGTTCAATGCGGCGCGCAGCGGTTCTCTGCTTGACTTCCTCGACGATTTCGTCAGCCGCTTTCCCAAGCTGCTCGACGAGTACGAGACCCTCTTGACCGATAACCGCATCTGGAAGCAACGTCTGGTCGATGTCGGCATCGTCACGCCGGAGCGTGCCCTGCAACGCGGTTTCAGCGGACCGATGCTGCGTGGATCGGGCATCGCCTGGGATCTGCGCAAGAAGCAGCCTTACGAGGTCTATGACCGTCTCGACTTCGATATTCCGGTGGGTGTCACGGGCGATTCATACGACCGCTATCTGGTC
Source organism: Accumulibacter sp. (assembly GCF_023806635.1). Classification (GTDB taxonomy): domain Bacteria; phylum Pseudomonadota; class Gammaproteobacteria; order Burkholderiales; family Rhodocyclaceae; genus Accumulibacter. Next base: position 3,077 of record NZ_JAMTDQ010000017.1, read on the forward strand.
CGCATGGAGGAGATGCGCCAGTCCAACCGCATCGTCAAGCAGTGCATCGACTGGCTGCGGCAGAACCCCGGGCCGGTGATGTCCGACAACCACAAGGTTGCGCCGCCCGACCGTGAAGCGATGAAATCGAACATGGAAGAACTGATCCATCATTTCAAGCTGTGTACCGAGGGAATCCACGTCCCCGAGGGCGAGGTGTATTCGGGGGTCGAGCATCCGAAGGGCGAGTTCGGCGTCTATCTGGTTTCTGACGGAGCGAACAAGCCGTATCGCCTGAAGATACGGGCTCCGGGTTACGTTCACCTGTCGGCCATGAACGAGATGGCTCGCGGCCACATGCTGGCGGACGTGGTGACGATCATTGGTTCGCAGGACATCGTTTTTGGCGAGATTGACCGCTGATGCTCACTCCAGAATCCCTCAAGAGAATCGATCGCGAGATCGCCAAGTATCCCGCCGACCAGAAACAGTCGGCAGTCATGGCTGCCCTTGCGATAGCACAGGAAGAACAGGGCTGGCTATCCAGCGAGGCCATCGAATGTGTCGCCGGCTACCTCGGCATGGCGCCCATCGCCGCTTATGAGGTCGCCACCTTCTACAACATGTACGACCTGAAACCGGTGGGCAAGTACAAGCTGTCGGTGTGTACCAACCTGCCGTGCATGCTGACCGGCGGAGTCGATGCCGGCGAGTACCTGAAAAGGAAGCTGGGAATCGGTTTCAACGAGACAACGCCCGATGGCCTCATCACGCTAAAGGAAAGCGAGTGCATGGGGGCCTGTGGCGACGCGCCGGTCATGATCGTCAACAATCGTCGCATGTGCAGCTGGATGAATCCCGAGCAAATCGACAAACTGCTGGCGGAGCTCAAGTAATGGCGATTCTCGGTGCGATCAATCCGATGCTGACCGTCGGCCTGGACGGCGACAACGCCTGGCGGCTGGCTGACTATGTGAAGCGCGATGGCTATTCCGCCCTTCGCCGCATCCTCGAGTCCGGCATCGGCCAGGGTGACGTCATCAACGAGGTCAAGAAGTCGGTGTTGCGCGGCCGCGGCGGTGCCGGTTTTCCGACCGGCCTCAAATGGAGCTTCATGCCGCGCGCGTTTCCCGGCGACAAGTATGTCGTATGCAACTCGGACGAGGGTGAACCGGGGACCTTCAAGGATCGTGACATCCTGCGTTACAACCCCCACGCGGTGATCGAGGGCATGGCGATTGCCGGCTTTGCCATGGGTGCGGCGCGCGGTTACAACTATATCCACGGCGAAATCTGGGAGATCTACGAGCGCTTCGAGGAGGCTCTCGAAGAGGCGCGAGCAGCCGGCTTCCTTGGTCGCAACATTCTGGGCTCCGGTTTCGACTTCGACCTCTTTGCCCATCACGGATATGGTGCCTATATCTGCGGCGAGGAAACCGCCCTGCTGGAGTCGATCGAGGGCAAGAAGGGACAACCCCGTTTCAAGCCGCCGTTCCCGGCGTCGTTCGGCCTTTATGGAAAGCCGACGACGATCAACAACACCGAGACCTTTGCCTCGGTGCCCTACATCATCAACATGGGTGGCGATCAGTACCTCGAGGCGGGCAAGCCAAACAACGGTGGAACGAAGTTGTTCTCCGTATCGGGGCATGTCAACCGTCCCGGGAACTACGAGGTGCCGCTCGGCACGCCATTTGCCAAGCTGCTCGAGATGGCTGGCGGGATGCGTGGCGGCCGGCGGCTGAAGGGCTGCATTCCCGGCGGCTCGTCGGCACCGGTGGTGCCGGGTCCGACGATGATGGATTGCACCATGGATTACGACTCGATCAGCAAGGCGGGTTCGATGCTGGGTTCTGGGGCGGTCATCGTCATGGACGAGACGACGTGCATGGTCAAGGCACTGGAGCGTTTGTCGTACTTCTACTACGAGGAGTCCTGCGGACAGTGTACGCCCTGTCGTGAGGGTACCAGTTGGTTGTACAAGGTCGTGCATCGCATCGAGCATGGCAAGGGGCGGGCGGACGACCTCGATCTGCTCGCCAGCGTGACCACCAACATCATGGGGCGTACGATCTGCGCACTCGGCGACGCCGCGTCGATGCCCGTGCAGAGTTTCATCAAGCATTTTCGCGACGAGTTTGCCTACCACATCGAAAACAGGAAGTGCCTCGTGCCCGTCGATGTCCAGCGCGCCGGCAGCGGCTTCTTCACGGCAACGGCTTAGGGTACGGGACGATGGAAATCGAAATCGACGGCAAGGTTGCGCAGGTGCCTGACGGCAGCACGATCATGGATGCGGCGCAGCAGGTGGGCGTTTACATCCCGCATTTCTGCTATCACAAGAAGCTCTCGATCGCTGCCAACTGCCGCATGTGCCTGGTGCAGGTGGAAAAGGCTCCGAAGCCGCTGCCCGCGTGCGCCACGCCGGTAACCAACGGGATGAAGGTGTTCACCCATTCGGAACTCGCGATCAAGGCGCAGAAGGGTGTGATGGAGTTCCTGCTGATCAACCATCCACTGGATTGCCCGATCTGCGATCAGGGTGGGGAGTGCCAGTTGCAGGATCTCGCGGTCGGCTACGGGGGCAGCACTTCGCGTTATCAGGAAGAGAAGCGCGTCGTCTTCCACAAGGACGTCGGCCCTCTGGTCTCGATGCAGGAGATGGCCCGCTGCATCCATTGCACGCGCTGCGTCCGCTTCGGCCAGGAGATCGCCGGTGTCATGGAGCTGGGAATGGCGAGCCGCAACATGCATTCGGAGATCACCACCTTCGTCGGTCGCTCGGTCGACTCGGAGTTGTCCGGCAACATGATCGACCTTTGTCCGGTCGGTGCCCTGACGTCGCGTCCGTTCCGCTATTCGGCGCGCAGCTGGGAGCTGGCGCGACGCCGGTCGATCAGTCCGCACGACAGTGTCGGCGCAAATCTGGTCCTGCAGGTCAAGAACAACGTCGTGATGCGCGTTCTGCCGCGTGACAACGAGGAAGTCAACGAGTGCTGGATCTCCGACAAGGAGCGCTTTTCCTATGAGGCGCTGAACTCGCCGCTGCGGCTTGCGAAGCCGATGGTGCGGGTTGACGGCCAGTTGCGCGAAGTCGCCTGGAACGTCGCGCTCGACTATCTCAGCCATGCATTGCAGGATATTCTGGCCCGCAACGGCGGTGAGTCCTTGGCAGCGCTCGCATCGTCGCAGGCAACTCTGGAGGAGCTGCACCTGCTGCAGAAGCTGGCCCGTGGCCTCGGCTCGGGAAATGTAGATTGCCGCCCGCGGCGGCGTGACTTCTCGGCAGACGGCAAGCTGGCGGGCATTCCGTGGCTCGGCCTGCGGCTTTCCGAAATCAAGGATCTGAACGCAGCGCTGGTGGTCGGCAGTTTCCTGCGCAAGGATCACCCGTTGTTCGCCCAGCGGCTTCGTCAGCTGGCGAAGAAGTGGGGCAAGGTGAGCCTGATTTCGGTCGGTGGCGATGATCCGCTGCTTCGCCTGCATGCGCAGCGCGCCGTTTCCCCAGCCGAGTTGCCTCTGGCGCTGGCCGCCGTCGTCAAGGCGGCAGCGGTGCTCCGCGGCGAGCCCATTCCTGCAGGGCTGAAGGATGTCGAACCGTGCGCCGCCAGCCAGGCGATCGCCAGCAGCCTGCTTGAGGGAGAGCGACGCGCCATCTTCCTCGGCAACGTGGCCGAACAGAGTCCGCAGGCAGCCTTGCTGCATGTCTTGGCAAGTGAGCTGGCAAGGCTCACGGGAGCCAGTTGCGGCTTCATCGGCGACGGTGCCAACAGCGTCGGTGGCCATCTGGCGAAGGCATTGCCGACTGCCCTCAATGCCTACGAGATGTTCAGCCAACCGCGCAAGGCCTATTTTCTGCTGGGCGTCGAGCCCGAGCTCGACTGTCACAACCCGCAGCAGGCGCGTGCGGCGTTGCAGGCGGCCGACTTGACTGTGATGCTGACACCGTTCGCCGATGGCTCGGCGCGCGAATACGCCGACGTACTGCTGCCGATTGCTCCGTTCAGCGAGACCTCGGGTTCCTTCGTCAACTGTGAGGGTCGTGTCCAGAGTTTCAGCGGCGTCGTTCGTCCCTTCGGCGAGGCCCGTCCAGCATGGAAGGTGCTCCGGGTGCTTGGCAATCTGCTGTCGCTGGCCGGTTTCGACCAGGATTCGAGCGAGCAGGTACGTGACGAGATCGTCCCTGCGGGCGCCGAGTTCGTCGTCGGGCTCGACAACCGGCTGGCGGCGACGCTGCCCGTCGCGCTCCCGCGCAGTGGTGACGGCCTGCAGCGCGTGGCCGACGTGCCGATCCATTTTGCCGATCTGCTGGCCCGTCATGCCCCGGCCCTGCAGCAGACCCGGGATGCCGCCGTACCGGCGGCGCGAATGAATGGAGAAACACTCAACGCGCTCGGACTCACCGACGGCGTCCTGGTGCGGGTCAGGCAGGGCGCCGGTGAGGCCGTCCTCGCCGCGCGGGTAGACGAGACGACGCCGCCGTCCTGCATTCGGGTGGCCGCGGCACATGCATCGACGGCGGCTCTCGGCGACATGTTCGGTGCGATCACGGTGGAGCGTGCATGATGGTCGATGCGCTGCAAGGGTTCCTGCAGGGACTTTTCGGGCCGGTGTTCCCGCTCGTTTGGACGCTGCTCAAGATTGTTCTGATCATAGCGCCGCTGCTGCTCGCGGTCGCTTACCTGACTTTCTGGGAACGCAAGATCATTGGCTGGATGCAGGTTCGGATCGGTCCGAACCGGGTCGGCCCCTGGGGGCTGATCCAGCCAATCGCCGATGGCCTGAAGCTGCTGCTGAAGGAAGTGGTCATTCCGACCGGCTGCGACAAGTCCGTCTTCTTGCTCGCGCCGATGTTCGCTTTCGCGCCGGCGCTGGCGGCGTGGGCGGTAATCCCGTTCAACGATACGCTGGTGCTGGCCAACGTCAACGCGAGCCTGCTCTACATCATGTCGATCACCTCGATCGGAGTTTACGGAATCATCCTCTCCGGCTGGGCGTCGAACTCCAAGTATGCTTTTCTCGGCGGCATGCGCTCGGCGGCACAGATGATCTCCTACGAAGTGGCGATGGGTCTGGCTCTGGTCGTGGTGCTGATGGTTTCCAACAGCCTCAACCTCGGTGACATCGTGCGTGGCCAGGGGCAGGGGTATTTCGCCGACAGAGGCCTCGGGTTCCTGTCATGGAACTGGCTGCCGCTGCTGCCGATGTTCGTCGTTTATCTGGTTTCGATCGTCGCCGAGACCAATCGCGCGCCCTTCGACCTGGCCGAGGGTGAATCGGAGATCGTCGGTTTCCACGTCGAGTATTCGGGAATGGCCTTTGCCGTCTTCTTTCTCGCCGAATACGCGAACATGATCCTGGTGTCGACCCTCACCTCGATACTGTTTCTCGGGGGCTGGTTGTCACCGGTTGGTTTCCTGCCCGACGGGATTCTCTGGCTCTTCGTGAAGATTTCCGCAATCCTTTTCATCTTCCTCTGGATCCGCGCCACCTTCCCCCGCTATCGCTACGATCAGGTCATGCGTCTCGGCTGGAAAGTGTTCATCCCGCTTTGCCTGATCTGGCTGGTCGTCGTCGGCTGCTGGATGATGTCGCCCCTGAATATCTGGAAGTGAGAGGCTCACCATGGGTTCGATGAAGGACGTTTTCAACAGCCTCCTGCTCAAGGAACTGATCAAGGGGCTGTCGGTGACTGGCCGTTACATGTTCGCCCGCAAGATCACCGTCCAGTACCCGGAGGAGAAGACGCCGCAGAGCTTTCGCTTCAGGGGGCTGCATGCACTGCGGCGTTATCCCAACGGCGAAGAGCGCTGCATCGCCTGCAAGTTGTGCGAAGCGGTCTGTCCGGCGATGGCGATCACGATCGAGTCTGATCAGCGTGCCGACGGGTCGCGCCGGACAACGCGCTACGACATCGATCTGACCAAGTGCATCTTCTGCGGTTTCTGCGAGGAGGCCTGTCCTGTGGACGCGATCGTCGAGACGAGGATCTACGAGTACCACGGGGAAACACGCGGCGATCTCTACTATACCAAGGCGATGCTGCTGGCGAATGGGGATCGCTACGAAGCGCAGATCGCTGCCGACCGCGAACTCGACTCGAAATATCGTTGACAGGGCGACGCGATGGAATTCAGGACCTTCGTTTTCTATTTTCTTGCGGCGATTCTCGTCGTCGCCGGCCTGCGCGTCATTACCTCGCGCAATCCGGTGCATGCGGCGCTGTACCTGGTTCTTGCCTTCTTCACGGCGAGCGGTATCTGGATGCTCCTGCAGGCCGAGTTTCTCGCCATAGCCTTGGTGTTGATCTATGTCGGCGCAGTGATGGTCCTGTTCCTGTTCGTCGTCATGATGCTCGACATCAATCTTGACCGTCTGCGCGAGGGTTTCTGGAGTTACCTGCCGCTCGGCTCGATCATTGCCTTGCTGATGGTGGCCGAGATGGGACTGGTTCTCGGCGGGAATTATCTCGGCCTGTTCGAGGTCGAGGTACCACAGACGAGCGCCGATCACAGCAATGTGCAGGCGGTAGGGCGCCTGCTGTTTACCGATTACGTCTACCCCTTCGAACTCGCGTCGGTCATCCTGCTCGTTGGCATAGTGGCAGCGGTCGCGCTTACCCAGCGCGAGAGGCGGCAGAGCAAGGCAGTCAGTCCGTCGCAGCAGGTCTTCGTCAAGGCCCGGGATCGCTATCGCGTCCTGCAGATGCCGGCCGAGAAGAAGGATTGAGTTGAGCAGCCGGATCACGCGCAGCAGCCGGGTAAAGCAAAAGATCAGGTGGTGGCGAGCCGCACCACCGCATGCAGAAGGAATCAGGGAGGCACCTTGCTTACACTGTCCCACTTTTTGATCCTGGGCGCGATCCTGTTCGCGATCAGCGTCGTCGGCATTTTCCTCAATCGCAAGAATCTGATCATCATCATGATGTCGATCGAGTTGATGCTGCTGGCCGTGAACATGAACTTCATCGCCTTCTCCCACTACCTGCAGGATCTGGCCGGACAGGTGTTCGTCTTTTTCATTCTCACGGTCGCCGCTGCCGAGGCGGCGATCGGGCTGGCGATTCTCGTGGTGCTGTTCCGCAATTTGAAGACCATCCACGTGGATGATCTGGACAGCCTGAAGGGTTGAACATGGAAATGCAAAAGCTCTACCTGCTCGTACCCCTCGCGCCACTCGTCGGTGCGATCATCGCCGGTCTCTTTTGCCGTGTCATCCCCCGCTGGGTTGCGCACACGGTGACGATCGCCGGCGTGGCGATCAGCTGCTTTGCTTCGTTTCTGATCTTCCGGGACGTACTGGCGGGGAACACCTACAACGGACCGGTGTACCAGTGGCTGACCTCCGGGGGCTATCGCTTCGAAGTCGGCTTCCTCATCGACCAGCTGACCGTGACGATGATGCTGGTCGTCACTTTCGTATCGCTGATGGTGCACATCTACACCATCGGCTACATGCAGGACGACCCGGGCTACAACCGCTTCTTCAGCTACATCTCGCTGTTCACCTTCTCGATGTTGATGCTCGTCATGAGCAACAATTTCATGCAGCTCTTTTTTGGCTGGGAGGCAGTCGGTCTGGTTTCGTACCTGTTGATCGGCTTCTGGTATACCCGACCGACGGCGATTTTCGCCAACCTCAAGGCCTTTCTCGTCAATCGCGTCGGTGATTTCGGCTTCATCCTCGGCATCGGGCTGGTGCTTGCCCATTTCGGCACGCTCGACTACGCCGCCGTTTTTGCCAAGGCGCCGGAAGTCGCGGGCACTACGCTGCACCTCTTCGGCCAGGGTGAAGGCGTCGCCCTGATGACGGCGACCTGCATCCTGCTGTTCGTCGGCGCCATGGGCAAATCGGCGCAGGTTCCGCTGCACGTCTGGCTGCCCGATTCGATGGAGGGTCCGACGCCCATCTCCGCCCTGATCCACGCCGCGACGATGGTCACCGCCGGCATTTTCATGGTGGCGCGGATGTCCCCACTGTTCGAGCTGTCGGACACGGCACTCTCCTTCGTCATCATCATTGGGGCCGTGACGGCGTTGTTCATGGGTTTCCTGGGGATCATCCAGAACGACATCAAACGGGTCGTCGCCTATTCCACCCTGTCGCAGCTTGGCTACATGACGGTCGCCCTGGGCGCTTCGGCGTACTCGGTGGCGATCTTCCACCTGATGACGCATGCCTTCTTCAAGGCGTTGCTGTTCCTGGCCGCCGGTTCGGTGATCATCGGCATGCATCACGACCAGGATATTCGCAACATGGGTGGCCTGCGCCGCTACATGCCCGTGACCTGGATCACATCGTTGATCGGATCATTGGCACTGATCGGTACCCCCTTCTTTGCCGGCTTCTATTCCAAGGATTCGATCATCGAGGCCGTCGCCATGTCGCACATCCCAGGTGCCCGCTTCGCTTATTTCGCGGTGATGGCGGGAGTCTTCGTCACCGCCTTCTATTCGTTCCGGATGTACTTCCTGGTGTTTCACGGTGAGGAGCGTTTCGGCAAGGCGTCCGCCGACGCGCACGGCCATGCCGCGGCTCCGTCGCATGCACAGGAAAGTACCCCCGCCGGCAGTTCCGGCGGGCACGACGATGACCACGGTCACCACTCGGACGACGCACACGACGATGCGCATCACCACGGCCTTGCTCCCGGCCAGAAGCCGCACGAGACGCCCTGGGTGATGACGCTGCCGCTGATCCTGCTGGCGATCCCCTCCGTGATCATCGGCTACGTCGCGATCGAACCGATGTTGTTTGGCGACTACTTCAAGGGTTCGATCTTCGTTGATGCGGTGGCGCATCCGGTGATGAAGGAACTCGCACATCACTTCCACGGTGCCTTCGCCATGGCCACCCACGCCCTCACGACCGCCGTCTTCTGGCTGGCTGCCCTCGGTGTGGCGCTCGCGTGGTTCTTCTACCTCAAGCGGCCCGACATTCCAGCAGCCATAAAGGAACGGGCTGGCTGGCTATACAACCTGCTCGACAACAAGTACTACTTTGACAAATTCAACGAGGTGTTCTTTGCCGGCGGGGCGCGACTGCTCGGCCGCGGCCTTTGGAAGGGGGGCGACGCGGGCCTCATCGACGGCATCATCGTCAATGGTTCGGCACACTTCGTCGGCTGGTTCGCAAGGATGGTTCGCCTGTTCCAGACCGGTCACATTTACCACTACGCTTTTACGATGATTATCGGCGTGTTCGTCTTGATGACCCTCTGGGTCACGCGCGCCTGAGCTAGAGAAAGACTGGGAACGATATGTCAGGCACGCCGCTTCTCTCTCTTGCCGTCTGGGTCCCGATCCTCGCCGGTCTGGTTGTTCTGGCGACGGGATCCGATCGCAATGCACCGCTGGCAAGAGCACTCTCGCTGATCGGTGCCGTTGCCGGCCTGCTGGTGACGATTCCCCTCTACACGGGCTTTGACCTGCACACGCCGGCGATGCAGTTCGTCGAACTGAAGCCCTGGATTCCTCGTTTCAATGTGAACTACCACCTCGGCGTCGATGGGATCTCGATGCTCTTCGTGATCCTCAACAGTTTCATCACGGTGACGGTGGTGCTCGCTGGTTGGCAGGTGATCGACAGCAAGGTGGCGCAATACCATGCCGGCTTCCTGATCATGTCGGGATTGCTGAACGGAATCTTCTCTGCCCTCGACGGCGTCCTTTTCTACGTCTTTTTCGAGGCCTCGCTGATTCCCCTCTATTTGATCATCGGCATCTGGGGCGGCCCGAATCGCGTTTACGCGGCATTCAAGTTCTTCCTCTTCACCTTGTTTGGATCCCTGCTCTTCCTGATTGCCCTCCTCTATCTGTTCATCTCATCGGGGGGCAGTTTCTCGATCCTCGACTGGCACCGAATGCCGATCGGCATGACCGCCCAGACCTGGCTGTTCCTGGCGTTTCTGGTTGCGTTCGCGGTCAAGGTTCCGATGTGGCCGGTTCATACCTGGTTGCCAGACGCGCACGTCGAAGCGCCAACCGGCGGATCGATCGTCCTGGCTGCGATTGCGCTGAAGCTTGGGGCCTATGGATTTCTGCGTTTCTCCCTACCGATTGCTCCCGACGCCTCGCACGAGCTCGCCGGTTTCGTCATGGCGCTGTCGCTGATCGCGATCATCTACATTGGGTTCGTCGCCCTTGTGCAGGAGGACATGAAGAAACTGGTGGCGTACTCCTCGATCGCCCACATGGGTTTCGTCACGCTGGGCTTCTTCATCTTCAGCCCGCTGGGCGTCGAGGGGGCACTGGTGCAGATGATTTCGCACGGCTTCGTCTCCGGTGCCATGTTCTTCTCGATCGGCGTCATGTACGACCGCGCACACTCGCGTTTGATCGCCGACTATGGCGGTGTGGTCAATACGATGCCAAAGTTTGCCGCCTTCTTCATGCTCTTTGCCATGGCCAACGCGGGCCTGCCGGCGACGTCGGGCTTTGTCGGCGAGTTCATGGTGATCCTGGCAGCGGTCGAGCACAACTTCTGGGTTGCCTTTGCAGCCGCTTCGACGATGATCGTCGGCGCTGCCTATACGCTGTGGATGTACAAGCGGGTCGTCTTTGGCAGCGTGGCGAATCATCATGTCGCCGAACTCAGGGACATCAATGGCCGCGAGTTCCTCATCTTCGTCCTCTTCGCAATCGGCGCATTGGGCATGGGGCTTTATCCGCAGCCGTTTACCGAAGTCATGCACAGCTCGGTGGATGAGTTGCTGCGTCACGTCGCCCTCAGCAAGATCCAATAATTGGTAGCCGCTATGACTCTTGCCGAAATGCAGTTCCAGGTTCCGGACCTCCGCCTTGCGAGCGCGGAGATCTTCATGTTGCTGATGGCCTGCCTGATCCTGGTGGGTGACCTGCTGGCCAAGGACCAGAACAGGACGCTGACCTTCGTCGCTACCCAGCTGACGCTCATCGGCGCGGCGGTGATCACCTTCGCCAGCAGTTCCGGCGACACCGCCTACACCTTCAGCAACATGTTCGTCGGCGACCTGATGGCCGATTTGCTGAAGCTCCTTCTCTACCTCACGGTAATCGTCATCCTGTTCTACTCGCGTGGCTACATCCTCGAGCGGCCGCAGATGGCCCGAGGCGAATACTATTCACTCGCCCTCTTCGCCACCCTTGGGATGATGGTGATGATCTCGGCCAGCCATCTGGTCACGATCTATATCGGCTTGGAACTGCTTTCACTCTCGCTCTACGCGATGGTCGCGATGAACCGCGATTCGGTTCCGGCAACCGAAGCGGCAATGAAGTATTTCGTCCTCGGGGCACTGGCTTCCGGCCTGCTGCTCTACGGTATGTCCATGATCTATGGAGCGACTGGCACGCTCGAGATTCCGGCGATTGCCGAGCGTCTCTACCTTGGCCAGTTCGACAAGGGGATTCTCGTTTTCGGGCTCGTCTTTGTCGTCGCCGGTCTGGCGTTCAAGCTTGGCGTCGTTCCGTTCCACATGTGGATACCGGACGTCTATCATGGGGCACCGACGGCGGTCACTCTGTTCATCGCGACGGCACCGAAACTGGCAGCTTTCGCAATGGTCATGCGTTTGCTGGTGAACGGTCTGATCGTCGTCTCACACGATTGGCAGCAGATGCTGATCATCTTGTCGGTCCTCTCGATGGCCATCGGCAACGTTGCCGCAATCGCCCAGACCAACCTCAAGCGCATGCTGGCCTACTCGGCGATCTCGCATATGGGATTCATGCTGCTCGGCATCGTCACCGGTGTCGTCGGCGGTGATGCCCGTTTCGCGCTCAATGCGTACAGCTCGGCGATGTTCTACGTCATCACCTACGTCCTGACCAGCGCCGGCACCTTCGGCATGATCCTTCTGCTCGCCCGCGGTGGCCTGGAGTCGGACGAACTCGACGATTTCAGGGGGCTCAACAAGCGCAGTCCGTGGTTCGCCGGCGTCATGATGATGATGATGTTCTCGATGGCCGGAATCCCGTTCTTCGTCGGTTTCTTTGCCAAGTTCTCGGTTCTGCAGGCAGTCGTTGCCGCCGGCCAGCTCTGGCTGGCGATTGTCGCCGTCGCCTTCTCGTTGGTCGGCTGCTTCTACTACCTGCGGGTGGTCAAGATCATGTACTTCGACCAACCGGCGAACATGAGCCCGATCGAGGCGCCGCTGGACATGAAGATCCTGATGTCGGCCAATGGCTTGGCGGTGGCCTTGCTCGGCATCTTCCCGCAAGTCCTGATGTCCCTGTGCGCGTTCTCGCTGCTGCGTTCACTCTGATCGCCGGCAGCCGTCTGGCCGGAACGCTCCGCGCAGTCGGGGCGTTTTCGGCGTGAGGCTTGCCATGCAGGAAGAATACAGCCATCTCGCGGAACAGCAACTGGAGAGCGCGCAGGTTTTCAATGGCCGGCTCCTCGACGTCCGTCGCGACCGGGTGCGGCTGCCAGACGGCAACGAGTGCCTGCGTGAGTATGTCCGGCATCAGGGGGCTGTGGTGGTGATCGCCGAACTCGAAGACGAGCGACTGCTATTCGTCCGCCAGTACCGCTATCCGTTGCGCCGTACCTTCCTCGAGTTGCCGGCGGGCAAGATCGACACAGGCGAGGACCTTCTCAGTACGGGGCGACGCGAACTGCTCGAGGAAACCGGCTACCGGGCCCGTTCGTGGCGCCATCTTGGGGTCATGCACCCCTGCGTTGGCTACTCCGACGAGCGAATCGAGATCTTCCTTGCCCGTGGTCTGACCCGCGAGGCCGATCCGAACCCCGACAGTAGCGAATTTCTCGATGTCCTCAGTCTGCCTCTGTGCGAGGCCCTGGCGTCGATAAAGAGCGGAGCCATCACGGACGCCAAGACGATCACGGCGCTCTTCTGGGGCGAGAAGGTCCTGCGCGCAGCCTGGTGACCATCTGCGTCGCTCCTTTCGGTGCTCCTGAAGGAGGGCGACAAGGTCGACGCGGCCGGCGGCGGCGACACGGGCTCCGCTCCGTGCTGCTGCAGCCAATCGTCAGTCAAGCGAGCGCAGACTCTGCGGCCGGCACGTGACGCGGTCGCAATGGCGGCTGGGCATGCTGCTTGCCTGTGCCGGTGATCATGTGCCGCTACGACCGCTCGCTGCTGCAGGTCTCAGTTCTTGAGCGAGCGCTCCAGGCTGGGTCGCCCGCTCAAGCATCAGCCGCAGCTCCTGCAACCCGGCGCGCAGCTCGCTCACCTCCTGCTCGAGGCGAGCCAGCCTGTCGCTCAGCTCGCTCGCGTCTTTGCTCGACTCGCACCCGTCGCTGCTCGGGTACGCCGGCAGCGCGGGTTCGCCGCACAGCAAATGCGCCCAGCGGTGCTCGCGCGAGCCCGCCTGCTTTGGCATCCGGACGACCAAGGCGCCGGCTTTGCGTGTCGCGAGTTCATCCAGGTAAGCTTCGACCGATGAACTGTCGTCGAAACGGTAGAGGCGTTCGCTGTTGGCTCGCAGCTCGTTGACCGTCTGCGCTCCGCGCAGAGCGAGCGTGGCGAGCAACGCGACGGCTGCCGCAGGCACGGCGTACACCTTCCCCAGATTGTGCGCGTAGCGCAGGACGCGCCCCGAGGCACCATAGGTCTCAAGCACCAGCGCCCGTCTGCGCAGGTTTTCAAGTGCTTGCTGAATTTCGCTTTCTGTTGCAGTGACAACGGGGTCGCGCGCTGACTTCTGGTTGCAGCCTGCACCAAGGCCGTTCAGGGTCAGCGGATAGGCGTCCGGGGTCGTGCTCTCCTTTTCGATCAGCACGCCCAGAATCCGGGCTTCGAGGAAATCGAGCGGCGCCTGCGCCACGGCGGCTTGTGTCATCGTCTGCTCCTTCCTGTTCGTCCTGCACCCTCTTCCAGCGGCATTGCCGCTGACGCGCCTCGCGCCAGGCTGGCGTCAGGCGAACAACTGTCCGTGCTCCCGCGAGTCGTGAAAGCCGACGCTGTTCCACTTCTCGCGGGTGACTTCCAGGTTGTAACGCGTGCTCGCCAGGTAGACCGGGTTGCCATCGACATCACGCGCCATTCGCTGCGCCTGCTCGCGCTCGAAACCGCGGCGCGTCGTTTCGTCTGGGAACGTGAGCCAGCGAGCGGTGTAGATGTCTGCGGGTTCGAATATGGCATCGACCTTGTATTCCGTCTGCAGCCGCTGCGCGACGACCTCGAACTGCAGGTTTCCCACCGCTCCCAGCAGCAGCGAACCGCTGGCCAGGCTTTCGAAGACCTGGATCGCCCCCTCTTCACCGAGCTCCTGCAGGCCCTTCTGCAGCTGCTTGCCTTTCAGTGGATCGCGCAGGCGCGCGGCCCGGAAAAGCTCGGGCGAGAAGTATGGAATGCCCTTGAAGCCCAGTGCCTCGCCTTCGCTGAGGCAGTCGCCGATGTGCAGGTTGCCGTGGTTGTGGATGCCGATGATGTCGCCGGCAACGGCATCTTCCATCAGCAAGCGCTCATTGGCCATGAAGGTCAGGACGTTCGCCAGTTTCATCTCGCGGTTCAGGCGGATGTGCCTGACCTTCATGCCCGACGTGTAGCGCCCGGAGCAAACCCGGAAGAAGGCGATCCGATCCCGATGCTTGGGGTCCATGTTGGCCTGGATCTTGAACACGAAACCGCTGAAGGCCGCTTCGGCGGGCTGCACCAGACGGCAGCCGGCGTCGCGTTCCTGCGGTGGCGGTGCCCAGTCGAGCAGTGCCTGCAGGATTTCCTGTACGCCGAAGTTGTTGATCGCCGAGCCGAAGAACACCGGCGACTGTCGCCCGGCAAGGAAGCCCACCAGGTCGAAAGGGCTGCTGGCGTTCTGGATCAGATCAACGTCCTCGCGTAGGCGGCCGACTTCCCCGGGGAACTGGGCGTCGAGGAGCGGATTGTCGAGTCCGTCGAGTCGCTCCGATTCGCTGCGCCGCTCCTCACCCGCGGCAAAGTGCAGCAGGCGGTCGTTCAGCAGGTGATAGACGCCGCGAAAGCTCTTGCCCATGCCGATCGGCCACGTGATCGGCGCGCACTCGATACCCAGAACGGATTCGATCTCTGCCAGCAGCTCGAAGGGCTCCCGCACTTCCCGGTCCAGCTTGTTGACGAAGGTGATGATCGGCGTGCTGCGCATGCGACAGACGTTGAGCAGCTTGATCGTCTGCGCCTCGACCCCTTTGGCTGCGTCGATCACCATCACCGCGGCGTCGACAGCAGTCAGCACGCGATAAGTGTCTTCAGAAAAGTCCTCGTGCCCGGGCGTGTCCAGCAGATTGATGGTGTGCCCGCCGTACTCGAACTGCATGACCGAGCTGGTCACCGAAATTCCGCGCTGCTTCTCGACCTCCATCCAGTCGGAGGTGGCATGGCGGGAGCTCTTGCGTCCCTTGACGGTGCCGGCCAGCTGGATCGCGCCGCCGAAGAGCAGAAGCTTCTCGGTGAGGGTCGTCTTGCCGGCGTCAGGGTGCGAGATGATCGCAAAGGTACGCCGCTTCGCCACCTCACGCAGGATCTCCGGTGGGAACGTACTTTCGTTGCTGCCGTCGGGGCCAATGCTCATCGGGATGCCTTCATGCGACAAGGGGGGCGGGCTGCGGTACGGCCCTCTTGTAGGCGAGTTCCTGGCGGCGCGCAGGCCGCACTATAGCAGACGGGCGCAGACGGCTGCACCGTGGCTGTCGGCCCTGTGGCCGGGCGGTGACACCCTCGGCAGCGGCAGCCTGCGGCCCTCTCTCGGAGCAGACTGATCAGTCGTGCGCTGCCGCAAAGCCTGGCGTTCGGAAGATGGTGCTGTAGCGCCTGATGAAGTCGGGTCTGGCCGCATCGATCGGCTCCAGTGTCCAGTATCCCCAGGGCCAAGCCGAGCGGCGCATCTGATCGCTGTTGTGGATGGCCTCGATTTCCCAGTCGACGGGAATCAGTCGATGGCTCGTGACAAGAGCAAGCTTGGCGTCCAGGTTCATGCCGGCAACGAACAGTGCGCCGCCGGGACGCGTGGCGCCGACCGCGCGCGCAAAGGCCTCGGCGGCGGTTGCATCGTCCATGTGCAGCAGAAAGTTCTGGGCGAAGACCATGTCGTAGCCGGCAGCTGCCGAGAAGTCGCTGGCGAGCAGGTCGCCATGCGAGACCCGTACGCGCTGCCGGATGTCCGGGGCGATGCCCCACGCCTCGCCGCACGGCTCGAGCAGCCGCGCAGCATAGCGCCGGGCCTCCCCGCGCAGCGGATCGGCCAGCCCGTACTTGCTGCCGTAGACTGCCCGTTGGGCAACGGCAACGGCTTCGTGCGCAATGTCGAAGGCATCGATCGTCCAGTCGAGGGCCGGGAATTCGACGGCCAGGTAGGCTGCCAGCGAGTAGGCTTCGCAGCCAAAGCTGCAACCGGCTACCAGGATTCGGCAGGTATCGCCGCCAGCGACCAGCTCTCGCAGCGGACCCTGCAGTGCATCGAGCTGGCGGATGTTCCGGAAGAAGCGGGTGGCCGTCGATTGTCCCCGCGGCTCGCGGGCAAGCCGCCGGGAATGGATCGATCTGCCCAGCCCGTTCAGGACTGGCAGATCGAACAGCCTCTGGTTGAGCGAAACGCGTTCAGACATGTCGTGTGGAGGGTCCTGTTGCCAAGGGTCAGCGAGATCCATGTCTGGCGCGACTCGCCAGCGCCGGCGAAAGCAGCCGCTCCTGGCGGCTGCGCGCCGGATCTCTCTGTGGCGGCCGAGGGGTGGCCAATGTCGCTCCTGCGAGTATCGTCGAGCCGTTTCGCCTCCGTCAACCGCTGTCGTCGCCGGCAGCACACGGGCGCCCCATCCCATGCGGACCTGCGAGGTTCCCGGCGAGCGACGTCGGTATCCTGCTCGTGCAGGCAGTGATCGGGCAGCCTTCATTCGCCAATCACCAGGATCGTCTCTCCCCTCGCGTTCCTGAACTGCTGGACGACCTGTTTGCGTTCCTTCGCCAACCAAGTCTGCAGTGTGACTTCATCCGGTCTGTGTGTCAGGACGTAGTAGCGGAAGCCTCCGGCGTCAGCGCCAGCCATGACTTGGCGCGCTGTCATGTCCGTCCTTGGGTAACCTCGACCCGCGTAGTAGGCGATCCTTGCATCTTCGTAATAGACCCGGTCCTCGGCCTTCGTATGCTCGGCCAGCCAGGCCGCAGCGTCGAGGAAGTGCGTCTTTCCCGGGCCGCGCGAGACGGTGTTTGCCAGCATGAACATGAGGAGTACGAACACGGCGACTGGCGACCAGCGCGGATGGCTCCGGCAGAACATCATCAGAGCCATGGTCAGCAACGGAACGACCAGCAGGTTGAGGAAGCTTGTGTAGCGTGAGTTGATGAAGCGAAACTTGATGAAAAATATGAGCAGTACACACAGGTAAAGGAGCCATGTCCACGCGAACGGCCGCAGCCTGCGCCAGTACTCACTCACTGCCCGCCAGTTTGCTCGGTAGAGCAGGGGCACACAGAGAGGGCCGTTGAGAGCGCAGAACTTCACCAGAAGCGTGAGCAACAGGCCAAATACGAGGATCTGCCGCGCGTCCTCCTTGGAGTGGTACTCGAGGATGATCTTGGCGAATAGATTCGCCATCTCATCAAGGCTCAGAAGCAGCGCTCGCGGATCGATCACGGCAGCGAAACCGGCGATCCGCGGCTGCCAGATGTCGGTCCCTGACACAAGCGCCAGACCAGCCGCCAAGCCGACTGCCAGAGGCAGAGCGTTGAGTTGCAGCAGTCGCATCCAGCCTTGCCGAGTGTGGAGTTCACCCAGAAGGCTTGCGGCGAGCGCCGGCATCAGTACGAGCGCCTCAAGCCGGAAGAGGGCTGCCAAGCCAATTGCTGCCTGTATGGCAGCTGCCCGCCACCAGCCGCCACGGGCCAGCCACCGCAGCGCCAGGTGGAGCGCCAGGACACAGAAGAACCACGATCCGTGTTCCCTGATGATGTCACCGCGGAACTGGTTGAACGCCGGCAGAGAAAGGACCACCAGCGCAGCCCAGTAGTTGCAGTCCGGCGAGAATCGGAGCGTCACGGCGACGAGCAGGGCACTGGTGCCAGCCACAAAGAGCGTGCACCAGAGGTGCGCTGCCGTCTCCAGAGGCAGTCCGAACACCTTGCTGGTTGCCGCCAACAACAGGGAGAACCATGGCCAGTCGAACGCCCGGAAAGCGACTGAAGCATCTTGTTCCAGCACCTGCCGAGCGACGTCGAGGTAGAGCGCCGCATCCCTGCCGACCAGGGTTGTTTGCGAGAACGCCAGCAGCGAGAGCAGCACGCTGCCCAGGAGGACGGCAGCAACCGGGCGGGTATCACCCGAGCTTCCGCACGCTTGCGGGGAAAAGAACCGGCGAGGGAAGGACAGGCGCAGCATCACGCCAAGAACAGGCGAAGGGCCTTGCGCAGGTAGTTCCAGCGCAAGGCCTGTCGGCTGTCCAGTCGCCAGGCTGCGCGATAGAAGTGCTTTGCCGCGGGACGGTCGCCCGACTGCAAGGCGGTGCGGAAGAGCGAGAGATAGCGCTGCGACGCGTAGCGGCTGCGCAGCGGCTGACACTCGGCCGGCAGGCTGGCGAAGACTTCATCAATCATCGTTTCGGCCCTCATTTCTTCATCACGCCGATCATGACGCAGGCTGTCCCCGTGCTTGTGGATTCGCGCCAGCACGACGTTGGTGGTCACTACCGGGGCGCTGACCAGCATGTGGGCGAAGACCGGGACGTCTTCACCACCACGGAGGCTCTCGGGATACGGCCTCCGCAGCAGGAGATCCCGGCGGAACAGCGAGGAGCCATGCGAGATGGTGATGCGCTTTTGCAGAAGGTAGCGCTTGCTCAACCGCAGTGGCGACTCGGCAGGCACCGTTGTTGGCAGTCGGAGCCGCTCGCGACCATCGGCATGGACGGAAAGCTGCGCACCGAGGATCGTACCTGCTTCGGGGTGGCTAGCAACCGTTGCACGCAGGGCCCGGAGCGCATCAGGTTGCAGTTCGTCATCGGCGTCGAGCAGCAGGGCGTAGTGCCCGCGCGCCTGTCGCAGGCCGTGATTCCGCGCTGCGGCAGCGCCGGCATTGGCTTGGTCGATCACCAGCAATCCAGGGTAACGCGCCGCGTAGCCGGCCAGAACACGGGCTGTCTGGTCTGTCGAGCCGTCGTTGACGACGATCAGCTCCATCCATGTCGCCCGCTGCAAGAGGACCGAATCGAGCGCTCGAGGCAGCAGGTGCGCGTAGTTGTAGGTCGGTACGATGACGCTGATCAGCGGTCGTTCTGCTGCAGTCATTTCCTCAAGCGCTCCGTCGTACCAGTGGCGATCGCTGCGGCACCAAGACCCCGGTGGCCTGCCGGGTTGCCTCGACCGGACCGTGGCGTGACCGCCGGGATGCATCGAGCAGCTACCGCCCTGAGCCTCTGCAGCCGGACAATTCCCCAAGTCATCCACCGCCCCGGTACGATCCGGAGCTGCGAGGCAAGAGCCGTGATCATCGTGTTCCTCGCCGCCGAACCCCCGTCTTGAAGGTTGGCCCTGGCGCCGTTCGCACGGGTCACCGGGTCGGTATTCTTCTCCGATCCTGGCCGGAATGCAATAATCCGTCTTGCGGCGCAGCATCGGGTTCATGCCCGTTCACTGCAGCCCACAGCCTTTGCTGCGGTCAGGCGCCGTTGAAGGGGGGATGGATGTACATGCATAGTGCATGGATTGCCGGCGATGTGCTGCACCTGCCGCGCTTTGCCGTCAAGCCATGGTGCAGCCTGCGGTGCACGGTTGCACGCGGCGCCATTGCGCGAATGATCCCGACGGCTACAGGCCGCGTACCAGTTGCGCTCGCGGCGGGCGGCGGATGCTGAATCGTTGGCGTTCCTGGCGCGAGCGCGGCTGGACAGCGGTCGCCGCAAGTGATTATGCGCGCGCCTGGCAGCTCTTTGGCGGCAGCGTCGCGACGCATCCCGCGATCATCGAGCGCCTGTCTGCACTGGCCGAGATTCCCGTGCGCTACCTTGGCTGGTTTGCAGGCGGCGAGCTGCTGGCCGGAGTCGCCTGCTGGGAGGGCCATCTTGCCTTGTCGAAGGAGGTTCTGAAGAAGCGCGGCCAGCGCGGACTGTTTGACCTGGGCAATTCGGAGGTCATCCTGCCGCTTGCCGCTGGCGTGCAGGTACCGGTGCGCTGGCGCATGCGTTACGTGTCCGAACTCAATCGTGGCCAGATCAGTACGCTGCGGCCGCAACCCGAAGAGCTGGCTCTGCTGCGGCCCCTGCACGACTGCTCGGCGAAGTTCCTCTACAATCAGCGGCGGGAACTGCGACGACTGGAAGAAATCGGAGGCCGCTTGCGCCCGCTTGCGGACTATTCACCAACCGAGCAGGCGGCAATCTATGCTGATCTTTTTCGTCGCCGCTGGGGCTTTGCGGCCCGGGGCGAGTCCCATCTGGCCGAGGTTTTCGGGTTGTTGCGCGAGTTCATGACGGGTTCGCTGCTCTTGCGTGACGGGCAGCCGATTGCCATCCAGATTCTCTACCGCGTGGAAGCGCCGCAATGGATTTCGCTCGAGTACATCAACGGCGGAGTCGATCCACGGAACAGCGAGTACAGCCCGGGAAGCGTGCTGACCTTCGTCAACGCCCAGGCGGCGCGCGCAGAAGCCCAGGCGGCGGGCAAGCCACTGCGCTACTCCTTTGGCCGTGCTGACGGTGGCTACAAGGATCGTTGGTGCCATCGCGCGCCCGCCTACCGGATCTGAGGCCGGGTCCGGGAACCGAGTCCAACCATGAGCCCGCGCAAGCAACATCTGCTGTCGCTGCACCGCCGGCACAAGCGCCTCGTGCTGCTGTGCGGCGCCCTGTTTCTGATGGCAACGGCCGTCCTCGTGGCCTGGTGGATGGCGGTGTTGCTGTTGCTGTGTGGCTGGGTCGCGCACGAGGCCTGGTTCGCCGATCACCTTTTCTATTCGCCACGCACTGATTACCAATACCGCTTCCCGGATGGAACGGCGCAGCAGACGGTTTCGCTGGACGGGGGACGAGTGACGCTGACTGCGCCGCTGGCCAGCGGCGACACGCTGTTTCTCGAGCTGCGGCTGACCAGTTCCTGGCTTGGCCTGTGGGTTGACCCACATGTCCTGATCGGTGGTGACCGGCAGGATTTCGAGCGTGGCGTTCGTGGGCGGCGCTTTCTCAACCTGTCGGGGCAGGAGGCGGTGCTGGCCGCGGGAGAGTTGCGGATCAGAGGCTGCCATTGCCGCCTGTCGGCGAACGCGACTCTCTACGTCCTGTGCAATCCGGACTACGCCGAAAAGCGGATGATGATCGTCGCTCCGCATGCGGACGATGCCGAACTGGCGGCATTCGGTCTCTACCGGCGGGCGTTTGGGGTGTCGATCGTCAC
This sequence comes from Accumulibacter sp., assembly GCF_023806635.1. Taxonomy (GTDB): domain Bacteria; phylum Pseudomonadota; class Gammaproteobacteria; order Burkholderiales; family Rhodocyclaceae; genus Accumulibacter. The sequence continues at coordinate 24,351 of NZ_JAMTDQ010000017.1, forward strand.
CTTGACGCAGGGCGAAACCGAAGCCGGGAGCTACCGGCGCCTGGGTCTCGATGCCGCTGCTGCAGCACGGCTGAAGGGACGCCTGCGCACCTGGGACAGCCTGGCTGTGCCACTGTGGGGCGGAGTCCCGCAGAGTCGCTGCGTGCAACTGGGCTACCACTGCATGCAACTGTCGGCGATGCTGGCTGACCCCGGATCGCCGTTCCCTTCGCGCGAGTCTGGTGACACGGATGTGCGCGAAGCTCGCCGCCACAACCCCCTGTCACTGCCCGCCGATGCCGACGGGCTGCCGTGTGGTGCCAACCTCGTCGCCGATCTGGCGGCTCTGCTCGACCACTTCCGGCCGCAAGTCGTCGTTACCCCGCACCCGCAGCTCGACCCGCACGTCGACCACGTCGCCGCCACCCGGGCGCTCGAACTGGCGATGCAGCGGTCGGCCTGGCAGCCGGAAGTCGCGCTGCTGTACGCCAATCACCTGCATGACAACGACCGCTGGCCAATGGGTCCGGCCGGCAATGGCACGGCGCTGCCACCCACTTTGACCGATCTGCCCGCGGATGGCCTCTGGAGCCCGCTGCTGAGCTCGGCAGCACAGCTCGACAAGGCGATGGCCCTGGCGATGCAGCATGATCTGCAGGGCGGGCTGCGCTGCAAGCTGCGGTTGCGGCGACAGATCCAGCGAGCCCTTGCCGGTCGCAGCTGGCCGGCAAGCGGCGACAACGAGTTTTTCCGCAAGTCGGTGCGCCGCCACGAGATCTTCTGGGTTCGTCGCCTGCGTGGATGAGCGGTCGGCTTCTTGCGACCACGCTGCTGCAGCTATACTGCCGTACCCATGAGCTCTACGGTCTCTTGCGAGGTCGCGACCCGGTCGCGCTCACGGCTTCCTTTCATCTGTACGTCCACTGCCATGAACCATCAACCCAATGCTCCGCGCGCTCGCATCGAACAAGGCAGTACCTGCCCCAGTTGCGGCGCAGCGATGGCTGTACATCATTTCAAGCGGCAGCTTGGCGGTGAAGTCTTGCTGGACATCTGCTTTGCCTGTCAGGGCATCTGGTTCGACGAACACGAGAGTGCGCAGCTGGCGCCAGCGGGTGTACTCGACCTCTTTCGTCTGCTGCATGAGCATCAGGTTGACCAGCGCCAGCCGTGGTCGACGGTCCTGCGTTGCCCGCGCTGCCGGGAATCCCTGCTCAACTGCCTGGACAGTACGCGCGCCGGTCGCTTCGCCTATGGCCGCTGTCCGCAGCGACATGGCCGCTACAGCGCGTTCGCGGCGTTCATGATCGAAAAGGGGTTCGTCCGGCAGCTCAATGGCGGCGAGGTGGCCGAGTTGGCGCGCAGGGTGCGGACGATCCGCTGTGCAAGCTGCGGCGCGCCGGTAGACATCACTCGCGATCACGTCTGCAACCATTGCCGCTCGCCGATCGTCATTCTCGATCCCGACGCCGTGCGCACGGCTCTCGACGACTTCGGCAGCAAGGCACGCCGTCAGGAAGCCGCCGATCCACACGCCATCGCCGATGCGCTGATTGCCAACGAGCGCCGGAAGTCGTTGCATTCGCGGCAGGCGCGAAAGGACGTGCTGGAGACGGAACTCTCCGATCTCGTTGTCGGTGGTATCGAGACGATCTGGAATCTCATCCGCAGGTAGCCATTTTTCCCCGTGCCCGCTACACATCGCGGGCGTTATCGCTTAGAATCCTTGGCCTGTAAGCCGGTCCCTGCAACCTCGGCAACGTGTCCGCGGGCAACAGTTCCCGGTCCTGGGTGAGAACGCATCTGTCCGGCGGCGCGAGCCGCCGTTTCAGTTTTGACGTCTGCGCAATGGGTTGTGCTCAATGTCCCATCTGATGAATACCTACAGCCGCTTGCCGGTCGCTTTCAGCCACGGCGAAGGCAGCTGGCTGACTGACACCGAGGGCAAGGTCTACCTTGATGCCCTGTCGGGAATCGCAGTCAATACGCTGGGACATCGTCACCCGGCGCTGGTCGAGGCGATCGCGACGCAGGCGTCGCGTCTGCTGCATGCGTCGAATCTCTACCGGATTCCGGAGCAGGAGCGCCTGGCGGACAAGCTGGCGGTCCTTTCCGGAATGGAAGAAGTGTTCCTCTGCAATTCCGGCTGCGAAGCCAATGAGGCGGCGATCAAACTGGCCCGCCTGCACGGCCACCGGCAAGGGGTGGACAGTCCAGCGACGATCGTCATGGAGAGAGCCTTCCATGGCCGGACCATGGCCACCCTTTCCGCCACCGGCAACCGCAAGGCGCAGGCCGGCTTCGAGCCGCTCGTCGCGGGCTTCCTGCGTGTTCGCTACAATGACCTCGAAGCGATCCGGACGCTGGCCCGTGCGAACCAGAACGTCGTCGCCGTGATGCTTGAAATCGTCCAGGGCGAAGGCGGAGTCAATGCCGCCGATATCGAGTTCCAGCGTGGTCTGCGGGCGTTGTGCGACGACCGGGGCTGGTTGCTGATCTGCGACGAGGTTCAATGCGGGATGGGCCGAACCGGAACATGGTTTGCCTTCCAGCATTCCGGCGTCCGGCCGGATGTGGTGACGATGGCCAAGGGGCTGGGCGGCGGGGTGCCGATCGGCGCCTGCCTTGCTGCCGGGCTGGCGCAGGGTCTTTTCCAGCCGGGCAAGCATGGCTCTACCTTTGGTGGCAATCAGCTGGCGTCGATCGCGGCATTGACGACCATCGAAGTGATCGAGAGGGAAGGCCTGATCGATCACGCGCGGTCTGTCGGCGAGTCGATCCGCAACGGACTGGCCACGGCACTGGCGGATTGCCGAGGTGTGGTGCAGATTCGCGGCCAGGGTCTGATGATTGGCATCGAGCTTGATCGCCCATGCAGCGAACTGGTGCTGCTGGCTTTGCAGGCCGGCTTGCTGATCAACGTGACGGCAGATACGGTCATTCGCCTTCTGCCACCGCTGACCTTCAGCGCCGATGAAGGACGTGAACTGACGTCGCGCCTGGCGGTTCTCATCCGTGCCTTTCTCGCATCGACCTAGAGTTCGACCATGGACCGCCCTCGGCATTTCCTCCAGTTCAAGGACTTCACGCGTGCGGAGTTCGATCATCTGTTCGAACGAGCGCGTTGGATCAAGGCCGAGTTCAAGGCCTTTCGCAAGTACTGGCCGCTAAGCGATCGCACTCTCGTCATGATCTTCGAAAAGGCCAGCACGCGCACGCGGCTTTCGTTCGAGGCCGGCATGCAACAGCTCGGCGGGTCGGCGATCTACCTCAACAGTCGGGATTCGCAACTGCAGCGTGGCGAGTCGGTTGAGGATGCGGCGCAGGTGATCTCGCGCATGAGCGATGTCGTGATGATCAGGACTTTCGAGCAGGCGATCGTCGAGCGCTTTGCCGCATACTCGCGCGTGCCGGTGATCAACGGCCTGACCAACGATTATCATCCATGCCAGATTCTTGCGGACATCTTCACCTTCACCGAGCATCGCGGCCCGATCCAGGGCCGGACGGTCGCCTGGATCGGCGATTCGAACAATGTCTGCAATACCTGGCTACAGGCGGCGGAAGTGCTCGACTTCCGGGTCCACGTGTCCACCCCCCCGGGCTATGAGGTCGTCCCCGAGCGCCTCGGTCTGCAGGGGGCCCGACATTTCGAACAGTTTGCCGACCCTCTGGCAGCGGCACGGCAGGCTGACCTGGTGACCACCGATGTGTGGACCTCGATGGGCTTCGAAGCGGAAAACGATCACCGGCGGCGCGCCTTCGCCGCTTGGCAGGTGAATCGGGAAATGATGCGCCAGGCCGGTCCGCAGGCGCTGTTCATGCACTGCCTGCCGGTCCATCGGGGCGAGGAAGTGTCGGCAGAGGTCATCGATGGGCCGCAGAGCGTCGTCTGGGATGAGGCCGAGAACCGAATGCACACCCAGAAAGCGCTGCTGGAGTACCTGTTGTGTGGGCGCGTCGATGTATCATCATCCTGTTCGCCTGGAGAAAGAACATGAGTCAGATTCGCAAAGCCGTCCTTGCCTACTCCGGCGGCCTCGATACATCTGTCATCCTCAAGTGGTTGCAGGATACCTATCACTGCGAGGTCGTGACCTTTACTGCCGATCTCGGACAGGGTGAGGAACTCGATGCGGCGCGTCCAAAAGCGCTGAAGCTCGGCATTGCTGCAGGGAACATCTACATTGAGGACCTGCGTGAGGAGTTCGTCCGCGACTTCGTCTTCCCGATGTTTCGTGCCAACACGGTCTACGAGGGCGAATACCTGCTCGGCACGTCGATTGCCCGACCGCTGATTGCCAAACGCATGATCGAAATTGCCAATCTGACCGCTGCCGACGCGGTGGCGCATGGCGCGACCGGCAAGGGCAACGACCAGGTGCGCTTCGAGCTGGGCGCCTACGCGTTGCGGCCCGATATCCGGATCATTGCGCCTTGGCGCGAGTGGGATCTGCTGTCGCGCGAGAAGTTGCTGGCGTATGCCGAGGAGCACGGCATCCCTGTAGAGATGAAGCATCGCCAGGGTGGTTCTCCGTATTCGATGGACGCCAACCTGCTGCACATCAGTTACGAGGGACGTCACCTCGAGGATCCTGCGGCCGAAGCCGAGGAATCGATGTGGCGCTGGACCGTCTCTCCGGAAACGGCGCCCGATGCAGCGGAGTACCTTGATCTCGAGTTCGAATGTGGTGATCTGGTGGCGATCAACGGTCAGCGGCTGCCGGCACACGAGTTGCTCGGGCGGTTGAATGAACTGGGCGGCAAGCATGGGGTCGGTCGCATCGATCTCGTCGAGAACCGCTACGTGGGCATGAAGTCCCGTGGCTGCTACGAAACGCCTGGCGGCACGATCCTGCTGCCGGCGCACCGCGCCATCGAGTCGATCACTCTCGACCGCGAGGTGGCGCACCTGAAGGATGACCTGATGCCGCGCTACGCCAGCCTGATCTACAACGGCTACTGGTGGAGCCCGGAACGCCTGGCGCTGCAGAAGCTGATCGACCATACGCAGCTGGCCGTGAACGGCTGGGTGCGGGTCAAGCTTTACAAGGGCAACGTGATCGTCGTGGGCCGCGACTCGGCGACCGATTCGCTGTTTGACTCGACGATCGCTACTTTCGAGGATGACGCTGGCGCCTATGACCAGAAGGATGCTGCCGGGTTCATCAAGCTCAACGCCCTGCGGATGCGCATTGCGGCCAGGCTCGCTGCCCGCCGGCAATGATCCCGGGATGATCGGTCGATGTGCGGCCTGAGCGAAAGGCGGCGCCGATGTTTGGCCTGACCGAAGAACAGATATCGGACTTCGGCATGACCTTCGGGGTCGGTGCCTTCATGCTCTTCATGCTGTTCATCATCGGCGAGATCGCCTGGAAGTCGAAGGCCGGCAAGACCGGCACGATCATTCTTTTCTTCGTCCTTTCATTCGGCATGCTGGGCTTCATTGCCAAGACGATCATGGAGAAGCTCTGGGGGCTGTAAACTGTTCAACTGCTGCGGCTGGCGGCGTGGGGCCGCGCCCCGCAGGCTCTTCGACCGACAACTGGATCCACTATGCCTTCGTTCGATTTTTCTTCCGAAGCCGACATGGCGGCGTTGCACAACGCCCTCGATGTCACCCGGCGTGCCATCGACAATCGCTATGACTTCAAGGGCACGAGCGCCCGGGTGGATCTCAACGACAAGGACAAGGTCATCACCCTGCATGGTGACTCCGAATTCCAGCTCGGCCAGATCAGGGATCTCCTCTTTCCGGCGATGGAAAAGAAGGAAAAGGAGAGCACCAAGCGGCTGGATGATCAGCCGGTGCAGCGCGTCTCGGGCAACAAGGTCAAGCAGGATCTGAAGATCCGGATTGGCATCGAGTCGGAACTGGCGAAGAAGATCGTCAAGCTGATCAAGGACTCGAAGCTCAAGGTGCAGGCATCGATTCAGGGCGATGCGGTACGCGTCAGTGGCGCCAAGCGGGACGAGTTGCAGGCCTGCATCGCGTTGGTCACGAAGGAGGTCACCGATTTTCCAATCCGCTACGGCAACTTCCGCGATTGAGGATGGGAGGAAGGAAAGCACGATGTTTGCCCTTGCCCGAGCGTGCTGCCCCATGCTGGATTCATTATCGTGGCTGCCGCGAATGCGCCGCGTCGCGTTGCGCGACGCCGGTAATCAGCTGCCCACCTGGCTGCGGGTCAGGAGCTTGAGCGAGCCAGCGATCGGCGGCTCCGCAGGTCGTACCGTCTGGCGCGAGGGATGCGTCGCCTGGCCGTTGGGGCTGCTGCGTGGATAAGCCGGTAGAACGATCGCTGCCGGTCGGCGACGGTGACGTCGGTGCGCTGTCGTGGACGGAGGAGTTGCGCCGGGTGGCGCTGGCCGTGAGCAAGAAGGACCGTGGTCCTGCTGCAGGCCGTCAGCAACTCTTCTACCTGCTGCAGTGGACGGCTGATCTGACGGGCTTCGGGGTCACTGTTCACAAGGGGCGCGAGCCCGAGAGCGCCACCGACTTGTGGACCATCGATCGTGCGCTCGCGAAGGCCCTTCGCTTCGTGAGCGACGAGGATCGCCCGATCCTGCGACTGCTGTGGGCTGAACGCGCCGTAGACACGGGCCTGCATGCCTTCGGGCTCGGACCGCGACACGGTGGCGAAGCGCTGCAGCTCATGGCGAAGACCGGCCGCCTGTGTCGTGGTGACGATTACTCCTTCCTGACCCTGGCCGCGCCGCGTCCGGCGGCCCTGGGCTGGCGGCAGGCCGGCGAGGGGCGGCAGTTGGCGACGCTGCTGACAGAGCCGGCAGGCGGTCTGGTGATACCGCTGCCGCAGCCGTGGTTCGTCGATCTCGAGCGGCGTCTTGTCGGTCCCCTGCAGGTTGGAGGCAATCCGGCCGTCGTCGCTCGCCTGTTCTCGCTGCCCCCCTTGTCGCCTACAGCCGCAGCACTCGTCGGCGAGGCACTCGCCGAGCCCGCCATCGATTTGCCCCGAGACCCGGAGCAGGCGAGTGTCGATAGCCGTTGCATCGTTGCCGAGCCGGTCGCCGTGCTCCGTCTGCGGACCCTCCAGACGCACGGAAATCGTGGCTGGCGGGACTACTCCACCGCTTACGGCGGTGGACCCTTCGATGTCGCCCTGGCGGCGTTTCGCTACGAGGATGTCGAGGTGATTCCCGAAGACCGGCGTGACTTCACGATCCTTGCGAACGGTGAGATGGTTCGCATCGAGCGCCAGCGTGCGCGCGAAGAGGAGTTGATGGCTGAACTGGCGAAGGCCGATCTGGAAAAGATTCCGGGCTACGTGCTGCACACTTTCGGTAGACCGCCAGAAAATGCATACGGCTTGGCGCAGGAGAGCAACTGGCCGCTGTTCATGCGTGAGCACCTGGGGCAACTGCGCAGCCGTGGTTGGCAGATCGACTTCGCCATCGAGTTTCGCCATCGTTTGCTCGAGGTGGAGGCCTGGGATGCCGATCTGACCGAGTCCGGGCCCGGCTGGTTCGAGCTCGACATGGGGATCGTTGTGGAAGGTGAGCGTCTGCCACTTGCGCCCCTTCTGGCCAGTCTTTTCCGGCGTGACGGCCGTTGGCTCGACGCTGGTCTGCTGGCGCAGGTCGCTGACGGTGAAATGGTCGAACTGGTGACGGCTGCCGGCCTGAGAATTCGCGTCCCGGCGTGGCGTCTGAAGCCGCTGGCGGCGACCCTGATCGATCTTTTCGAGGGGTTCACTGGCGGCACCAGCCTGCGCCTTTCCCGTTTCGATGCGCCGCGCCTGAGCGAACTCAATGACAGCACACGCTGGCGGTTCAGGGGCCAGGAAGACGTGCTGGCCCTTGCCGAGCAGTTGAGTACGGCGCAGGGCATCAGTCATATCGTGCCACCACGTGGGCTTGGTCTGGAACTGCGTCACTACCAGACCGAGGGGCTGGCGTGGCTGCAGTTCCTGCGCGAGCAGAACCTCGCCGGAATTCTCGCCGACGACATGGGTCTGGGGAAGACGGCGCAGACACTCGCACACCTGTTGCTGGAAAAGGAGTCGGGGCGGCTCGACCGGCCGGCGCTCATCGTCCTGCCCACCTCACTGATCTTCAACTGGACCAACGAGGCCGCACGCTTCGCCCCCGGGCTGTCGCTCCTGTCCTTGCACGGACCGGAACGCAAGAACCGCTTCGCAGGCATCCCGACCCATGATGTGGTGCTGACGACCTACCCGCTGCTGTGGCGGGACGTCAACGATCTGACCCGCTACTCCTACCACCTGCTCATTCTCGACGAGGCGCAGACGGTGAAGAATGCACGCAGTCAGGGTGCCGAAGTGGTGCGTCGGATCGAAGCGCGGCACCGTCTCTGCCTCACCGGAACGCCGCTCGAGAACCATCTGGGCGAACTCTGGAGCCAGTTTGACTTTCTCCTGCCCGGCTTTCTCGGCAGCAACCAGACTTTCACCAAGTACTGGCGGACGCCGATCGAGAAGCAGGGGGACGTCAGGCGACGCGAGCTGCTGGCGCGGCGTGTGCGTCCGTTCATCCTCCGCCGCAAGAAGGAGGAAGTGGCGCGTGAGCTGCCGCCGAAGACGATCATCGTGCGCAAGGTGGAGTTGGCTGGCGGTCAGCGCGATCTCTATGAGACCGTCCGTGTCGCGATGGACGCCAAGGTACGCCAGGAAATCGCCAGCAAGGGATTCAATCGCAGCCAGATCGTCATTCTCGATGCGTTGCTGAAGTTGCGGCAGGTCTGTTGCGACCCGCGGCTGCTCAAGTCGAAGGCGGCGCAGAAGATCAAGGAACGAGCCAAGCTGGATCTCCTGATGACGATGTTGCCGGAGCTGGTCGAGGAGGGCAGGAAGATCCTGGTGTTCTCGCAGTTCACCAGCATGCTGTCGCTGATCGCCAAGGAACTGCACCTCCTTGCCCTCGACTACGCCCTGCTCTGCGGTGATACGGGTGATCGCGAGGAGCAGGTCCGCCGCTTCCAGTCAGGCGAGGTGCCCATCTTCCTGATCAGCCTGCGTGCCGGTGGCGTTGGCCTGAATCTGACGGCGGCGGATACGGTGATCCACTTCGATCCCTGGTGGAACCCTGCGGCCGAGAATCAGGCGACAGATCGGGCGCATCGGCTCGGTCAGGACAAGCCGGTCTTTGTCTACAAGTTGATCGTAGCCGGCAGCATCGAGGAGAAGATCCTCGCCTTGCAGGAAGGCAAGGCCGAGCTTGCGGCCCGCATTCTGTCGGCCGATCATGGCGTCGAGGCCAAGTTCGGCAGCGAAGACATCGCGGCCCTCTTCGCGCCGCTGGCGACCTGAGGAACAGGCCCCATGGCGGTGGCGCAGGGCGAGCAACGGCATGTGTTTGTCGCATGTCTGCAACGGGGTTCCGGCAAACGGCTCCGGTTCGGCGAGGTCCTGCCTCAGGGCTGCCGGGCTTTGCACCAGTTCTCATTTCGACCCCCATGGCCGGGAGTGGTGAGGTTCAGGACGATT
>NZ_JAMTDQ010000018.1 GCF_023806635.1 Accumulibacter sp.
CACCCCGGAATAGCTCGGGACGGAGAGGCTTGAATAGGGCGGGACGTAACACGCCGCCGCGGGTTTGCAGCTCTGCCGAAAGGACACCGAGCTTCAGGGCGACGGCAACCTTGGCGATGCCGTACCGCTCGGCGAGTTCGGTCGCTTGCGACCACAGCTCCTCCGGAATGCGAGCACTGCGGCGGCGGGTGCTCCGCCACTGGGCGAGCGCCGCAGCGGTTTCGGCCAGCTGCGGGGCGGTTGCACGTAGAGACGGTGACATTGGTAGGCCTCTCGAACGGTCGTTACGGGCCTGCCAAGGTACCAGCCCAGCGCAGGGATTTCACGCAGCATTGCCGAAAGGACACGATTCCGGTTGTGGCGTGGCGGGTTCCCGTCACTTCGCGCGAGCGCTCATCGGGCGCAAGCGTCCGGCGCAGCGATCCCCCAGACAGGATGCGGCGCTCTCATCCTGTCGTCTTCAGCGGCACCGGTTCGTGGATGGGGCTACTCGGCCAATTCGGGCGTTTCTTGAGTGTCTCGGTCAGCCAAGCAGTCGGTTCGATGACGCTCACGCGAGCGGTTTCCAGCCGCAATCGTGCTCGATCCGTGTGCGTGGATGCCTTTGAACTATACCCAAGCGCTGACCGTCGCCGAATCCGGGCCCGTGGCGAAACTGTAGTCAACGCTTGAAGAAGTCGTAGCGCAGCTTCACAAGTTTCTGCCACACTGTGTCACGTACATAGCGTCCGTGTACCACGCCGAGCCATCCGTCTCGCCAGCCACCCAAGAGAACGAAGAACTTGAACCAGATCAACCACGGAAGGACGAGAATCTTAAACCAACCGACTCTCATGCCGCGCCCGTGCATATCTCGAGCCAGTAGCGTGGTGTACTGGTTGACTTTGGCGTACATCTGGTCGATCGAATCGCACGTGTAGTGAAGTATGGGCGCATCGATGCGAATGGCGCTTCGAAACCCGGATGCCGCCTCGTGTACTGTGCGCTCCCCTTGGTAGCCAACTTTCGACCGCTGATAGAGTCGAATCGGCCAATCCGGACATCGCGAAGGATAAAAGCAGTGGACCTGCCTTCCGAGCAAGAACCACTCGCGCCGAACACCGAACGCGTCTGGAACTGTGCCGGCCACACTGAAGCGTGTTTGCTTTAGTCCTGAAATGCGGGCTTCGAGAGCTGGGGATGCCACCTCGTCCGAATCCAGTTCCAAGATCCAGTTGTGCAGGCACTGCGAAAGCGCGAACTGGCGTTGATCTCGGAAGTTGTCGAACTGGCGCACTAGGAAACGCGCTCCGTGGCTCTCCGCAATTGACTGGGTCTCATCACTGCTTCCCGAATCAAGAACCAACAGATCGTCGGCAACTTCGGCAACCGATGCGAGAACCCCCTCCAGCCGCCGCGCACTGTTGAAAGTGAGAACGTAGCAACTCAGCGGTTCATGCACGCTACTCAATTGCGGCTTGGTGTCAGTCATCTGGCGCGGTGTTCGGAATGCGTTTGGCCTTACAAAGCCGTTTGCTTTTCGACGTCGTGTGTAGCACGAGCGTTGGAGCGACTTTGCCCTGATAAGCGGGAATCATCATTGATCTTGCAACATGTCGTATATCACAAAACAACGACTCTGCGTACTCCAAAGAGGATCCCAAATTTCGCGACCGCGTTTCAGCCCGTCTGCTGCGCTGAACGAGGCTGCGCCTTCTCCCTGAGAGCAGCGTGTGAGACCATCCGGATACGCGGTATCCGTCCGTATGTCATGCGAGTGCGGTCGCCCTGCATCTCCACCCGATGACGTCGATGGCGGTGGAGATTGTTGCCCGCTTGGTGGCGCGGTGACGCGTGGGCAGGACGCCAGAGGAAGTCGATTGCTGTAAGAGCGTGTCTGGTGCGTGTGTTCTCCGTTCTGTCGAGCCCGCTTCACGCGCCACTGGCCTGACAGGCCTCAAGCAGGCGGGCCAACTCGGCCGTCCGTTCCCGGCGCGACGCCTGGCGCACGATCTCGGGTGATGGTGGTGCTGCCGTCGCCTGTCGCAGCGCGGTGACGAATGCCATGAGCTGGGCGGCGATCGCCTCTGCCGAGTCGAGCGGTGCGACGTGGCTGACGCCCGCTGCCCGCAACGTTGCCGCGGTGTCACCGGCAGGATCGGTGAGTGCCAGGATCGGTCGACGGGCACGCAGGTACTCATAGATCTTGGCCGGGATCTGTTCGTTGCAGCACGCAGCCTGTAGAACCAGCAGTCCGTCTGCGCGCAGCATCTCTGCGATTGCTGCCCGATAACCCACCGCCGGCAGGCATTCGATCAAGTCATCGACCGCATGCTCCCGGGCAAGTCGCGTCAGCATGGCATCATGAACCGCGGCCCGGAAGCGAATCTTGAGCTGTCCCGGTGCAAGCATTCCCGTCTCTCTCAAGGCCTGCAGAGCTCGCAGCAGTTGCGTCGGGTCGCGCTCCATCGGGTATACCAGTCCGCTGTGCAGCAAGGTCAACTGGCCGGCGTTCAAGGGTGCGGGTGGGTGGTCCGTGGGTGCCGTAGAGGGGAAGCTCTCTTCGTCGTAGCCATTCTCCAGAACGACGATGCGTGCAGCCGCCTCGGGGTAGCGCCGGCGATACTCCCGTGCGGCACCCGGCGTCGTGAAGGTGCTGAACCTGGCCTCGCTCACTGCCGTGCTCTCTATCTGAATGAACCTCTCCCGGGTACGCCGGTTCGCCGGATAGCGCTCCTGAGCCATCGGATCGCGGAAATCGGCCAGCCATGGCACTGCCGTACGCCGGTGGAGCTGAGCCGCGATCAGGTGCGCTGTCGCGATTGGATAGGTAGACCAGATGACATCCGGTCGGTAGTCCCCGATCACGCGCAGACCCGTGCGCACGGCATCAAACCTCCAGCTGACCCATCGGTCCGGACGTGCCATCCACGCCAAGTGCCTGCCGTGTACAGCGAGATGACGGGAGGTGTCGAGGGCGAAGGCGCGATGGACGACCGTGTCGGTCGGGATTTCCTGCAGGAGGTCATCGCTGGTCCGTTCGTAGGCGCGGGGATCAGCAGTGATGACCAGGGGCTGCCATCCATATGCCGGGAGGTGTTGCACGAACCGTAGCGTGCGCTGAATGCCGCTACTGCCTGCCAAGGGTGGAAAATGGTAGGCGATCATCAGGACACGCTTCATGGTAGATTCCTCGGCAACGGTCATCGGGGCATGAATCTTCGAAGTGCCGCCGCTGGGTTGGGCGTCCGACTTGCCCATAGCTGGAACCAGCGCAGTGCCAGCGGCTGCCTGGTCAGGCTGCGTGCGCGTTGCGGCGGAGCCATTGCTCGAGCATGGTGAGGATCCATACCATCTCTCCATAGTAGCCCGGGTGCTCCGGGAGATGCTCGCGCAGAAGCCGGTCGACGAAGTCGCGGCGGACGATTCCCCGCATTGCCAGCGTGTCGAGCGAGTCCCGGGCCAGTTCGAGCAGCGCTGGATTGCGCGTTGTCCAGACACCGTATGGCAGTCCGAAGCCCTTCTTCTTCTTGTTGATGATTTCGTCGGGCAGGAAGCCGCGCAAGGCTTCCTTGAAAAACCAGCGCAGCTTGAAGCGCCGAAGCTTCCAGTCCGCTGGCAGGGTCATCGAGAAGTCGGTCAGGCGATCGCTGAGCAGCGGGTAGGCGACCGCGATCCCCGCCATCTGCACCGCCCCGCGGACCTTCGGCAGGTCGCTGTCGGCGAGCGTGTAGCGCCAGTCGTAGGCCAGCATGCGGTTGATCAGGCTGCCGGCCTGGCATTCGTCCCAGGTTGCCTGCATGTGTCGGGCCGGTTCGTGCACATCGACCCCGGTCAGGAAATCGGCGTTGAGCACCTGCGCCGGATCGAGTTGCATGAGCAGGTTGAAGCTCTGCAGCCGGGACGGCAGTGTCACCCGCGAGTGACGCACGTAGCCGGTCGCCTGCTTCAGGCCGGGGATTCGGCGCAAGGGGCTGCGGTCCGCGCACATCGGTTCGATTGCCTGTCTGATGACCTGCGGTACGCTGTGGTAGAACTCGAACAGTCGCTGCATGGCGTAACGGGAGTTGCCGCCGAACAGTTCATCGCCGCCATCACCAGCCAGCAACCTGCTGCAGCCATCGGCCTGCGCGACTTGCGCGCAGTAATAGGCCGGCAGGGCCGATGAGTTGCCAAAGGGCTGGTCGTGATGCTTGGCCACGGCCGGGATGCTCGCCAACAGGTCGGCTGGCGTCACATAGTACTCGTGATGCTCGCAGCCGAAGTGCCTGGCGGCGATGCGCGCATATTCCATCTCGTCGTAGCCCTCGGCGTCGAAACCGATCGAATAGACCGGAGCCGCCGTGCCGGTGATCTGGCAGAGCATGCCGGCGACCGTCGAGCTGTCAGTGCCGCCTGACAGGAAGGCGCCGACCCGACGCTGGCCGCTCAGCTGTTCGGCTACGCTGTCGCGGATCAGGCTGCGGAACGAGTCTCGTGCGGCATCGAAGGCAGGACGGCCATGCTCGTCGAAACGCAAGCGCCAATGGCGAATCTCGTGCACGCCCTGCGGATCGACGAGCAGCGCGTGCGCTGCAGGCAACCGCCGTACCTGGCGGAAGATCGTCCGCGGCGCCGGGATCATGTGGAAGTACAGATAGTCGAAGATTGCCTGCGGGTCCAGTTGGCCGTCGTGGCCCGGGACGCAGTCGGCGCGGTCGGCGAAGGCGAGGATCCTGCCGTCGGTGAAGTAGCACAGCGTTTCGATGGCGAAGCGGTCGACGGCGAGAAAAACAGACCTGCGCGCGGCGTCGACGATGACGAGCGCGTAGCTACCGCTGGTGTGCGAGGTGACATCGATGCCATGCTTGCGCCAATCCGCCAGCACCGCCGCAGCAAGATCTGGGCGCGAGGCAGTGGCGGCCGTGCCGTACCCATCAAGCCCTGGCGAGCCGATCAGCAGGCAGATGGCGTCGTCGTCACGCGCCATCTGCTCCCCCTGCAGCGTACTCGACTGCAGCCGTTGCGGAGGCGTTGCAGAGCCAAAAAGTTCGGTCAGGTCCAGCTGGCCGGATAATCGTGCGTTCATTGGTTTCGGGTTCGCCGGGCAGGGTTGGCGTGGGTGTCGGTCGCCGCGGGAGCCCGATAATCCGGCTGCGATCGTCTGGCAGTGAGGCATCATCAGGTTCGCGAGGCATGAAGCGAAGGCCGCAGGTCACCGGCCGGAGCCCTCCTGCCCGGGTTTCTGCCTGAGGTCGTTCCGGTCAGCGGTGAATGCTACGCTAAACTGGTGTCGGGTGCTGTGCAGGATTTCACTGCTTGCTGCGCGTGCGGCGGTTCCGGTTTTTCGGACAGTCGGATAAGCTAAGGCCGACCGAACC
>NZ_JAMTDQ010000019.1 GCF_023806635.1 Accumulibacter sp.
CAGGGGCCGCAAAGCCTTGCGATCACTGGCTTTCGGGGGTCATGCTTCAGGGCTGGATCCTCTGCACTGGTAGAGCCGCCTCACCGAATGTGGTCTGTTGCCAGCGAAAGGAGACGCGGACACGGCCCTCGGGTTCGCTCACGAGCGGCGCCTGTCGACCGACGCACTGCCGATTCTACGCGACACGGCACCCGTCAAGCGGCCAGCAACCAGTCCGGCGCGCAGCCCACCGCCACCTGTCGGAGCAGCCAGACACCCCGAAGGCGACTCGCCGGGCGGGCAAAGGCGCACCTGATCGGGGGCGCCGCAGAACCTGCCATCCAGTCTTCGCGGCAGGCGCCAGACGGTCTCTCCCGCTGGCGACGGGGCTGTCCTTCGCTCGCCTGACGCTGTTGCGCCAGGCATCGGCTATCCGTCTGTGGACGCGGCCCGGAATCAGTGGTCCGCAGCTCGCGCTCTCGCCGCCCGGCGGCACGGCGCTGCGGGACCGTGCTCACCACTCAGGACTTGCCGCCCCTGGTTCCCTGCCCCGCTTTCGGACCGTAGCCGCTGAGTTCCATAAAGCCCAGGCCAGCATGCGACCCGCCAATCTTGACAGCACCTTCCCAATAGACGTTGAGCGTCGTCGTTCGCGCGTCCATTTCGCTGGCGCGGAGGGCTGGTTCGATCTTCAGCCGCGCATCCCAGGCCGGTAGCGAGATTGTCCAGTCCACCGGATAGACAACGCCCGAAGCGGGACTCGTCCAGCTGCCGTGCGACGTCGTCGTGAAGTCCTGTGCGCCGAGCGCGGTCACGATACCGCCCTTGACATGCGTCCCCGTTCGCAACACGGGAGCACCCTGACGATCGAAGAGTTCGAACAACATGATGTCGGCGCCGTCCGTGAGCTGCAGGGCGAACCAGTTCCAGCGCAGCTGCGCAGCCTCGAAATCGCCCCACTGATGATCGAACCAGACGTCGCCAGTGACCGGCATCGCCTGGCCATCGATCGTCAGAGTGCCCTCGGCAGCCATGCGCGGGCGTGAAGTGTAGTAGCTCAGACCAGCCGCCGCGAAGTCGAGCAGACCAGCTTGCGGCGTTCCCGGTGCCTGGTGCAACACTGGCGGTGACTGGTCGTTGAGCTGCAGGTCGAGCGCAAAGCCCTTGCCCGCCATCTTCGCGAAGTGTCGCGAACCCTCGCCCCGCATCAGCCAGGGACCATGGCTGAAGTCGAAACCGTTCTTGCGACCTTGCGACGGGTTGCCCGCAGTACGGGACTGCTCGCTGTACAACTTGCCATTGCGGTGGTCAAGGAGCGATCCGTGAAAGACCGTGTGAGTCAGGGTGCCCTGCCGCAGGAAGGTGGCCAGGTGGAAGGAAAAGCGCTCGCCGCTGGCCGTCTGCAGATGCCCGCTGTAGTACCACCATTCCGTGAGCATGGCATGCGGAGCGTCGTCGGCAGGCAGACTGACTGGCGGCATCGCCGCCGCCGACTTGCCGCTCGCCTGCGGGCGCTCGGTTGCAGGAGGCAAAGCAGCCGCGACAGGAGCTCTCTCCGAGCGGAAGATCAGCACCCAGCCGATGGCCAGCATGATGAGCAACCAGCCAGAAATGACCAGCCAGCGATAGCGCCTGAACCAGCGCGAAGATCCGGGTCGGGCTCTGCCCCGCGGGCGGCGTTCACTGCCATAGGCATGAGATATTCCTGTGTTCATTGCAATGGCCCTCGTGGAACAAGACCGAATGGATTGACGAGCGGCACGAGGCCCGATCGAGCGGGCTCGCGTTCCGCCGCACGGCAGCGTCGCTTCATCGCCAGCCACCTTCGAGTGCCGCCAACCACGACAGGGTCGCGTCTTCCACCCGCGCACGCAGTTGACTGGAAGAGAAGGTATGGTCAGCGTCGTCAAGGTCAACCCGACGCACGTTGGCAGCCTCCAGCAGGCCCAACCAAGTCTGGTCGGCAACCGTATACTCGAGAAATTCCTTTGCCGTGTAGTCGTTGCCGCTGAGCACGAGCAAGAGTTGCCCCGCGAACCCGCGCCACCCGGCTGCCATGCCATCCTGGAACGATTGTCGCGCCGGGGCCGTCGCGGCCGCGGCCCGCCGACGCGAGCGCAGCGCCGCGCCCAGCAATTCCCGAACGGACCGGCCCACCTCCATCTGGCCGCTGCCAAGCTTGGACCAGAATTCCTTCTGCAGCAGGCGCTGACCGTAGTAGTGCTTGATCTGGGTCCGCGCCTGGCTGGTCTCTGATCGTACCCAAGGATTGAGCAGCACGAGACCAGTGAGCCGCGCGTCGCGCGTCGCATCGACATACAGCAGGGCTGCCGAGGCGGCGTCGCACAGAGCCCAAAGGACGATCCGTCGCAGCGATGGCAGGCAGCGTTGAAAGGCGTCGATGGCCGCGGTGATATCGGCCCGCACCTCCTCGAAGCTGCGCATGGCCCCGCTGGCGTCGCCCATCCCGCGGTAGTCGAAGCGCATCGACGGATAGCCTTCGGCTGCCAGTCGGCGAGACAGGTGGACGAACTGGCGATGGCTGCCAACCCGGTACTGCGGACCGCCAACGATGATCAGGACACCGCACTCGGGCACAGGCAGATCTCGCGAAGCGGTCGTTGCGAGTCCATCGGTCCCGGGGATGCCGTCGCACCGGTCGCTGCCAGGCTCACTGCCGGCGCCTGCAGCGCTTGGCGCGTGCCAGGGCGCCGCGACGACAGCGACCAACTGGTCGCCTTCGCAAGGGAAGAGCACAGCCTGTTCGACGACGCTCATGTTGCCGGAGCCTGCTGCATCGCCAACAGGCTGGCCTGCAGCAGCGCGTTGCATTCACTGATCTCGCTGGTCTGCCAGAAGACAGGGCCATTCACAACCGTGCCGCGCGCTTCCTGCCCTGCCGCCCGCCATTGCGTCAGGCGGGCAACTGCGGCAGGTGACAAGCCGGCATCATGGCGACTCGAGATCTCGATCCATTCGACCCGGCCCGAACGATGCGGCAAGAGCAATTCGGCCTTCTCCAGCCCGTCCGCCACGGCCGCTGGCAACATGTAACCAGCGACCTCGACCGGCTGCCCCTGTCGCAACTGCTGACGCAACGCCTCCATGACGCCCTTGCCGTCACCTCCAGCCAGCTCTGCCGCCAACTTCAGACGCAGGAACTGTTGCAGGTACTGTTTGCCAACGAGGACGGGCTGCCAGAACAGAAGGTCAACCGCGCACTGCATCCGATTGGCTGCCTCGTTGGCCAGCAGGCAGCCCGTGCGATGGCCCCACAACCACAGCGGTGCTCTGGTCCGCTGCTGCAACCAGGCGCAGGCGAGTTCCACGTCGTCAAGCCAGGCTTCCCAAGAGGCATCGACCAGATCACCGGAACTGTCGCCACAGCCCAGCAGGTCGATCTGCAGGACGGCGTATCCCGCAGCCGCCATCGCCCGTGCCTGCAAGGCCACCATCCGTCTCGACTTGTTGAGTTCCTCGGCGAATGGGGGCACGAATACGACGGCACCACTGAGCTTGCACGCATGGTCCGGCCAGTGCAGCAGCGCGAAGCGCTGTCCGGGGTTGGCCGGCAGAAAAAAAGCTTCGAGGGCCATCTGCAGGCGAGTTCAGCCGCCCATCTTGCGAGTGACGAAATCGACCAGGCTTGCCAGCGAAGCAAAGACCGAACCGTCCATCTCGTCGTCGTCGACGCAGAAGCCGAAGCGTTCCTCCAGGTTCGTGATCAACGCCACCACCGCCATCGAGTCGAGCTCGGGAAGCGCGCCCAGAAGCGGAGTATCGAGCGAAAACGTCCGCGCCCTTCCATTCAGGCTCAACACCTCGTCAAGAACTGAAACCACCTCGCTTGTGATATCCATTTCGTCTCCAGTGCGTTCAACGCCCACCAGCCTCGCTTGCGGCAGGGGTTCGGAATCGATTATACCGAGGCGGGCAGCGGGCTCCGTGCGATACCTCACGGCCCAGGCGGCAAGCAAGGCGGAACCAGTCCGCTCGCCAGGCTTTCCCGGAAACTGCAGGGCACCGGCAGATGATGATCCTCATGCCGAGCGATGCAGGCGTGGCGGGGTCGGAGACTGCGTTCAACCTGCCGCCGAACGCCGGTTCCCGCAGGCAGCCGCAGCGAAACGAATGTCATAGCCGTCCGGCATCGAACATGACAGACAGCAAGCCGTTGACCGGCTCGGGTTTCCATGTTCTAGTCCGTAGCGGAGACTTTCCCAGCGCTGCTCCGCGCACCCTGTTGATGAGAGGAGACCAGAGATGTCGAAGAAAAAGGACAGGAAGAAGTCTGCGGCAGCCAAGGCCGCGTCCCACGAAGCATCTGCCGTTGATCCGTTGCAGGCCCTGCACGATCGAGTCGCGGCAATCGAGGCAGAACTCGCACAACTCAAGCTCAAGGAGGGTCCTGCTGGACCGCCGGGAAGTCGCGGACCGGCTGGTCCACAAGGCAAGACCGGTCCAAGCGGAGCCAAAGGAGACCCGGGTCCGGCTGGTCCGGCTGGTCCGGCGGGCCCGACCGGACCAGCCGGACCAGCGGGGCCGCAAGGCGGGGAAGGTCCGCCCGGACCTGCCGGTGCCAAGGGGGCGACCGGGCCGAAGGGGGCACCAGGGCCGAAGGGTGATCCGGCTTCGCCCGCCTGATCGTCTCGCGCAGCGCGTTTCCACTCTCCCGGACAGCCGTTGGCCTGCTCGCCGGCAATTCCGCGCACGTTACGCCGCCTGGAGCATGGCAGCGCGCGTCGGCGATGGCGATCCAGTCGCGGGCGCAGCCGGCATGGCAACCAGGGACGATCCGAGTGGCTCCGGGACAGCGCGGCCACTCGGCCGCGTTGCTCAACTGCTCAACACCGCCCCGCGCCCTGCAGCTCACGCGCTCCCAGACCCTATCCGGACACGCTGACGACGATTTGCTGGCACCTGCCACATCATGCCCGAACAGGAACCCCGCAGACTCTTGGCATCCTGGAACAAGGGCGGAAGCCGGCTCGGCAAGCCCAGGAAGCTTCAGGAGGAGCTACTCGGCAGCAAACAGCGTCACTCGCATTGCCCTGCTTCGCACTTCCAGCAGCTTGCCATAGCTCTCGCTGGTCGCCCAGGCCCGCGCGTCCTCGAGTCGGTCGAACTCGAGTTCGACCACTGCCTCGAAGCCTTCGCAGCCCAGTTCGTTCCAGAACACCTCTGTCACCGAACCGCGACAGCGGATTCGGCCGCCAAACTCCGCAACCGTCCTGCCCACTTCGCCGCGATAGGCCTCGAATACCATTGGCTCGATGATCCGTATCAGGCCGATGACCTTGCTCACCGGTCAACTCGGTTTGCGCTTGGCACGCGGATGTGCCTGATCGTAGACGGCAGCCAGGTGCTGGAAGTCGAGGTGCGTGTAGACCTGCGTCGAGGCA
This sequence comes from Accumulibacter sp., assembly GCF_023806635.1. GTDB lineage: Bacteria > Pseudomonadota > Gammaproteobacteria > Burkholderiales > Rhodocyclaceae > Accumulibacter. The sequence continues at coordinate 5,382 of NZ_JAMTDQ010000019.1, forward strand.
ATGCTGGCATGACCGAGCATCTCCTGCACGGCACGGAGATCTCCCGAGGACTGCAGGACATGCGAGGCGAAGGAATGGCGCAACATGTGCGGATGCACACGCGCAAGCAGACCCTGCGCCAGGCCACGACGCTGCAGGCGCAACTGGATCATGCGCACACCGAGGCGCGTGCCACGCTGGCTGACGAAGAGGGCCGCTTCGTCTTCCGCCGCCAGGCTCGAGCGCTGCGCCGCCCAATCTGCCACCGCCAGCCTCGCCCTGCTGCCGACAGGCACGATGCGCGGCTTGTTGCGCTTGCCGAGCACCCGCACCTCTCCGGCCAGCAGTTCTTCGAGGCATGACAGATCGAGCCCGGCCAACTCACCCAGGCGCAGCCCCGACGAATAGAAGAGCTCGAAGATTGCCTGGTCGCGCAGTTGCAGCACGTTTTCGCTCCCTGCCGCAAGAAGCCGATTCGCTTCGTCAGGCGAAAGCACCTTGGGCAGCGCCTGCGGACTCTTCGGCGGACGGACGCCATCGACAGGGTTGTGGTTCACCTGTCCGCGCTGGCCGAGCCAGCGATAGAAACCACGCCAGGCGGACAACGTACGGCCCAGCGACCGGCCGCCGAGCCCGCACACGTGCAACTGCGCGACGAAACGGCGTATGTGATGCGGCTGCACGCTGGCCAGACCGGCTTCGCCAGGCAACTCGCCGAGGAAGCGGCAAAGGAGTCCGAGGTCGTGACGGTAGCTTCTGATCGTATGCACCGATGATCGCCGTTGCTGTGCGAGTTCTTCGAGGTAGCAGCGAACACTCGCCGCGTTGTCGCCCGCGTTCATTCAGGATCCCGTGTCGGTTCCGAGGACGCGTGCCAACGCTGCCGCTGCCATCTCGCCGAGACGCTCGAGGTAGATCGTTCCCATGCCGGCATAGAAGCGCTCGGAATCCTCACTGCCAAGCGCGATCATTCCCCGCGTGGCGCCGCCATCGCGGATCGCGATCAGTCCCTGCGACCGCACGTGCCTGGCGGCTTCACCGAACCAGGACGAGGTTTCGAAGCCACTGGTCGAACCGCAGAAGGGTTGCACCAGAGTTTCCGCGAAAGCCTGCAGTTCCTCACCGACTTCCGCAAACTCCGGCAATTCCTCACGGCCCTCGGGGTGCCGCCAGAGACGTACGGCAACATGCGGTACAGCAAAGTCATCGCGCAGATGGAGGTTGAGCGTGTGCAGCACCGCCTGGAAGCTCCGCGCCGCGATCATCCCGACCGCCAGCCGATGCATCTTGGCGCCGAGCACATCGTTCTCCTCGCCAAACTGCAGCAGCTCGCCCATCTTGCCCTCGAGCTGCCGGTTCTTGTCGCGCAGCGCGAGCATCTGTCGCTCGGTGATCGAGATTGCCCGACCACCATGCGGATGCGGCACGACGATGTTGGCCACCACATCGGCGTGCTGCTCGAAGAAATGTGGATTGTCCTGCAGGTAGCGCGCGACCTCTTCCGCTCTCATAACTCGATCTCTCCCTTGAATACTGTCACTGCCGGGCCGGTCATGAAAACCGGAGCATCCTTGCCCGACCAGGCGACCAGCAGCTCACCTCCTCGCGTGGCGACGCGGACGGGGGAATCCAGCAGGCCACGCGCAATTCCGGCCACTGCCGCCGCACAGGCACCGCTGCCACAGGCCAGCGTTTCGCCCGCACCGCGCTCATGGACCCGCAAGCGAATCGCGTGTCGGTCGATCACCTGCATGAAACCGGCGTTGACACGCTGCGGGAAGCGCGGATGGAACTCGATGGCCGGACCCTGACGCTCGACCGGCGCCCTATCGACATCGTCGACGAGCTGCACGGCGTGCGGATTGCCCATGCCGACAGCGGTGATCACGATCTCCTCGTCGGCGAGCCGGAGGGGCTGCAGAACATCATCCACGTCGCTGACGAACGGAATCCGGTCGGCCAGGAACTCCGGCGGCCCCATGTCGACCGTGATCGAACCATCCTCTTCGAGGCACGGGACGATCACGCCACTGATCGTCTCGACGCGGATCTGGCGGCGCGTCGTCAGCCCCTGCTCGTGCACGAAACGGACGAAACAGCGAGCCCCGTTGCCGCACTGTTCAACCTCGCCGCCATCGGCATTGAAGATTCGATAGCGAAAGTCCACTCCGGGCCGTGTCGGCGCCTCGACGAGCAACACCTGGTCGCAGCCGACGCCGAAATGCCGGTCGGCGAGCCGGCGCAGCTGCTCTCGGTTCAACTCGAGCGACTGGCGCACACCGTCAAGGACGACGAAATCGTTGCCGAGACCGTGCATCTTGACGAAGGTAAGCAGCATTGGCGTTCACAGGAAGCCTGCCCCAGGCGGCAGTGACCTGAACATTATAAAGTCGTCCATGACGAAGCCGTGGCCAATGTCGACACAGACCGAATCGCGGACGACGAAACCGTACCGGCGGTAGGCGGCAATGGCAGGCTCATTGCTCTTATTGACGGCCAGGATGAGCGCCCGGCAGCCGGCGACGCGCGCATGGCGCTCGACCTCCTCGATCAGCCGGCCACCGATGCCGCCATGCTGCCGCAGCGGGTCGACGTAAAGCTTGTCGAGTTTCATCTCGCTCCCGCCAGCCATGACGATGCAGGATGAAAAGGCCGCCAGGCAACCGCCCACTGTCGCCTTGTCCCACCAGATTCCCGGCTCCTCCAGTTCGGCCAGCAGGCGGTCTCGACCGTAGCGCTGTGCAAGCATGTATTCGATCTGCTCCTGGCTGATGATTCCCGGGTAGGTCCGTTGCCAAACCTGCCGCGCCAGGGCGATCAGCGAATCGACGTCTGCCGCGCTGACCGGGGTGATCAGGACATTCATTGAAGTTCCGCCGCAAGTGTTCGTTGGGCCAGAGAAGGCGATGCAAGTGGGAACACCGCGCGTCGCCGCTCCCGGTCAAAGTTCGCGATTGTAGCGGAGGTGGGCTGCCGCCTTAAGCCTGCATTAACGTCGAGCAGCGAGACTGCCGGCCCGGCAGCGCCGCGCGGCGCCTGCGGCCGGGCCACGACGAGACGGTGCCGCGCCATCGACTGTAGAATCGCGAGCAAGGATCAACGACTGGGGAGGAACGCATGAGCATCCTGGACGACGAACCGGCGGTTGCCTACGACCACCCCGAGCGACACGCCATGACGCAACGGGTGACCTGGGTCAGCGTCCTGGTGAACATTCTGCTGACCGGCGCGCAGGTCGTTGCGGGCATCGTTGCCCACTCGCAAGGCCTGATCGCTGATGGACTGCACTCGCTTTCCGACCTCGTCTGCGACTTTCTCGTCCTGTTCGCGGCGCACCACAGCAAGGATCCGGCTGACGAAAGCCACCCCTACGGCCATGCGCGCATCGAAACGGCAGCCTCCTTCGCACTGGGTGCCATCTTGGCACTGACCGGCGCGGGAATCATCTGGAGTGCCGGCGTCAAGCTGCAGTCGCTCGAGGACCTGCCGCCGGTGGCACCAATGGCGTTATGGACAGCCATCGTCGCGCTGGCCGCCAAGGAAGGACTGTTCCGCTACATGCTGCATGTCGGTGAGAGCCTGCGGTCACCAATGCTGATCTCCAACGCCTGGCATGCCCGCTCGGATGCGGCATCGTCGCTCGTCGTTGCCATCGGCATCGTCGGCAATCTTCTCGGCTACACGTTCGCCGACTCGGTTGCCGCCGTGATCGTCGGCTTCATGATCGTTCGCATGGGGACGGTATTCGCCTGGGAGGCGGTACAGGAACTGATCGACACCGGGTTGTCGATCGACGAGGTCAACAGCATCCGCCAGGTCATCGTCGATACCCCCGGCGTCAGCAGCCTGCACGAACTGCGGACGAGGCGCATGGCGCATCGTTCGCTGGTCGATGCCCACGTCTGTGTCGAGCCGCGGGTCAGTGTCTCGGAAGGGCACCGGATCGCCGAAATGACGCGCAAGCGGGTGCTCGAGAGCCACTCGGCGGTGGCGGACGTGCTCGTCCATGTGGACGTCGAGGACGATCTCGATCATGACCTGGCAAGCCACGGGCTGCCCGACCGCGACGAACTGATGAAGCACCTGGCGCCCGCGTTCGTCGGGCTTCCCGCCCCGGAGCACGTCGTGCTGCACTATCTCGGCGGCCGGGTCGAGGCCGAGATCCTTCTGGCGGCTGGCATTCCCACGGACAGCGCCGCCTTGGCGAGACTCGAGAAGGACATCGCCGCGCTTCTGGCAGATCTGCCGCAGGTCGGCTCACTGAGCCTGAATCAGCGACTGCGGGTCTTCGCCGGCGGCCGCTGAAGGTCCACAAGGCGGACGGGCAGCCAGGTGTCAGCCGGGGGCCCAGCCGCACAGGTTCCGCGCGCGCGCCACGATCGCGTCCACGGTAATGCCGAAGAACTGGTAAAGATCGGCCGCCGGCGCCGATTCGCCAAAGCGGTCGATGCCGATCACCGCGCCAGCCGTGCCCACGTACTTCCACCACAGATCGGGATGCCCGGCCTCGACGGCCAGTATCGGCGTCGCCAGCGGCAGAACCTGGCGGCGATACGCTGGCAGCTGCCGATCGAAACGCTCGCTGCAGGGCATGGCGACGACACGAACCGGGATGCCCTGCTGCGACAGCACGGCCTGCGCCTCCAGAACGAGGCTGACTTCTGAGCCCGTCGCCAGCAGGATCAGTCGCGCATCACCGGCCGCCGCTTCGCGCAGGACATAGCCGCCGCGCCGGATGTCGGCGATCTGCTCCGGTGGTCGCGACAGGGCCGGCAGGTTCTGGCGCGAAAGAAGAAGGCACGAAGGACCGTCAGCACGTTCGAGGGCGGCGACCCAGGCAACGGCAGTCTCGACGGAATCGGCCGGACGCCAGACATCGAGGCCCGGGATCAGACGCAGCGACGCCGCCTGCTCGATCGGCTGGTGTGTCGGACCATCCTCGCCCAATCCGATCGAGTCGTGCGTATAGACCATCACTTGCCGCTGCTTCATCAGCGCTGCGAGACGGATGGCGTTGCGCGCGTAATCCGAGAAGACGAGGAAGGTCGCCGTATAGGGGATGAAGCCGCCGTGCAGCGCAATGCCGTTGGCGATTGCCGTCATGGCGAACTCGCGCACGCCATAGTTGATGTAGTTGCCGGCGGCCTCGCGGTTGGCGGGTCGGGTTCCAGTCCAGCTGCAGAGGTTCGAACCGGTCAGGTCCGCCGAACCGCCGAGCAGTTCAGGCAGGGTCGGCGCAAGGTCCTCGATGGCTTCCTGCGATGCCTTGCGCGTCGCGACCGCGCCTGCCTGCCTGGAGCAACGCTCAAGCAACGCTGCCACGTGCACGTTCCAGTCGGCAGGCAGGTCGCCCCGCATCCGACGCTCGAACTCGCGTGCCAGTTCCGGAAAGGCTTCGCGATAGGCGGCGAAACCGGCGTCCCACGCATACTCGGCAGCCTCGCCCTTGCCACGTGCATCCCAACCCACCCGCACGTCGGCCGGAACCTCGAAGGCAGGGTATGGCCACTCGAGCTGGCGTCGCGTGTTGGCGATCTCGCTGGAGCCCAGTGGGGCGCCGTGGACGTCGTGCGTGCCGCCCTTGTTCGGTGAGCCAAAACCGATCATCGTCTTGCAGCAGATCAGCGTCGGTCGCCCGGTGGCGGTCCTGGCGACGCGGATCGCGGCTTCGATCGAATCGACGTCGTGGCCATCGCAGTGGGGCAGCACGCGCCAACCGTAGGCTTCGAAGCGCTTGGCCGTATCGTCGGCGAACCAGGGCTGCACGTGACCGTCGATCGAGATTCCGTTGTCGTCGTAGAAGACGATCAACTTCGACAGTGACAGTCGCCCTGCCAGCGAACAGGCCTCATGCGATACGCCTTCCATCAGGCAGCCATCACCGACGAAGGCATAGGTATGGTGATCGACGACCTGGTGTCCGGGCCGGTTGAAGCTCTCCGCCAGCAACCGTTCGGCGACTGCCATTCCGACCGCGTTGGCCAGGCCCTGACCGAGAGGTCCGGTGGTGGTTTCGACACCGGGCGTCACACCGAACTCGGGGTGCCCGGGTGTCTTCGAATGCAGCTTCCGGAAGCACTGCAGGTCGGCGATCGACAGATCGTAGCCAGACAGGTGCAACAGGGCGTAGAGCAGCATCGATCCGTGACCGTTGGAGACGACGAAGCGATCACGGTTCGCCCAGCCCGGATTGGCCGGATTGTGCTTGAGGTGGCGTCGCCATAGCACCTCGGCAATGTCGGCCATGCCCATCGGCATGCCGGGATGACCGGAGTTCGCCACATGGATGGCATCGATGGCGAGAAAACGCAGTGCGTTGGCACAGCGCCGGCGGAACTTGCGGGACTCGGTGGGCAAGACGATCTCCTTCTTCGATCAGGGCATGTTTGGGCGCTGGCGCGGCTCGCTGTCAGCGATGCCGGCGTTTGCGGTCCATGAGTTGCAGGATCATCGGCGTGAAGACGATCTGCATCGCCAGCCCCATCTTGCCGCCGGGACAGACGATGATGTTCGGCCGCGACATGAAGGAATCGTGCAACATGCTCAACAGGTAGGAGAAGTCGATCCCGCGCGGATTCGCGAAGCGGATCACCAGCATGCTCTCGTCCTGCGTGGGAATGTCCTGGGCAATGAAGGGATTCGAGGTGTCCACCGTCGGCACGCGCTGAAAGTTGACGTGCGTGCGCGAGAACTGCGGACAGATGTAGTTGATGTAATCCGGCATCCGGCGCAGGATCGTGTCCATCACCGCCTCCGTCGAGTAACCGCGCTGCGCCTTGTCACGGTGGAGCTTTTGGATCCACTCGAGGTTGATGATCGGCACGACGCCGACGCAGAGATCGACGTGGCGGCCGACGTCGACGGTGTCGGTCGTGACCGCGCCGTGCAGCCCTTCGTAGAAGAGCAGATCGGTGCCGGCGGGCAGTTCGGCCCAGTCGGTGAAGGTTCCCGGTGGCGCACCGTAGCGCAGGGCTTCGTCTTCATCGTGCACGTAGTGGCGGCTCTTGCCGCGACCCGTCTCGCCGTAGTCACGGAACAGGCCCTCGAGTTCAGACAGCAGATTGGCCTCGGGGCCAAAATGGCTGAAATGGTGGTCGCCGGCGAGAGCGCGCTCAGCCATCTGCTGACGCATTCCCTCGCGATCGTAACGGTGGAAACTGTCACCTTCGATGATCGCGGCGTTGAGTCGTTCACGCCGGAAAATGTGCTGAAACGATCGCGTGACCGAGGTCGTGCCGGCGCCGGACGAGCCGGTGATCGCGATGACTGGATTCCTGATCGACATGAGGAGTGACTCCGCGGGTTGATGTGGGATCGCCGGACTCCGCCCGTCGATCCCGTTGGTTGTTGATGAATCTGCTGCAGCGCCAGTCAGCGACGTCGCCGACGACCTCGCTCCGTGCCGCTCCAGTCGATCCGTCCCGTCCCTGCCTCGCACTCACCCGCTATCGCGACCCGCTCGTGAAGATTTCGCATCACCACGGCTCAGTCATCCCGGAAAAGGGTCCGGGTCGAGAAGAGCGGCGAGCGGAACGGTTGATCCTCGCCGCATGCATGTTCGCGATGGTAACGCTCGATCCGCTCGACCTCGTTGCGCGAACCGAGAATCACGGGCACTCGCTGGTGCAGGCTGGTCGGCTGCACTTCGAGGATCCGCTCGTCGCCCGTCGAAGCCTGGCCACCGGCCTGGACAACGATCATGGCCATTGGATTGGCCTCGTACAACAGACGCAGGCGGCCGGGTTTCGACAGATCCTTGCTGTCCCTGGGATACATGAAGACACCGCCGCGCATGAGGATGCGGTGCACCTCGGCAACCATCGATGCCACCCAGCGCATGTTGAAATCCTTGCCGCGGACGCCGCTCTTGCCTTGCAGGCACTCGGCAACGTAGCGTTGCACCGGTGGTTCCCAGAAACGCTCGTTGGAAGCGTTGATCGCGAACTCACGGGTATCGGGCGAGATCACCAGATCGGGATGGGTGAGGAGGAACTCACCAATGTCGCGGTTGAGGGTGAAGCCGTGCGTGCCATTGCCGACGGTGAGTACGAGCATCGTCGACGGGCCGTAGATCGCGTAGCCGGCCGCCACCTGACGACTGCCACACTGCAGGAAATCGGCTGCTGTCGGCGGCTGCCCCGTGGTATGGTCGGGACAGCGGAGGACCGAGAAGATGCTGCCAACCGACAGATTGACGTCGATGTTGGAAGAGCCGTCGAGTGGGTCGAAGACCAGCAGGTAGTTGCCGCGAGGGTGTTCAGGGGGAATCGGGTGGATGTCTTCCATCTCCTCCGATGCCATCGCCCGCAGGTGCCCACCCCATTCGCAGTGGTGCAGGAAAGCCTGGTTGGCCAGTACGTCGAGCTTCTTCTGCACCTCGCCCTGCACGTTGCGGCTGCCCTCATCGCCAAGGACACCCGCCAGGGAACCACGCGAGACCCCTTGACCGATCGTCTTGCAGGAGCGCACGACGTCGCTGATGAGCATCGACACGTCACCGATCAAGGCCGGGTTGCGTCGCTGCTCTTCAACCAGAAACTTGTTAACGTTGGTCCGTCCGCATAACATGGGCTTGCTCCAGGAATCACGAATTCAGCTCGGGCTGTGACTGGGCCCATTCTAGCGGCCACAAACAAAATATAAAGTTAAACGTACTTCCACAGTTGTTTAACGAAAGCTAATCAATGAGAAATGCCACGATACGCCAGCTCCAGATCTTCTCGGTCGCAGCAAGCCATCTGTCCTTTGCCCGTGCAGCGGAGAAGCTGCATCTGACGCATGCGGCGATATCCCTGCAGATCAAGCAACTCGAGGACGTGAGCGGCACGCTGCTCTTCGAGAGAATTGGCAAGCGGGTATTTCTTACCGAAGCGGGCGAAATCCTGCTGGCTCACACGCGCCAGATCCTGCAGTCACTGAAGGAGGCGGACGAGGCCCTGCTGGCACTCAAGGGACTCAAGGGTGGGCGGATTGCGGTCGCCGTCGCCAGTACGGCGGAGTACTTTGCCCCGGGTCTGCTGGCCGAATTCCGCAAGGCGCAAGCCGACGTCCGCCTTCGACTGCTGATCGACAACCGTGCAACGGTCAGTCGTCTGCTCGCCAACAACGAGGTTGACCTGGCGATCATGGGGCGCCCTCCAGCGGACCTGGACGCCATTGCCGTCGCCTTTGCACCACATCCACTGGTGATCGTCGCCGGCAGGGAACACCCGCTCGTCGGTGCTCCCTGCCTGGCGGTCGAGGACCTCGCAGACGAGACGTTGATCGTCCGCGAGGCCGGATCGGGCACGCGCTCGGCAATGGAAGAGTTCTTTCACGAACACGCGATCCGGCCCCGAATCGGCATGGAAATGGCCAGCAACGAAGCAATCAAGCAGGCCGTCGTGGCTGGCCTGGGGATCAGCTTCATTTCGGCCCATACGCTTGGCCTTGAGCTGGCTGCCGGCCGGTTGCATGTTCTCGATGTTGAGGGCACCCCAGTCATGCGTCGCTGGCACATCGTCCGTCACAAGAGCAAACATCTGACTCCCGCGCTGGGCGCCTTCTGGGATTTCGTCATCGAGTGTGCTCCGGCTTACCTGCGCACACTTGCCTGAGCGCCCCCATGGCTCGCGCCATCGTCGGCCGGCCGGCGACGCTGAAGAGGAACGTGCAAGGGTGACGATTCCCCGAACCGGCGGGTCGCGTCGTTGGCTCGCCTCTTGATTGCGGGCCGATCACGACGATTCGTCCAATCCACATGCACGACTTGTCAGGCGAAACCCGTCTGCACCGGTTCCTGCAGCGGCTGTCGCGGCGGGCGGTGGGCGGGAAAGACGATGCGGGCGACACAACCGTCCGCTTCCCCTTCGGCGACGCCCCGCGCTTTCGGCCGCAAGCTCGCCGCCGCCTTGTGAACTTCCGCGATCTCGCGGACAATCGCCAAACCAAGGCCGCTACCTTCCACGCCGGTTCCTTCGCCGCGGTAGAACCGATCAAAGACCTTGAGTGACTCGTCCTCGGAAATCCCAGGCCCACTGTCCTCGATCTCGAGCACGACGAAATCGCCAAGGGCTGCGACCCTTGCGGTGACCCGCCCGCCGACCGGCGTATAGCGCAGCGCGTTGTCCAGCAGATTGTTGATCATCTCGCGCAGCAGGAAGGCATTGCCGTCGATCAGCACCTTGCCGGCACGCTCGTAGCCAAGGTCGATGCGCTTCTCGAGTGCACGGATGACCCAGGTTTCGACGACCTCGCGCAACAGATGATCGAGGTCCAGCGTCAGCAGGGCTTGTTGGGCACGATCGCTGGCTTCGGCGCGTGCCAGGGCCAGCAGTTGGTCGACCAGGTGCGAGGCGCGATCAGCCCCAGTCAGGATCTGCCTGAGCGCATGTTTCAGTTCGCCTGGATCGGTCTCACGCATCGCCAGCTGCGCCTGCGTCTTCAGCCCTGTCAGGGGAGTCCGCATCTGGTGCGCGGCGTCGGCGATGAAGCGCCGCTGGGCACTGACGTTCTGCTGCATGCGAGCGAGGATGGAGTTGAACGCTTCGGTAAGCGGCCGCAGTTCCTCAGGAACGCGGCCCAGCGAGATCGGTGACAGGTCGGCCTCGCGGCGCGCTTCGATGCGGTTGCGCAGCCGGGTCAGCGGGCGCAGGCCCTGTGACAACCCGAACCACACCAGGACGACGGCCAGCGGGATGATGACGAACTGCGGCACGATGACGCTGGCGATGATCTTGTTGGCCAGTTGCGCACGCTTCTCGGTCGTCTCGCCAACCTCGAGGAGTACCCCGCGACGTTCTCCCGATGCACCCGGCTCACCCGGCTGCGGCAGGTAGAGGTAGGCGATCCGCATCGGCTGGCCGCGGTACTCGTCATCGCGCAGTTGTGCTTCGCCGAACTCACCACGCGCCAGTCCGCCCGGGTTCGCCGGCGCGGGCAACTCCGGGTCACCTGCCAGCAGCCTGCCGTCAGGATCCAGCAGGTGGAAGTACACGGTGTCGATCTCATCCGCCCGCAGAAATACCTCCGCCAATCCCGGCAGCGCCAGATGCGCCTCACCATCGACGAAACTGACCTGCCGCGAGAGAGCCGCCACGTGCTCGCGCAAAGCCTGATCGTAAGGATAGCTTGCGACATTGTTGGCAAAGTAGTGTGTCAGCGCGATGCTGATCGGCCACACGAACAGCAGCGGCGCCAGCATCCAGTCGAGAATCTCGCCGAACAGCGACCGCTGGATGTCAGGGCCGTCTCTCGTCCGCAGGCTTCTCAAGATAATAGCCCAGCCCGCGCATGGTGATGATGTTGACACCAGTCGATTCCAGCTTGCGGCGCAGGCGGTGAACATAGACCTCGATGGCATTGTGGCTCACTTCCTCGCCCCAGCCACATAGGTGATCGACGAGGTGGTCCTTGCTGACGAGACGGTTGGCGCGCGTCAGCAATATCTCCAGGATACCGAGTTCACGCGCAGACAGATCGAGCCTCTCGCCATTGATCAATGCGCAGCGGTCGGTCTGGTCAAAGGTCAGCGTCCCGCACTCCATTACTCTCGTCGTCCCCGACGAGCGGCGACTCAGCGCGCGTACGCGAGCCTCCAACTCGGCCAGCTCGAACGGTTTCGCCATGTAGTCATCGGCACCGAGATCGAGGCCCCTGACCCGGTCGTCGATCGCGTCGAGCGCGGTCAGGATCAATACCGGTGTGTTCGCCTTGCGCGCCCGCAGCCGCCGCAGCACATCGAGGCCGGGCAGCTTGGGCAGGCCGAGATCAAGAATCAGCAGGTCATAGGCATTGGTCAACAGTGCCGTCTCCGCGTCGATACCGTTCTCGGCACAGTCGACCGCATAGCCACCATGGCGCAGGGACCGGCAGAGACCATCGGCAATGATCCTGTCGTCTTCGGCAAGCAGGATGCGCATGGCATCAAGCCCCCGCGGCCACTTCCGTAAGCTGTCTGTAAGCCCGCCATCCTAGACTGCGCATGCTGTTCTCCTTTTATGGTCTTGGAGTTCCGGCTTCAGCCGGACTCGGGGAGCACCTGAAACTGCACCAGGTGCTCCCCGCCACCTTTTTTCGCCTTCTCGACCTCAGCCTGTTCCTGCCGAAGCCGGATGGGGACCGCCAATGCTGCCTGCCGGTCCACCGGCGGAGTGTAGCAAAAAATCGTTCATTGGCTGCTGCAATGCTGGAACGATCCAGCAGCGTATCGAGTTGTGTGATCTTGCCTGTGCCGCTCTTGCCGAGCCGCACCAGCTTCACGCCGGTTCAGTTCTGCGGTATGCATCAGGCCCATGTAGGGGTCACCGACCCGCGCACCATTCAAGGTGCGATGGAACAGAGCGTTCTTCTGGTGCAGGATCGCCTTCATCAGGACCCGCTCGCAAGTGTCGTTGGCGAGTGAGGCGCCGGGCACCCGCAGGAACAGGGTCGGTTTCTGCCGGTGCTTCTGCATGCGAGAGATCGCCTCACCCGGTCCCGCATTGGCCTCCACGGTGTGCTCCGCGAACGGCCGGTCATCCAGTCGTCAAGAGCAATGGATGCGAGCATCGGCAGAACCCCGGATCGTGATGGACGAGCCCCCACACTACCAGACGCCGCCAAGGATTTCACGCACAGTTGCCGAAACGACACTGCCAGACAAGCGCAGCCCGCTCCACGCCGGATTGCCCGGCTGTCCATCGTCGCATCAGGCATGGCGGCGGGCAGCGCTTTTCCCGGCAACAAGAGGCGCACCTTCGCTAGAATTCGCCCTTCACATAGCGATCAGAAGAGGAGACGCACGATGAGTGATGAAAGCGAGAAGTCCAGCACTTTCGAGGTGCTCTGTGGCCTGACGCTGGCTGTTCTGGCAGCAGTGCTGGCGATAAACGACCTCGGAGCCGGCAAGTACGGGGACGACGAGATCATCGCTCACAACCAGAAGGCGAATGCCTTCGACTGGTTTCAGGCGAAGGGGATCAAGCAGTCACTGGTCGAAGGGCAGTGCGACATGCTGCGGATACTCCTGGAGTCGCGCGTGATTCCTCCCGAAAGCGAAGCCCGCATGGGCACCCTGATGGCGACGCTCGACAAGGACATCGCCCGCTACAAGAAGGAGCGCAAGGAGATCCTCCTGGGCTCGGCCGCCGTCGGGCAGGAGAACTGGGTTCTTGAAGAGGACGGCAAGCTCGGCACCGTCAAGGGCGCCCGCGAATGGGAAGCGGAAGCCAAGATGCTGGGCGCAGCCGGGGACACCTTCGACATCGCCACCTTCTTTCTGCAGATCTGCCTCGTCATGGGCGCTGTCAGCCTGATCCTGAAGGGCGAGCGGATGCGCAACATCTTCTATGGGCTGATGGTGGTGCTCGGCGGCACCGGGGCCGTATTCAGCGTCATGGCCTACGCACAGGCCGGAGCTTTCGGCTGAAACCGACGGGCGTTCTCCGCTGACAGGCAGCGCAGCGTTCGGCATGGACGCGGCGCCTGCCCTGCCACGCCGGTCACGGCGCCAACGCCGGCGCTGGCAAGCGCTTGATCCACGTCAACGCCAGCTGGCCGCCGCTGCTCTCTAATGGCCCGATTTCATCTGAGGATCGCTGGATGTTTCGCATCTCGCAATTCATGCAGGAACTCTCGACGCCGCGACCAGCCGGACCGAAGCAAAACCCGCCAGCGCCAGTCGTCATCTGGAACCTCGTTCGGCGCTGCAACCTGACCTGCAAGCACTGCTACTCGATTTCCACCGACAGGGATTTCCCCGGCGAACTGACAACCGACGAGGTGTTCGCCGTGATGGACGACCTGCGGCGTTTTCGCGTGCCGGTGCTGATTCTCTCCGGCGGCGAGCCGCTGCTGCGCCCCGACATCTTCGACATCGCCCGCCGCGCCAAGTCACTCGGCTTCTATGTCGGCCTGTCTTCCAACGGCACCCTAATCGACGCCGCCAACATCGATCGCATCGCCGACTGCGACTTCGATTACGTTGGCGTGTCGCTCGACGGGATAGGTGCAACGCATGATCGTTTCCGGCAGATGAGCGGGGCCTTCGATGCCTCGCTGCAGGGTATCCGCCTGTGCCGCGACCTCGGCCTGAAGATCGGCGTCCGCTTCACGATGACGCAGGAGAACGCGCACGATCTGCCGCAGTTGCTGCGCCTGGTCGAGGAAGAGGGAATCGACCGCTTCTACTTCTCGCACCTCAACTACGCCGGTCGCGGCAACAAGAACCGCCGCCAGGACGCCCGGCACCAGCTGACGCGGTGGGCGATGGACCTGCTCTTCGAAACCTGCTGGCAGTACCAGGAACGCGGACTGCAGAAGGAGTTCACCAGCGGCAACAACGACGCCGACGGCGTCTACTTCCTGCACTGGGTCAGCAGGCGCTTCCCGGAAAGCGCAGCGAACATTCGTGCCCGGCTCGTGCAATGGGGAGGCAACTCATCGGGGGTCAACGTCGCCAACATCGACAACCTGGGCAATGTGCATCCCGATACCATGTGGTGGCACCACAGTCTCGGCAATGTTCGCCAGCGCCCCTTCTCCGAAATCTGGATGGACCTCTCCGATCCGCTGCTGGCGGGCCTCAAGCGCTTCCCGCGCCAGGTCGGCGGGCGCTGCGGAGAGTGCGTACACTTCGACATCTGCAACGGCAACACGCGCGTCCGCGCCCAGCAGCTGACGGGCGACGCGTGGGCCGAGGATCCCGGCTGTTATCTCGACGACGCTGAGATCGGCGTCGCCATGGGTACCGAGCGAGTCGCCAACAGCCGCACCATCACCATCCGGAGCGCATCATGAGCTTGCTGCACCGCCTTTCCTGGCCATGCCTGTTCGTCGCCCTCGCTGCCGTCGCCGGCACCGCCGCTGCCGGCGACGTGCGGACACGCTATCAGGAGCACTGCGCCGCCTGCCACGGCGAGACGCGCCTTGGTGGCGTCGGCCCGGCGCTGTTGCCGGAAAATCTGGAACGTCTGCGCAAACCGGAAGCGCTCAACGTCATCCGCGACGGGCGGGTGGCGACGCAGATGCCGGGCTTTGCCGACAAGCTGAACGCCGACGAACTGCAAGGACTGGCCGAGTGGATCTACACGCCGGTGCTTCCGGCCCCGGTCTGGGGCGAGAAGGAGATCCGCGACTCGCACGTCTTCGACGCGGCCGCAGCCCGCCTGCCGGCGCGACCGGGCCGTGGGCTCAAGGGCGCCGATCCGTTGAACCTCTTCATCGTCGTCGAGACCGGCGACCATCACATCTCGGTGCTCGACGGCGACAGGCTGGAACGTCTGCACCGCTTTCCGAGTCGTTACGCCCTGCACGGCGGGCCGAAGTTCTCGCCGGATGGCCGTTTCGTCTACTTCGCTTCGCGCGATGGTTGGATCAGCAAGTTCGACCTCTACAACCTCGTCGTCGTCGCCGAGGTGCGGGCCGGGCTCAATACGCGCAATGCAGCGGTCTCCAGCGATGGCAAGTGGGTCCTCGTCGCCAACTATCTGCCGCACAGTCTGGTCGTCCTCGACGCAGCCAATCTATCGCTGGCAAGGATCATTCCGACCTGGAACGCCGCCGGCGACAAGACCTCACGCGTCTCGGCAGTCTATGATGCGGCACCGCGCAAGAGCTTCATCGCTGCGCTGAAGGACGTTCCCGAGGCCTGGGAACTGAGCTATGATCCGGCAGCCGAGCCGGTCGCCGAAGGTCTGGTGCATGATTTCCAGTACAAGGAGGGCGCCTTCAAACCGGGGATGTTCCACCCCCGGCGGACGCTGCTCACCGACTACCTCGACGATTTCTTCTTTACCCAGAGCTATGACGAGATTCTCGGTTCATCGCGTTCGGCGACCAAGGGGCAGGTGATCTTCCTCGATGGTCGAAAGAAGGTCGCCGAACTCGATCTGCCCGGAATGCCGCACCTGGGATCGGGCATCACCTGGAAGTGGAAAGACCCGGCCGGCCACGAGCGGACGGTCATGGCCTCGCCCAACCTCAATGCCGGACTGGTGACCATCATCGACCTCGAGACATACGAGACCGTCAAGCACATCCCGACCCTGGGCCCCGGCTTCTTCCTTCGCAGTCACGAGAACTCGCGCTACGCCTTCACCGATTCGATGATGAGCAAGGAAAACCGGAACGTCCTGCAGGTGATCGACAAGCAAAGCCTCGAGGTGGTGGCACAGATCAGGGCCGAACCGGGGCAGACGCTGGCACATGTCGAATTCACCCGCGATGGCCGTTACGCTCTGGCCAGCCTCTGGGAGATGGATGGTGCGCTGTTGGTGATCGACGCCAGGACCCTGCGCGAAGTCAAGCGCATACCGGCAAGGAAACCGGTCGGAAAGTACAACGTGTGGAATAAAATAAGCAGGTCCGAGGGGACAAGCCATTGAACCACCGTTCCGCGGGGACAGCGTGCGCGGGAACCGGGCGTGGCCAGGAATTGGCGGGCATCAGCCAGCTGCGGCCAGCATCCCGCCCATGACCGCTGCCGAGTGAGGACCAACCATTGAACGCCGAATGCTGCCGCAGAACTCGTTTCTCGCTAATCGCATGCCTCACCATCGCGCTCGCATGGCCCGCTTCCGGGATCCCGGCAGTACCGAAAGCGGCCGAACATGAGGACGACGAGGTGAGCTTCGGGACCGCCGTCGGGACGCCACCGAAAGCAGGCGCGAAGACCCCAGCCAGGCCGACAGCCGCCGAACAACCGGCGAGGGCAGCCGCCGGCAAGCCGAGACTGGCTGGCGACCGGTCACCACGTGCTGCTGCTGGGGCAGGAAAAACCGGAAAGGTCACGACCTACCAGCCGGAGACGGCAGCCAAACCCCGTCCGGCGACAAGAGCACAGGACAAGGTCAGGAGCAAGGCGGTGAAGAAGTGACGATCGACGGCAGCGAGGAAGACATTGCTGTCGATGCCGGCGGGCCTGCCGCAGCGGCGGATCGGTGAGGATCTGCGAGATGTGGATACGCAGCATGCTTTGCTCCGGCACCCTCGCCGTGCCGCTGCTGGCCGTGCCGGCACTGGCACAGATGCCACGTATCGAACTGAGTGCGGGCATGTACCGGATCGACGCCGAGGTTGCCGCCAACGATGCGACACGCATGCAAGGCCTGATGAACCGTCGCAGCCTGCCCGCTGGTCAGGGCATGTTGTTCGTCTTTCGCCAGCCACAACGCCACTGCATGTGGATGCGCAACACCTACGTGCCCCTGTCGGTGGCCTTCCTCGACCGGGATGGCCACATCCTGAACATCGAGGACATGCAACCGGAGAGCGAGACTAACCATTGCGCAGCCAGGGCAGCAAGCTTCGCCCTCGAAATGAACCTCGGCTGGTTTGCCGACAAGGGAATCAGACCGGGAACCCGTATCGCCGGCATCGAGAAGTCGCCGGCACCTCGCTAGTCGACGGCGCCATGATGAGCATGCGTCGGGCAGCCTCGATGGGCCCGGCAACGCCCGCCGCCCCGCTCCCGGTACGGCAGGCAGATTCCACCGCAACGAGGTCGACGGTGCGGCGCGCCTACCGGCTGCACCCCGGCGGATGAGTGCGGCAGGCGGGCCGCAATGGCGAGACCGTATCATGCGCTCAGGCGACAGCGCGCCGTTCCTGCCCTGGCTGCGTGACCGCGGTTCGCTGACGGCACGCATCCAGTCGCGCGGGCGTTTCGCCGTGCGCGTCCTGCGCCAGCAGCGATGCAAACCGACAGCCGATGAGGCGCAGGCGCTCGGACTGCCGCCCGCCGTGCTGGCCTGGGTCCGCGAGGTGGCACTGAGCTGCGACGGCCGCATCGTCGTCTTTGCGCATACCGTCCTGCCCTGCCGGCCGCGCGGTCCGCTGACCCGCTGGCTGGCGCGGCTTGGCGAGCGTTCGCTCGGCGCGTTGCTGTTTGCCCATGTCGGCTTCAGCCGTGGCCCGATGAAATTCAGGCGGCTAGATCGCCGCCACGTCCTGTTCGTTCCGGCCGTGCAGGCACTCGAGTTTCCTGTGGCAAGCCCGCAAGCGCTCTGGGCACGCCGTTCGCAGTTCGGTTTCGGCACACAGTCCGTGCTGGTGACCGAGGTCTTTTCTCCGGCGCTGCTGCAGTCGACACCGACGCCGGCGGCGCCTGTCGGCGACTTCAGCGTTCGCCCGGCCAGCCTGACCTGAAGGAGGAAGCGCCATGCAGATCACCGTTCTCGGAGCCGGTGCCTGGGGTACCGCTCTCGCCATAGCTCTTGCCGATGCGCATTCGATCATCCTGTGGGCGCGCGATGCCGAGCAGGTTCGTCGCATGCAGGGCGAGCGCGAGAACACGCGCTACCTCCCGGGTCATCGCTTCCCGCCAGCACTGACTGCCACGGCCGACGTCGGCGCTGCGACCCGCCATGCCGACCTGATATTGATCGCGGCGCCTCTGGCCGGTTTGCGCAGCACGCTGCAGCACCTGCGGGACAGCGAAAGCGCAACGCCCTTCCTGTGGGTGTGCAAGGGCCTTGAACGGGACACCGGCCTGCTGCCGCACCAGGTCGTCCAGGAAGTCCTGGGCGAGCGTCTATGCGGCACACTGACCGGGCCGAGCTTTGCCGAGGAACTGGCGCGCGGGCTCCCGACCGTGGTTACCATTGCCTCGACCGACGCCGAGTTCGCGCTCTTCTGCGCCGCCCATCTGCGCCGGCCGCACCTGCGCATCTACGCCGGCGACGACGTCATCGGCGCGGAAGTCGGCGGAGCAGTGAAGAACGTGATGGCGATCGCCACCGGCATCTGCGATGGCCTCGGGCTGGGAATGAATGCGCGCGCCGCGCTGCTCACCCGTGGCCTGCACGAGATCACCCGCTTCGGCAGGGCACTGGGCGGCAGGCCCGAGACCTTCATGGGCCTTTCGGGGATGGGTGACCTGATCCTGACCTGCACCGGCGACCTCTCGCGCAATCGGCGTGTCGGTCTGATGCTCGCCACGGGCAAGCCGCTGGCCGAGATCACCGAGCAACTCGGGCAGGTCGCCGAAGGCGTGCCGGCAGCCCGCGAGGTGCAGCGCCGCGCGGCAACGCTCGGCGTCCGCATGCCGATCACCGACTGGGTGTGCACCCTGCTCGATGGCAGCATGAGCCCGATCGAAGGGGTCGCTGCGCTGATGCAGCGCGACATCGTCTTCGAGGACGCCTAGCAGGCTCCCGTCCGGTGCCGCTCAATCGGCACCGCGGTAGCCGATCTGCCGCCAGGCCTCATAAACGGTGATGGCAACCGCGTTCGACAGGTTGATGCTGCGGTTATGGGCAACCATCGGCAGCCGCAGGCGGTGATCGGCAGGGAACTCGGCAAGGATGCCGACCGGCAGGCCGCTCGTCTCACAGCCGAAAACGAGTACGTCGCCGGCGCGGAAGCCGACGGTGGCGAAATGCGGGCGACCCCTGGTGGTCAGTGCAAAGCGCTGCGCGCCCGGCGAAAGCTCTGCCAGCCGCGCGCTGCAACCCGCCCAGTCGGCATGCACGCAGACCGCGGTGAGCTCGGCATAGTCCATGCCGGCGCGCCGCAACCGGTACTCGCTGAGTTCGAAGCCGAGCGGCTGCACCAGATGCAGCCGCGCCCCGACGTTGGCGCAGAGTCGGATGACGTTACCGGTATTCGGCGGGATTTCAGGGTGAACCAGGACGACCTCGAACACCGCCGTTCGACCCCTGGCCCACCTACTGTGTCAGGCCCGAAGTGTTGATCAGGTCCGATGCCGGTGGCGGCGCCTGGACCTTGATCACGCCGTCGGCGATCAACTTGCGGACGATCTGTTCCTGCAGTCCGAAAGAACGGACGAAGCCCTCCAGCGGCATGACTACCTGCTGCGTCGGGGTCAGGTGAACTTCCTGCTTTCCATCGGCGTTGGTCGTCGGCGTGGCGGTGCCGAAATCGATCCGGATCAGCGGCCCGGTGATGGCGATATTGAGGATTCCGTCGGCAAAACTGGTCTGCATGTCGTTCCCTTCGCTGCGGGTGGGTCGGATGAAGCGATGTCAGTGCGAGGCACTGCTGGGCCGTGCCGCAGGCGACTGCGGTGACCCCGCAGTCTACATCCGCGACGGGCTCGCAGTACAGTCCGAGGCTGCCGGCTCAGCCACTCGCAACAGGCGGGCGACAAGGTTGCCAATCACACGCATCGGGTTGGCGACGGAACGACCGACAGCCGGTCGAGAAAAGGCCCGACAGTGGCAGGGTAGCAGCAAGGCGCCTCCCTGCCCCTGCCGGGCCGGCGCCGTGGCTGACTCAGCCACGGCCCTGGGGCGTTGCCCCCTCTCAGTGACCCGATGCCGTGGCGGCTCCGAGGCCCGTCTCCGAGCGAACCTTCTGTGCCGGGTACAACGAACGCTCGAGCTTGGCCTGCGCGCTGTTGTCCATCTTCGACACCAGGTAGATCACCAGGAAGGCTGCGGTCATCGAGAACAGCGCCGGCGACGAGTACGGGAACCAGGCGCTCCCTTTCGGGTTCTTCAGCACGGCCTCCCAGACGGACGCCGAGAGGATCGTCAGACCTACCGAGAGGACGAGGCCAACGATGCCACCGGCCACCGCACCCTTGGTCGTGCAATCCTTCCACAACACCGACATGAAGAGTACCGGGAAGTTGGCGGAGCAGGCAATGGCGAAGGCGAGCATCACCATGTAGGCGACGTTCTCCTTCTCGAAGGCAATCCCGAGGAAGACCGCGATGATGCCGAGGCAGACCGTGGTGATCTTCGAGACGCGCAGTTCGGACGCCGAATCGGCATTGCCATGCTTGAACACCGTCGCATAGAGATCATGCGACACGGCCGAAGCACCGGACAGCGTCAGGCCGGCAACGACCGCCAGGATCGTC
The DNA here is from genome assembly GCF_023806635.1 of Accumulibacter sp. Lineage (GTDB taxonomy): Bacteria > Pseudomonadota > Gammaproteobacteria > Burkholderiales > Rhodocyclaceae > Accumulibacter. The sequence goes on from NZ_JAMTDQ010000019.1 coordinate 26,146, forward strand.
GCGAAGGCCACTGCCGAGATGAAACCGAGGAAGACGTTCCCGCCAACAGCATTCGACAGGTGGATGGCGGCCATGTTGCCACCGCCCCGCAGGCCGTCCCAGACCGGTTTGCCATCCGCGCCGACCGCCTGGACTCCATCAACCATCTTCGGCACGTAATAGGCCGCCGGATCCTGCGTCAGCATGACGATGGCGCCGAAACCGATGATGAAGGTCAGGATGTAGAAGTAGCCGATCCAGGTCGTCGCCCAACCGACGGACTTGCGTGCTTCCTTGGCGCTGGGCACGGTGAAGAAGCGCATCAGGATGTGCGGCAGGCCCGCCGTGCCGAACATCAGCGCCATGCCGACCGAGATCGCCGAGACCGGATCCTTGATCAGCGCACCGGGGGCCATGATGGCCTGGTGCTTCGAATGGACCTCGACGGCCTTGGCGAACAGCGCCTCTGGGTTGAAGCCGAACTGGAACAGCACGGCCAAGGCCATGAACGTTGCACCGGTGAGGAGCATGATGGCCTTGATGATCTGCACCCAGGTGGTCGCCGTCATGCCGCCGAAGAGAACGTAGCACATCATCAGCACGCCGACGATTATCACCGCGACCGTGTACTCGAGACCGAACAGCACCTTGATCAACTGCCCGGCGCCGACCATCTGGGCGATCATGTAGAACGCCACGACGACCAGCGAACCGGTCGCGGCAAAGCTGCGCATCGGCACCTGCGCAAAGCGATAGGCAGCCACGTCGGCAAAGGTGAACTTGCCGAGGTTGCGCAGTCTTTCGGCCATCAGGAAGGTGATCACCGGCCAGCCGACGAGCCAGCCGATCGAGAAGATCAGTCCGTCGAAGCCGTTGGCGAACACCAGCCCGGAGATTCCCAGGAACGACGCGGCCGACATGTAGTCACCGGCAATCGCCATGCCGTTCTGAAAGCCGGTAATGCCGCCGCCGGCGGTGTAGAAATCAGCGGCGGACTTCGTCCGTGCCGCCGCCCACTTGGTGATTCCCAGCGTGACGGCGACGAAGATGCCGAACATGGCGATTGCCACCCAGTTCGTCGCCTGCTTGGTGGTATTGCCCAGGTCGGCTCCGGCTGCGAGGGCGCTGCCAGCAGCCAGCACGCCGGCGGCAAGAAGCAGGCTGTTGCGCATTGATTGGCTGATCATTTCTGGTTGGCCTCCTTGATGACTTCGGCGGTCATCTCGTCAAAATCCGAGTTCGCCTTGCGCACATAGACGTTGGTGATGGCGATGGTGAACACGATCACGCCAACACCCAGAGGAATGCCGATCGTCATCACCATCCCCGGAGCAAGCGGCGTTCCCAGCCATTCCTTGTTGAAGGCGATGAGCAGGATGTAGCCGTAGTAGGCGATGATCATCAGGATCGACATGAAGATGCTGTAGCTCGTGCGCTTGCTGACCAGCTCGTGGTACTTGGGATTGGCTTCAATCCGTGCAACGATGTCGTCGTTGGCCATGTGTCTTCCTTCCTTGTTTTGGGTGGACAGCCTGTGTTGATATGGACTGCACCGCAGAGCATGGTGCATGTTGCTTACCCGACCCTTACACAAGGCGGCAGTGGCAACAATTTCACGGTCGGTAGCGCTCTTCTGGTTAGAATTCGACTCCACGACCAGCCCCCGACACCTCCAAGATGAACGATGCCAGTCTGCTCCACGACCTGATCCGCCGCTCGGCAAGTCGCCAGCCTGACGCCGCGGCACTGGGTTGTGGCGGTCGGTCGATGAGTTACGGCGAACTGCAGTGCGCGGTCAACGGCTTTGCCAGCGGTCTGCTGGAGCTGGGCCTGCAACGCGGCGAAAGGGTCGCCATCTACCTCGAGAAGCGCCTGGAGACGGTCGTCGCCAGTTTCGGTGCCGCCGCCGCCGGCTGTGTCTTCGTGCCGCTGAATCCGCTGCTGAAGGCAGAGCAGGTCGCCTACATCATGCGCGACTGCAATGTGCGCGCGTTGGTCAGCTCCAGCGAGCGCCTCGCCCTGCTGACGCCCGTACTGTGCTCATGCCACGACCTGCGGCATGTGATCGCCGTCAACAGCCGCGCCTCGGCGAGCAGCGGAGGCCCGCCCGTCCGGCTGGACTGGGACCAACTGCTGCAGGCCCCTGCGCAAGGGGGTCACCGGGTCATCGACACCGACATGGCGGCGATCCTGTACACCTCGGGCAGCACGGGAAATCCGAAAGGGGTCGTCCTCTCGCACCGCAACATGGTCGCCGGTGCCATCAGCGTTGCCGGATATCTCGAGAACAACGCCGATGACACCCTGCTGGCGGCCCTGCCTCTGTCCTTCGACGCCGGCTTCAGCCAGTTGACGACCGCCTTCCACGTCGGCGCCCGCGTCGTCCTGCTGAACTATCTGCTGCCGCAGGACGTCCTCAAGGCTTTGGCGCGCGAGCGGGTCAGCGGCATCACGGCAGTGCCGCCACTGTACATCCAGTTGTCGCAGTTGGAGTGGCCAGCGGTCATCAGCGAGCAGTTGCGCTATTTCGCCAACACCGGCGGCCGCATGCCGCGCGAAACCCTGGCGGCACTGCGGGCACGGTTGCCGAACAGCAAACCGTACCTGATGTACGGCCTGACCGAGGCCTTCCGGTCGACCTTCCTGCCGCCGGAGGAGGTCGACCGACGGCCCGATTCGATCGGCAAGGCGATCCCCAATGCGGAGATTCTGGTCCTGCGGGAGGACGGATCGCCCTGCGTCGCCAACGAGCCGGGGGAACTGGTCCATCGCGGTGCGCTTGTCGGGCTCGGCTACTGGAACGACCGGGAGAAGACGAGCGAGCGCTACAAACCCCTGCCAGCTGGCGTGGCCGGTCGCGATGCCGGCCTGGTACTGCCCGAGATCGCCGTCTTCTCGGGCGATACGGTCCGGATGGACGAGGATGGCTTCCTCTATTTCATCGGCCGGCGCGACGAAATGATCAAGACGTCCGGCTATCGGGTCAGTCCGACCGAGGTCGAGGAAATCGTCTACGCGACTCGCCTGGTCGGTGAGTGTGTCGCCTTCGGCGTTGAGCACCCGACGCTTGGCCAGGCGATTCAGCTGATCGCCACTCCCGCCACCGGCGACCACCTGGACTGCGAGCGACTGCTCGCCGAATGTCGCCAGAGGATGCCCGCCTACATGGTGCCAGCGGGCGTCTGGCCGCGGCACGGCCCGCTGCCGCGCAACCCCAACGGCAAGCTCGACCGCAAGACTCTGGCAGCCGAGTTCCTGTCAGCCGCAGGGGTCGGCGACGCGACCACCCCGCTCACCGCGGGGTCTGCCTGATGGACTTCGGACTTCCCCCTCGGCACGGCGGACGGCTGCGGCGTGCGTTGGCCGGATTGGCAAGACCGGGCGCGAACCAGCAGCACTCGACCACCTGACAACCCTGCAAGGCCAGCCTCCGGTGACCAACAGCGAACGAACCCGCACTGCACACGCGCCGATGAACCAGTTCCCGGTCGTCGACGGCGAACTCCTTGTCGGCGGCGTGCCACTCAGCCGCCTCGCCGCACGGGTCGGCCGAACGCCCTTCTACGCCTACGACCGGCGACTGCTGGAAGCCAGGGTAACGGAGTTGCGCTCGTCGCTGCCTGCCGGCTTGAAGCTGCACTATGCCATGAAGGCCAACCCGATGCCCGCTCTCGTCTGCCACATGGCGAGACTCGTCGACGGCATCGACGTCGCCTCGGCCGGGGAACTCAGGGTGGCCCTCGATGCCGGCGCCGATCCAGTGGAGATCAGTTTTGCCGGACCGGGGAAGGGTTCCGGCGAACTGCGACAGGCAGTTGCCGCAGGCATCCTGATCAACATCGAATCGCCGCGCGAGATCCCAGAACTGGCTGCGATCAGCAGCGATACCGGTTGCACCGCGCGCGTTGCCGTCCGCGTCAATCCGGACTTCGAGCTGAAGAGTTCCGGCATGAAGATGGGTGGCGGAGCCCGGCAGTTCGGGGTGGACGCCGAACTGGTGCCGGAACTGCTCGCCGAGATCGGCCGCAGCGGGCTGGCTTTCGAAGGTTTTCATCTCTTCGCAGGATCTCAGAACCTGCGTGCCGAAGCGATCGTCGAAGCGCAGCGCAAGAGCTACGAACTGGCCGTCGACCTCGCTCGCTTCGCGCCGGCTGAGGTACGCTTCCTCAATCTGGGTGGCGGTTTTGGCATTCCCTATTTCCCGGGCGAGAATCGCCTCGATCTGGCGCCGGTGGCCGCCGGGTTGGCCGTGATCGCCGAGCGGGCGGCGCGGGAGCTGCCGGCTGCCCGGCTGGTCATCGAACTCGGCCGCTATCTCGTCGGCGAGGCCGGCATCTATGTCACCCGGATCATCGATCGCAAGCTGTCACGCGGTCAGGTCTTCCTCGTCGTTGATGGCGGGCTGCATCACCATCTGGCGGCCTCGGGCAATTTTGGCCAGGTGATCCGCAAGAACTACCCGGTGACCATCGGCAACCGGATCGGCGCGCCGGCCAGCATCGCGGCTTCGGTCGTTGGTCCGTTATGTACCCCGCTCGACCTGCTCGCCGATCGGGTGCCGCTGGCCGATGCGCAACCGGGCGATCTGGTGGTCATCTTCCAGTCAGGTGCGTACGGCTTCTCCGCCAGCCCACAGAGCTTCCTCGGTCATCCCTCCTGCGTCGAGATCATCGTCTGAGAGCCGTTCCAGGTCAGGCCTCGCTCGCGAACGAATCCACCCCGGGTCCACCACAGCCTCCATGCCACACATCCCAAGAACCTCTCACTGCCGTCGCCGCGGAGCCATCACCGTACCGCTGCGCCACCGGTCGTGCCGCTCGGGTCGGCGCGACGGCTGCCGGCGCCGCGCCCCGCAGCGGGCGGTCGCAGCCCGCTCACCCGGGCACGCTGGCAGGCAAACGATACGACGGCATCGGAGCGGCGCGTGACACCCAGCGACGGCACGGGACAGCTGCCCCGCACGCCCTTGCTCGACTGGTCGAGCTTTGCCGGCGCACGGCGTTTGACTGGCGTACACAGCATCGACGATATCGCCGACAACTGCCTGACGACCAGCGGCCGGGCCGCGATCTACCTCGCCTTGCTGCAGTTGCGCCTGGAACCGGGCAGTCTGGTCCTGATTCCCAGCTATCATTGCCCGACGATGGTGGCCCCGGTGATTCTGGCCGGACTGCGGGTGGCGTATTTCGGTATCAGCGCCGACGGACTGCCGCAGCTCGGGACGATCGATGTCGCAACTGCGGCGCGCGCGAAGGCGATGCTGGTGTCGCACTATTTCGGCCTTGCGCGATCGCTGAGAGAGGTGCGTCAATGGTGCGATGCGCGGCAGATTGCGCTGATCGAGGACTGTGCCCACTGCTACTTCGGCAATGCCGGCGAGCGCCCGGTAGGCACCTGGGGCGACTTCGCGACGGCCAGTCTGTCGAAGTTCTTTCCCGTCCCCGAAGGTGGTGTGTTGGCCTCGGCGAAGAGGCCGATCGTTTCTCCAGACCTCACACCACAGGGTCTGAGAGCGGAGCTCAAGGCCTGGGCAGACGTGCTGGAGTCGGCGGTGACTTTCGGCCGCCTGGCGGGTACCCGCTGGCTTCTGGCCGGGCTCTTCGCGATCAAGAATCAGATCCACCGCACGAAGTCTGCGCAGCCACTGGAGGAATCGACGGCCCCGCCCGACATGATGGTCGCCTGCGACATGCGGCGGATCAACCGAACACCCGCCTCGACCGCGGTCGCGCTGCAGAAGCTGTTGCCACGCGGACGAATCATCGCCCGGCGTCGAGCCAACTATGCCGCCTATGCACGGCATTTCCGCCAGGTCGAGGGAGCATTCCCCCTCTATCCTCACTTGGCCGACGACACCGTCCCCTACGTCTTTCCGCTCTGGGTCAACGACGCCGACCGTGTGTATCACAGCCTACGGGCACTGGCTCTACCGGTTTTTCGTTGGGACCGGATCTGGCCTGACACACCCGTTCTGGTGGACGACGTCGGGCCTTCCTGGAGCCAGCACGTGCTGCAACTCCTCTGCCATCAGGACCTGAGCGAAGCTGACGTGACACGGACGGCGCTGGCGACGCTCGGCCTGCTGTCATCAGCGGGCCAAGAGCCAGCCCGCGGTGCTGGCCGGAAATAGAAAGGTGCTCCCGAAGATGCCACCATCACTCGCAATTGCCTGGCAGAACCTACCGGCAGCAGCGCTGCAGCAGGAGCACGGCCCATCTTCCGACTGGGACTGATTGAACGGGCGGCGCGGAGGTCTTCCCTTCCTCGGTTCCAACGCCATCGCCGCTGCCCTCGACTCATTCGGTACGGGCCGGGAGAGGCTGCTGGTCGGCCGACAGGGGCAGGAAATCGTGGCAATGTTCCTGCTGGTGCGAACCTCGGCCGCCGGGTGGCAGACTTTCCAGCCATCACAGCTGCCCCTCGGCGCCTGGGTGGCCGATGACAAACTGCCGCTGCTCGACCTCGCACGCAGCCTGGTTCGCGGGCCGCTCGGCTCCTGCCTCCTGTTGTCGGTGACACAGATCGATCCACTGCATGCCGCGCGTCCGCCCGACAACGCCGACGGCCAGAGCAGCGACTACATCCGCACGGCCTGGACCGAGATCCAGGGCAGTTTCGCCGAATACTGGAACCAGCGCGGCAAGAACCTCCGTCAGAACATGCGCAAGCAGAGGAACAGGCTGCAGAGGGGATCACCGGAAAGCTTCGCGTCCTCGAGCAGCCGCGGGACATGGCGACGGTGATCGAGCGCTATGGCGCACTCGAGAGCACCGGCTGGTGGGAGGCGGACCGGGGTACGGCCATTCACCCCGACAATGCGCAAGGGAAGTTCTACCGCCGCTTGCTGGAGTGCGCGGCGACGCGTGGCGAGGCGGTCGTCTTCGAGTACCTGTTCGACGACCGGGTCGTCGCCTCCAACCTGTGCCTGCGACGCGATGAGGTGCTCGTCATTCTGAAGACGACCTACGACGAGTCGATCCAGTCGTACTCGCCGGCGTTCCTGCTCAGCCAGGACACGATCGAGCTGCTTTGCCACGAGGGCCGGGTGCAGCGCATCGAGTACTATGGACGGATGATGGAATGGCACAGCCGCTGGACCGAAACCTCACGCGTCCTCTATCACCTGACCATCTATCGCTGGCCGCTGCTGCTGCAGCTTGCCGCATGGCGCCGGCGGCGAAGTCCCCTTCCGACCACTGAGCAAAGAGGATCGGCGAGCTTGCCGGAACGGCAATGGGAAACGGGAAACGGGAAACGGGAAACGAAAGACCGGCCGTGGCCGGTCGTTTCATCACTGCGACTGACTGATTCAAATGGTCGGGGCGCCGGGATTCGAACTCGGGACCCCTTGCACCCCATGCAAGTGCGC
>NZ_JAMTDQ010000020.1 GCF_023806635.1 Accumulibacter sp.
ACCGGTGCCGGTCAGGCCTTCCTTCGCGTTCAAGGGGGCTTCTTTCACATTAAGCCCATCCTGGTTGATAGTGTGCTGTCCGGCGGACGTCTTGCGGTGCTTCGCGATCTCGCGTTTCCCGTGCGACCCGTTCAATAGAAGAGCGAGAAATACACCATCCACGCTTGCAGCGTCGATCCGCACGCGCATCACATGATCGTTGAAGTAGACACGTTCCGGATACCCGGCGAAGAGCGCGCACCGGCCAACATATTCCGGGTTTCCGTTCACGCGTATGAACAGCAGATCGCCCGGTACAACTTCGTACTTCTCCGCTTCGGTCGGACTCAGTGTGATTCGATTAACCTCTGAGAAGTCAATCCAACCTTCACGGATATCGCGAAGGCGGAGCACGATGCTCTGACCTACCTCGGACTCTGGTCTCCGGCGCGTCATGCCGTTCGTCACATCGCGGAGCAAAGTGCCTAGTTCGGAAAGCGGCCACCCCTTCGGGTTCGTGGCGGAGTCGCCGAACATGTCGAGGAAGATGGATTGGGTGAGGGTGTCGAGCTGAGCGAGGGCGGCGCGGCGCTTGGCCCGCAGCGCGTCCGCCTTGTCCAGGATCTCCGCAATCCGTCGCTGCTCGGGCAAGGGTGGCAGCGGGACGGCGAGGCCAGCAAGGAAGTGTTCGGGAACGCGGCGTTGGCCCGCGCTTCCCGTCATCCGGCTCTCGCCTTGCTTGCGGACGCGGTCTTGACGAAGGAAATGCGTCAAGTACCGCGCGTCAGCTCGATCGCCGCGCGGTCTGACGACGTGAAACTCGGTTGACCCGAAGCCGTATCGGAGCGAGAGGCGCGCTTGCGCGATCTTCCCGTTCTCGAAGCATGGCGTGATTTTCGCCACCAGGACATCCCCGTTCAGGAAAGGCGTGTAGCCCTTGCTGACCTCGGAGTAAGCGCGCGTCTCGCGATCCGCCGCCGTCAGCGAATCTGCATCGACCGCCGCCATCGGCATGAAAGACACAGCCTCGTCATTGCTCAGCGAAGCGGCAAGCGGAGGGTTCAACTCAGCGACGTCTGCAAGCTTCGCAGTTGGCACTGTGCGCATCACCGCAGCATCCCCTCCAATTCCTTCATCCCCCGCTGAATCTCCTCCTCCAGCCTCGCCAGCTCGGCGAGGATCTCCTTCGGCGCGCGGTGCTCGACGGCCTCGTGCACCACTTCCTTGTAGCGATTGAGCGAGAGGTCGTATGCCTGCGCGGCGATGTCGGCCTTGGGCACGCAGAAGCTCTGCGCGGTGCGTGGGCGTTCGCGCTCGCCGGCTGAACGCTCGGCCCAGCGCGCCAGCACGTCGGGCAGATTGTTCTTCGCGTGCTCGTCCGCGCCGAGCGCGACGCGCGGCACCGGGCCGAGCTTGTCGTCCGACAGCAGTGGCGCGCGCTTGTCGTCGAGGCTCCAGCCGTCGACCTCGACGTCGTAAAACCACACCTGGTCGGTGCCGCCGGAGTTGGTCCTGGTGAAGAGAAGGATCGCGGTGGACACGCCGGCGTAGGGCCGGAACACGCCGCCCGGCAGCTTCACCACCGCGTCGAGCTTCTGGTCTTCGACCAGCATGCGGCGCAGTTCCTTGTGCGCGGTGCTGGAGCCGAACAGCACGCCGTCGGGCACGATCACCGCTGCACGGCCACCGGGCTTGAGCAGGCGCAGGAACAGCGCCAGGAACAACAGCTCGGTCTTCTTGGTCTTGACGATCTGCAGCAGGTCCTTGGCGGTGTTCTCGTAGTCGAGGCTGCCGGCAAAGGGCGGATTGGCCAGCACCAGCGTGTACTTCTCCTCCTCGCCGGCGTGGTCCTGGGCCAGCGAGTCGCGGTAGCGGATGTCGGGGTTCTCCACGCCGTGCAGCAGCATGTTCATGCTGCCGATGCGCAGCATGGTGTTGTCGAAGTCGAAGCCGTGGAACATGCGGTGGTGGAAGTGCTCGCGCAGCCTGGCGTCGTGCAGGAGGTTCGGGTGGCGCTCGCGCAGGTGCTCGCCGGCGGCGACCAGAAAGCCCGCGGTGCCGCAGGCCGGATCGCAGATCACGTCACCGGGCTGCGGTGCGGTCAGCTCCACCATCAGCCGGATGATGTGGCGCGGCGTGCGGAACTGGCCGTTCTGCCCGGCGCTGGCGATCTTGCCGAGCATGTACTCGTAGACGTCGCCCTTGGTGTCGCGGTCTTCCATCGGCACGGCGTCGAGCAGGTCCACCACCTTGGCCAGCAGCGCCGGCGTCGGGATGGTGAAGCGCGCGTCCTTCATGTGGTGACCATAGGTGGAGTCGTCGCCGCCGAGCGTGCGCAGGAAGGGGAAGACGTGCTCGCCGATCACGACGTACATGTCGCCCGGGGCGAAGTGTTTGAAGCGAGACCAGCGCAGGCAGTCGTATGGGCGCCCCCTGGGGTCGATACCCTCGGGGAAGACGCGGCGCGCCATCGGCTTCTTCAGCCGGACGGACTTGTTCTCTTCCAGCGTATGCAGGTCGTCCAGCCGGCGCAGGAAGAGCAGGTAGGTGATCTGCTCGATCACCTCCAGCGGGTTGGCGATGCCGCCGGACCAGAAGACGTTCCAGATCTGGTCGATTTGGCTCTTGATGGCGCCGGTGATCATATCGGGGTCCTTCAGGTGAGTCGTGCTCCAGGCCGTCGGCGGTCAGAATCGCCGCGCTCGGCTGTCACGGTGGCGCGAGGCCCGGAACCCGGACTGGAACGGAGTCCTTCCTTGCGGATCCTTGACGTTTCAGGCGCGAGCGCGCCTTGTCCTGTCGGAGACAACGACGAGCAACGAGACCAGGAGCGAGGCGCGAGCAACTCGCGAAAGGCAGGCTACCCCTGTCACCGCTCGCGTGCCGCACGACTCGGCCTGGTCAGCACTCCGACCACTCGCCGGATCGCCCGCTCGCCCGGCGGACAGACTCGAGGCGAGCGGCGAGGGCCTTTGTGAATCAAGTATACGGTTCCTACAACCGGGCGATGATCTCGTCCGCCATGCCGGTCGTGCCCAGGCTGCCGCCGAGGTCGGCGGTACGGGCGCCGGCGGTGATGGTGGCGTCGACCGCCTGCTCGACGGCGGCGGCTTCCGCCTCCAGTCCGAACGAGTGGCGCAGCAGCATGGCGGTGGACAGGATCATGCCGATCGGGTTGGCGATGCCCTTGCCGGCGATGTCCGGGGCGGAACCGTGGATCGGCTCGTAGAGGCCGACACGGCCCTGGCCGAGGCTGGCGGAGGGCAACATGCCCATCGAGCCGGCGAGCACCGACGCCTCGTCGGTCAGGATGTCGCCGAACATGTTTTCCGTCACCACGACGTCCATCGCGGCCGGGCCGGTGATCAGGCGCATCGCGGCGGTATCGACGAGGACGTGCTCGAGAGCGATGTCCGGGTTGGCGGCGCCGACCTCGACGGCGATCTGCCGCCAGAGCCGCGATGACTCGAGGACGTTCGCCTTGTCCACCGACGTGAGCTTGCGCTGGCGGCCGCGGGCGAGGCCAAAAGCCAGTTCCATGACGCGCCGGACCTCGTAGTCGTAGTACTCGAGGGTGTCGACGGCGCGCTCGCGGCCGTCCTTGCGGTCGCGCCCCTTCGGCCAGCCGAAATAGAGGCCGCCGGTCAGCTCGCGGATGACCAGGATGTCGACGCCGCGCAGCTTCTCCGGCTTCAGCGGCGACGAATCGAGCAGCGCCGGGTGCACCTTCACCGGCCGCAGGTTGGCGAAGACACCGAGTCCCTTGCGCAGCGCGAGGAGGCCGCGCTCGGGACGATCCTTCGCCGCCGGGTCATCCCATTTCGGCCCGCCGACAGCGCCGAGCAGGACGGCATCGGCCGCCTGACAGTCGGCGAGCGTCTCTTCGGTCAGCGACGAGCCGAAGCGGTCGATCGAACAGCCGCCCATCAGGCATTCCTGGTATTCCCACTGGTGCCCGTAGCGGCCGGCTACGGTGTCGAGGACGCGGACCGCCTCGCGCACGACTTCCGGACCGATCCCGTCACCGGGAAGCAAGACGATTCTGGCTTTCATGATTCTTCCATTTCACTGGGGCGCAGCAGCAGTGCGCCGGGACACGGGAGGACTGCCGTCGGCGCGATCATTGCGCCACCGACAGCCCGTACTCGACGGCATCGACGAGCGCCTGCCACGATGCCTCGATGATGTTGGCGCTGGCACCGACGGTACTCCACACCTTGTCGGCACTGCGCGTGTCGATCAGCACGCGGGTGATCGCCTGCGTGCCATCGCGACCGTCGAGGATGCGAACCTTGTAGTCGGCAAGATGAAACGCGGCGATCTCCGGGTAGTGCCCGAGCAGCGCCTTGCGCAAGGCGATGTCGAGGGCGTTCACCGGACCGTTGCCCTCGGCGGCGGTGTGCAGCACCTCGCCGTTCACCTTCACCTTGACCATCGCCTCGGCGAAGATGCCGCGCCCCTGGCGGTGCTCGACGTTGACCAGGAAATCGACCAGCTCGAAGGGGGCGGCGTAGTCGGGCTGCTGCCGCTTGAGCATCATGGCGACCGACGCCTCGGCGGCCTCGAACGAGAAGCCGCGCGCTTCGAGTTCCTTGACCTCGTTGAGGACGCCGACGACGTCGTCGACACTGGCGACATCGACACCGTGCTCCTCGGCCTTGCTGAGGATGTTGGCGCGCCCCGACAGCGCCGAGACGACGACCCGCATGCGGTTGCCGACCCGTTCCGGCGCGACGTGCTGGTACGACTGTTCGGAGCGGCGCATCGCCGCCACATGGACACCGCCCTTGTGCGCGAAGGCACTCCGGCCGACGTACGGCAGGTGGTCGTTGGGGGTGATGTTGGCCACCTCGTCGACGACGTGCGACAGCTCGTACAGCCTCTGCAGGCGGCCTTCCGGCAGGCAGCGGCGACCCATCTTGAGTTCCAGGTTGGCCATCACCGAGCACAGGTTGGCGTTGCCGCAGCGCTCGCCGACGCCGTTGATCGTTCCCTGCACCTGCACCGCACCCAGCCGCACCGCCGTCAGCGCGTTGATCACCGCGCAGTCACCGTCGTTGTGGGTGTGGATGCCGAACGGGTGAGCGATCGACTCCCGCATCTCGCCGATCGTCTTCTCGACCTCCCACGGCATGCTGCCGCCGTTGGTGTCGCAGAGGACCACCGTCTCGGCGCCGCCGCGAATCGCCGCCTGCAGCGTCGCCAGCGCGTACAGCGGATCGGCGCGGTAGCCGTCGAAGAAGTGCTCGGCGTCGTAGATGACCCGCCGGCCGGCGGCACGCAGGTAGGCGACCGACTGCTCGATGATGCGCAGGTTGTCGTCGAGCGTCGTCAGCAGGACGTCGGTGACGTGCAGCGTCCAGGTCTTGCCGAAAATCGTGCACACCTGGGTCCGTGCGTCGAGCAGCGCGCGGATGTTGGCATCCTCTTCCGGACCACCCTTGACCCGGCAGGTCGAGCCGAAGGCCGTGATCAGCGCGTTCTTCCAGTCGATGTCGCGGGCGCGTTCGAAGAACTCGGCGTCCTCGGGATTGGAACCGGGCCAGCCCCCTTCGATGAACGCCACACCGAGATCGTCCAGCCGCTGCGCGAGGCGGATCTTGCTGTGACCGGACAGGGAAAAGCCCTCGCTCTGGGTGCCATCGCGCAGGGTGGTATCGTAGATCTGGACGGCAGGCATCGCTCTAGCTCCGGGCTTCGAAGGCGGCAGTCCCGGCCGCACGGCCGAGGATTTGACCCGGCTCGTCGAAGCCGTTGCGGAGACAGGTGTTTGCGCGAAGTGTGGTTGACATGGGCAGTCGGAGACAGTGGGGTGAACCGCGACTCCCGGTATCTTCCCGGGGCGATCATGGCGCGGACGCCGACCGTTCGCTGGCTGCTCGCTGCGGCAGCTTCGTGCGGATCGGCGCGGATGCGGATTTTCCCATGCTTTGCCGATCGGCGATAGCCGGCAAAGCGACGTCCGGCGACGTCCGGCAGCGGCCGGTGACCACGGGCGAGCCACACCCCCTGCCGGCGAGCGGCGCCTGTGCCACCGCGGCGCCCCGCTGGCGGTTCCCTTGTCAGGGAGCCGGGCCGGCGACCCGGTTGGCCGCAACCCGCTGCCGCGCCGGAGCGGAACACCGGGCGCTGCCGGGCCGTCCAAACGATCATGGCGACGACCGCGCCGAGGCCGTCTGCCAGAGCGCAGCGGACCCCCCGCGCAAGCACCGAAGTTCGCCGCCAGGCTTGTCCGGGTGGTGTCGCCGCAGGCGCCCGCGAGCGTCCACTCTCGGCGTTTCATCGATCGAGGAGAAGCATCATGAGCACTGCACTCAGTGGCATCACCATCGATGCCGCCTGCCGGCTGACCGCCGGCAAGGCCCAGTATCAGACCCCGACCGTCGTCACCTCACCACAGTCACCACACGTCGGCCCCGACTTCGCCGGCCCGTTCTCGACCCCCGAACCCGGGCCCAATCCAGCCATCGAGGTCAAGCAGGAGTGGACCGCGATGCGCATCGACGCCAGACGCGACCTGTTGGCCGATGTGGCGATTGCTGTCCTCGACACGATCGCCAGCTTCAACCCGCGCACCGCGAGTGGCGCGCGCGAAGCGCTGGCAGCGGTGATCGCTTTCAAGGATCGCCTGATCGGCCTGCTCGAGGAAGGCACCTGGACGATCAGCCAGGACTGGTCGTTCGACTTCAAGATCGAGGGCAGCCACTGCTGCATCGTGCAGCCGACACTGATGGCGCGGGCCTGGAAGAACGACAGCTACTTCAAGTGGGACGTCCGCCTGGAAACCCGGCTGAACGGCGCCTCCGTCGTGGCCGAAGACCATTCGCGCGACGAGACGCGTGCGCTGAGCGTCATCGGACTCGCCCCCGAACCGGTTTTCGCCTCCATGGCACAACCAGGCGTCAATACCGTCACCCAGTCGATCACCGCCAACGTCCGTTTCCAGGGCTACATGGACGAATTCCGCGACACCGTGGCGGCACTCGATCGTGCGGTATCCTTCCTCGGCGAGCAAATCCAGAAGATCTGGGAGTGGTTCAGCGAACGCCTCGACGACATCATGTCCGACGACAGCAAGACGGATCAGCAGAAGCAGGAGGAGGAACGGCGCGCCGAGCAGGAAAGGCTGCGCCGCGAACGCCGTGCCGCCGAACGCGGCGCCGAGCTCGCCGAGCAGGCGAAACCGTCGGCAACCTCGGCGATCAATCGGCTGCGCAGCCACATCGCGTATTTCGACGTCGACTACAGCCGTGTGCGCGTCACCGGGGTCAGCGGCAGCGTCGAGCAGAACCAGGGGATGATCGATCGCAACCAGCGCAATGCAAGTGCCGAGAACCGCATCAAGGACGGCGAGCAGCGGTTGCGCGATGCGCTCGAGCTGCCGCCGGCCGGCAAGCACGGCGAACTGCCCCTGCGCGGCATCGACCAGCGCTTGCGCCAGGAACTCGCCGCCTGGTCCTACAAGGAAGTCCTGCGCCACCAACTGGCAATCCGCCGCCTCGTCTTCGAGCAGCTGCCACACGACGCGGGCTGAACTCGCGGCCGGCGGGCAGCCTCGCCAGCGGCGGATCCGGGGCACCGCGGGAAACCCGGAAGGCGGCGGCGGGCCGGTCGGCGGCCGGATCCCGGACGCGGGCACGGTGTTACCATTGACCATCGCCCGCATCGTACCCGTCCGGAATCCCAGGATGTTCTCCGTCGTCAATGACCGCGACCCGCCGCCGCAAGCCGATGCCCCCAGCGCCAGCGACGCCCTGCGTCCCGCCGTGCGGCCGCTACCGCGGCCGCCAGCGGCGACCGTCATCCTGGTGCATGGCCTGTGGACACCGTCCGCGGTCTGCAGCCTGCACGCCCGCTGGCTGGCGCAGCGGGGCTACCGCACGCTGCGCTTCGGCTACCCGAGCGTCCGCCGGACGCTGGCGGAAAATGCCGACAGCCTGCAGCGCTTCGTCGCCGCGACGCCTGCGCGCGACATCCACCTCGTCGGTCACAGCCTTGGCGGCCTGCTGATCCTCGAGATGCTCGCACGGGCGAGCGATTCCAGACTGCAGCGTGTGGTGCTGCTCGGCACTCCTTGCCAGGGCAGCCATTGCGCGCGCCGGCTGGCGGCGGTGCCGGGGATGCCGGTTCTGCTCGGGCGCTCGATCATGCAGTGGCTGGCAGGGCCAGCCGGATGGACGGCGGCGCCTGCGGCCGTGGCGGTCGGCGTCATCGCTGGCACGCGCAGCTGCGGCCTCGGCCGCGTCGTTCCGGGGCTGCCGCGACCCAACGACGGCGTCGTGACGCTGGCGGAAACGCGACTGCCCGGCGCTGCCGATTCCCTGACACTGCCGCTGGCGCACTCGCAACTGCTGGTCGCCCGATCGTGCACGCAGCAGATCGCGTCCTTCCTCGCCAGTGGCCGTTTTCAGCATGCGCTGGCGCCATAGGGCGGCGGCGCCGCGGCGCGCAGCCGCCTTCCTGCTGGCTGCCGGGCTCGCTGCCGGCGTCGCCGCGTGCCACCCGATGGGCTACTACGGCCAGGCGATCGGCGGCCATCTCGAGCTGATGCGGGCAAGAACGCCGATCGACGAGCTGCTGCGTGCACCTACGACCGATCCCGATCTCCGGCTCCGGCTGACCGAGGTGCAGGCGATCCGCGACTATGCCAGCAGCGACCTCGGACTGCCAAACAACGGCAGCTATCGCAGCTACGCCGACCTTGGTCGCCCCTACGTCGTCTGGAACGTCTTCGCCGCGCCGGAACTGTCGCTGCGGGCGAAAGACTGGTGCATGCCGATCGTCGGCTGCGTCAATTATCGCGGCTACTACGAGCGCCGCGCCGCCGAGGAGTTCGCCGCCGGGCTGCGACGCGACGGCTACGACACCTACGTCGCCGGCGTGCCGGCCTACTCGACGCTCGGCCACTTCGACGACCCGGTGCTCAACACCTTCCTGCAGCAGGGAACGCTGGCGGTCGCGCGCACCGTCTTTCACGAGCTGGCGCACCAGCTCGTCTTCGTGCCGGGAGATACCCGGTTCAACGAGTCGTTCGCGACGGCCGTCGAAGAGGAGGGGCTGCGACGCTGGCTGCACGCGCACGGCAGCAGCGAGCAGCGGGCAGCCGACGCGACGCAGCGGCAACGGCGAGCAGCCTGGCTGGCGCTGCTGCAGAGCTGTCGCCAGCGCCTCGCGGCGCTCTACGCGAGCGAGCTGCCGGCTGCCGACAAACGCGCTGCCAAGGCCGCCCTGCTGGCCGCACTGGGCCGCGAGCGGAGCGCCCTGCGGGCGGCGTGGGGCGGCCATGCCGGCGACGAGCGCAGCGACGACGACGATCTGAACAACGCCCGGCTGGCTTCGCTCGCCCTCTACAGCGAGCTGGTGCCGGCCTTCGAGCAACTCCTCGCCAGCCAGGATCGGGACCTGCCGCGCTTCTATCGCGAGGTTGCCGGCCTCGCCGCGCTCGCCGCCGGCGACCGGGACGCCGCTCTGCGCGCACTGCTGCCACCGGCTGACGGCGGCAACGGAGCCATCGGCGCTGTCGCGGGCGGCAGTGAAGACGAAAACCGTTTGCCAGTCCGTTAAGAAGCATTCTAGAATCTTCTTACACGATGGCTGCAGCCGCCGGGTCCGACAAAGGGAGGATTCCCCATGCACATGGCAGACGCACTGATTTCGCCGCTGGTCGGCGGCGTGATGTGGGCGGCCACGGCCGCCATCACCGCCTACAGCGCCAGGAAGCTCGATGCCGGCGGCGACGATCGCGTGGTGCCGCTGATGGGGGTGCTCGGCGCCTTCATCTTCGCCGCGCAGATGATCAACTTCAGCATCCCGGGAACCGGTTCGAGCGGCCACCTCGGCGGCGGCATGATCCTCAGCATCCTGCTCGGACCGTACGCCGCCTTCCTGACGATGGCATCGGTGCTCACCGTGCAGGCGCTGTTCTTCGCGGATGGCGGCCTGCTCGCGCTCGGCTGCAACATCTTCAACCTCGCCTTCTTTCCCTGCTTCGTCGCCTACCCGCTGCTCTACCGGACGATCGCCGGCGCCCACGCGAGCGAGAAGCGCATCCTCGTGGCTTCGCTCGTCGCCGTCATCGCCGGACTGCAGCTCGGCGCCCTCGCGGTCGTTCTGCAGACCTTCTTCTCGGGGGTCTCGGAACTACCGTTCGCAACCTTCCTGCTGCTGATGCTGCCGATCCACCTGGCGATCGGCATCGTCGAGGGGCTGCTGACGGCCGCCATCGTCACCGTCGTCGGCCGGGCGCGCCCGGAAGTGCTGGCCAGCGCTGCCGCGCTTCCGGCAACACCGCGGCCTGGCCGCGGCAGGCTGCTGGCGCAGTTGCTGCTGCTGACCGCGGTCACCGGCGGACTCCTCTCGTGGTTCGCGTCGACCCGGATGGACGGCCTCGAATGGGCGATCTTCCACAGCAGCGGCAAGGAAGCCCTGCCCGCGCCGGCGACCGATGCCCACGCCCTGGCCGCCACGCTGCAGGAGAGGACGGCGCTGCTGCCCGACTATGCCTTCCGGCCCGCGGCGGAAGAGGGCGACGCCGCGGAGCCCGCCGCCGAGGTCGCCGCAGCGGGCAGCGGGAAGGAGAAGGAGTGGCCCGATGTCAGCGCTGGAACATCGTTCGCCGGCCTGCTCGGGGCGACCCTCAGCATGCTCCTCGCCGGGCTGCTCGGCTTCGCCCTGCTGCGTCTCCGGCAGCGCCGCTAGGCGGGACGCGAGTCACCCGACCGCGCTCACCGCGCCCGCGCGGCGGATGAC
Organism: Accumulibacter sp.; assembly: GCF_023806635.1. Lineage (GTDB taxonomy): Bacteria > Pseudomonadota > Gammaproteobacteria > Burkholderiales > Rhodocyclaceae > Accumulibacter. The sequence continues at coordinate 10,729 of NZ_JAMTDQ010000020.1, forward strand.
GGCAGCGATCACCGGCGCAACGAGCAGCCATGGCAAGGATCGACTCCTCGTTGCCCGACCTGAGTGACCTGGACGGTCTCGCCTGCCGCGACTCGCCGATCCATCGCCTGGATCCGCGGATCAAGCTGCTCACCACCCTGCTCTTCATCGTCTGTGTCGTCTCCTTCGACAAGCATCAGCTTTCGGCACTGCTGCCCTTCGCCGCCTACCCGGTCGTCCTGCTCATCCTGGCCAGGCTGCCGCCAGCGTGGATCCTGCGCAAGCTGCTGCTGGCGGTGCCGTTCGCCCTGTGCGTCGGCATCTTCAATCCACTCTTCGACCGCACGACGCTGCTGCACATCGGCTCGCTCGAGATCTCCGGCGGCTGGGTTTCCTTCGCCTCGATCATGCTGCGCTTCGCACTCACCGTCAGTGCCGCCCTGATCCTCGTCGCCAGCACCGGTTTCGATGCGCTCTGCCTGGCGCTCGCGCGCCTCGGCGTGCCGCGCCCCTTCGTCGTCCAGTTGCTGTTGCTCTACCGTTATCTCTTCGTTCTCGTCGATGAGGCGCTGCGGCTCTCGCGGGCGCGGGCGCAGCGCTCCTTCGCTGGGCGCGGCATGGAGCTGACGGTCGTCGCCAGCCTGCTGGCACAACTGCTGCTGCGCACGCTCGATCGCGCGCAACGCATCTACCTGGCGATGCAGTGCCGCGGCTTCGACGGCGAAGTGCGCCTGCTGCGCCGGCTGCGCATCGGCGCGAGCGATGTGCTCTTCCTGACCGGCTGGACGGCGATCCTGCTCGCGCTGCGCTTCCTCGCTCCGGCGCCCACCCTCGGCCAAGCCATCGGCCGGCTGTTGCCATCGTGACACGCCCGCTGGTCGTCGTCAGCGATCTCCGGCATGCCTACGCCGATGGCCAGACGGCGCTGCACGGCGTCTCGTTCCAGGTCGGCAGCGGCGACAGGCTGGCGATCGTCGGCGCCAACGGCGCCGGCAAATCGACCACCCTGCTGCACCTCGCCGGCTGCCTGCTGCCACAGGCCGGCAGCGTGCGCGTCGCCGATCTCCTCCTGTGCCGCGAAAACCTGTCGCAACTGCGGCGCAGCGTCGGCATGCTGTTCCAGAACCCCGACGATCAGCTGTTCATGCCGCGCGTCTTCGACGACGTCGCCTTCGGCCCGGTGAACCTCGGTTTGCCGGCCGACGACGTACAGCAACGGGTGATGCACGCGCTCGCGGTGGTCGGCGCGACGCATCTGTCGCACCGCCAGCCGCACCGGTTGTCAGGCGGCGAGAAGCGCGCCGTCGCCATCGCTTCGGTGCTCGCGCTGTCGCCCGCCGTCCTCCTCATGGACGAGCCGACGTCCAGCCTCGACCCCGCTTCGCGGCGGCAACTGATCGAGCTTCTGCAGACCTTCGAGCAAACCCTCATCATCGCCACGCACGATCTCGACATGGTCCTCGATCTCTGCCCGCGGACACTGGTGCTCGGCGAAGGAAGGATCATCGCCGACGGCGCCAGCGCCGTCATCCTGAGCGATGCGGCGCTGCTCGCGGCGGCTCGTCTCGAGCAGCCACTGCGGTTGCAGGCCTGCCCGGTGTGCAGCGGCGCCGCCCGCCGGCCCTCGCCGCCGCCCGGGCGATGAGCCTCGGGTTGCCGCCCGGTCAGCCCGGGCGATCGGCCGGCCGCCCGTCCCCCGACGGCAGGCAGCTCTCCCAGGGCCGCTCGCAGGGCAGCTCGGCCGCTCGGATGTGCGCGCCGTCAGCGGCGGTATAGGTTGCGGCAAAGGCATCCGGCGACACCGAACGCACCTCGCGCTCGCCGCTTTCGCGGTGGCCCGAGACCAGCAGGAAGACGCCACCTTCAGCGCCGAGATGCAGGTCACCGACGCGTGCCGGCCCGGGCACGAAGACGGCGTACACACTCTCGCCGACACGCAGGTGCAGACCGAAGGCACTGATGCCCGTCGCCGTGTCGGCGACCACCGCCAGCGATCTCGCGACATAGGCGCGCCGCGAGTCGTAGCGGTCGTCGAGACCGATCCGCTGGGCGTGCTCGAGCACCAACAGCACCCGCTCGACCGAATCGAGCGCCGCCGGCCCGCCCATACCCAGCACGAAGCCCTGCAGCGCCTGCGCCTGCGCGGCGGTCGGTCGGTCGAAGATGAGGACACCATCGCCCGCACTGCTCACCCCCTGGAAGATGGCGTCCTCGTAGTTGAAGAAGACGACGCCCCTGGGCACCGATCCGTCCACCGCGAGGATCGGCCGTCCGCGCCAGCCTTCGAGGGGTTGTCCCGCCTTCGGATGCGGCACTGCCGCCAATGGGTGCGGCGCTCCGTCCCGCCGCCGCATGTCGGGCGGATAGCGCGCGGGGTAGCGCAGCTCCTCGCCCGGGAACGCTGGGATCGGCAGCACGAAGCGGGAAGCCTCCTGCCGGTCGCGGCGGGGCAGTACAACCGCCGCCGGATCGAAGCGGATGGCGTCGATTGAAAAACTCGGTACCGCGGTGCCGCTACTCATGGCAAGCTGTCTCCCTGTCGGCCCCTGTCGCGTGTCACGATGGATCCACCTGCGTACATGTGCCAGCAGGATAGAGGCCGTGCATCCGGATGTAGTCCACCAGCCCTGGCGGCAGCCCGACCACTGGTCGATTGGCCTGAAGCGCCTGCCGGATCGCCGTCGACGACAGGCCGCGGTCGAGGTCGTCAATGGTGTGCACCGGCTGCCCGTCCACGAGAGACGGAAGCGATGCTCCGTCGTGGCGGTCGTTTGCCAGGATCTGGACGCCCGGCAGCCGCTGCTCCGGCGGCAAGCCGGCATACCAGCGCAAGGCGTCACTGCCCAGCAGGGCAAAGACCTTGGCCCGCGGGTGACGTTGCCGTACTCCCGCCAGCAGCTCCGACAACTCACCACCGCCGAAGCGGTCGTCAGCGTCCGCCTGCAGCACCTGGACGCACGCTTCACCATCGAACAGCAAGCGCGTCATCGCCATGCGGTGCGCGAGCGGCAGCATGCGCTTGTAGCTGGGCACGATGTCGGGCACGACATACACCAGGTCCAGTGCGAACTGCTCCCGCATGCGCCGCACCAGGTCGCGGTGGCCTGCGTGCGGCGGGTCGAAGGAGCCAGCGAATACCCCGACGCGCTGCGGACCGGCAGCCGGTATCGCCTCGGTCCCGCCGGCCGCAACGCTCACCGCCGGGTGCCGTCGCGCGGCAGCCAGATCGTGCAGGGTATCGAGAACCCGCCATCGCCGCTCGGCTGCCGGCAGCATGCTCGCGGCGTGCGCCGAGGCGCCGCCGTCACCGACGGCGTCGGCAGAGCGGCGAACCAGGAAATGCGGCAGGCCGATCTGCGCGGCGTGCGCGATACCCTCGCTGACGATGCTGCCGCCACCGACGAACACCGCGTAACCGCCGTGTTCCTCGGCGAGGGTCAGCGCCGCCAGCAGGGGCGCCGACCAGTCCTGATGGGCGCCGGCAAACGCCACCGTGTCGACCAGATCGATCTCGCCGGCGATCGCACCTTGCTGGATGAAGCCGATGATCTCGTAGCCACTGGCACGCGCCAGGCGGTGGACGGCTCGTTCGAAGCCGAGGTCGGTGCCCCCGGTGATCAGGATGTCTCGCAGCGGCGACGCGAGTTGCGCCACCAGGGCGAGCGCCTCATCCTCGACGCGTCCTTCGGCGAAGGGCGAATGACCGAACTTCGAGAAGCCGGAAACGACGACCGGCCTGCGATCGCCGATCAGTGCCTCGACGGCACCGAGCGTCAGGACTCGTTTACCCCTGCGCTGCAACTCGGTGACGAGCAGATCGAAATGGCGCCGCGGATCCTCGAGCTCGGAGCGTGCGACCGCAGCCTCGGGCTGCATGCTGGCGAGCGTGGCACGATCGACGAGCTGGTCACGGATGTTGTGGCCATCGAAGTACTTGCTGACGAGGAAGCGCGTACCGCCGTCCACGCGCGTCCTGCCGACGACGGTATAGCGCTCCACACGCGTCACCATGCCGATCGGCGGCGGGCTGTTCGCCGCGACACGGTAGGCAATCGAGATACCGCGCGAAGTCATCCCCCTCACCCGGATGCCCCCGCGCACATCGATGCTGATCGTCGACCGGGCGCCGGCTCGTCGATGCGAGGTGTCCGCCATCAGGCGCAGGAAACCATCCGCCTTCAGCGGTCCCGGCAGGTCACCAAAAGGCGAATGACCGACGATCTCGGTGTCGATGCCGGCGTCACGCAGGTAGGCGATCGCCGCCTCGTCGGGCACGCGGAAGTTGCCGCGCTCGCGCTGGCGAAACGGGTAGATCAGGCTCACGTCGTTCATGAACAGTGCGCCGGAACCTTCGCGGGCATTCGCATCCCAGATGGCATCGGCATAGCGGATGAAGGCGTCGGGAAAGCTGCCGTCGCCCCCCGGCGAACGGATGGCCCGTTCGATCAGTCCCATCTGCTCGCGCCCATAGGCGTTCAGCGCCGTGATCCACTGCCGCGCATGCGCGATCCGGCTGGTGGCGCCCGGAACGAAACCAATGTTCGACTGCGAGACCCCGCCGTGGTCGATGAGGACGTTGCCGTGCAGGATGGCGACCTGTCCGAGGCGCAGGAACTCGAACATGCTGCCACCCGGTTGCAGCCGCGCGACGTAGTCCTCGGCGGCCTCGCCGCGTGTGACGGGTCGTCCATGAATCTCGCCGAGTTCCTGCCAATGGAATTCGAAAGCCCGCGCAGCGCCCTGTCGCGTCAGCCAGTAGTCGATGCGACGGTCGAGGGTGTTGCACCCGCCGCCGCGAGCAGGACCGCCACTGCCCTCGACCACTGGTACCGCGCCGGCGACGCCGCTGTCGGGCTGGCCGCACAGCCACGCTTCGTAGTCCGGCGTGCCGCGCTCGAGCAGCGGCAGATCGCGCAGCAATACCAGGTTCTTGAGGTCCAGGTTGCCATGCGCCCAGGCGACGCGGCCGGGATGGCGTCGCCTGAGCGCGAGCAGCATGTCGACGAGCCGGATCGTGTACGGCCCGCGGTCGGTCACATCGCCAGCGAAGTACAGCCCGTCGTACGGATCGACGAAATCCAGGGCACCATCGACGAGGCGCATCCTGCCCGCGTCGACCAGATCATCGATCGCGTCACGCCTGCCCTCGAGGTCGGTGACCACATGGACAGTCCGGCAGCAGGCGGCCGGTCCCAGCGGGAGCGGATCACTCGGCGCTCCCCCTGGCATGGGCAACGGGTACATGATTTCGAAAGCCTCGCTGGTTCGGGATCCGCTTGCACCCCGATCGGGATGGGTGCGTGCAGCAAGGATAGCAGGCCGGGGCGAAGCTTGCCCAGGATGGCTGCCGCGCCACACCTGCCGGCGAAAATGCGCTACCGTTCAGCGTTTCCGCGGCGGACGGGCAGCCGGCCCGCCCGGGCAGACCGACCGGACATGAAGACAGACATGAAGAGACAGCGCGCCACCATCATCGTCGAGCTTGACGGCGGCATCCTGCTGGTCGAGAACCGGGGCGGACTCGTCCTGCTGCCGGGCGGCGGTTTGCACGCGGACGAATCCCGCCTGCAGGCAGCAGCCCGCGAGCTCGCCGAGGAAACGCGCCTGGTGGCGCAATCGCTGCTCTTCCTCTTCGAGCATGAATCGGCAACCAATCGCCATTCGGTGTTCTGGGCCGCCGCGTCGGGGACCGCACTCGCCGGCGACGACGCCACCGCGCTGCACCGCTTCGTCGCCGGCGACACGGCGCTGAACGGGCGCATGTCGTTGGCCAGCCAGCAGATCATCGAGCGTTTCCTGGAGCTGCCACGCGACGCAAGCGGCGTTCCCGGGTTGCCCGGCAGCGGGCACGGCCCGCTCCAGGCTTGAGTCTGGCCGCGGCGCCGCGGGGAGTCGTCGGGAGTCGTCCCGCCGGCCCGCCCCGGCGAGCGTATAATGCGGGGCTCATCGATCAAGCGAGCGACACCACCATGGAAGCCGAACAACTCAACAGCATCGAAAACCGCATCGCCGACGTCGGCGAGCGTGCCGGCGAACTGCGGAGGTATCTTTGACTACGATCAGAAGGCCGACCAGCTGAAGGCAGTCGCGCGCGAACTCGAGGACCCGCGGGTCTGGGACAACGCGGAGCGCGCGCAGGAACTCGGGCGGCAGAAGCGCTCGCTGGAAAACGTCGTCCTCACCCTCGACCGCGTCGGCGACGGCCTGCGTGACGCCGGCGAGCTGTTCGCCATGGCGCGCGACGAAGGGGACGACGAGACGCTGCAGGCGGTCGTCGCCGACATCGAGGGCATCGAGAAGGAGGTCGCCGCGCTCGAGTTCCGGCGCATGTTCAACAACCCGGCCGACCCGCTCAACTGCTTCCTCGACATCCAGGCCGGCGCCGGTGGCACCGAGGCGCAGGACTGGGCGGCGATGCTGCTGCGCATGTACCTGCGCTACGCCGAACGCAAGGGCTACGCCGTCGAGGTGCTCGAGGAATCCGAAGGCGAGGTCGCCGGCATCAAGACGGCGAGCATCCGGATTTCCGGCGACTACGCCTACGGCATGCTGCGCTCGGAGACCGGCATCCATCGCCTGGTGCGCAAGTCGCCGTTCGACTCGAACGCCCGCCGCCATACCAGTTTCTGCTCGGTCTCGGCCTACCCCGAGATCGACGATTCCTTCGCCATCGAGATCAACCCGGCCGACCTGCGCATCGACACCTACCGCGCCTCGGGTGCCGGCGGCCAGCACATCAACAAGACCGACTCGGCGGTGCGCATCACGCACCTGCCGAGCAACATCGTCGTCCAGTGCCAGAACGACCGCTCGCAGCACCGCAACCGCGCCGAAGCGATGGCGATGCTGAAGTCACGCCTCTACGAGGCCGAGATGCGCAAGCGGCAGGCCGAGCAGCAGAAACTCGAGGACGCCAAGTCCGACATCGGCTGGGGCCACCAGATCCGCTCCTACGTCCTCGACCAGTCGCGCATCAAGGATCTGCGCACCAACGTCGAGGTCGGCAACACGCAGGGCGTGCTCGACGGCGACCTCGACCAGTTCATCGAGGCCAGCCTCAAGCAGGGAGTCTGAACCGCGCCCGCCCGGGCGCGGCGACCGGCACTGCACCATGTTCCCCTGATCGCACGAAAGCCGCAGACCATGCAACCCGACAAGCAGCAGGACAACCCGGCCGCCGTTCCGGCCGACGACGACAACCACATCATCGCCGAACGGCGCGCCAAGCTCGCCGAACTGCGCCAGTTCGGCCCGGCGTACCCGAACGATTTCGCGCGCGAGAACACCGCCGGCAAGATCAACGATCTCTACGACGGCAAGCGCAGCGAGGAGCTGGCCGAGGTGCCGGTCGAGGTTCGCGTCGCCGGCCGCATCATGCTGAAGCGGGTGATGGGCAAGGCGTCGTTCATCACCCTGCAGGATCTCTCCGGCCGCATCCAGGCCTACGTCAGCCGCGACGACATCGGCGAGGACCTCTACGCGGCTTTCAGGCGCTGGGACATGGGCGACATCGTCGGCGTCGTCGGCACCCTCTTCCGCACGCGCACCGGCGAACTGACGATCCGCTGCTCGGCGATCCGCCTGCTGACCAAGTCGCTGCGGCCGCTGCCGGAGAAGTTCCACGGCCTCACCGACCAGGAACAGAAGTACCGCATGCGCTACGTCGACCTGATCACCAGCGAGCAGTCGCGCTTCACCTTCGCCGTGCGCAGCCGCATCGTGCAGTCGATCCGCAGCTACATGGTGCAGCATGGCTTCCTCGAGGTGGAGACGCCGATGATGCACCCGATCCCCGGTGGTGCGACGGCGCGGCCGTTCCGGACGCACCACAACACCCTCGACATGGATCTCTTCCTGCGCATCGCGCCGGAGCTCTATCTCAAGCGGCTGGTCATCGGCGGTCTCGAGAAGGTTTTCGAGATCAACCGCAACTTCCGCAACGAGGGCATCAGCCCGCGCCACAACCCCGAGTTCACGATGATGGAGTTCTACGAGGCCTACTCGGAGTACCGGCAGCTGATGGACTTCACCGAGGGGCTGCTGCGCCAGAGCGCACGCGAGGCGCTCGGCTGCGAGGTCTTCGAATACCAGGGCCGCACACTCGATTTCGCGCGCCCCTTCGCCCGCCTGACGATCGTCGAGGCGATCCGCCAGAGCCATCCCGGCTTCAGCGTCGAGCAACTGGGCGACGCCACCTGGCTGCGAGACCGGCTGCGCGCGATGCAGGTCGACTGCCCACCCAGCGCCGGCCTCGGCGCGCTGCAACTGCAGCTCTTCGAGGAGACGACCGAAGCCGACCTCTGGCAGCCGACCTTCATCATCGACTACCCGGCCGAGGTCAGCCCGCTGGCCCGCCGCAGTGACCGCAACCCGGAGATCGCCGAGCGCTTCGAGCTGTTCATCGCCGGGCGCGAGATCGCCAACGGCTTCTCCGAACTCAACGACCCGGAAGACCAGGCGGCGCGCTTCCTCGAGCAGGCGCGGGCGAAGGAAGCAGGCGACGAGGAAGCGATGTACTACGACGCCGATTACGTGCGTGCGCTCGAGTACGGCCTGCCGCCGACCGCCGGCTGCGGCGTCGGCATCGACCGCCTGGTCATGCTGCTGACCGACGCGGCGAACATCCGCGACGTCATCCTCTTCCCGCAGATGCGCCCCGAGTAGGCCAGCGGCGGCGACGCATCCGGCGGCTGGTGGAACCTCACGCGATCGTCATCGGCGCCGGCCTCGCCGGCAGCAGCGCCGCCGAACGGCTGGCAGCACGCGGCTGGCGAATCAGCCTGATCGACCGTGCGGCAGCGCCCGGCGAGGGCGCCTCGGGCAACCGTGCCGGCGTCCTGCGACCGCTGCCCTCGCTCGACGACAACCGCCTGGCACGACTGACACGGGCGGCTTTCACGTACGCCCTCGCCCACCTGCAGGCGCTCACGGCTGCCGGCCTGCCGCTGCGCTGGGGACAGACCGGAGTCCTGCACCTGGCCCGCGACGAGCGGCACGCGGCCACGCAGCAGCGCGTCGTCGCCGAGCAGGCACCGGCCGACGGCTATCTCCGCTGGCTCGATCGCGAGGCCGCCAGCGAACTCGCCGGCTGGCCGGTGGCCTGCGGCGGCTGGTGGTTTGCCGGCGGCGGCTGGGTCGACCCGGCGTCGCTGTGTCGCGCCAACCTCGCCCGGCACGGCGCTGCCGTGCAGCCATACTACCGGCGTCAGGTCGAGCGCATCGAGCGCGATGGCGGCTGCTGGCGATGCTTCGCCGGCAACGGCGAGCTCATCGCCGCGGCGCCCGTCCTGGTCCTCGCCAACGCCGGCGAGGTCCGCCGCTTCGCTGCCGCCAGCCACCTGCCGCTGCGCCGGGCACGCGGGCAGGTGTCGCATCTGCCGGCAGTCGCTGGCTCGCCACCGGCGATCGTCGTCTGCCGCCTGGGCTACGTGACGCCGGCGATCGATGGCCTGCGCTGCGCCGGCGCCAGCTTCGCGGTCGACGACGACGAGGCGGAACTGCGTGCCACCGACCACGCCGAGAACCTGGCGCGGCTCGAGTTCATCCTGCCCGGCTACAGCCGCCACTTTGACGCCGCATCGCTCGACGGCCGCGTCGGCTTCCGCCCGCTGTCGCCGGATCGGCTGCCGATGGTCGGTGCCCTCGCCGACGCGACAGCGGTCGACGCCGCGTGCGCCGCCTCGTCGCCCGGCGAGCTGCGTCGCCTGCCGGGACTGTACCTGTGCAACGGTTTCGGCGCGCGGGGCATCGTCTGGTCGGCGCTCGCCGGCGAACTGCTCGCCTGCCTGGTCGACGGCAGCCCGCCGCCGCTCGCCGCCGATCTCGTCGCCGCCGTCGACCCCGGCCGTTTCCTGCTGCGCGGCCGGCGGCAGCGGCGGGCCGCTGGCGGGCCGCGATGAGCGGGCGACGCGAGCCTGGCGCCATGGACTTCAGCTTCCACTACAGCGAGAGCGAGGATCGCATCGCCCTGCAGGCACCGACCGACGGCGAGGAGACCGTGGTCTGGCTGACACGGCGGATGACCGCAGGCCTGCTGCTGGCGCTGGCGACGCTGCTCGCACGCAGCAACCCGAACGCCTTGCTCGCCCCCGAGCACGCCGCCGAGATCCTCGGCTTCGAACATCAGAACGCGCTCGTCGTCGCCAGCGGCGGCCAGGAACTCAGACTGCTGGCCAGCCGCTTGCCGAAAAGGCTGCCGCTGCGCCTCGTCGAGCACATCGAACTGACGGCCCTGAGCAACGGCCGCGGACGCATCGCGCTGCGCGCCGGCGAGCATCGCCTCCGCCTCGAGCTGCCGCGCGAGAACCTGCACCTGCTCTACGATCAGGTGATGGGCCTGGCGAAACACGCGCACTGGAATCTCGAGGTCGGCGAGCCGTGGCAGGAATCTGCGGCGACCAGCGACAGCCAGCCGCGCGTCACCCACTGAGCGCGACCTGCCCGTTCCCCGGACGCAGCCAGACGCGGCGACACGCTCCGGCCGGCCTGCGGCAGGGCGGCGAACGCGCCGGCGCGTTGTCGCTGACCGCCCGCGCCGCCGGCTGAGGGATGCGGCCGGCCCGGCGACGCGGAACTTCAGTTTTTTCGATGATTGCCCATTCTTATATCTGTTTGTATCGAAGCTTTTCCTGGCCCAGAATGCGCCGGTCTTGATCCCGAGCAGAGCGAGGAACAGCATGAACCTGCACATCCGGTCGCACGACTTCGTCCTCACCGACGGGCTGCGGCAACCTGTGGCGACGCGCCTCGCCTGCACCCTGAATGATGGCCGGGAGTTCGTCACGCGGGTGGTCGCGCGTCTTGCCGATGTCCTGGAGCTGACCCGCGGCCGCACGCGGCGACCGGCATGAGCGCCAGCGTCGACAGTTTCGCCACCGGCCCGATGTGGGCCGGCTTCATCGTCTTCGTTCTCGGCATGCTGGCGCTCGACCTGTTCGTCCTCGGTGGCAACCGGGCACGGCGGGTGGCGGTCCGGGAAGCACTGGCCTGGGTGATCGCCTGGTTCTGCCTGGCACTCTCCTTCGCCGGCCTGCTCTGGTGGTATCTGAACGGCACCCAGGGCGCCGAGGTGGCGCAGCGCAAGACGCTCGAGTTCCTCACCGGCTACCTGATCGAACAGTCGCTGTCGATCGACAACATGTTCGTCTTCGTCATGATCTTCAGCTACTTCGCGGTGCCGCCGGAGTTGCAGCGCCGCGTGCTGCTGTACGGTGTCCTCGGGGCCATCGTCATGCGTGCCGGCATGATTCTCGCCGGCGTCTGGCTGGTGACGGAGTTCGCGTGGGTGCTGTACGTCTTCGGCGCCTTCCTGGTGATCACCGGCATCAAGATGCTGATCTTCGCCGAGCACGATCCCGACCTCGAGAAGAACCCGCTGCTGCGCTGGCTGCGCGGGCATCTGCGCATCACGCCGGGCTTCCACGGCGAATCCTTCTTCGTCCGCCAGAACGGGATCGTGTGGGCAACGCCAATGTTCCTCGTGCTGGTGCTGATCGAGGCCAGCGACCTGGTGTTCGCGGTCGACAGCATCCCGGCGATCTTCGCCGTCACCACCGACCCATTCATCGTGTTCACCTCCAACATCTTCGCCATCATGGGCCTGCGCGCGCTGTATTTCCTGCTTGCCGACATGGCCGACCGCTTCCACCTGCTCAAGTACGGGCTGGCACTGGTATTGGTCTTCATCGGCGGCAAGATGCTGGCGGCGCCGTGGTTCCACATGCCGATCCAGTGGTCGCTGGCAATCGTTGCCGGAACCATCCTCGTTTCGGTGGTCGCCAGCCTGCTCCTGACGAAGCCGCGGCTGGCGCCGGGAGAAGTGGAATGAGCCGGCCGATGGACCGGCCCGCCACCGCGGGTGGCCTGCGCGTGCGCACCTGGATCGAGCAGCCGCGCGTGCAGAACTTCATCATCGGCCTGATCGTCGTCAACGCCGCCCTGCTCGGCCTGGAGACCTCGGCCAGCGCGATGGCCGCGGCCGGCGGGCTGATCATCGCGCTTGACCGGGCCATCCTGGCCGTGTTCGTCGGTGAAATCGCCCTCCGCCTCTACGTCCACCGTGCGGCATTCTGGCGCGACCCGTGGAGTGTCTTCGACTTCGCCGTCGTCGCCATCGCCCTGCTTCCTGCAACCGGGCCACTCGCCGTCCTGCGTGCGTTGCGCGTGTTGCGCGTGCTGCGCCTCCTGACGATGGTGCCTTCGATGCGGCGGGTGGTCGGGGCCCTGCTGGCGGCGATTCCCGGGCTTGGCTCGATCGCCATGGTGCTGCTGATCGTCTACTACGTCTTCGCGGTGATCGCCACCAAGCTGTTCGCTGCAACCCACCCGGAATGGTTCGGCAGTCTCGGCCGTTCGCTGTATACGCTGTTCCAGATCATGACCCTGGAAAGCTGGTCGATGGGTATCGCCCGGCCGGTGATGGAGAACTTCCCCTACGCCTGGATATTCTTCATCTGTTTCATCCTGGTGGCGACCTTCACCATGCTCAACCTGTTCATCGCCATCATCGTCAACGCCATGCAGAGCTACACCGAGGCGGAGCAGCACGACACGAAACGGGCCGTCGAAGCGGCGCGCGAGCACATCGAGGCCGATCTGCACACCGAGATGCGCAGCCTGCGCGACGAAATCCGCGCCCTGAAATCGATGCTGTCCGGCAGCGCGACCATCCCGCCGGCGCTGGCGCCAGGGCGCACCGCCGGCACAGAAGGATGAAGCAGGGACGGCGGCATCCTTTTCCTCCTCACGCCGACAGCACGCCAGGCAGCGTGTCCGAGCCTGCATCGCCTGCCCAGGCCGACGACAGGGTACCCTGGCACGCCCGCTCCGCAACGACCGCCGCCAGCGAACTGGGTGTCGATCCTGCTGCCGGCCTCGCTGCCACTGCGGCGGCGGCCAGGCTCGCCCGCCACGGTCCAAACCAGTTGGTCGGCAAGGCGCCGCGCCCGGCATGGCAGAAGCTTCTCGACCAGTTCCGCAGTTTCCTCGTCCTCGTGCTGCTCGGCGCAGCCATCCTGGCGGCAATGCTGGGCGATGTCGAGGACGCCGTGGTCATCGCCATCGTCGTCATCCTCAACGCGACGCTGGGTTTCCTGCAGGAACACCGCGCCGAAGCCGCGCTGGCGGCGCTGCAGAGCGAGTTCTTCACCAACGGCAAGCTCTGGCTGGCACTCGCCGGCGTCGTCGCCCTGCAGGTGGTCGCGGTGCATTGGGGGCCGGCACAGGCGGTGTTCGACACCGTCGACCTGAGCCTCGACGACTGGCTGCTGGCGACGGCGATCGCGTCGACGACGCTGCTCCTGGAAGAGGCGCGCAAGCTGTTGATCGTGATCGGCGGCGCTCTTTCGGCAAAGATCGAGAACGCACTCGGCCACACGTAGTCCGGAAGTCCGGATTTCCAGCCACGGATCCTTTCGTGACAGGCTCTTGCCACCGATCCCGATTCGGGACTATGCTGACGCATGCGAATCATTGCCGTCAGCTACCTGCGATCATTCTGGGAGAGCAATCCGGACGCGGAGCAGCACTTGAAATCGTGGGCAGATGAGGCCAGGAAGGCCAGTTGGAGGCAGCCGGCGGACATCAAGGCTCAGTACCGAAACGCCAGCATCCTCAGGAATCGCCGGGTCGTGTTCAACATCAAGGGCAATGACTGTCGCCTGGTGGCCTCGGTAGCGTATCGCTACCAGGCTGTCTACGTGAAATTCGTCGGCACACACGCCGAGTACGACTTGATAGACGCCGAAACCGTCGCAATGGATCGCTGACATGGACATCCGCCCGATTCACACCGATACCGACTACAAGGCTGCCCTGCGCGAGCTATCGGCATATTTTGATGACGAACCGGAACCGGGCACACCGGATGGAGATCGGTTCGAGGTGCTGTTGACGTTGGTCGAAGCCTACGAAGCCAGACACTTCCCCATCGACCTTCCCGATCCGGTGGAAGCCATCAAGTTCCGCATGGAGCAGGCCGGGCTGACAGCGAAGGATCTGGTTCCAGCCATTGGTCGCTTGAACCGGGTCTATGAAATCCTCGCCCGCAGGCGTCCTTTGACGCTCAACATGATCTGGCGGCTGCACGACAGATTCGGCATTCCTGCCGAGAGCCTGATTCGTCCGTCCAAGCCATCTGCTGCCGCCTGACCGGCGGGGAACGCCAGGATGCTGCCGGTTCGCATCCTGAAGATCGGATGGCAGCGGCGGCGAGGGCGATCTGACACTCCCTCCCCGGCAGACGATCCCCTTCGACGTCGCCGTTCACACCGACCGGACGGTCTGGCGTTTCCATCATGTGTCGCTGGCCTACACGCTTCGGCTGCGGGCGCCCGGCGACATCAAGGCGATCAAGCAATAGGCCCGTGCAAGGCACGCGAGGAGGCGGCCTTCCGGCAAACCGCTTCGACAAGCGGGGGGGGGGCTCGCTGTCGATGGCCGCCGAAAGGCCTGCCTTCGCTTGCTGCCGCCGCCAGTGGCGGCACGGACTACAGACGGTTCCAGCGGGAATCGTCGGGCCGGACAACGCCCGCAGCCTTGGCTGGCGGTCCGATCCCGCCACGGGCCGATACACCGACTGCAAGCGGCAAACAGCTTCAGTGGCTATAAAGCACGATCCGTGCCAAAAGGAAAAAAATCATTAAAGCAGGGCCGCGTGCCTGCGATCGCGAGCACTGTGTAAGAAAGGCCGACAGACGGGTGGGCGCTGGCAGACCTCGCCCTCCGGTTCGCCCGGCCGGCCGCCTTCCCCGTCCTACTCGCTGACGACCACCGTCAGCGGCTCCATCTCCCGATACAGCAGCCCCAGCGGCGGCTTGCTCGAGACGGTGATGATGCGCGTCCCCGGCGGGTAGATCAGGTGATAGGTGAGGAACATGTGCGCCTCGTCGCAGCCGAGCAGCAGCGCGCGCAGGGCCGCGTAGCCGGCGGTCGCCAGCACCTCGACCTCGTCGTAGTCGCGCTTGTTGAGACGAATCGAACGCTGATGGAACTCGACCTCGGGATGCTTTTCCGCCAGCAGCTCGCGCATCAGCCAGTGCCGCACCTCGGGCAGGACGATGACGCCGACGCTGTCGGCACCGACCACCCACTCGACGGCGCGGGCCTCGCCAAACGGATCGGGAACGTGGTCGCCGAAGGCCTGGCACCAGCGCGGGAAGAAGGCCGAGTAGCGGCGCAGGAGCTTCTCCATGATGCCTCGCGGGCTAGCGCCCGCCGACGGCGCGGTCGATCAGGCTGCCGACGACGTCGGTATCCGAGACATAGCCCTCGAGTTCGTTGTTGTCGATCACCAGCACGCTCTTGACCGAATACTGGATCATCAGGCGCGCCAGGTAACGTACTTCGAGATGCTGCGACACCTGCAGCGCCGGCTTCTGGGCGATGTCGTAGACATTCAGCAGGTCGATGTCGCCGTCGTCGGCGATCACTGCCCGCGCCACGTCGCGATACGAGATCAGCCCGTAGGCATCACCCGAGTGGCGCTTTTCGACGACCAGCGACTTGACGCCGCGGTCCTTCATCATCATCAATGCCTCGCGGACGGTCGCCAGCGGGCTGATGGTGACGACCTTCTTCTTCATGATTCCGGCAACCAACATGGCAAGGACTCCTTCAGTCAACGACGGGACGGGCAGGGAAGCGGGAAAGCAGGCTCCGGGCGGCTCACAGCTCCTCCTCGACTTCGCGCCGGAAAGCCTGCATCTGCGCCAGGCCGATGCCGACGACACTGCCCAGCGGCAGCGAGAAAGCCAGTCCGCCGCCCGGCAGGTCCAGCTTCATCTGCATCTTGACGGCGCGCAGGATGCGCATCGCGAGCTGCTTCTCGACGACGCACAGCAGCAGCGACTCCTTGCGCTCGAGCCCGAGGCCGAGGAAGGTCTTGCGCTCGTTGTGCCGCAGCCCCTTGCCCTTGAGAATGGTGATGCCGGTGGCGCCCGCTTCCTTGAGGATATCGACCGCGCGGTTCTCGTCTTCGTCGGGAACGATCAGTACGACGGCGGAAAACTTCATCGTGTTTGCTCCTTGGCAGGTTTCGCGGCACGCTGCAGCCAGCCGGCGAGCATGCCGTAAGACATGACGATGATCATCGGCAGCAGCGAGGCAAAGGCGATCAGGCCGAAGCCGTCGATCATCGGGTCGCGCCCCGGCGTGCGCTCGGCCAGCCCGACGCCGAGTGCGGTGACCAGCGGCACGGTCACCGTCGACGTCGTCACGCCGCCGCAGTCGTAGGCGATCGGGATGATGAACTTCGGTGCGAAGCGCGTCATCAGCAGCACCAGCAGGTAGCCGGGAATCAGCCAGTAGGCGATGTTGGTGCCATCGACGATGCGCGCGCAGCCGATGACGATGCCGATGCCGACGCCGATCGACACCAGGGTGCGCAACCAGAAACCCTTCAGCTGGCCGAGGCTGACCTCGTCGGCCTTGATCGACAGCGCGATCAAGGCGGGTTCGGCCATCGTCGTCGCGAAACCGATCAGGAAGCCGTAGAGGTAGAGCACCCACATCGCCACGCCGTCACGCATCAGGCCGCTGGTCATTTCGTCGCCGAGCGGGAAGAGCCCGACCTGCAGCCCCTCGTCGAACATGAACAGGCCGACCGCCACCAGCACCATGCCCACCGCCAGCCCCCGCGGATCGGCGAGCGGCCGGCGCAGGATGACGAAACTCGAGAACAGGACGACGGCGATGATCGGCAGCAGGTTACGGACCATGATCAGGAAGTCGAGCAGCAACTCGAGCGCGGCGTACTTGTGCTGATCGTCGCTCGGCAGCAGCAGCACCGCGCTGCCCGCCTCGGCGGGAACGAAGAAGACGATGCCGTAGAGCTGGATGATGATCATCGGCGCCAGCGCGCCGAAGGCGATCAGGCCGAAACCGTCGAGCATCGGGTTGCGACCGCGGATGCTGATCGCCAGGCCGACGCCGAGCGCGGTCAGCAGCGGCGCGGTGACGGTCGAGGCGACGACGCCGCCGGAATCGAAGGCGAGGCCGACCAGTTGTGGCGGCGAGAAGATCGTCAGCATGATGACGATCAGATAACCGGGAATCAGGTAGTTGCCGATCGAGTGGCCGAGGACGATGCGCCAGACGCCGACGACGACCGCCAGCCCGACGCCGAGCGCCGCCACCATGCGCAGCGTCAGCGCGCCCATGCTGCCACCCGACACCGCCTCGGCCTTGTAGGCGACCGCCATCAGCGCCGGCTCGGCGGCGACCGAGGCGAAGCTGACGCAGAAGGCGAAGAACATCAGCCAGAGGAAGGAGCCGCGCCGGGCGAAGTCGAAAGCCATCGTCTCGCCGGCGGGGAAGATCGCCGCGTCCAGCCCCTTGACGAACAGCGCCAGGCCGAGCAGGACGACGGCAAAGCCACCGATCAGCGCCGCCGGGCTGTCGGGCATGCGCTGGATGAAGAAGACCTGGAAGATGAGGACGACGATCAGCGTCGGCGCCAGGTCGCGCGCCGCTTCGTGCAGCAGCTCGCGGATGACGCGGACGAGCGAACCGAGACGCACCCTAGGCCTCCACCGCCGTCAGCGAGCGGCGGCGGGCCTGGAAAACGGCGACGAGGCGACGGTGAAAATATGCTGCAGGAAACGGGTCGGAATCAGTCGTCTTCGCCATGGGCCATGATCATGCCCGAGATCGTCGGCGGCGACAAGACTTGCAGGTCAAATCACCCTGGCATGGCCGGGTGCCGCCGTCCTCGTTCGCGGAAGGCTGCTGCAGCCCGTCGGCAGCGGCGATCGTGATTGACGGCTGCGGCCACGAAAGGCCATACTCATGTCCGCATCATCGACCGGGCCGGGGCGCCGGGGCCTGCGGCAAAGAGCGCCATGCGGAGGGTCGGCGCGACGTGCCGCCGGCGGCCGCGCGCCCGGATCCGGTCGCCAAGCCGCCGATCCCGCGCCCCACACTTGGATCGGTTTTCCGCCGCAGGCAGGGCCCGCAGATGATCGACCGCTTCGCACCCGTAATCTACATTCTCGGCATCCTGATCGTCGGCTTCGGCGGGCTGATGCTGCTACCGCTCAGCCTCTCCTGGCTGAGCGACGATGGCGCGCACAGCGCCTACGACGAAGCCGTCCTGATCACCGTCGCCGTCGGCGCCGCGCTGACTTTCTCGGTGCGCCACCGGCGGCGCGAGATGCGCGTGCGCGAGAGCTTCCTGCTGGTGGCGCTGATCTGGTCGCTGCTGCCGGCCTTCGGCGCGCTGCCGCTCTACCTGCACATCGACGGACTGTCGTGGACCGACGCCTATTTCGAAGCCGTCTCGGGACTGACGGCGACCGGGGCGACGGTTCTTTCGGGGCTCGACCACCTGCCGCTGTCGATCAATTTCTGGCGCACCTTCATGCACTGGATCGGCGGCCTCGGCGTCGTCGTCCTCGCCGTGGCGATCCTGCCGCTGCTCGGCTTCGGCGGCCGCAGCATGCTCAAGGCGGAAACGCCGGGGCCGATGAAGGACAGCAAGATCACCCCGCGCCTGACCGAAACGGCCAAGGGTCTGTGGGTGGTGTATGTGATCCTGACGACGGCCTGCGGCATCAGCCTCTACCACGTGGGGATGAGCCCCTGGGATGCGATGATGCACGCCTTCTCGATCATGGGCCTGGGCGGCTTCTCGACCAAGGACGCCAGCCTCGGTCATTTCGACAGCGTCGAGATCGAACTCGTCGTCACCTTCTTCGCCCTGCTCGCCGGCATCAATTACAGCACCCACTTCCTCGCCCTGGCGAAGCGATCGCTGCGCGTCTACCGCTCCGACGTCGAGGCGCACTACTTCCTCGGCTTCCTCGCACTGAGCAGTCTCGCGCTGACCCTCTACCTGATGCCCGACGGAATCTACGACGATTTCCTGACGACCTTCCGCTACGTCGCCTTCCACTCGGTATCGCTCGCCACCTCGCTCGGATTCGCCACCACCGATTATGCGCAGTGGCCGCTGTTCGCACAGTTGTGGATCCTCTTCCTCGGCAGCTTCGTCGCCTGCTCGGGATCGGCCGGTGGCGGCATCAAGATGATGCGGGCGGTGATCCTCTACAAACAGGTGTTCCGCGAGCTGATGCGGGCGATGCACCCACACGGCCTGCAGAGCGTGCGCTTCGGGACGAGCATCGTTCCCGACCACGTGCTGCACTCGATCCTCGGCTTCCTCTTCATCTACGTCGTGTCGATCGTCTCGCTGACGCTGCTGATGGTCGCGACGCGGCTCGACGTGATCACCGCCTTTTCCGCCGTCGTCGCCTGCATCAACAACACCGGCCCCGGCCTCAACCTCGTCGGACCGGCGACGACCTACGCCGTGCTCAGCGACTTCCAGACGTGGATCTGTACGTGGGCCATGCTGCTCGGCCGCCTCGAGATCTTCACGCTGCTGGTCCTGCTGATGCCGGCTTTCTGGCGGCGCTAGCTCCACCGGGAAGCCGGCGCCGGCGGAACATGGTCCCGCAACGGCGCCGGCGCCTTCTACCAGCGGATCTGGACTTCCTGGATGACCTGCGGTGTCGCGCGCTGAATCGTGAACTTGATTCCTTCGACCTCGATCGTCGTTCCCGGCTTGGGAATCTCGCGCGCAAACTCGAGCAGGAAGCCGGACAGCGTATCGTAGCTGCCCTCGCCCGGCAGTTTGAGGCCGAGCTTCTCGAGCAGCAGCGTCGGGTTGGCACGCGCGCTGACGAGGTAGTCGTGATGGCCGATCTTGCGGAACCATTCGGCCGGCTTCTCCTGGCGGTCGTACTCGTCCTCGATGTCCTCGACCACTTCCTCGATGATGTCCTCGATCGTGACGATGCCCTCGGCACCGCCGAATTCGTCCATCACCACCGCCATCGCGTCGCCATCCTTGCGCAGCTCGACGAGCATCGACTCGGCGCTCTTGCTCGTCGGCACATAGCGCGTCGGGCCGATGAATCCCTCGATCGGCGTCGCCGGGTCCACACCGAGCAGGTCCATCGTGTTGAGCACGCCGATGACGCGGTCGATCCGCCCGTCGTAGACCGGCAGGCGGACGTGCGAGCACTGCACCGCCAGACGCACCGCCTCACCGACGGTGCAGCGCCGATCGACGGCGTTGACGTCGATCAGCGGCACCATCACCTTGTAGACCGTGGTCTCAGAGAAGTTGAACATGCGGCGGATCATCGTCTTCTCGATCTGCTGGATGTCGCCGCCCTCCTGCGGCGGCATCTGCACCATGCTCTGGATCTGTTCGCGCAGCGTGAACGGGTTGTGCTCCTCGCGCGCGCCGGCGAGGCGCGAGAGGAACTTCGACAGGGTGACGAAGAAGATCAGGATCGGCGCGAAGAGGATCGAGAAGAAGCGCAGGATGTAGATGACGTAGGGCGTGATCACATCGGCGCGCTGCTGGAAGACGCTCTTCGGCACGATCTCGCCGAACACCCAGATCAGCGGCGCGACGAGGACGACCGCGAGCCAGCTGCCGGACTCGCCGAAGAGCTGGATCATCAGCGCGGTGGCAATCGTCGAGTTGGCAACGACGGCGATGTTGGTCCCGACGAGCGTCGTCGACAGCAGCCACTCGGGCCGCTTCTCGAGCATTTCGAGCGCCATCCGCGCGCCCCGCGATCCCTTGGCCGCGTCGTGGCGCAGCTTCATGCGGTCGGCGCTGACAACGCCCAGTTCGGAGCCGGAAAAGAAGCCCTCGGCAAGCAGGCAGACGACCATCAGCAGGGCCGTGAGCAGAATATCAGGCATTTAGGCACCCTCCCCCTTGTTGTCCGATTTGGCCTCGTTCGACGCTGCGGCCGCATCCACCGCAGCGGCCGCCGGTGACGTTTCGCTGCCGGCAGCCGGGTCAGCGGCGTCAGCCACCGCCGGCGCGCTCGGTACCGGCAGACGTTCGACGAGAACGCGCGTGATGCGGTTGTGTTCCAGGTCCTCGACGGTGAACCTGAGGCCGCAGAGTTCGATCGTCGCGCCGCTCGCCGGCAGCTCGCCGAAGGCCTGCAGCAGCGCCCCAGCGAGGGTTTCGACTTCCTCGCTCTCGATCCGCACGCCGAACTCCTGGCTGAAGTCGTCGAGCGGCATGCTGGTGTCGATCAGGCGGCGGCCGTCCGCGAGGTCGCTCATCAGGTGCCGCGGCACGACGTCGCTGTCGGAAGGACTGGCGATCTCGCCGAAGACGCATTCGAGCAGGTCCTCCATCGTCACCAGGCCCGTGACGCCGCCGTACTCGTCGACGATCAGCGCGAACGACAGCTTGCGCTGGCGGAAGGTGTGGAACAGCTCGACAGCCGGTTTCGATTCCGGGAAGAAGTGCGGCTGCCGCAGCAGCTTGCGGAGTCCCTGCGGATCGCGCTCCAGCCGGGCGAGATCGACGCCGAGCAGGTCGCGCGTATGGAGAATGCCGAGAATGGTGTCGCGATGCCCCTTGAAGACCGGATAGCGCGACTGCCGCGTCGCCCGGATCTGCGCCAGCAGTTCGCTCACCGGCAGGTCGGCCGCGAGGAACTGGATGTCCGAGCGTGGCCGCATGATGTCGCTCAGCGACTTGTTGCCGAAGTCGAAGATCTTCTCGATGTACTGCGCTTCCTGGCTGTCGAGTGCGCCCTCGCCGACGGCGTCATGTACCAGCGTGCGGATCATGTCCTCGGTGACCAGATTGCCCTCCGAGCGCTGCTTGCCGACGATCAGCGTGATGAAGAAATCGGCGATGTGCCGGATGACCTCGCGCAGCGGCGTGATCAGTCGTGCGAACAGCGCGATCGGCCGACACTCCGCATTGGCAAAGGCGACGTTGTTGCGGATCGCCAGCACCTTCGGCGTGATCTCGCCGAAGAGCAGCAGGATCGGCACCATCACCAGCAGGTTGATCATCTCGTTCTCGGCGCCGAAGAGGTGGATGATCATCGCCGCCGAGATCACCGACGCCGACACGTTGACGAATTCGTTGCCGATCAGGATGGTGACAATCAGCCGCCGCGGCTCGCTGCGCAGGCGTTCGATGAGCTCGATGCGCGGGTTCTTCGCCGCGCGCATCTGGTCAAGCTGAAACTGGCTGAGCGAGAACAGCGAGGTTTCAGTGCTCGAGAAGAAACCCGAAAAACCGAGCAGGACGACAAAGACAATCAGTTCGATCCATAGGGCAGGATCCATGGTTCACACCTTCCTCCAGTCAGAGACCACAATTGTTACGTCTTCCTCTCCCAGAGGGCTGAGGCGCTCGCTCATCCCGCGAACGG
>NZ_JAMTDQ010000021.1 GCF_023806635.1 Accumulibacter sp.
AGGTGCCGCAGGGGACGCGCAGCAGCCGCGGCAAGCCGATCGTCAACCTCTTCCCCTTCGAGGACGGCGAAAAGATCAGCGCCATCCTGCCGGTCAAGGAGTTCACCGACGACCGCTTCATCTTCATGTGCACGGCGCAGGGGACGGTGAAGAAGACGCCGCTGTCGGATTTCTCGAACCCGCGGCGCAGCGGCATCATCGCCGTCGCGCTCGATGCGGACGACTTCCTGATCGGCGCCGAGATCACCAACGGCACGCAGGATGTCGTACTGGTGTCGGACGTCGGCAAGGCGGTGTGGTTCGACGAGGAGGACGTGCGGCCGATGGGACGCACGGCGCGCGGCGTCCGCGGCATGAAGCTCGGCGAGCAGCAGCAGGTGCTGTCGCTGCTGGTCGCCGACAACGAGCAGCAGACGGTGCTGGTGGCGACCGAGAACGGTTACGGCAAGCGCACTGCGCTCGCCGATTTCCGCCATTCGGGCCGCGGCACGCAGGGGGTGATCGCGATCGCCGCCAGCGAGCGCAATGGCCGTGTCGTCGCCGCCCGTCTCGTTCGCGACGACGACGAGATCATGCTGATCACCACCGGCGGCGTACTGATCCGCACGCGCGTGCGCGAGATCCGCGAACTCGGGCGGGCGACGCAGGGGGTGACCTTGATCGCGCTCGACGCCGGCGAGAAGCTCGCCGGGCTCGAGAAGGTCGTCGAGAGCGAGGACGAGGGGACGCCGGGCGAGCCGGCGGCGCCCGAGGCCGCGGCGCCCGACGCTCCGGTGGCGGATCCGGATACGCCGGCGGCGGAATGATCGGCCGGCCGCTGCCGCCCGCGTGCCGCCGACGGATGTCGCGGGCGAGCGCATGAGCGACGATCTGCAACGCGAGCTGGCGCTCGTCCGGCGGCAGATCGACGAGCTCGACGGCGACCTGCTGGCGCTGCTCAACCGGCGCGCGCGGCTGGCGCAGCAGGTCGGCGAGATCAAGGCGCGGCACGGCGAGGCGGGTTTCATCTACCGCCCGGAGCGCGAGGCGCAGGTGCTGCAGCGGATCCAGGGGATGAACGCCGGGCCGCTGTCGAACGAGAGCCTGACGTGGTTCTTCCGCGAGGTGATGTCGGCCTGCCTGTCGCTCGAGCAGCCGCTCGGCATCGCTTTCCTCGGCCCGCTCGGCACCTTTTCGGAGAGCGCGGCGGTGAAGCATTTCGGGCATGCGGCACGGTTGCTGCCGCAGGTCTCGATCGACGACGTCTTCCGCGAGGTCGAGGCGCAGCACGCCGATTACGCCGTGGTGCCGATCGAGAATTCGACCGAGGGTGCCGTCGGGCGGACGCTCGACCTGCTGCTGACGACGCCGCTGAAGATCTGCGGCGAGGTCGTCCTGCGCATCCACCAGCATCTGCTGTCGAACGAGACGGCGCTCGCCGGGGTGCACAAGGTGTACTCGCACGCGCAGTCGCTGGCGCAGTGCCACGAGTGGCTCAACCGCTCGCTGCCGCTGGCGCAGCGGGTGCCGGTCGGCAGCAACGCGCAGGCGGCGCAACTGGCGGCGGCCGAGGCCGGCGCGGCGGCGATCGCCGGGCAGGCGGCGGCGGAACGCTACCAGCTGCCGGAACTGGCGAGCAACATCGAGGACGAGCCGAACAACACCACCCGCTTCGCTGTCCTCGGGCGGCACGATGCCGGTCGTTCGGGGCGCGACAAGACGTCGCTGATCATGTCGGCGCAGAACCAGACCGGCGCCCTCAGCGGCCTCCTGGCGCCCTTCGCGGATGCCGGCGTGTCGATGACGCGGCTGGAGTCGCGGCCGGCGCGGCACACGCTGTGGGAGTACGTCTTCTTCGTCGATCTCGACGGTCACCGCGACGACGAGTCACTGCGCCGCGCGCTCGCCGAGCTGGCGCAGCGGGCGCCGTACCTGAAGCTCCTGGGCTCGTACCCGGTGGCCGCCTATTGACCGGCGGCCCGCTCCGCGCCCGCAAGGCGACCGCCGGCCGCCGGCGCAGCGGGCCCACTTGATCGAGGACCGATGATGGCACTCAGCGAGCAGTCCCTGCCCTATGTGCGGGCGATTTCCCCCTACCAGCCGGGCAAGCCGATCACCGAGCTGGCGCGCGAGATGGGGCTGGCGGTCGACCGGATCGTCAAGCTGGCGTCGAACGAGAACCCGCTCGGCATGAGCCCGAAGGCGCGTACGGCGGTGTTGGCGGCAGTCGACGATCTGGCGCGTTACCCGGACCAGTTCGCCCTGCTGCAGGCGCTGTCCGAGCGCAGCGGTCTCGGCGCCGGGCAGATCGTCCTCGGCAACGGTTCGAACGACGTCCTCGACCTCGTCGCGCGGGTATTCCTGGCGCCGGGGCGATCGGCGGTCTTCGCGCAGTACGCCTTCGCCGTCTATCCGCTGGCAACGCTGGCCGCTGGCGCCGAACCGATCGCCGTCGCCGCGCGCGATTACGGTCATGATCCGGCGGCGATGCGGGCGGCGATCCGGCCGGACACGCGGGTGCTGTGGATCGCCAATCCGAACAATCCGACCGGCACCTTCCTGCCGGCGGCGGTCCTGCGCGATTTCATCGTCTCGCTGCCACGCGACGTGGTGGTGGTGCTCGACGAGGCGTACAACGAGTACCTGCCAGCGGCCGAACGCGTCGATACGGCCAGCTGGCTGGCCGACCTGCCGAATCTCGTGATCACCCGCACCTTCTCGAAAATCTACGGTCTGGCCGGGCTCCGCATCGGCTACGCGCTGACTTCGCCGGAGATCGCCGACCTGATGAACCGGGTGCGGCAGCCGTTCAACTGCAACAACCTGGCGCTGGCCGCGGCACGGGCGGCACTCGACGACCACCGCTTCGTCGCCGACAGTTACGCGTCGAACCGGTCAGGCATGGAACAGATCGTCGCCGGACTGAAGCGGCTCGGCCTGACGCACATCCCGTCGCACGGCAACTTCGTCACCTTCCGTCTCGCCGATGCGGCACGGACGAACGACAAGCTGCTGCGGCAGGGGGTGATCGTGCGGCCGATCGCCGGCTACGGGCTGCCCGACTGGCTGCGGGTGACGATCGGCAGCGAGGGTGAGAACGCCCGTTTCCTGGCGGCGCTCGAGGTGGCGCTGTGACCGCCGGTAGCGGGGTGCGGCGATGAGCGGCGCGGCGCCGTTCGGGCGGGTGGTGGTCTTCGGCGCCGGGCTGATTGGCGGTTCGTTCGCGCTGGCGCTGAAGGCGGCAGGGCAGGTCGGCGAAGTGGTCGGTTTCGGGCGTACCCTGGGTTCGCTGAACCAGGCGTTGCGACTCGGGATTCTCGATCGCGTCGGCTTCAACATCGGCCAGGAGGTGTACGGTGCCGATCTGGTGCTGATCGCAGCGCCGGTCGGCATGAGCGGCGAGATCATGGCGCGCATCGCGCCCTGTCTCGGCCCGCAGACCGTCGTCAGCGACGCCGGCAGCACCAAGGAGGATGTCGTGGCGGCGGCGCGCGAGCACTTCGGCGGGCGCATCGGCCAGTTCGTTCCGGCGCATCCGATCGCCGGTGCCGAGAACAGCGGCGCGGCGGCGGCGCGCGCCGACCTCTACCGCGAGCGACAGGTGGTGCTGACGCCGCTGCCGGAGAACGACGCCGCCAGCATCGCCCGCGTCCGCGCTGCCTGGGAGTCTTGCGGCGCGATCACCCGCGAATTGACTGCCGCCGAGCACGACCGCATCTTCGCCGCCGTCAGCCACCTGCCGCACCTGCTGTCCTTCGCTCTGGTGCATGAACTGGCGGGGCGCGACAACCGCGAGCTGCTGTTCGATTTTGCCGCCAGCGGTTTCCGCGATTTCACGCGCATTGCCGCCAGCCATCCGGAGATGTGGCGCGACATCTGCCTCGCCAACCGGCTGGCGCTGCTCGAGGAACTCGATCGCTACCGCGCGCAGCTCGACGCCCTGCGCGAGTCGCTGCAGGCGGCCGACGGCGCGCGGCTCGAGGCGGTGTTCGACATCGCGCGGCGTGCCCGGCGCGATTGGGGCGAGCGCCGGGGCGGTCGATGAGCGCCGCTTTCCTCGACCTGCCACAGTTCGTTTCGGCCGCCGGCACGCTGCGGCTACCTGGATCGAAGAGCATCTCCAACCGGGCTCTGTTGCTGGCGGCTCTGGCCAGTGGGCGCAGCGAGATCCGCGATCTGCTCGCCTCGGACGACACTGCGCGCATGCTCGACGCACTGCGCACGCTGGGCGTCGGCATCGAGCCGGCGGGGGACGGTGCATTCGTCGTCGACGGCGTCGCCGGCGCGCTGCCGGTGCGCGCGGCCGAACTCTTCCTCGGCAATGCCGGCACCGCCTTCCGGCCGCTGACGGCGGTGCTCGCACTGGCCGGCGGCACCTATCGCCTGGCCGGCGTGCCGCGCATGCACGAGCGACCGATCGCCGATCTCGTCGATGGCCTGCGGCAGCTTGGCGCGGAGATCGACTACCTGGGGGATGAGGGCTTCCCGCCGTTGCTCATCCGGCCGCCGCGGCGTTCCACCACCGCCGTCGTCCGCCTGCGCGGCGATGTCTCGAGCCAGTTCCTCAGCGGACTGCTGATGGCGCTGCCGCTGCGCGGCGTCGAGACGACCGTCGAGGTCGTCGGCGAGCTGATCTCGCGGCCCTACGTCGAGATGACGCTGGCGACGATGGCGCGTTTCGGCGTCGCCGTGCAGCGCGACGGCTGGCAGCGCTTCACCGTCGCCGCCGGCAGCGTCTATCGCTCGCCCGGGGTGCTGCACGTCGAGGGCGACGCGTCGTCGGCATCCTACTTCCTGGCCCTCGGCGCCATCGGCGGCGGACCGGTGCGCGTCGAGGGGGTGGGGAACGATTCGATCCAGGGCGATGTCCGCTTCGCCGACGCGCTGGCGGCGATGGGCGCACGCATCACCCTCGGCGAGAACTGGATCGAGGCTGCGGCGCCGGGCGCCGGCAGCCTGCACGGCATCGAGCTCGACTGCAACCACATTCCGGACGCGGCGATGACGCTGGCGACGGTGGCCCTGTTCGCGCGCGGGCCGACGACGCTCGGCAACATCGCCAGCTGGCGCGTCAAGGAGACTGACCGCATCGCCGCGATGGCGACCGAACTCGGCAAGCTCGGCGTGCGCGTCGACAGCGGCGAGGATTTCATCCGCGTCCATCCGCCGGGCGCGATGGAGTCGCTGCTGCCGGCGGTGATCGACACCTACGACGATCACCGCATCGCCATGTGCCTGTCGCTCGCGGCGCGCGGCGCACCGCTGCGGATCATCGATCCGCGGACCGTCGGCAAGACCTTTCCCGACTATTTCGAGCGCTTCGCGGCGATGACGCGACCGGTCCCGGTGGTCGCGGTCGATGGCACCTCGGCCTCGGGCAAGGGAACGATCGCCGCGCGCGTGGCGCAGGCGCTCGGCTGGCACTATCTCGATTCGGGCGCCCTTTACCGCTTGACGGCGCTCGCCGCGCTGCGCGCCGGCGCCGCTGGCGACGATGAGGCGGCGGTGGCGGCAATCGCGGCGACGCTCGACGTCGAGTTTGCCGGGACATCGATCTGCCTCGCCGGCGACGAGGTCGGCGATGCCATCCGCAGCGAGGAAATCTCGCGCGCGGCGTCGCTGGTGGCGGCGCTGCCGGCCGTGCGCAGCGCACTTCTCTTCCGGCAGCGGGCATTCCGGCGCCCGCCCGGGCTGGTCGCCGACGGGCGCGACATGGGCACGGTCGTCTTCCCGGATGCGACGAGCAAGGTGTTTCTCACCGCCAGCCTCGAAAAGCGCGCGGAGCGGCGTCTTAAGCAGTTGATCGACAAAGGAATCGCTGCTAATATCCGCGATCTCGTGCAGGATCTCGGGGAGCGCGACGCCAGGGATGGCCAGCGCAGCGTTGCGCCGATGCTGCCGAGTGCGGATGCCGAGTCGCTCGACACGACGGACCTGACCATCGAAACGGCGGTGGCGCAGGTACTGGACTGGGTCAACGAGGTTCCGGAAAAGGGGTGAAACGGCAGCCGCCGTTCGCCAGCAGGTGTCACCAGCCAGATGCGTCGCTGCTGCGGCCGCGGTCGATCGGGGGTTTCCCGGCCGATGCGTTCGAAGCGCCGTCCTGCGGTCGCAGGGGGGCGCGGCAACGGGCAGGGCAGGTGATCGTCATCAACTCACCCCGCAGTCATGCGGTCAGGTCAGTCAATCCATATGTCAGCCAATCCCACCATGCAGGAAAGCTTTGCCCAACTTTTCGAAGAGAGCCTCGGTCGCCAGGAGATGCGGCCCGGCGAGGTCATCACGGCGGAAGTCGTGCGCATCGACCAGAACTTCGTCGTCGTCAATGCCGGCCTCAAGTCCGAGAGCTATATCGAACTTGCGGAATTCCTCAACGACCAGGGCGCCATCGAGGTCAAGGTCGGCGATTTCGTCCAGGTCGCCATCGAGCAACTCGAGAACGGCTTCGGCGAGACCCGTCTGTCGCGCGACCGGGCGAAGCGGGTCGCCGCCTGGAACGCCCTCGAGCAGGCACTCAACGACGGCAGCCTGGTCACCGGCACGATCACCGGCAAGGTCAAGGGTGGCCTGACGGTGATGACCAACAGCGTGCGCGCCTTCCTGCCGGGTTCGCTGGTCGACATGCGTCCGGTCAAGGACACGACGCCATACGAAGGCAAGACCTACGAGTTCAAGGTCATCAAGCTCGACCGCAAGCGCAACAACGTGGTGGTGTCGCGCCGCGCCGTCCTCGAGGCGAGCGTCGGCGAAGAGCGCGAAGCGCTGCTTGCCGCGCTGCGCGAGGGCAGCGTCGTCAAGGGCGTGGTGAAGAACATCACCGATTACGGTGCCTTCGTCGACCTCGGCGGCATCGACGGCCTGCTGCACATCACCGATCTCGCGTGGCGTCGTGTCCGCCACCCGTCGGAGGTGCTGGCGGTCGGCGACGAAGTGCAGGCCAAGATTCTCAAGTTCGACCAGGAAAAGAACCGGGTGTCGCTTGGCCTCAAGCAGCTCGGCGAGGATCCGTGGGTCGGCATCTCGCGCCGTTACCCGCCGACGACCCGCCTCTTCGGCAAGGTGACCAACCTGACCGACTACGGCGCCTTCGTCGAGATCGAGCAGGGAATCGAGGGTCTGGTGCATGTCTCAGAGATGGACTGGACGAACAAGAACGTCCACCCGTCGAAGGTCGTCCAGCTCGGCGACGAGGTCGAGGTGATGATCCTCGAGATCGACGAGGACCGCCGCCGCATCTCGCTCGGCATGAAGCAGTGCGCGGCCAATCCGTGGGACGAGTTCTCGATGAACTACAAGAAGGGCGACCGGGTGCGCGGGGCGATCAAGTCGATCACCGATTTCGGCGTCTTCATCGGCCTGCCCGGCGGCATCGACGGCCTCGTTCACCTCTCGGATCTGTCGTGGTCGATTCCCGGTGAGGAAGCGATCCGCAACTTCCGCAAGGGCGACGAGGTGGACGCGGTGGTGCTGGCGATCGATACCGACAAGGAGCGCATCTCGCTCGGCATCAAGCAGCTCGACGGCGATCCCTACACCAGCTACATCGCGACGCACGACAAGAACAGCATCGCCCGTGGCGTCATCAAGTCGGTCGATGCGCGTGGCGCCGTGGTCATGCTCGAAGGCGACATCGAAGCCTACCTGCGTGCCTCCGAGGTCTCGCGCGAGCGCATCGACGACCTCACCAAGGTCTACAAGGAAGGCGACCGGATCGAGGCGATGATCATCAACGTCGACCGCAAGACCCGTTCGATCAGTCTCTCGATCAGGGCTCGCGAACAGGCGGAACAGCACGAGGCGATGCAGAAGTTCTCGGCCGACAGCAGCGCCAGTTCGGGAACGACGAACCTTGGTGCCTTGCTCAAGGCGAAGCTGAACAATCCGCAGTAAGGCTGCAGGATGACCAAGTCGGACCTGATCGCCGAACTGGCCCGGCGCTTCCCGCAACTCGTTGCCAAGGACGCCGACCTGTCGGTGAAGATGATTCTCGAGGCGATGGCTGAGGCTCTGGGCAGGGGTGACCGGATCGAGATTCGCGGTTTCGGCAGCTTTGCCCTCAATTACCGGCCGCCGCGCGTCGGGCGAAACCCGAAGTCTGGCGAAAAGGTCGACGTGCCGGAAAAATGGGTACCGCATTTCAAGGCAGGCAAGGAGTTGCGTGAGCGCGTGGACGCCGCGCCGGAGTGAAGCATGGCCCCGGCTCGCCGGGCCGTGGCAGGTGACGGGCGGCGACGGGAGTCGCCGCCCGTTTCTGTGTCTGTGGGAGCTGATCGACGCGCTTGTGGCAGGGGGTCTGCAGGATCCGCATGTCCCCCTGCCGGCCAGCCATCGCCTGGTACCTGGAAAGCCTGATCAATGATCGAGTTCGACTACTGGCAGTTGCTGCTCTTCCCGCTCTTCTTCGGCCTCGGCTGGCTGGCGGCACGGATCGACATCCGCCACTTGGTGCGCGAGTCGCGCGCACTGCCGCGTTCGTACTTCCAGGGTCTCAACTTTCTCCTCAATGCGCAGCCCGACCGCGCCATCGAGGCTTTCGTCGAGGCGGTCAAGGTCGATCCGCAGACGATCGAACTGCACTTCGCGCTCGGCAGCCTGTTCCGCCGGCGCGGCGAAACCGATCGCGCGATCCGCATGCACCAGAATCTGATCGAGCGCGAGGACCTGAAGCAGGAGCTGAAGCTGCAGGCGCTGGCCGAACTCGGGCAGGACTATCTCAAGGCAGGCTTGCTCGATCGCGCGGAAGCGGTTTTCGACAAGCTGCGTGACTCCGAGCTTGGCGAAGAGGCGAAGCGCAACCTGCTCGAGATCTATCAGCTCGAGAAACATTGGGAGAAGGCGATCGCGATCGCTTCGGAACTGCCGGATTTCGCCTCGCACAAGGAAATCGCCGAGTACCATTGCGAGCTGGCGGCAGCCGAGATGATCCGTTCGCGCCGCGATCTCGCCGCCGGCTACCTGCGGACGGCACTCGAGCGCAATCGCAAGTGTGTTCGCGCGAGCCTGCTTTGGGGCGACATGCTGTTGCAGGAAGAGCAGTGGGAGGCAGCCATCGAGTCCTGGCAGCGAATCGAGCAGCAGGACCCGGCATACCTGGCTCTGGTGGCACAGCGCCTGCTTGGCGCCTTCCGCAAGCTCGACCGGCGGGATGCCGGCCTGCGACTGCTGCGCGGCTATCTCGAGCACTACCCGTCGCTCGACCTGCTGGATGTGGTCTTTCAGCTCGTCCTCGAGGGCGATGGAGCGGCGGCCGCCTACGATCTGGTGCGTGACGAGCTGAAGCGGAACCCGACGCTGCTGGGCTTCGACAAGCTTCTCGAGGCGAGACTATTGCTCGCCACTGCCGAGAGTCGTTCCGACCTCGAACTGGCGAAAGGCATCGTGCAGACCTATACGCGCCGCCTGGCGCGCTATCGGTGCGATAATTGCGGCTTCAAGGCGCGCCAGTTCTACTGGCGCTGCCCGGCCTGCGGCGGCTGGGAGACCTATTCTCCAAAGCGCAGCGAAGAGTTCGACCTGACACCTTAGGAGTCTCCCTTGCATTCATCCTTGCCCGCGGCGCGCGGCGCCGGGCTGGCATGGCATCGGGCTGCGCCCGCTCGGAGCGTCGATGCGGCTGCCTGATCTGTCGGCGGCGCGCCTGCTGATCGTCGGCGACGTCATGCTCGACCGCTACTGGTTCGGCGATGTCGCGCGCATCTCGCCCGAGGCGCCGGTGCCCGTGGTCCGCATCGGCCGCAGCGAAGAGCGGCCGGGTGGCGCGGCGAACGTCGCACGCAACGTCGCCGCGCTGGGGGCGCGCGCCTCGCTGCTGTCGGTCGTCGGCGATGACGAGGCGGGCCGCAGCCTGCAGCAGTTGCTGGCGGCGAGCGGCATCGACGTCAGCCTGCATGTCGATCCGGCGATCAGCACGACGGTCAAGCTGCGTGTGGTCGGCCGCCAGCAGCAGCTGTTGCGCATCGACTTCGAGACCTGGCCATCGCACGAGGTCCTGCGCGCCAAACTGGCCGAGTTCGCCGTCCGGGTGGCCGACTGTGACGCGGTTGTTCTCTCCGACTATGGCAAGGGAGGCCTGACGCACATCGGCGAGATGATCCGGCTGGCCAACGCAGCCGGCAAGCAGGTTCTGGTTGACCCGAAGGGCGACGATTTCTCGAAGTATGCCGGCGCAACGGTGGTGACGCCGAACCGTGCCGAATTGCGGACCGTCGTTGGCCGCTGGCAGGACGAGGACGAACTGGCTCGCAGGGCGACAGCCTTGCGCGAGCAGTTGCAGCTTGACGCCTTGCTGGTGACGCGCAGTGAAGAAGGAATGTCGCTCTTCCACCGCTCGGGTCCGATCCACGAGAAGGCGGTGGCGCGGGAAGTCTTCGACGTCTCGGGTGCCGGTGACACGGTGATCGCCACCCTGGCAGTGATGCTCGCCTGCGGCGCTGGCTGGCCGGACGCGGTGCATGCGGCGAACGTCGCCGCTGGGCTGGTCGTCGGCAAGCTGGGGACTGCCGTGGTCGAGGGCGGCGAGCTGGCGGCCGCGGTGAAGTGAAGTGAAGTGAGGTGATTCCATGTACACCATCGTCACCGGCGCTGCCGGCTTCATCGGCGCCAATCTCGTCAGGGCGCTGAACGAGCGCGGCGTGCGCCGGATCATTGCCGTCGACAACCTGACACGGGCCGACAAGTTCCGCAACCTGGTCGATTGCGACATTGCCGACTACCTCGACAAGCAGGAGTTCATCGATCGCCTGCTGGCCGGCCATTTCGACGGCGACGTCGACGCCATCCTGCATCAGGGCGCATGCTCCGACACCATGGAAGGCGATGGTCGCTACATGATGGAGAACAACTACCGCTACTCGCTCGGCATCCTCGACTGGTGCCTGGACCAGGAGGTGCCGTTGCTCTATGCATCGAGCGCGGCAACCTACGGCGGCGGCCGGGTTTTCAGCGAGGAGCGGGCGCACGAGGCACCACTGAACGTCTACGGCTACTCGAAGTTCCTCTTCGACCAGATCGTCCGCCAGAGGTTGACCGTGAACGGTTCGTCGAGCTCGCAGGTGGTCGGGTTTCGCTACTTCAACGTCTATGGACCGCGCGAGTCGCACAAGGGGCGAATGGCGTCGGTGGCCTTCCACCACTACCACCAGTTTCGCAGCGATGGCAAGGTCAGGCTCTTCGCCGGTTGTGACGGTCATGCCGACGGCGAGCAGCGGCGCGACTTCGTGTCCGTCGATGACGTCGTCCGCGTCAACCTTTTCTTCCTCGACCACCCTGAGCGCTCGGGTATCTTCAACGTCGGTACGGGGCGCGCGCAGACCTTCAACGAGTTGGCGGTGGCGAACGTCAATGCCTGCCGGGCGCTTGCCGGTGACGATCCGCTGCCGCTGGCGGAACTGGTCGGGCAGGGATTGATCGAATATGTCCCTTTTCCGGCGGATCTCAGGGGCCGCTACCAGAGTTTCACCGAGGCCGATTTGACGAAGTTGCGCCGGGCTGGCTATCAGGCGAACTTTGCCGACGTCGGCGAGGGCGTTGCACGATATGTCGACTGGTTGCATGCACATGGTTGAGACCCTCGAGGAACAGGTTGGCGGTACGCCACTGGTGATCCTGAAACGCCTGCCGGGCGTGCTTGGCGCAGCGCGCGGCAACCGCATCCTGGCGAAACTCGAGGGCAACAATCCGGCCGGATCGGTCAAGGATCGTCCGGCGCTGTCGATGATCGCGCGCGCCGAACGTCGCGGCGACATCCGGCCCGGCGACACGCTGATCGAGGCGACCTCGGGCAATACCGGTATCGCGCTGGCAATGGTGGCCGCCGCGCGCGGCTACCGGATGTTGTTGGTGATGCCCGAGAACCAGAGCGTCGAGCGGCGGCAGACGATGCGTGCCTTTGGCGCCGAACTGGTGCTGACGCCGCGCGATGGCGGTATGGAACTGGCGCGCGACATTGCCGAGGGCATGCAAAGGGACGGTCGCGGCATCATCCTCGACCAGTTTGCCAATCCCGACAATCCGCTGGCGCACTATGAGGGCACCGGCCCGGAACTGTGGCGGCAGACGGCCGGCGACATCACCCATT
The DNA here is from genome assembly GCF_023806635.1 of Accumulibacter sp. Lineage (GTDB taxonomy): Bacteria > Pseudomonadota > Gammaproteobacteria > Burkholderiales > Rhodocyclaceae > Accumulibacter. The sequence goes on from NZ_JAMTDQ010000021.1 coordinate 12,056, forward strand.
TCGTCAGCAGCATGGGAACCACCGGGACGATCATGGGCGTCTCGCGTTATCTCAAGGAACGGAGCCCGGCGATCTGCATCGTCGGCTGCCAGCCGGAGGACGGTTCGCAGATCCCCGGGATCCGCAAGTGGCCGGAGGCCTACCTGCCGAAGATCTTCGACCGCACGCGGGTTGATCGTGTCGAGTCGGTGTCACAGGACGCAGCGGAAGAGATGACCCGCCGCCTGGCGCGCGAGGAGGGCATCTTCGCCGGCATCTCCTCGGGTGGTGCGCTCACCGTTGCCCTGCGGCTGGCGGCTGAAGTCGAGAATGCAACGATCGTCAGCATCGTCTGCGACCGTGGTGACCGCTACCTGTCGACCGGCGTCTTCCCGGCCTGAAGGCGGTCGATGAAACCGGTTCTCGCCTTCGACATCGAGACGGTTCCGGACGTCGCGGGCCTGCGCCGCTTGCACCTGCTCGATCCGGGCCTGTCCGACGAGGAAGTCGCCGAACTCGCGTTCCAGCGGCGGCGGGCGGCGACCGGCAACGACTTCCTGCCCTTGCACCTGCAGCGGGTGGTGGTGATTTCCTGTGCGCTGCGTTCGGGCAGGGATTTCCGTGTCTGGTCGCTGGCCGCACCCGAACTGGGCGAGGCGGAGATCATCCAGCGTTTCTTCGACGGCGTGGAGAAGTTCACGCCGCAACTGTTGTCCTGGAATGGAGGTGGCTTCGACCTACCCGTACTGCACTATCGGGGGCTGATTCACGGGCTGGTCGCTCCTCGCTATTGGGACCTCGGCGATGGTGATCACGCCGACAGTCGCGATTTCAAGTGGAACAACTACATCAGCCGCTATCACACCCGTCACCTTGATCTGATGGACCTTCTGGCACTCTATCAGCCGCGTGCCGCCGTCCCGTTGGACGAACTGGCGAGGCTTATCGGCTTCCCCGGCAAGCTCGGGATGGATGGCAGCAAGGTGTGGCAGGCATGGCAGGAAGGTCGCTGTGCCGAGATTCGCGACTACTGCGAGACCGACGCGGTCAATACCTATCTCGTCGGAGTCCGCTTTCGCTTGATGCGCGGCGAGATCTCCGCCGGTGAATACGAGCAGGAGCAGGTGTGCGTGCGCGCTGCCGTCCAGCGACTTGACAAGCTGCACTGGCGCGAGTTCCTCGCTGCGTGGACCTAGCGAGGGTGCAGCTGTCTGCAGCGGTAGTGATGCGGATCAGGGGGGGGCACTCCCGGCAAGGCGGCGCCGGTCTCATCTCGCGCTCGTGGTTGGCGTGTGTGAATCGTCACACTCGAGGTGCTTCCTTTCTCTTATTGTTGCGTTTTCGGGAGGAATCCGATGCGGCTGCATCACTCGTGGCGCTGGCTCGTGGCGAGCCTGTTCCTGTCGCTGACGCCGCTGGTGCAGGCGGCGGGGACTCTGGACAAGATCAAGGCGAGCCGGACCATCGCGCTCGGTTACCGGGACTCGTCGATCCCCTTCTCGTACACCGGCAACGACAACCAGCCCTGGGGCTACTCGGTGGACCTGTGCACGCGTGTCGCCGCCGCGGTAGCCCGGCAATTGGGTCTCGATGAACTGCAGTTGCTCTGGGTTGCGGTGACGCCGGAGACGCGGATCACGAAACTGAAGTCCGGCGAGATCGACCTCGAATGCGGTTCGACGACGGCGTCCCTGTCGCGCATGCAGGAGGTGGACTTCAGTCTGCCGATCTTCGTCGATGGCGCTGCGTATCTCTCGCGGCGTGCGGCGGGAATCAGGCGCCTCGAGGATCTGGCCGGGAGGAAGATCGCCGTCGCCGGCGGAACGACGAGCGAGCGGATGCTCGCCGCTGCGCTGGCGCAGCATCGCATCAGCGCGGAACTGGTCCTGGTCAGCGACCACCAGCACGGGCTGGCCGCGCTCTTGCAGGGCAGGGCAGACGCCTATGCCTCGGACCGCGCGCTGCTGATCGGTCTGGCGCTCGATTCGGGCAGCCAGACCGACTGGACGATTGGTCCCGAGACCCTCTCCTATGAGCCCTATGCGCTGATGACGCGGCGCAACGACGCCGATTTTCGCCTGGTGGTGAACTCGGTGCTGGCACGGCTGTCGCGCAGCCGCGAGATCTACGACATTTACGATCGGTGGTTTGGCCATCTTGCCAAACCGGGCGCGCGGCTGGACAACCTGTATTATCTGAACGGTCTGCCGGAGTAGCCTGGCGCCCTTCAGGATGCAGCCCCCGAGCCGGAGGGTGCCGCGGTCCGAAGGAGGGCCCGGGATCTCGGGTCTGCGGGCGTTCGGGTACCGACCGGCTGCCACATTCTTGTAGAAATGGGGGTTGCAAATGGAAGCTCTTCTGATCTGGCTTGGACGTGCGGTTGGCAGCGGCGGTCTGCTGGCGTGCGTCGTTGCGGTGGCGACGCGTCTGGCGGGAAAGCACCATCTCGCAGGCTTCGAGCTGCTGACCTTGTTGCAGGGCGGGATGGCGGCGCTGGTCGCCGGCTGCTTCCTGTTGCTCGTGGTGCTCAGCGGACGCGGCAGGACGGGCGGCGCTGGTCTCTTCCGCGACCGGTAGCCGGTTCGGTCGCTGAGAGCGCAGCTTGCATGCATGCGTTGTCCTGTCAGTCGAGATGCCGATCCCTGGCAAGGATGCATGCGCCGCGTGGCGGGTACAGATGCGCTGCCGTGCGACCCGTTCGGCGGAACGGACGGCCCGACGGGCGAAGCGCCTGCCGCTGCAGGGCTGGCTGTCGAATGGCGATTGTGTCATCATTGCCCCCTGGCGCAGCGCAGGTTCCTGGCCAGGGCGCCGTGGGCGCTGCTTGCCAGTGGCAGTTGAGGTTCGGACAGGCAAGGAGATGCCGAGTGTTATCAGGGAATGGAGGCGATGAGTAGGCCAGCACAGCAGCGCAGCGAGCTTGCCGAGGTGCTGCTGTCCTTCCGCCGGGCGTTCCTGACCGTCGGCAGCTTCAGCTTCTTCATCAACCTGCTGATGCTGACGCCGGCGATCTACATGCTGCAGATCTATGATCGTGCGCTCGGCAGCCGAAACGTCACGACGCTGCTGATGTTGACGCTGATCACGCTTGGTCTGTTCGGACTGATGTCGCTGCTCGAGTGGATCAGGTCGATGGTGCTGGTTCGGGTCGGTGCGCGTCTCGATCTCGACATCAACTCGCGTGTCTTCGATGCGACCTTCGAGCGCAATCTGCGCCAGGCGGGCCAGAATCCGGCGCAGGCACTGAGCGACCTCGCTTCCATGCGACAGACGCTGACGGGTGCCGGCCTGATTGCCCTGACCGATGCGCCGTGGATGCCGATCTACGTCCTGGTGATCTACATGCTGCACGTGCAGCTCGGTATCTTTGCGCTGATCGGCGTGCTGCTGCTGGTCATCCTGGCTGTCATCAATGAACGGGTTTCGGCCGGGCCTCTGGGCGAGGCCCAGAAGCTGGCGATGGCCGCCAATGCGCAGGCCAACAACAATCTGCGCAACGCCGAGGTCATCGAGGCGATGGGAATGCTGCCGGCGATCCGCAGCCGCTGGTTCAAGCTGCACCAAAAATTCCTGATGCAGCAGGCGGTTGCCAGCGATCGTGCGGGCGTGCTCAACGCCATCACCCGTTTCGTGCGCATTTCGATGCAGTCGCTGGCGCTCGGTTATGGAGCGTTGCTGGCGATCGAGGGTGAGATCACGCCCGGCATGATGATCGCCGGCTCGATCATCATCGGCCGTGCGCTGGCGCCGGTCGAGGTGCTGATTGCCAACTGGAAACAGCTCGTGTCGGCACGCGCGGCCTACGGGCGCCTGGCCGAACTGCTGCAGGTCTATCCGGCGCGCGTTGCCGGCATGCCGCTGCCGCGACCCGAGGGGGTCGTACTGGTGGAGAATGCGGCGACCGCGGCTCCCGGCAGCCGGGCACTGATCCTGAAGAACGTCAGCTTCAGCCTGAAAGCGGGCGAGGTCGTGGCGGTGATCGGTCCGAGTGCTTCCGGGAAGTCGACTCTCGCGCGCCTGCTGGTTGGCGTCTGGCCACCGCTGGCCGGCTCCGTACGGCTTGATGGTGCCGAGGTCTTCAAGTGGAACAAGGACGAGTTGGGCCGTCATCTCGGTTATCTGCCGCAGGACATCGAGTTGTTCGACGGGACTGTCGCCGAGAACATCGCCCGTTTCGGCGACCTCGACTCCGAGAAGATCCTGGCGGCGGCGCAGGCTGCCGGTGTCCATGACCTGGTGCTGATGCTGCCGATGGGCTACGACACGCCGTTGGGCGACGGCGGCAACGCCCTTTCGGGTGGGCAGAAGCAGCGGATCGGGCTGGCCAGGGCGCTCTACGGCGACCCGGCGCTGATCGTCCTCGACGAGCCGAATTCGAATCTGGACGACCAGGGTGAAGCGGCGCTGGCGGAGACGCTGCGGCGCCTGAAGGCAGCCAAGCGTACCGTGGTGATCATCACGCACCGCATGAGCACGCTGGCCGTCGCCGACAGCATTCTGGTGATGCACGAAGGGACGGTGAAGCTGCACGGGCCACGTGATCAGGTTCTGGCGGCATTGCGCGCGGGGAACCCGACCGGCGCCGAGCGTCAGGGTGGCGCCGCTCGGCCGGCAGCGGTGGCGGTTGCCGCGAACACACCGGCGACGCCGCGCTTTGGCGCCTGAGGGAGCCGACAGGGAGATGTCGATCAGGATGTTTGAGCGCAGCAAGGCGTCCGACGCGGACATCACCGACGTCAGCGAAGTCGCCGACGCCGGCGGACAGCGGCCGGCGTCGGTCGATATCGACCATGGCCGGGCCTCGCGCTTCGGCTGGCTGGTTCTCGCCATCGGTTTCGGCGGCTTCATGCTGTGGGCGGCCCTGGCGCCTCTCGACCAGGGGGTGCCGGCCGGTGGCCAGGTCGTCGTGACTGGTAACCGCAAGACGGTACAGAACCTCGGTGCAGGCAAGATCGAGGCGATTCTGGTCAAGGACGGGGACGAGGTGCAGAGCGGGCAGGTACTCGTGCGTCTCGACCCGACTCTGGCGAGCTCGCAGTACGAGGTGGCGCGCAGTCAATGGTTCGTGGCCAAGGCGGCCGAAGCGAGGCTCCTGGCGGAGGCGCAGGGCAAGTCGGAAATCGTCTTTGCCGACGAACTGCTGCAGGCAAGGGATGATCCGCGGGCGACGAGCGCGATGGTGGTGCAGGCACAGTTGCTGCGTTCCCGCCAGGCGGCGCTGCAAGCGGAACTAGGGGCGATGCGCAGCATGCTTGCCGGGCTGCAGTCGTCGGCGAAAGGTCTCGAGGCGACGCGACGGGCCAAGGAAGAGCAGAGCAAGCTGCTGCTCGATGAGCTCAAGGGCCTGCGTGACCTGGCCGCCGAAGGCTACCTGCCGCGCAATCGCCTGTCCGAACAGGAACGCCTGCAGGCACAGCTGAGTGGTGCCATTTCCGAGGACATCGGCAATCTCGGGCGGACACAGCAGAGCATTGCCGAAGTCCGGATGCGCATGAGCGCGCGCCAACAGGAATACGACAAGGACGTCGAGACCGGCCTGGCGGAGGTGCAAAAGGAGGTGACATCGCTCGACAGCCGCCTCGCCGGGCTGGCCTTCGAACTGGCCAACACGGATATCCGTGCGCCGGCAGAGGGAATCGTCGTCGGCCTGAGCGTGCACACGGTTGGCGGGGTGCTGGCGCCGGGGACGCCGCTGATGGACGTGGTGCCGCGAAATGAGCCGCTGCGCATCGATGTCCAGATTCCGACGACCCTGATCGACAAGGTGCGCATCGGTTCGCCGGTCGACATCACCTTTCCCGCCTTCAACCAGCGCACGACGCCGCAGATTCCGGGCAACTTCGTGCAGGTGGCGGCCGATGCCACCACCGACCCGCAGGGCAGGGTACCACCCTTCTACCGGGGCCAGGTGGTCGTCACCGAAGATGGGATGAAGAAGCTCAAGCACTACGAGATCAAGGCCGGGATGCCCGCGGAGGTTTTCATCAAGACCGGCGAACGGACGATGCTGAACTACCTGTTCAAGCCCATCCTCGATCGCATGAAGACGGCACTGACCGAGGAGTGAGGAGGGTGCGGGGGGCAGTCGGGCTGGTGGGTTGCGCGCTGGCACTCTGGTCGTCCGGGGTACTGGCGGCCGGCCTGATGGATGCCTATCAGGCGGCGCGGCAGAACGATCCGTCGTTCCGCGCCGCACGCTACGAGCGTGACGCCGGGCAGTATGCGATTGCCATCGGCCGGGCCGGCTTGCTGCCGAACGTCGGCATCACCGGTGCCTATTCGAGAAACAGGGGCGAGCGGACCTATTTCACCCGCGCGGGCAGCCCGACCGAGGATCTCGACTACCGCGAGGAGGCGAGCGCGATCGCCTTGCGGCAGCCGTTGTTCAACTACGACAGTATCGTCCGCAATCGCCAGGGGGGGGTGCAGGCTGCGTTCAGCGATGCCGTCTTCGATCGCAAGGAGGCTGAGTTCGCCGTCAGGCTGGCGTCAGCCTATTTCGAGGTGCTGTTCTCGCTCGAGAGGCTGGCCCTGAGTGACGCCGAGATCGCCGCCTATCGTGCCGATCGCGAGACTTCAGAGCGTCGGCGAAAGGGCGGTGAGGGAACGGTGACCGAGGTGGCCGAGGCCGAATCGAGGCTGCAGCTCGCTCGCGCTGGTCGCGCCGATGCCATCGATCGGCTCTCGGTGGCCAACCTCAGGCTGGAAAGCATGACCGGCAAAGCGATGGCTCCACTCTGGCCCCTGCGCCGGGATTTCGCGCCGAGCGCCGTCCAGGCAGTCAGTCTCGACCAGTGGTCGGCGCTGGCCGAGGAGAGCAGCCCGGAGATTCGTGCACGGCGGAAGTCATTCGAGTTCGCCAGCCTTGAGGTCGATCGCAATCGGGCGGGTCATTATCCACAACTCGACTTCGTCGCCCGTTCGTCGCGCACGCAAGGCGAATCGCTGTCCACCGTCGATCAGAAGAACGTCATCAATTCGGTCGGCGTGCAGCTCAACATCCCGTTGTTCGCCGGCGGCCGGGTCGATGCGCTGACCGGGCAGGCCGTCGCCAACCGCGCGCGCGCTCAGGCCGAGTTGGATGCCGCCGTGAACGAGGTGCTGATCGAAGTCAGAAAGCAGTTCATGGCCGTCGAGACTGGTGGCAGCAAGATCGCCGCCTATCAGAAAGCCGTCGATGCCAGTGTGGTCGCCGTCGAGGGAACGCTGCGCGGCATGCGCGGCGGCATCAGGAGCAACGTCGATGTGCTCAATGCCGAACGGGTGATGTTCGTTGCCAGGCGTGACCTCGCGCAGGCGCGCTACGAGTACCTGCTCAGCCTGCTGCAGCTGAGGGCGGCGGCGGGTGTTCTGTCGGAGAAGGATCTGCAGGAGGTCGCCAGTCTCCTGTTGCCGCCCGAGTGATCGCGGTGGGCGGCGGTGAAGTCGTCGCGAAGCCGCCGGTTGGCGTGCCTGGCCGTCTGCCCGGATGCGGCTGGCGCCCATCGCGCTAGGACGAAGGTGGCGGGCAGACGATGCTCGGTAGCTGGGTGAGATCGCTGATTTCTCCGTCGGGGGTGGCCGGCAGCCGTTCCGCCGCCTGCGCAAAGCGGTTGCACCAGACGACGCGGAGGCCGCTGGCCTTGGCGCACCAGGCATCCCAGGCATTCGCGGAAAGGAAGCAGATGGCCTCTGGGGCGAGTTGCAGTCGTTCCGGAGCCAGGCGATACACCGCCGGGTGCGGCTTGAAGACGCCCACCTCCTCGACTGACAGGACGGCGTCAAAGAACTCGTCGAGCCTGCTGTTGCGGACGACCGCGGCGAGCATCGCCGGTGTGCCGTTGGAGAGGATGGCCAGTCGCATCCCGCGTGCGCGCAGCTGCTGCAGCGTGGCCGGCACGTCGGCATAACACCCAAGTTGCAGGTAGAGGTCGAGCAGGCGCGCGTGCAGGCCGGGCCGTTCGAGGCCGAGCGTGCTCAACGCATAGTCGAGCGCCTCGCCGGTCACCTGCCAGAAGTCGGCATGTCGGCCAGCCAGTCCGCGCAACCAAGTGTATTGCAACTGCTTCTGCCGCCAGATCTCGGACAGCTTCTGCCAGTCGGCACCCAGTTCGCCGCTGACGGCGCGCGCGGCGCCGTTGAAGTCGAAAAGCGTTCCGTAAGCGTCGAAGACACACGCTTCGATGCCGGTGAGTCGTCCGTCTCTCATTGTTCTGTGCTCCGCTCGGGGTGCCACGGTCTGGTCAGGTCGGCGGTTCAGGTACCGCAGGTCGGCGCTGGTGCGGGCTTGTGGCCGAGAGCGCCGCCGCAACCCGATCCCTGCCCGGCTGTGCAACCGAAACAGTGTTCGGCGACACGGATGCCATGTCCCTCGAGCGCCACGGCGTCGATTTCGCTGATGTGCCAGCGCGAAGTGCCCCTTCTGCTGATCGGCAGGCCGAGTTGCTGATTGAAGTCGCAGTCGTGGAGATAACCTTGCCAATCGACCGACAGGAGGTTGCGGCACATCACGTGCTCGAGGTTTTCCTTGCGATGCGCTGCCCGCAGCAGCTGCAGGTAGTCGTTGAACTGACCCCGCGAGACGAGAACGGAGCCGAAGCGCTGGATCGGCATGTTCGCCAGGGTGAAAAGCTGGTTGAATGCGATGCCGAACTCATGCCCGAGATGTTCCCGGTAGGCTGCCGTGAGCGCTGCCTGCGGTGGTGGCAGCGATGGTCCCTGTGGATTGAAGACCAGGTTGAGTTGCAGCCCGCTATCGGCCATGCCGTAGCCGAGGGCGTTCAGCCGCTGCAACCCGCGGATGCTGCCGGCAAAGCTGCCCTTGCCGCGCTGCCGGTCTACGTTGTCCTCGATGTAGCAGGGCAACGAGGCGACCACCTCGATCTGGTGCGCCGCAAGGAATTCTCCCAGATCCTCTTGCCCGGGTTCGTCGAGGATGGTGAGGTTGCAGCGATCGATCACGCGCAAGCCCCGCTCGCGGCCGGCAACAGCCAGCCGCCGGAAATGTGGATTGAGTTCGGGCGCTCCGCCCGTCAGGTCGAGCGTCGTGACTCCCGGGCTGGCCGAGAGGAAGGCAACGACGGCGTCGACCGTCTCGGCGGTCATCTCCTCGCGCCGCTGCGGACCGGCATTGACGTGGCAGTGGAGACAACTCTGGTTGCAGCGGTAGCCGAGATTGACCTGCAGGATGTCGACCGAGCGGCGAACGATCGCCGGGAAGGTGGTGGCCGAGAGCAGGGGCAAGGTGGCGTGCATCGGTCGTTCTCCATGAATGTCCGCGCTTCTGTCGCCGCGGGCGTGCCTTTCCTTACACCTGATCGTCGTCGCGCACACGGCGGCAGACGCTGGCCGTCTGCAGCCGGACCGTCGGCCGAGCGCGACGTCGGCTGCGCGCAACACCCGCGGATGCCGGCTGGCGTTCGAACCGCTTCGGGCTGAGGGTCAGCGAGCTCTTGCCAGACAAGGGTGCCACACAAGGCAGGTTTCGAGGCGCCCAATAATACTGTAGAATCGCTCGCTTTCCGCGTACGCCGAGGCGGCAGGAAGGCTGGCTGCGGGTGGGCCGGCTGCTCCCGATGCCGTCCGGGGCCGCGTCTGGCGCCGCGTTGCCGGTCTCGCTCGCGGGCGGCAGTCTGGCGATTCGGTCGGCGCTCACATCGGCTGCCCGCGCGGCACTGTCTGGAGACGCCTGGGGTGGTTCGCAGCGGTCTCCGCTCTGGACCACGTTTCAGCCTGTATCACAAGGATTCTGAATGGAAACTAACGCTGCTAACCCTGTTGCACCCGCTGCAAGTGCGCTTGAGCGCCGCCTCGAACTGTCGGTGGCGATAGCCGAACTCGAGCAGGATGTCGACCAGCGCCTGCGGCGCCTGGGCAAGAACATGAAACTGCCGGGCTTCCGCCCGGGCAAGGTGCCGGCCAGCATCGTCAGGCAACAGTACGGCGATCAGGCACGCATGGACGCTCTGCAGGAGGCGTTGGGGCGTCTGTTCGGCGAGGCGGTCAGGGTGCAGAACTTGCGCGTCGCTGGCGCACCGAAGATCGAGGCCAGCGACAGCGGCAGCACGACGCACATGGACTTCTCGGCGACCTTCGAGGTGTACCCGGACATCACGCTGAGTGACCTGGCTGGCATCGAAGTCGAACGGCCGGTGCTCGAGGTCGGTGCGGAGGAGATCGACAGCACACTCGAGATTCTGCGCAAGCAGCGCGTGCACTACGAGCCGGTGGATCGTGCGGCGGCTCTGGCGGACCGTGTCACCATCGACTTCCTCGGCAAAAAGGATGGCGAGCCGTTTGCCGGCGGGCAGGGACAGGACTACCGCTTCGTTCTCGGGGAGGGAAAGATGCTGTCCGACTTCGAGAATGCGGTGATCGGCACGCGTGCCGGAGAAGCCAAGTCGTTCGACATGACCTTTCCGGCCGAGTACTTCTCGAAGGATCTGGCCGGCCAGTCGGTGATCTTCGACATCGTGCTCAAGGAGGTCTGTGAACCGGTGCTGCCGGAGCTCGACGGCGATTTTGCCCGTGCTCTGGGTGTCGAGGACGGGAATCTGACGCAGATGCGGGACGAGATCGAGGCCAACCTCAGGCGCGAGGTGAAGAAACGTCTGCAGGGCCGGATCACCGCACAGGTGATGGACGTGCTGTTGCAGGCCAACCCGTTGCAGGTCCCGGAGGCGTTGATCCAGAAGGAGGTCGAGCGGCTGATGCAGGTGGCACGCCAGGACATGGAGCAGCGCGGCATGAAGGTCAAGGACCTGCCGATGCGACCGGAGTGGTTCAGCGACCAGGCCAGGCGGCGCGTATCGATTGGCCTCATCCTTTCGGAAATCGTCAAGCTCAACGACCTGCGGGCACAGCCGGCGCAAGTGCGGGAACTGGTGGAGGATGCAGCGCAAAGCTACGACAATCCGCAGGAGGTCGTTCGCTGGTACTATGCCAAGGCCGAGCGCCTGAGCGACTTCGAAGGTGCGGCCATTGAGGCGAACGTGGTCGACTGGGTCCTGCAGCGGGTGAAGGTGAGCGACAAGCCGGTGGCCTTCGCCGAGCTGATGGGGCAACAAGCCTGACGCGGGAGTCGACGTAGCTGGCGGTAAAGCAGCGGTGGCGGCGCTGCGGGCGGTGCCGGCGCGCCCATGGGCCGCGGCGTCCTCTTCCTCGACCCCTGGCACTCCTCGAGTCGGGGTGGTGCAGGGGCGTCGTGAGTCGCAGCAGCGGTTTTCAGGGTAACAAGGGAAACGAAATGGGAATTGACGACGCGGGCGGTTGGGATCCGCAGGCACTTGGCTTGGTGCCGATGGTGATCGAACAAAGCGGTCGTGGCGAGCGGGCCTACGACATCTACTCGCGCCTCCTGAAGGAGCGCGTGATCTTTCTCGTTGGCCCCGTCAATGACGTGACGGCGAATCTGGTGGTCGCCCAACTCCTGTTTCTCGAGGCCGAGAACCCGGACAAGGACGTTCACTTCTACATCAACTCGCCGGGTGGTGCGGTGTCGGCCGGGCTGTCGATCTACGACACGATGCAGTTCATCAAGCCCGACGTGTCGACCCTGTGCATGGGACAGGCGTGTTCGATGGGCGCCTTCCTGCTGGCTGCGGGTGCTGCCGGCAAGCGCTTTGCCCTGCCGAACTCACGGGTGATGATTCACCAGCCGATGGGCGGATTTCAGGGACAGGCTTCGGATATTGCGATTCATGCCAAGGAGATCCTGTCGCTGCGCGCCAAGCTCAACGAACTCATGGCACGGCACACGGGTCAGGCGATCGACCGGATCGAGCGCGATACCGATCGCGACAATTTCCTTTCGGCGCAGGAAGCGGCAGAATACGGCTTGATCGACAAGGTACTGGCCAATCGGCAGGCGGCGCTCTGAGGGTGCATCCGGGCAGCTCCGGTCGGGCTCGATTGTGAGGTGGACGACATGTCGGAAAAGAAAAGTGGTACCGAGAAACTCCTCTACTGCTCGTTCTGCGGCAAGAGTCAGCACGAGGTCAAGAAGCTGATCGCCGGGCCATCGGTCTTCATCTGCGACGAGTGCATCGAGCTGTGCAACGACATCGTGCGCGACGAGATCGCCGCGGACCAGGGTGGTGGCAAGGGCGGAAAGGTGGAACTGCCGACACCACGGGAGATCTCGGCGCTTCTCGACCAGTACGTGATCGGGCAGGACCAGGCGAAGCGCATCCTGTCGGTGGCCGTCTACAATCACTACAAGCGGCTGCGGCACTTCAGCAAGACGAGCGACGAGATCGAGCTGGCCAAGAGCAACATCCTGCTCATCGGCCCGACCGGCTCGGGCAAGACCCTGCTGGCACAGACGCTCGCCCGCATGCTCGACGTGCCCTTCGTGATGGCGGATGCGACGACCCTGACCGAAGCCGGCTACGTCGGCGAGGATGTCGAGAACATCATCCAGAAACTGCTGCAGAAGGCCGACTACGATACCGAAAAGGCGCAGCGCGGCATCGTCTACATCGACGAGATCGACAAGATCTCGCGCAAGTCGGACAATCCGTCGATCACGCGCGACGTGTCGGGCGAAGGCGTGCAGCAGGCGTTGCTGAAGTTGATCGAAGGGACGATCGCCTCGGTACCGCCGCAGGGCGGACGCAAGCATCCCAACCAGGACTTCGTGCAGGTCGACACGACGAACATCCTGTTTGTCTGCGGTGGCGCTTTCGATGGCCTCGACAAGGTGATTCGCAATCGTTCCGAGCGAGGTGGCATCGGCTTTGGCGCCGAGGTCCGCAGCAAGGACAACAAGCGTGCGATCGGCGAGGTCCTGCGTACAGTGGAGCCCGAGGACCTGATCAAGTTCGGTCTGATCCCCGAGCTCATCGGACGGCTGCCGGTGATTGCCACTCTTGAGGAATTGTCGGCTGCGGCGCTGGTGGAAATCCTCGTCGAACCGAAGAACGCACTGGTGAAGCAGTACCAGAAGCTGTTCGCCATGGAGGGCGTCGCGCTCGAGATCCGGCCGGCAGCGATGATGGCGATCGCTCGCAAGGCGCTCGAGCGGAAGACCGGAGCACGGGGTTTGCGCTCGATCCTCGAGGGGATCCTGCTCGACACGATGTACGAACTTCCCGGCATGGAGAATGTCTCGGAAGTCGTCATCGACGAGGGGGTGATCGTCGGTGATGCCAAGCCACTGCTGATCTACGCGGATCAGCCAAAGGTGTCCGGCGGCAACTGACGTCCTGGCCGTTTCTGCTGCGGCTTGAAATCCGGGTTCTTGCCACCATCTCTGGCAAGAACCACAACCTATGGGACACAATCCATGTCTGCACCCCCGAAGCTGTCCGCCGATCCGGTTGAACTGCCGCTGTTGCCGCTGCGCGATGTGGTCGTCTTTCCGCATATGGTCATCCCGCTCTTCGTCGGGCGTCCAAAGTCGATCAAGGCCCTGGAAACGGCGATGCAGGGAGGAAAGAGCATTCTCCTCGTGGCCCAGAAGTCTGCAGTCAAGGACGAGCCCGAAGCGGAGGATCTGTATGGCGTCGGCTGTCTGGCCACTATCCTGCAGATGCTCAAGTTGCCCGACGGAACGGTCAAGGTGCTGGTCGAGGGGGCGCAGCGTGCGCGTCTGCAGGCCATCGATTCGAGATCGGACATGTTCTTTGCCGAAGCGCGTCCAGTGATGGCCGAGGACGGTGTGAATCACGAGGTGGAGGCCCTGCGTCGTGCCGTCATCGCGCAGTTCGACCAGTATGTCAAGCTCAACAAGAAGATTCCCCCCGAGATCCTGACGTCGATAGCCGGCATTGAAGAGGCCGGACGTCTTGCCGACACGATTGCCGCCCACCTGCCGCTGAAGCTTGAGCAGAAGCAGGAAATCCTCGAGATGTTCGACGTTCGTGCCCGTATCGAACGGCTGCTGGCGCAACTCGAGGCGGAAATCGACATCCTGCAGGTGGAGAAGCGGATTCGTGGCCGCGTCAAACGCCAGATGGAGAAGAGTCAGCGCGAGTACTATCTCAACGAGCAGGTCAAGGCGATCCAGAAGGAACTCGGGGAAGGCGAGGACGGGGCCGACCTCGAGGAACTTGACCGCAAGGTCAAGGCTGCCGGGATGAGCAAGGAAGGACTTGCCAAGGCGCAGTCGGAGTTCCGCAAGCTTCGCCTGATGTCGCCCATGTCGGCAGAAGCGACGGTCGTGCGCAACTTCATCGAAACACTGATTGGCCTCCCGTGGCGCAGACGGACGCGCATCAGCAAGGATCTCGCGGCTGCCGGCAGGATTCTCGACGCGGATCACTGGGGTCTCGACAAGGTCAAGGAACGGATCATCGAATACCTCGCCGTGCAGCAGCGGGTCGATCGCCTGAAGGCGCCGATCCTCTGCCTGGTCGGGCCGCCTGGGGTGGGCAAGACCTCGCTCGGCCAGTCGATAGCGCGTGCCACCGGCCGCAAGTTCGTTCGCATGAGTCTCGGCGGCGTGCGCGACGAAGCGGAGATCCGCGGTCACCGGCGAACCTATATCGGCTCGATGCCGGGCAAGATCCTGCAGAACATGAGCAGGATCGGCGTCCGCAATCCGCTGTTCCTGCTTGACGAAGTTGACAAGATGGGACAGGATTTTCGTGGCGATCCGAGTTCCGCACTGCTCGAAGTGCTCGATCCTGAGCAGAACTCCACCTTCGTCGACCATTACGTCGAGGTCGAGTACGATCTGTCGGAAGTGATGTTCGTGGCGACGGCCAACACCTTGAACATTCCTCCGCCGTTGCTCGATCGCATGGAGGTGATCCGGCTCTCGGGCTACACCGAGGACGAGAAGGTCAACATCGCGCAGCGCTACCTGTTGCCCAAGCAGATGAAGAACAACGGGCTGAAGACGAGCGAGCTGACGGTGGCGGAAAGCGCGCTGCGTGACATCGTCCGCTACTACACACGCGAGGCCGGTGTCCGTTCGCTCGAGCGCGATATCTCGAAGATTTGTCGCAAGGTGGTCAAGACCCTCCTTTTGCGGAAGAGTCAGGGAAAGATGGCGGTCAGTGCGCGCAATCTCGACAAGTTCCTCGGCGTCCGTCGCTACAATTTCGGTGTTGCCGAGCGCGAGAACCAGATCGGTCAAGTCACGGGTCTGGCGTGGACCGAGGTTGGCGGGGAACTACTGACCATCGAAGCGGTGGTCCTGCCGGGCAAAGGAAAGACGACGACCACCGGCAAACTAGGCGAGGTCATGCAGGAATCGGTTCAGGCGGCGCTGTCGGTGGTCCGCAAGCGCGCGCAGTCGCTGGGCGTCGACCACGATTTCTACCAGAAGAGCGATATTCACATCCATCTCCCGGAGGGTGCGATTCCGAAGGATGGTCCGTCGGCAGGCGTCGGCATCTGCACGGCTCTGGTGTCCGTGTTGACCGGCATCCCGGTCTGTTGTGACGTGGCGATGACCGGCGAGATCACCCTGCGCGGCGAAGTGCTACCAATCGGCGGTCTCAAGGAGAAGCTGCTGGCGGCGGTCCGCGGCGGACTGGCCAGGGTTCTGATACCGGAAGAGAACGTCCGGGATCTGGCCGAGATTCCGGACACCATCAAGAACAGGCTGGAGATCATTCCGGTGCGCTGGATCGATCAGGTGCTCGAGTACGCTCTCGAGCGCAAACCTGAGCCATCTGTCGTCGACGACGCAGGAGTGCCGCCAGGGGTGGAGACGAACACCCCAGATGCCGCTGCGGCTGCGTCCGCCGGGCTCACTCACTGAACACGCCTTGTGGCGGCGGTGCAGCTGCTGCCGCACCATCTGCCGCTCTGGCCAAGTGCTGCCGGATGCGCTAGACTCGCGCCTCCAGTGCTTGATCACGCTAGGGGTGCTTAGCTCAGTTGGTAGAGCGCTAGCCTTACAAGCTGGATGTCGGCGGTTCGAGCCCGTCAGCACCCACCAGGAGCAGCAAGAGCGATTGTGCCGCGAGTGTTTTGGAGTGGTAGTTCAGTTGGTCAGAATACCGGCCTGTCACGCCGGGGGTCGCGGGTTCGAGCCCCGTCCACTCCGCCAACATCGAAAGGCGAACACTAGTTCGCCTTTTTTCTTTTGGTTTCAACACGTTCCAAAGAGTTAGCGACCTACCACCATGTTCTTTGACACCGTTCGCAACAACAAGAGGGTTGTCCAGGTCTTTCTTGCCTTGATCGCCTTGCCGTTCGCCTTCTGGGGCGTCGACTCGTACGTTCGTGGCGGGGGAGCGGGGGCCGACCTGGCCAGTGTCGGCGACAGCAAGATCACCCAACAGCAGTTCGATCAGGCGTGGCGCGTGCATCAGGACCGGATGCGCCAGGCTCTTGGCGACAGCTTTCGTCCCGAGTCGATGAATACTCCGGCGGCACGCCTTGCCGTGCTCAACTCGTTGGTCGATCAGCGCCTGCTTCTTCTGGAAGCGGCGAAGGGGAAGCTGGGTGCGAGCGATGAAGCGCTGCGCGAAATGATCGGCAGTATTCCGGCTTTGCAGGAAAACGGCCGCTTCTCCATGGCTCGTTACCAGTCGGCGTTGGCGGCGCAAGGTCTGTCGCAGGCGCAGTTCGAGGCGCAGATCCGGCAGGATCTGACTCTGCAGGAGTTGGTTGCGGCCATTGGCGATACGGGCGTCGCTGCCAGCAGCGAGACCGAGAGGATTCTGGCTATCCAGTCTGAGGAAAGGCAGGTTGCCGAGTTCCGAATCGCTCCCGGGCAGTTTGCCGGACAGGTCCGGATCGACGAGGAGGCGCTGCGCAAGTTCTACGACGAGAACGGCAAGCGGTTCGAGATTGCCGAACAGGCCAGGGTGGAGTACGTACTGCTGTCGCTTGCCGCGCGGATCGGCCAGACTGCGGTCAAGGATGCTGATCTGAAGGACTGGTACGAGAGCCACCGGGATCGCTACCAGCAGGGCGAAGAAAGGCGGGTGAGTCACATCCTGATCCTGGCGCCGAGCGGTGAGTCCGAGCAGGCAAAGGCCAGGGCAAGGGCCGACGAGCTTCTCGATGAGGTGCGGAAATCGCCAGCGCGATTTGCGGATCTCGCCAGAAAGCATTCGCAGGATCCGGGCTCGGCGGGCAAGGGCGGCGATCTGGGCGTAGTCGCGCGCGGGACGATGGTCAAGCCGTTCGAGGAGGCTGTCTTCAGCCTGCGCGAGAACGAGGTGTCGGGCGTCGTACAGTCGGAGTTCGGCTACCACATCATCATCGTAACGGGCATCAAGGCCGCCAGGCAGCGGACTTTCGCCGAGGTACGCCCGGAAATCGAGGCCGAACTCAAGCAACAGGCAGCGCAGCGCAGATTTGCCGAGGATGCCGAAGCGTTCAGCAACATCGTCTACGAACAACCGGACAGTCTGCAACCGGCAGCCGAGCGCTTCAATCTGAAGCTGCAGACATCCGATTGGTTGCCGCGCAACCCCGCCCCGGCGGCGGTGGCGAGCCTGGGGCACCTGGGTAATGCAAGGATTCTTGCAGCGATCTTCTCGGATGACTCGGTTCGCAACAGGCGCAACACCGAAGCGATCGAGGTGGCTCCGAACACACTGCTGGCGGCGCGCGTCGTCGAGCACCGGCCTGCGAGCGTGCGACCGTTCGCGGACGTGAAGGCCGATATCCAGGCGGCGCTGATGCTGCAGGGCGAGGCCGCTCTGGCACGCTCCGCCGGCGAAGCGCGCTTGGCCGAGTTGCGGCAGGGCGGCGCAGACAGCGTCGCCTGGACGCCGCCACGCAAACTCGCGCGGCAGGATGCACGACAGCTGCCGCCAGAGGCAGCGAAAGCCATCTTCGGCGCCGACGTGCACAAGTTGCCGGTCTTCGTCGGCGCAGCGGCCGGCGACGGGGGGTACGTGCTGTACAAGATCGTCAGGGTGACGCAACCGGAGCGCGTCGACGAGGCGCGGCGGCAGGCGCTGCAGCGCGAGTACGCGCAGATCCTGGGGCAGGAGGATTTCGCGGCTTATCTCGCCGGTCTGCGCCAGCGCTACCGGATCGACATCAACAAGGCGGCACTGGAGCGCAAGGAGCGCTAGCTGCGTGCCAGACGAAGGCCGTAGTGCCGGCCGTTTCCGTATCGTCCCGCGCCGCGAGCGCGACACAAGAAAAACCCCGCCGCGGCGGGGTTTCTCTTGTCCAGTCATCGCCTGGCCGGGCAGGGGATCACATGTCCATGCCGCCCATGCCGCCCATGCCGCCCATGCCGCCGCCCATGCCGCCACCCATCGGCGGCTTTTCTTCCGCCAGTTCGGCGACCATGCAATCGGTGGTGAGCATCAGGCCGGCAATCGAGGCTGCGTTCTGCAGCGCCGTCCGCGTGACCTTGGTCGGGTCGAGCACACCCATTTCGACCAGATCGCCATAGTCTCCGGTGGCTGCGTTGTAGCCGAAGTTGCCGCTTCCCTGGAGGACCGCATTGACCACTACCGAGGGTTCGTCACCGGCGTTGGCGACGATCTCGCGCAGCGGCTGTTCCATCGCGCGCAGGACGATCTTGATGCCTGCATCCTGATCGTGGTTGTCGCCCTTGAGTGTGCTCAACCCGGCACGAGCGCGCAGCAGAGCGACGCCACCGCCGGCGACGATGCCTTCCTCGACCGCTGCGCGGGTCGCATGCAGGGCATCCTCGACGCGTGCCTTCTTCTCCTTCATCTCGACTTCGGTTGCCGCTCCGACCTTGATCAGCGCGACACCGCCAGCCAGCTTGGCAACGCGCTCCTGCAGCTTCTCCTTGTCGTAATCGCTGGTCGCCGTCTCGATCTGAGCGCGGATCTGCTTGACGCGTGCCTCGATGTTGGCGCTGACGCCAGCGCCATCGATGATCGTCGTGTTCTCCTTGCCGATCTCGATGCGCTTCGCCTGACCCAAATCTGCGAGTGTTGCCTTTTCGAGCGTCAGGCCGACCTCTTCGGCGATCACTTGGCCGCCGGTAAGGATCGCGATGTCCTCGAGCATGGCCTTGCGGCGGTCACCGAAGCCCGGAGCCTTGACTGCGCAGGTCTTCAGGATGCCGCGGATGTTGTTCACCACCAAGGTCGCAAGTGCCTCGCCATCGACGTCTTCGGCGACGATCAGGAGCGGCCGGCTCGACTTCGCGACCTGTTCGAGGACCGGCAGCAAGTCGCGGATGTTCGAGATCTTCTTGTCGAAGATCAGGATGAACGGGCTCTCGAGAATCGCATTCTGCTTGTCGTTGTTGTTGATGAAGTACGGGCTCAGATAGCCACGATCGAACTGCATCCCCTCGACGACGTCGAGTTCGTTGTTCAGCGACTTGCCATCCTCGACGGTGATGACGCCTTCCTTGCCGACCTTGTCCATCGCCTTGGCGATGATATCGCCGATGTCGGCGTCGGCGTTGGCGGAAATGGCGCCCACCTGGGCAATCTCCTTGCTCGTCGAACAGGGCTTCGAGAGCGCCTTCAATTCCTCGACGGTCGCGACGACGGCCTTGTCGATACCGCGCTTCAGATCCATTGGGTTCATCCCGGCGGCGACGTACTTCATGCCTTCGCGGACGATCGACTGCGCCAGGACGGTAGCTGTCGTGGTGCCGTCACCAGCGATGTCGGAGGTCTTGGACGCGACTTCCTTCAGCATCTGGGCGCCCATGTTGGCGAACTTGTCCTTCAGTTCGATTTCCTTGGCGACCGAAACCCCGTCCTTGGTGACCGTCGGGGAACCATAGGAACGCTCGAGAACGACGTTGCGTCCTTTGGGACCGAGGGTGATTTTCACCGCGTCGGCGAGGATGTTCACGCCCTCGACCATGCGTGCACGGGCGGTGTCGCCAAATTTGACGTCTTTAGCTGCCATAGAGTTAACTCCTGTGTATCTTCAATGATTTATGTCTGAAACGGGCGAACTTCGGGAGCACCGGCCAAGCGCGCGAGGCGCCTTTCCGGACTTGGCCGTCAGCCTTCGATGACGCCCATGATGTCTTCCTCGCGCATGACGAGCAGTTCCTCTCCCTCGACCTTGACGGTCTGGCCGGCGTACTTGCCAAAGAGGACGCGGTCGCCCACCTTGACGGCGAGGGCACGGACGCTGCCATCATCGAGGATCTTGCCGTTGCCGACGGCGCGAACCTCGCCTTGGTCCGGCTTTTCTGCTGCGGTATCCGGGATGACGATGCCGGATGCGGTACGGCGCTCCTCTTCGAGACGTTTGACGATCACGCGATCATGCAGCGGACGAATCTTCATGCAGTTTCTCCTAGGTTGGATGACAAGTCAGAACATCGGCTAGCCTGTTGGAACCCCTCGCAGCCCAAGCCCGAGGGCACGAGTGCTTTGGCACTCTCCGCTAACGAGTGCTAATAATAGGGTCCCTTCGTTCGGATTTCAAGAGCCCACGGTGCAGCAGGTGCAGGAGCCCGCTGCCGCCTGAGGCGGGCCGCGACCAGAGAGGGCCCCGGGCGTTCCGTCAGGGGCGGTGGAGGGAATGCGACGATTCGCCTCGGAGCATGTTGACGCGCCTGGCTTCGATTGCTACAATGCCCCTCCTTCGCAGCCAGCACGTGTTTTCAAGCGGTCAGAATTCGCGCCGATCGGGCGTGCTGTGTGGGAAGGTAACCGGGTGATCCCCGGCGTGTCGCGGGGTGGAGCAGTCTGGCAGCTCGTCGGGCTCATAACCCGAAGGTCACAGGTTCAAATCCTGTCCCCGCAACCAGCTCTTTAAAAACGAGACAACCGATAGGTGTGGGTTCTTGGTCTGGTGGTGGT
>NZ_JAMTDQ010000022.1 GCF_023806635.1 Accumulibacter sp.
AATCGTCCTGAACCTCACCACTCCCGGCCATGGGGGTCGAAATGAGAACTGGTGGGCGGCAGCAGCGCTTGCCGCGTAAATGGGCAACTTCAAGGTATAATCCGCCGCCACCCGGGAGCCGGCTCGCTGCCCGAGCCGGTTTGTCGTTCTTCGCGGGCGTGATGACGCTGCCAGCTGCTGCCGAAAAGAGCCAGAGCAAGCACGCCGGGCGGGCGTCAGGATGGATCCGGCGAGTTTCCGACAGCCGTTGCCGGTCGTTTTGCGGATGCTGTTGCGGCTGCCCCGCAGGGGATGCGAAGAGCGTGCAGGACGCCGGCAATGAGGCCTGCAGGGCAGGGAACGGGAAGTTCAAGGAAGTCCTTCGGAATCGCTTGATGCAGGCCTAATGCAGATGCAGCACATTCGTAACTTCTCGATCATCGCGCACATCGATCACGGCAAGTCGACACTCGCCGATCGCATCATCCACCTCTGCGGTGGCCTCTCGGATCGCGAGATGGAGGCGCAGGTGCTCGACTCGATGGACATCGAGCGCGAGCGCGGCATCACCATCAAGGCGCAGACCGCTTCGCTGCAGTACCGTTCGCGCAGTGGCCGGGTGTACAACCTGAACCTGATCGACACACCCGGACATGTCGACTTCTCTTACGAGGTGTCGCGTTCGCTGTCGGCCTGCGAAGGCGCGCTGCTCGTCGTCGATGCCTCGCAGGGCGTCGAGGCGCAGACCGTTGCCAACTGCTACACGGCGATCGAGCTCGGTGTCGACGTCGTGCCGGTCCTGAACAAGATCGATCTGCCGTCGGCCATGCCGGACAAGGCGCGGCAGGAGATCGAGGACGTCATCGGGCTCGATGCCTCGCAAGCGATCCTCGCATCGGCGAAGACGGGACTTGGCGTCGAGGATGTCCTCGAGGCGATCATCGAACGCATACCGGCACCCAAGGGAGATCCCGAGGCGCCGCTGAAGGCTCTGCTGGTCGATGCCTGGTTCGACAACTACGTCGGCGTCGTCATGCTGGTGCGGGTCGTCGATGGCAGCCTGCGCAGCAAGGACCGCATTCGCCTGATGGCGACCGGCTCGACCCACCTCTGCGAGCAGGTCGGCGTGTTCACGCCGAAGGCGGTGGCTCGCGACGGGCTGCGTGCGGGCGAGGTCGGCTACGTCATCTCGGGCATCAAGGAACTGCAGGCGGCGAAGGTCGGCGATACGCTGACCCTGGTCGACAGGCCGGCCAGCGCGGCGCTGCCCGGCTTCAAGGAGATCAAGTCGCAGGTCTTCGCGGGGCTGTATCCGGTCGAGTCGAACCAGTACGACGCGCTGCGCGAGTCGCTGGAGAAACTGAAGCTCAACGACGCCTCGCTGCGGTACGAGCCGGAGGTGTCGCAGGCGCTCGGCTTCGGTTTCCGCTGCGGCTTCCTCGGCCTGCTGCACATGGAAATCGTCCAGGAAAGGCTGGAGCGCGAGTTCGACCAGGATCTGATCACCACCGCGCCGACGGTGGTGTACGAGGTGGTCCTGCGCGATGGCAGCGTGATTTTCGTCGAGAACCCCGCCAAGCTGCCGGATCCGGGCAGGATCGAGGAAATCCGCGAGCCGATCATCACCACCACGGTCTTCGTGCCGCAGGACTATCTCGGCAACGTCATCACCCTGTGCAACCAGAAGCGCGGCAACCAGATCGACATGCACTATCACGGCCGGCAGGTGCAACTGGTCTACGAGATGCCGATGGCCGAGGTGGTCATGGACTTCTTCGACCGGCTGAAGTCGGTTTCACGCGGCTACGCGTCGCTCGACTACGAGTTCAAGGAGTACCGTGCCGCCGATGTCGTCAAGCTCGACGTGTTGATCAACGGCGAGCGTGTCGACGCCCTGTCGATCATCCTGCACCGGGCGAACTCGGTCTTCCGCGGCCGCGAGCTGGCGGCCAGGATGCGCGAGCTGATCCCGCGCCAGATGTACGATGTGGCGATCCAGGCGGCGATCGGCGCCAACATCATCGCCCGCGAGAATGTCAAGGCGATGCGCAAGGACGTCCTCGCCAAGTGTTACGGTGGCGACATCACGCGCAAGAAGAAGCTGCTCGAGAAGCAGAAGGCGGGCAAGAAACGAATGAAGCAGGTGGGCTCGGTCGAGATTCCGCAGGAAGCCTTCCTCGCCGTACTGCGGGTTGGCAAGTAGAGGAGTGGGCGAGTGAATTTTGCGTTGATCCTGTTGATCCTGCTGCTGCTCACCGGCGCCGTCTGGCTGCTCGACACCCTGGTCCTGCGCAAGCGACGTCCGGCCGACGCCAAGGACCCCTGGTGGGTCGAGTATGGTGCGAGCTTCTTCCCGGTGATCCTGGTCGTCTTCGTTCTGCGTTCCTTCATCGTCGAACCGTTCAAGATTCCCTCGGGTTCGATGATTCCGACCCTGCAGGTCGGCGATTTCATCCTGGTCAACAAGTACACCTATGGCATCCGCCTGCCGGTGGCGAACTGGAAGATCATCGACATCAACAGCCCGCAACGTGGCGACGTGATGGTCTTCCGCTATCCGGAGGATCCCTCGCTCGACTACATCAAGCGGGTCATCGGGCTGCCGGGCGACACCGTCGCTTACCAGAACAAGCGGCTGAGCGTCAACGGGCAGGCGGTGGCGACGCAGCGCGTCGACGACTACCTGCACGCCGAGCGGCTGTATTACTCGCGACAGTTCGTCGAGAAGATCGACGCCGCCGAGTACCGCACGCTCAACGACGTCGATGCGCCGCCCTACATTCCGGGCCCGTCTCCCTTTCCCAACCGCGAGGATTGTTCCTACAATAGCGCCGGTGTCGTCTGCAAGGTGCCGCCCGGACACTATTTCGTCATGGGTGACAACCGCGACAACAGCAAGGACAGCCGCTTCTGGGGCTTCGTTCCGGAGCAGAACATCGTCGGCAAGGCTTTCTTCATTTGGTTGAACTTCAGTGACCTGTCGCGGATTGGCTCGTTCAAGTAAGGAGCTCGGTTCATGAATCTGAATCGTCAGCGCGGCCTGGCGCTCTCGGCCCTGATTCTCTGGGGTGTGGTGATCTCGCTCGTCGCCATCGTCGGGATTCGCGTCCTGCCCGAGGTCATCGATTATTACAAGATCAAGCGGGTGGTGAAGGTGGTCGCCTCGGAGTCTGCGGGCAAGACCGTGCCAGAGGTCAGGCAGGCTTTCAGCAAGTACGCCGAGGTCGAGCACATCAAGACGATCGGGCCGGCGGACCTCGACATCTTCAAGGAAGACAATCAGGTGGTGATCGCCTTTGCCTACAACCGCAAGGTTCATCTCGTCGGCAACGTCAGCCTGCTGCTCGAGTTCCGCAGCTCGACGTCGGGTCGCGGCTACGGCCCGTGACCGTCGCCCGGCTGCAGCGGGCGCTCGGCTACGTCTTCAGGGATCAGGAGCTGCTGCAAACCGCGCTCACCCATCGCAGTTATTGCTCGCCGCACAACGAACGGCTGGAGTTCCTTGGTGACGCGATTCTCAATGCCGTGATTGCCCGCAGCCTGTTCATGCGCTTTCCGGAACTGCCCGAAGGGGATCTGTCGCGCTTGCGCGCCAGCCTGGTTCGCCAGGACAGCCTGCATCAGCAGGCACTGGCCCTGTCGCTTGGCGATTGCCTGCGCCTCGGCGAAGGCGAGCAGAAGAGCGGTGGGCAGCAGCGGCCGTCGATCCTTGCCGATGCCCTCGAGGCGCTGTTCGGCGCCCTCTGGCTGGACGCCGGCTTCGATGCGGCGAGCGCGGTCATCGTCCGCCGTTATGACTCGGTCCTCGGACGGCTGACACCGGGGCAGGGAGGAAAGGACGCCAAGACGCGCCTGCAGGAACACCTGCAGGGGATCAGGCTGGCACTGCCACAGTACCGGCTGGCCGGGACCGAGGGTGAGGCGCACGCACAGCAGTTTCGCGTCGCCTGTGTGATCGACAGCCTCGGCATCCAAACCGAGGGTCGCGGCAGCAGCCGCCGGGCTGCCGAGCAGATGGCCGCCGAGCGGGCCCTGGTGGCGTTGGCCGTGGTGGACAGGCGATGAGCGGGCGCTGCTCGGGGCAGATCGCCATCGTCGGCCGGCCGAACGTCGGCAAGTCCACGCTGCTCAATGCACTCGTTGGCGAGAAGCTGAGCATCGTGTCGCGCCGCGCGCAGACGACGCGGCACCGCATTGTCGGCGTTCTCACCCGGTCCGATGCGCAGTACGTCTTCGTCGACACGCCGGGCTTCCAGACGCGCCACGGCAACGCGCTCAATCGCGCGATGAACCGCGGCGTGCGGCAGGCTCTGGCCGAGGTCGACGTCGTCTTCCTGGTCGTCGAGGCCGGCCGGTTCGACGCGCGCGATCGTCAGGTCCGCCAACTGGTGCCGGCCGACCGGCCATTGATCATCGTCGTCAGCAAGATCGACCAGCTGCCCGACAGGAACCAGCTGTTGCCGTTCCTCGCTCGCCTGGCGGGCGAAGGGGAGTTCGCGGCGATCGTCCCGGTCAGCGCGACGCGCGGCGACCAGCTCGACCTGCTGCTGGCCGAGGCGCGCAAGCATCTGCCGCTCGAGGGCCTGCTGTTTGCCGAGGACGAGCTCACGGATCGCAGCGAACGCTTCCTGGCAGCCGAGTACATTCGCGAGAAGGTGTTCCGCCTGATCGGTGACGAGCTGCCGTACGCCGCCGCGGTGGAGATCGAACGCTTCGTCGTCGATGGCGGCCTGCGTCGCATCAGTGCGGCGATCCTCGTCGACCGCGAGGGACACAAGCCGATCGTCGTCGGCAAGGGCGGCGAGGTCGTCAAGCGCATCGCCACGGAGGCGCGGCAGGACATGGAGCGGCTGTTCGGCGGGCCGGTCTTTCTCGAGGTCTTCGTCAAGCTGAAGTCGGGCTGGGCCGACGATGAGCGCATGTTGAGGACACTTGGCTACGATTGATCGGCAAGTCGCGCATGCGACTGACGAGTCTCTCCTGCCCATCGCCGAGCAGGGGTCGGCGGAGGCGGAAGCGGCCACGCCTTTGATGATTGAGGCTGCCGGGAGCGGTCTCGGCCGTCACCCGGCAGGCGAGCGATGACCGGCGGACGGGTCGGCGGGTGAACCAGCGGCACAAGGTCGATGGGCAGCCGGCTTTCGTCCTGCACGCCTACCCCTACAGCGAGACCAGCCTGATCGTCGACGTCTTTTCGCGCGACCACGGTCGGATTGCCCTGCTGGCACGCGGTGCGCGGCGGCCGCGCTCCGTCCTGCGCGGGGTGCTGCTCGCCTTCCAGCCGCTCGAGGTGGCCTGGGCCGGCCGCGGCGAAGTGTACACCCTGATGCGGGCCGAGTGGCAGGGCGGGCAACCGCTGCTGGCGGGAAAGGCGCTGTTCTGCGGCTACTACCTCAACGAACTGCTGCTGCACCTGCTGCCGCGTGCCGACGCGCACGCGAAGCTGTTCGCGGTGTACGCCGCGACGCTGCGTCGCCTTGCCGACGGTGAGCAGGAATCCGACCTGCGCCGTTTCGAGCGCGCGCTGCTGCGCGAGCTCGGCTACGGACCGACCCTCGACGCCGACGTCGCCGGCGCCGCGGTCGAGGCCGACGCCCATTACGTCTACGAGATCGAACGCGGTCCGGTGCGCCTGCCGGGTCCGGCGGTGTCGCCGCTGACGCTTAGCGGCCGCACGCTGCTCGATCTGGCACGCGATGATCTTTCCGATCCGCGCTCGCTGGCCGAGGCCAAGCAACTGATGCGGACGCTGATCGGGCACCACATCGGCGGCAGGAGCCTCGTCAGCCGCCGGATTTTCAGGGAGCTACAGGAACTATGATCGAACTTGGCGTCAACATCGACCACGTGGCGACGATCCGGCAGGCGCGCTGCACCTACGAGCCGGACCCGGTCTGGGCGGCGGTCGAAGCGCATCTCGGTGGCGCCGACGGCATCACCATCCATCTGCGCGAGGATCGCCGTCACATCCAGGACGTAGACGTCGAGAAGCTGCACGCACTGGCGCAGATCAAGCTCAACCTGGAAATGGCGGCGACCGACGAGATGGTCGCCATCGCCTGCCGGATCAAGCCGCAGATGGCGATGCTGGTGCCCGAGGGGCGGCATGAGGTGACGACCGAAGGCGGCCTCGACGTGGTCGCACAGGAAGACCGCCTGCGCCAGGTGGTGAGCCGGCTCACCGACGCCGGCATCGTCAGCAGCGTCTTCATCAACGCCGATCAGGAGCAGGTCGAGGCGGCGGCGCGCATCGGTGCGCGCGTCTGCGAGATTCACACCGGCCCGTACGCGCATGCCTTCTATACCCAGGGGCGCGATCCGGAGAGCCCGCCGGTACTCGCCGAACTCGAGCAGATCCGCGCCGCCGGCGAGGCCATCCGTCAACTCGGCATGCGCTTCAACGCCGGCCATGCGCTCAACTACTTCAACGTGCAGCCGGTCGCGCAGTTGCGCGGCATCCGCGAGCTGCACATCGGCCATGCGATCATCAGCCGCGCGGTCTTCG
Organism: Accumulibacter sp.; assembly: GCF_023806635.1. Taxonomy (GTDB): domain Bacteria; phylum Pseudomonadota; class Gammaproteobacteria; order Burkholderiales; family Rhodocyclaceae; genus Accumulibacter. The sequence goes on from NZ_JAMTDQ010000022.1 coordinate 6,485, forward strand.
TCGGCCTGCGCGAGGCGGTGCGCGAGATGAAGCGCCTGCTGCGCGAGGCGCAGGCGCGGGTCCGATGATCTTCGGTGTCGGCACCGACATCGTCGCCGTTGCCCGTCTCGGCAGCCTGCATCGGCGGCATGGCGAGCGCGCGCTGCGCCGCATCCTGTCGCCGCCGGAGTACGCCGAGTTTGCCGGTGCGGGCGATCCGGCGCGCTTTCTTGCCAAGCGCTTCGCCGCCAAGGAAGCGCTCGGCAAGGCGCTCGGCATCGGCCTCGCCGCACCGGCGACGCTGTCGAACATCGGCATCACGCACGATGCACGCGGCCGGCCGGCATTCGTCTACGCGCCGCCGCTGGCTGCCCACCTGGCGCAGCGCCGGCTCGTCGCCCACCTGTCGATCAGCGACGAGAACGACTACGCCGTCGCCTTCGTCATCCTGGAACAGTCGTTGGAACCCTCATGAGCAACTTTCCCAAGCTTGCACCCGGGCCGCTGATGATCGATCTTGCCGGCTGCAGCCTCTCCGATCTGGAAAGAGAGCGCCTGCGGCACCCGCTGGTCGGCGGCCTGATCCTCTTCGCGCGCAACTACGAGTCACCGGAGCAACTGGCGCAGCTGACCGCCGAAGTGCATTCGCTGCGCTCGCCGCCGTTGCTCATCGGCATCGACCACGAGGGGGGCAGGGTGCAGCGCTGCCGCAGCGGCTTCACCCGCCTGCCGCCGATGCGCCGCCTCGGCGAGTTGTGGGATCGGCAGCCCGAGGCGGCGACGCTGGCGGCGCGGCGCATCGGTTACGTGCTGGCGACCGAGTTGCGCGCCTGTGGCGTCGACCTGTCGTTCACCCCGGTTCTCGACCTCGACTGGGGACGCAGCGCGGTCATCGGCGACCGCGCGTTTCACGGCGACCCGCTGGCGGTCAGCGAACTCGCCGCGGCGCTGGTCGACGGCCTGCACCGCGCCGGCATGGCCGCCTGTGGCAAGCATTTCCCCGGCCACGGCTGGGTCGCCGCCGATTCGCATGTCGACCTGCCGCTGGACGAGCGCCCTCTGCAGGAGATGGTGCCCGATCTCGAGCCCTATCGCCGGTTGCGGCTCGATGCCGTGATGCCGGCACACGTCATCTATCGGCTGCTCGACGCCCGCCCGGCGGGGTTTTCGCCGTTCTGGATCGACATGCTGCGCTGCGAACTGGCTTTCGACGGGGTGATCTTCAGCGATGACCTGTCGATGGCCGGCGCCAGCTTCGCCGGTGGCATCGTCGGCCGCTGCACGGCCGCCTGGCGGGCGGGTTGCGACCTGCTGCTGGTGTGCAACTCGCCGGACGCCGTCGGCGAAGTGCTCGCCGAGTGGCGGCCGCCGGCCGATCCGCAGCGGGCGCGTCGCGTCGAGCGCCTAGCGCCGGCGACCGACGCGATCGACCGGGAAACTCTGCAGCGCGATCCCGACTACCTCGCCGGCGTCGCAGCCGCCGGTTCGCTGGCCGCCTGATGCCGCCAGCGGGCCGCTGCCGCCCGGCTGGCGCTGCGGCGTCGGCAGCGGTCGCCGACCACGCCGGCTAGCTGAAGACCTTCCACTTGCGGGCCGTCGCCGAGCCGAACAGCTGCGGGTCCTGCGGCAACTGGTTGGTCGGCAGGTAGGCCGGCGTGATGGCCTTGAACCACTGGGCGTAGGACGCGCCGGCGGCGAGCTTCGCCAGCGCCTTCAGGGCGTAGTACGTGAAGGCTCCGTTCGGCCGTCCATTGAAACGCGTGTCCCAGCTGAACTGGCTGTCGAGGCATCCGGCCATCAGCAGGTCGCCACCGGAGCGGGCGATGCCACCGGCCAGTCGGCGCGGTGTCGCGCTCGGCAGCGCGACATCGCGCAGCCATGCTTCCGGTGGCAGGAAGCGGGCGCGCGGCATGTCGGGATCGAGCTCCGAGCTGTCGCCGCGGGTGACCGAACCGGAGTGGCAGCTGTCCGACAGCAGGATGATGCGGACGCCTGCGGCGCGCTTCGCCAGCAGGAGGTGCAGTTCGTCGTCGAGCAGCGCCTTGCCCTCGCCGATGTCCCATGGGCAGAGCGCTTCGTCACGCTGATCCGGCTCGTCACCGTTTTGGTCGGGTACCCAGGTGCCATGGCCGGAATAGGTGATGACGAGCGTGTCGCCGTTCACCGCCTGGTCGACGAGGCCGCTGATGGCGGCGACCATGGCCGCCCTGGTGGCCTGCGAGTCGAGCAGCTTGCGGACCTTGAAGCTGCGCGCGGCAAGTGCGGCAGCCCAGTCGTTGGCGTCGTTGACGCAGCCAGAGAGGTCATTCTGCGTGCCGGGGTAGTCGTTGATGCCGATACATAGGGCCTGTTTGCTCATCGCTTCTCTCCTTGGTCGAATCGGGACGTGCCGGCAAAAGCCGCTGCGGGTGGTCCCTGCGGCACACGCTTCGTCGGCAGCGGCTGCAGGATAGTCGATATCGGCCGCGCGGCGAGGCATTTTCTGCACCGGTCACGGCGACGCGGCGGTCCTCCGCGGCGCGTGTCCGGGCGCGACGCCACGGCCAGGCATTCGCCGATCGGCCCGGTTCGGGGTTAAGGTTGACCCTCCGACCGCTCCCGTGCCCGTTTTCCGATGATCGACTCCATCCTCCTTGTTGCGACGCGGATCACCACTTTCGTCCAGCAGCAGCCACTGAGCAACGCCAGCGGCTTCTTCTTCGCCCGCGACGACCGACTGTTCCTCGTCAGCAGCCGGCATGTCCTGGTCGACAGGCCGAGCCACCATTTCCCGGACCGCATCGAGATCGAGCTGCATGTCGACCCGGCCAATCTGGCCGAGTCGAGGAAGTTCTCGATTCCCCTCTACCGCGGTGGTCGCTGTCTCTGGCGACAGGGACGGGATTCCGCCGGTGACGTCGATGTGGCGGTGATCGAGGTCGATCGCAGCGCACTGCCGGTGCCGACCCTGCTGCGTGCCTTCGGGCCGCAACATCTGCCGGGCTGCGGTGATCGCGTCGAGATCGGTGGCTCGGTACTCGTCGTCGGCTTTCCGCTGGGATTCCACGATACCCTGCACCACATGCCGGTCGTCCGTCAGGCCGTGCTGGCGTCCTCCTACGGCCTGCGCTTCAAGGGCGAGGGTTATTTCCTCACCGATGCGCGGACGCATCGCGGCACCAGCGGCGCGCCGGTGGTGATGCGCGTGCCGGCGGATGATGCGGCGGATTCCGGGCTGCCGTGGCTGCTGCTCGGCGTCCACTCGGCGCGGCTGGACGTCGGATCACGCGACCTCGAGCTCGACGAGGCACTCGGCCTCAACTGCGCCTGGTACGCCGACATCCTGATGACGCTGACCGCCGGCTGACGCGCAGTCACCAGGCCGCTTCCGGGCGACGGGATGGTGACGGCGCTGGCGCCTGGTACTGCCGCCGGGGCGCGCTTCTGCCGGCTTTCGTGCGCCGCCGTACCGGTCGGGCGAGGCGGAATGGTGACCGCGCAACACGTCGCCCCGCGCTCCGCTGCCGACCCTTGCCCTTTGCCGGCGTATCCCGCATCATCCGCCGCATCGTCTGGAAGGGATCGTGAAGGAACGTCAATACATCGCCCGCCGAGCCGCGGAATGGGAGGCCTGGGATCGCTGGCTGGCGCCGGCACGGGGGGCTCGCCCGGCAGCGCCGGCGGGTGACGCCGCCGGTGCCGCCGGGTTGCCACAGCGTTTCCGGCGGCTCTGTCACGATCTCGCGCTGGTGCTCGACCGCAACTACTCGGCGGCCCTGGCGGAGGACCTGCACCGCCGCGTACTGGCGGCGCACCAGCGCATCTACGGCGCCGGCGAGCCGCAGGGGCAGGCCTGGCGACGCTTCTTCGGTGGCGACCTGCCGGCGCTGGTGCGCCGCGAGTGGCGGCTCGTGCTCGCCGCCGCCGTGCTTCTCCTGGTACCGCTGCTGGGCCTGCTGCTGCTGATCCAGGCCTGGCCGGATGCCGCCTTCCTGTTGCTGTCAGCGGAGACGGTCGGCGAGATCGAGGACATGTATTCGCCGACCGCGCGCCACCTCGGACGGCCGCGGGCGGCGAGCAGCGAGTGGGCGATGTGGGCCTTCTACATTGCCAACAACGTGCGCATCGACTTCCAGATCTTTGCCGGTGGCGTCGCTTTCGGACTGGGGACGATCTTCTACCTGATCTACAACGGCCTGCACATCGGCGCCATTGCCGGTCACCTGACGCAGATCGGTCATGTGACGACCTTCTGGGGTTTCGTTGCCGGGCACAGTGCCTTCGAACTGACCGGCGCCGTGCTGGCTGGCGCCGCCGGACTGAAGGTCGGCATGGCGCTGGTGGCGCCCGGGCGGCAAACGCGGCTGGCGGCGTTGCAACAGCATGCGCGCGTCGCCGTGAAGCTCCTCTACGGTGCTGCCGCCCTGACCTTGCTCGCCGCCTTCGTCGAAGCCTTCTGGTCGCCCCGCCCCGAGGTTCCGTTCGCCGTCAAGATCGCCGTCGGCAGCGCGCTGTGGCTGCTGACCTGGGCCTACCTGCTGCTCGCCGGGCGCAACCGTGCGGCTTGAGGACATCGCGGTCCGCCTGCGGCGGCGCAGTGCCCGGGAGGCCATCGACCTCGGTCAGGGCATGCTGCGGCAGTGGGCCGCACGCGTCTACGGTGCGTGGTTCGCCACCTATTGGGTCGCCGGTCTGCTGCTGCTCGCCGTCTGGCCCTGGCCGGGATACGTGATCGCGTTGCTGTGGTGGCTGAAGCCGCTGTTCGACCGCGTGCTGCTGCACGTCTACAGCCGTTCGCTGTTCGGCGAGGCGTGCACCGTCGGCGATGTGCTGCGCGCACTGCCGCGCCTGTTGCGTGCGCCCGGGCTGATCTCCGGACTCAGCCTGCGCCGCTTCAGCCTGGCGCGCTCGCTGCTCCTGCCGGTCTGGCAACTCGAGGAACAGCGTGGCGCAGCGGCCCGCGCCCGCTTCGCGCTGCTCGGGCGGCGCTGCCACGGCCATGCCGCCTGGCTGACCTTTTTCTGCGCCAACATGTCTTCGGTCCTGCTGCTGTCGCTGCTCTTCGTGCTGCTTGCCCTGGTGCCGGGCGAGCATCCACAATGGTCACCATGGGACCTGCTCGGCGATGAGGAGTCGCGCTTCGGTCATCTGCTTGCCACGCTTGGCTTCATGCTTGCCGAGACGATCATCGAGCCGCTGTATGTGGCCTCCGGCTTTTCGCTCTACATCAACCGGCGCAGCGAACTCGAGGGGTGGGACATCGAGCTCGGTCTGCGGCGCCTGGCGCAGCGTCTCGAGGCCAAGCGCGTCGCCGCCGCATCGATGCTCGCCCTCGCCGTGCTGACCACCGGTGCCGTCTGGCTGTCGCCGGCGCCGGCTTTCGCGACCACACCGCCGGTGGACGCGCAAGCCGCCGGCGATGCGGGCGTGGCGGCGGCCGTGGTGGCGGTCAGGCCGCCGGCAGCGGCGCGCGAAGTGGTCGATGCCGTCCTTGCCGAACCGGTCTTCGGACAGATCCGCGAGGACTGGCGCTGGCGCTGGCGGCGGCAGGAGAGCGCCGTTGACGAGCCGCGGCATGACTGGCTGGCGACGCTGGCGGTCGTCGCCGAGAGCGTGGCCGAGTTCCTGCGCGGCCTGCTGTGGGTGTTCGCCGGGCTCGCCCTGGCGGCGCTGGTCCTGATGCTTGTCCGCTATCGGCCGCGACAGCCGGCGAGACGGTCGCAGCGCCTGCCCGAGTTCGTCGCCGGCGTCGACCTGCGGCCCACGGCACTGCCCGCCGCGGTCGCGACGGCGGCGGCTGCGGCGCTGGCGCGTGGCGCGACCGTCGAGGCCCTGAGCCTGCTCTACCGTGGAGCGTTGCGCAGCCTGATCGTGCAGCGGCAGATCGAATTCGCCGCCGGCGACACCGAGGAAGACTGTCTGCGCCGCGTCGCCGGGCAGGTGCCGGCCGCCGTCGAGCACTGTTTCGCCGAACTCGTCGAGGCCTGGCGCCTGGTCGCGTATGGCGGCTGGCCGCTGCCGGGGGCACGTGGCGAGCAGCTGCTGGCGGCCTGGCAGCGGCATTTCGACGGCAGCGGTGGGCAGTGATGAGGAGGCGATTGCTGGCGGCCGGACTGCTCGCGTTGCTTGCCCTGGGCTCGCTCACGATCTGGCTTGTCGATCATCTCGAGCGTGTGCCGGTGTCCGTGCGCGAGGCGCCGCAAGCCGAGGCGCGGCGCAATCCGTATCTCGCGCTCGAGCGGCTGACCGCCGGCATGGGCGGCAGGCTGAGGCGGCAGTCCGATGCCCGTGTGCTCGACGATCCGCCAGCGGGAGCCACCCTTTTTCTCGACCGTCAGCGCGCGCATCTGCTGCCGCCGGAGCGTCTGCGTCGCCTGCTTGCCTGGGTCGCGGCGGGCGGTCACCTGATCGCGGTGGCGGAAGATTCGCAGCTCGCCGATCCGCTACTGGACAGTGTTGGCGTCGGCCGTGCGACCGGGGCAGTGGCCGAGATGCCGCGGCGACCCGCGTCGATCAGCGTGCAGCCGCCTGGCGGCAGCCGCCCGCTGCAGGTTGCCGCCAGCTGGCAGAAGCTCAGCGCCACGGCGCGGCAGCCAGCCTGGTCGGCTGGCGAGGACGGGCAGGAGGCGCAGATGCTGCAGTTCCGCATCGGCGAGGGGCGGCTGACGGTGGCCAGCGAACTTGACCAGCAGCTCGGCAACCGGCGAATCGGCGAGCTGGACCACGCCGAGTTCTTCTGGACGCTGATCGGTGGCGACGAGGGCTCGCCGCCGCCGCAGGTTCTGCTGCTGTCGAGGCTGCAGATGCCGACGCTGTTCGAATGGCTCGCCGAGAACGCCCGCGCGGCGGCGTTTGCGGCGCTGCTCCTGCTGCTTCTCTGGCTGTGGCGCATCGTTCCCCGTTTCGGCGGCCTGCAGGCCGAGCCGGCGCCGTCACGCCGCGAACTGCGCGAGCACCTGGCGGCGGTCGGTCGCTACCTTTGGCGCTGCGGTCAGCTGGCGGCCTTGCTGCCGCCCGCCCGCGAGCATTTCCGCCACCGCCTCGGCCAGCGCCGACCGGGAATCGCCGGCCAAGCGCCAGCGGCGCAGGCGAGCCAGCTGGCAGCGCTTTCCGGTCTGCCGCCGGCGCGCATCACCGCCGCGCTGGCGGGTCACGCCGACGGTCCGCACGCCTTCACCGACGCCCTGCGCACGCTGCGCGAGCTTGAACGGATCCTTTGAGAACTCCACCATGAACAGTCCAGCGATCAGCCTTTCGACGGAGCAGTTGCAGCAGGCGGCGCAGTTGCTCGCCACCCTGCGCGGCGAGATGGCGAAAGCGGTGATCGGTCAGCAGGCGGTCATCGACGAGGTGTTGATCGCGCTTCTTGCCGATGCGCATGTCCTGATCGAGGGCGTGCCGGGTCTTGGCAAGACCCTGCTGGTGAAGGCTCTGGCGAGGACCTTTGCCGGCGAGACGCGGCGCATCCAGTTCACTCCCGACCTGATGCCCTCCGACGTCGTCGGGCACACGCTGTTCGATGCGGCAACGGCACGCTTCGTCACCCGGCAGGGCCCGGTGTTCACTCATCTGCTGCTCGCCGACGAGATCAACCGGGCGCCGGCCAAGACGCAGGCGGCGCTGCTCGAAGCGATGCAGGAGAAGCAGGTGACGCTGGAGGGCAGCACGTCGCGCCTGCCGCAGCCGTTCATGGTCCTGGCAACGCAGAACCCGATCGAGCAGGAGGGAACCTATCCGCTGCCGGAGGCGCAACTCGACCGCTTCCTGCTGAAGATCCGCATCGACTATCCGAGCGAGCAGGAGGAGATCGCCCTGACGCGGCAGGTGACCAGCGCCAAGACCGGTGCCGATCTCGACGTCGAGGCGGTGGCGACGCTGCTGCAACCGGCGGCCGTCGTCGAACTGCAGCAGTGGGCCGCACACGTGACGCTCGACGAGCGCGTTCTCGCCTACGCCGTGGCGATCGTTCGCGGCAGTCGCGATACGCCCGGCCTGGCCAGTGGCGCCGGGCCGCGCGGGCCGATCGCGCTGGTCCGCGCGGCGCGGGCGCGGGCGCTGATCGGCGGGCGTGGCTTTGCCACCCCGGACGACGTCAAGGCCGTCGCCCTGCCGGCGCTGCGCCATCGCGTGACGCCGACCGCCGAGGCCGAGATCGAGGGGATGACTGCCGACGATCTGCTGCGCTCGCTGCTCGAGCGCGTGCCGGCGCCACGCCTCTAGACTTCGCGATGCTCCTGCCCGATCGTCCGCTCCTGCTGGCCGCCGGCTGTTGGCTGCTGCTGGCGGTGGCCGCTGCCGTCGTGCCCGCCTGGTTGCCTTTCTGGCAGGTCGCCGGCGTCGCCCTGGCTGCCCTGGCGGTCGCCGATGCGCTGGCTGCCCGCAGCCGGCGTGGCGAGGTCAGCGTGCAGCGGCAACTGGCGCACGCGATGCCGGTGGGGACCTGGCAGACCGTCGGCCTGCGTTTGCGCTGTGACAGCGCCGCTGCCCGCGGCTGGCTGACCGACGGCCACCCGGCGGCCTTCGCCAGCGACGGCCTGCCGCTGCGTTTTGCGCTCGCGCGCGGGCGCGGGCTGCGCCTGGCCTACCGCGTGGCGGTCAGCGAGCGCGGCCGACAGTGCTTCGACGGCATCACCCTGCGCCGCTCGTCGCCACTGCGCCTGTGGCAGATGCAGGAGCGGCTGCCGGCCCACGACGAGGTGCGGGTGTACCCGAACTTCGCGCGCATCGCCCACTACACGCTGCTCGCCACCGACAACCGGCTGTCGCAGATCGGCATCCTGCAGCGGCGGCGGCGCGGGCAGGGGATGGAGTTCCAGCAACTGCGCGACTACCGCCAGGACGATTCGCCGCGGCAGATCGACTGGAAGGCGAGTTCCCGCGTCAGCCGCATGATCTCGCGCGAATACGCCGACGAGCGCGACCAGCAGATCGTCTTCCTGCTCGACTGCAGCGCCCGCATGCGCGCCCGCGACGGCGACCTGTCGCACTTCGACCATACCCTCAACGCCCTTCTCCTGCTCGCCTGGGTCGCCCTGCGCCAGGGCGACGCGGTCGGTCTCGCCACCTTCGGCCATGCGCGGCCGCGGGTTCTGCTGCCGGGCAAGACGGTGGCGACGGTCAACACGCTGATGAACGCGGTCTACGACCTCGAGCCATCGCTGCAGGTACCCGATTATCTCGCCGCCAGCGAGACGCTGAGCCACCACCTGCGCAAGCGGGCGCTGGTGATCCTGGTCACCAACCTGCGCGACGAGGACGACGATACCCTGCTGCCGGCGGTGCGGCACTTGCGTCGCCGGCACGCGGTCAGCGTCGCCAGCCTGCGCGAACCGGTTCTCGATGAGGTGCTCGAGGCTCCGGTCGAGGACTTCCCTGCCGCCCTGCTGCGCGCCACCGGTCTCGAGTACCTGCAGGCCCGGCGGCGGCAACTGGCCCTGCTGCGCCACGGTGGCGTCGAGGTCCTGGATGTCAGTGCGAGCGAGTTGCCGGTTGTGCTGATCAATCATTACCGAGCCAGAAAGCGCGCGGGCACGCTATAGTACGCGCCTGCGGACGGCGGCGCGACAGCGCCGCGGTGGTGACGACGACGATGGCGGCCATGGCGACGGCCGCGGCGCGGGGGGCGCGATGAGTATCCAGGACAATCCATTTCAGACGCCGGTGGCGCGCCTGCAGGACCATGGCGAGCTGGTCGTAGGCGATTTCCAGGGCGGCGGTCGCCTGCTGCCGCTCAGCCACGGCTACCGCTGGCTGCAGAGGGGCTGGGAACTCTTCCGCACGGCGCCGGGGACCTGGATCGGCATCGCGGTCGCCTGTCTGGCGGTGTTGCTGATCCTCGGCAGCATGCCGTTCCTGAACGTCGCCGTGAACCTGCTGGCGCCGGTGTTCATCGGCGGACTCAGCATCGGCTGCCGCGCCATCGAGGACGGGGAGGGCATCCGCTTCTCGCACCTGTTCGCCGGTTTCTCGCGGCGCCCGGGTACGCTGCTGATGGTGGGCCTGCTCTATCTTCTCGGCCTGTTGCTGATGGCCATCATCATCGGCGTGGTTGCCGCGCTGACCGGGGCGGTGGCCGTCGGCGCGGCGGACGGTGCGGGCGGCGAGGCGGCGCTGTGGACCTTCCTGCTGTCGCTCGGTGTGATGATCCTGGTGTTCACGCCGCTGGCAATGGCCGTCTGGCTGGCGCCGCCGCTGGTCGTACTGCACGACTTTTCGGCCAGCCAGGCGATCTGGACCAGCCTGCGCGTCGCCTTGCGCAACTTTCCGCCGTTCATGGTCTATGGCGTCCTCGTCCTGCTCCTCGCGGTCTGCGCCAGCCTGCCGCTGCTGCTTGGCTGGCTGCTGCTGCTGCCGGTGATCTACGCCTCGCTCTACGCCGCCTATCGCGACATCTTCTTCGCCGAGTGACGGGCAGCGAGCGTCTGGATACGGTGCGCCGGCTGGCGACTCCCGAGGGTTGCATCATCGACCTGCGGCTGGCCGGTCCGGTGGTACGCGCGCGTGCCTGGCTGGTCGATTTCCTGATCCGCTTCGCTGTCTGGCTGCTGCTGGTGGTCGTCGCTTCCCGACTCGGCGACTTCGGCGCCGGCCTGCTCCTGCTCGCTGCCTTCCTTCTCGAGTGGATCTATCCGATCGTCTTCGAGATCTGGTTTCACGGGCAGACACCGGGCAAGAGGGCCTGCGGGCTGGCGGTGGTGCACGACGACGGGCGGCCGGTCGGCGGCAACGCGGGGTTCATCCGCAACAGCTTGCGCGCCATCGACTTCCTGCCGCTGTTCTATGCCACCGGCTTCATCAGCAGCCTGCTTGACGCCGACGGCAAGCGGCTCGGCGATCTCGCCGCCGGGACGCTGGTGGTGCATGTCGGCAGTGGCCGCCGGCCGCCGATGAGCGCTGGCAGCGATGTCGGCAGCGAGCCACCGCCATGCGCACTCAGCCGTGAAGAACAGCTGGTACTGATCGAGTTCAGCCAGCGGGCGCCGCTGCTGACGCCGGAGCGGGCCGCCGAACTGGCGGCGGCAGCCGGTCCCTTGCTGGCCGGCGTCGATGGCGAGGCGGCACCGTTACGCCTGCAGCGCATCGGCAGCTTCCTGCTCGGCAGCCGCGCGGGCTGAATTCGCCTCGCGGTCGCCGGCCATCACCGTCGGCGCCGGGCACTGACCGACGCAGAGGAATCGCGTCACCGAAGCACCGTGCGCGGTCGCCCCTTCCCTGACGGTTCGTTCCCCTCGGGTGCAGGCGTCGTCTGCCGCTGCCCGGCGGCGCCGAAGGCGGCGCTGCAGCGCTCTGCCGGCAGCATCCCGGGCGCCTGCCATCCGCCGGGGAGGCAGCCTGCCGTCCCCCTTCCTCTCGGCTGTCCTGCCGGCAGGCCGTGTTTGCGAACTGGCACTGTCCGGGCTTGCGCCGGTACCGTCATCAACCTGTCGGGTTTTTTTACAGTTATACCGTTCCGGCTGATGAGGTATTCGCTCATAGTCTGATTTAATGGTCGAGCATCGATTGGGCACGGATCTTGCGTTGCGACGCTCATTCGAGCAGAGGGTTCGCGGAGCGGCACGCACGGACTCCAGAGCACTCCAGAGGTTGGCCTTTTAAGGGGATTGGTGATGAAAGTCTTCGGTGAAGAGCGGGTAAATTCCTATTTCTCCAACAGCCAGTCGGCTCCGGCCATGGCGCCCCTCGCCGGTGGAGGCTACGTCACCACCTGGGTCTCGAACAATCAGGATGGCAGTGTCGAGGGAGTTTACGCCCAGCGGATGGATGCCAACGGGGTCGCCATCGGCCCCGAGTTCCGGGTCAATACGACCACCGGCAGCAACCAGACCGACCCGAGGATCGCCGCGCTCTCCGATGGCGGCTTCGTCATCGTCTGGTCCGACGATGGCGGCGCCGACGGCAGTGGCTGGGGCATCTATGCCCAGCGCTACAGTGCCGGCGGCGTGCCGCAGGGGGGCGAGTTCCGCGTCAACACGACGACCTACAGCACGCAGTATCAACCCAGCGTGGCAGCCTACACCGGCGGCTTCGTGGTCACCTGGGCCAACGCTGCCGGCAACGTGGATACCAGCAGTTATGGCGTCTTCGGCACCCGTTTCGACAATGCCGGCAACGTCGTGCAGACGGGTGGGCAGAACGAGTTCCAGGTCAACACCTATACCACCAGTCACCAGTGGGAACCTGACGTCGCGGCCTATGCCGACGGCAGCTACGTGGTCGTGTGGCGTTCCGAAGGTCAGGAAGGCGATGGCTATTCGGGTGTCTACGGACAGCGCTACGCCAGCACGGGCGCCAAGGTCGGTGGCGAATTCCACGTCAACACGTATACGCCGACTTACCAGTTTGCGCCGCGGGTGGCGACCCTGTCCGACGGCGGCTTCGTCGTCGTCTGGCAGTCGCGTGACCAGGACGGCGGCAGTGACGGGGTCTACGGCCAGCGCTACGATGCCTCCGGCAATGCCGCCGGCGGTGAGTTCCGCGTCAACGTCGCGACCGCCAACGACCAGGGCAATCCCGACGTGACCGGCCTGTCCAGTGGCGGCTTCGTCGTCACCTGGTACAGCTACTTCGTGCCGGCGGAAGGCAGGTATTACGAGATCTACACCCGCGAGTACGACGCCGCCGGGCTGCCGGCCAGCGGCGAGCAGAAAATCAACACCTACGACAACGGCAGCAACGCACAGATCCAGCCAGTGGTGGCCGACCTCGGCAACGGCAACTACGTCGTGAGCTGGTCCTCCTACAACCAGGATGGCAGCAATTACGGCATCTATCAGCAGATCTTCGGCGACCCGGCCGATTTCAGCCGCCAGGCCGATCCGGTTCTGGCGGACTTCAGCGGGACCGTCAGCTTCGGCGAGAACCTGGTCAACGCCGGTCTGCAGGTGCTCGATGCGGCGGTCAGTCTGACCGATGCCGACTCGGCGGACTTTGACGGCGGTCGTATCGAGCTGTACTACGTCAAGGCCGGCGCGGCCGCCGAAGACCAGCTGGGGGTGGTGCATGAGGGCACCGGACCCGGCCAGATCGGCGTCGCCGGTGCCACCGTCAGCTACGGCGGCACCCCCATCGGCACCCTCAGCGGCGGCAGCAACGGCGCCAGCCTGATCATCGACCTGAACGCCAGCGCCACCCCGAACGCCGTCGAGGAACTGATCCAGCGCCTCGGCTACGGCAACAGCAGCGGCAACCCCGCCCTGACGCGCGAGGTGGGCATCCGCGTCTCCGACGGCGACGGCGGTTCGACTTTCGGTGGCATCATCACCATCAACCTGACCCGGGAACTGGACGGGACTCCGGCCGCTTACGGCGAGGAGCGGGTCAACACCTACACCACCGACTACCAGCACAATCCCGAAGTGGCGCGCCTGGCGGGCGGCGGTTACGTGGTGGTGTGGACCTCGCGCAGCCAGGATACCCCCAGCGACGCCGACGGCATCTATGCGCAGCGCTACAACGGCAGCGGCGTGGCAGTGGGGCCGGAGTTCCGCGTCCCGACCCTGACCGGTGCCAGTCAGGAATACGCCCACGTGGCGGGTCTTTCCGACGGCGGCTTCGTCGTCACCTGGCAGGACAGCGCGGGCTACGACGGTTCCGGTTCCGGGGTCTTCGGCCAGCGCTACAATGCAGCTGGCGTCGCCCAGGGCGGGCAGTTCGTCCTCTCGAGCTACACCGCCAACAGTCAGTACCACGACGCCGTGGCCGCCTACAACGGCGGCTTCGCCGCGGTCTGGAGTTCCTACAACCCGGCCGACGGCGGTTATCACGACATCTATCTGCGCCGCTTCAACAACGATGGTACGGCGTTGGACGGCAGCGGACTGCTGGTCAGCACCACCCCGGGCGACCCGGCCGACCCCCAGAACAGTCACCAGTACCTGCCCGACATCGCCACCCTCAACGATGGCGACCTGCTCATCGTCTGGCGGGACGATGGCAGTAACGACGGCAACAGCCATGGTGTATACGCCCGCCGCTTCGACGTGGGCAGCGGCACGTTCGGCAACACCTTCCTGGTCAACACGCGCACCGACGACGCTCAGTACGAAGCCCGGGTGGCTGCCCTCAGCGACGGCGGCTATGTCGTCGTCTGGCGCGAGAACAATCAGGACGGCAGCGGCTCGGCGGTGATGGCGCAGCGCTACGCGGCCAATGACGCAAAGGTCGGGGCGGCCATCCGGGTCAACGAATACACCACCGGCAGCCAGTACGAGCCCGACGTCATCGGCCTGTCGACCGGCGGCTTCGTCGTCAGCTTCTTCAACGACAACAACGGCCCCGACGGCACGCCGAACAACGTCCACGTCCGCGAATACGACGCCCAGGGCAAACCGGTGGACGGCGACCGGGTGGTCAACACCACCACCAGCAACAACCAGCACCAGGCCGCCCTGGCCGACCTGGGCAGCGGCAACTACGTGGTGGTGTGGCGCTCCGACTACCAGGATGGCTCCAACAGCGGCATCTACCAGCAGTTGTTTGGCGACACAGCCGAACTGCCGCGCTCGGCCAACCCGGATCTCGCCGACTTCACCGGCACCGTCGGCTTCAACGAGAACGCGGTCAACGCCGGCCTGCAGATCATCGATGAATCGGTCGGACTCACCGACAGCGATTCCGCCAACTTCAACGGCGGCCGGCTCGACCTGTACTACCTCACCGGGCAGGCGGCCGAGGACCAGCTGGGCGTCGTGCACCAGGGCAGCGGTGCCGGCGAGATCGGCGTCTCCGGCAACACCGTCAGCTATGGTGGCACCGTCATCGGCACGATCAGCGGCGGCGGCAACGGTGCGAATCTGCGCATCGACTTCAGCAGCGACGCCGCTACGCCGGATGCGGTGGAGGCCCTGATCCAGCGCCTCGGCTACGCCAACACCGACTCCAGTCCAAATGCCAGCCGTAGCCTCGGCCTGCGCGTTTCCGACGGCGACGGCGGCAACAGCATCGCCAACGTGCTGACCATCAACCTCACCCGGGAACTGGACGGCACCCCAGCTGCCCACGGCGAGGACCGGGTCAATAGCTACACGGCAGATCACCAGCAGAACCCGAACGTCGCCACCCTGGCCGACGGCAGCTATGTGGTGACCTGGATCAGCCAGTATCAGGACGGCAGCTCCTGGGGGATTTACGCCCAGCGGTTCAGCGCCAGCGGCGTGGCGGTGGGGCCCGAATTCAAAGTCAACAGCCTGACCGGCGGCGAGCAGAGCTGGCCGCACGTCGCCGGCCTGTCCGGCGGCGGCTTCGTCATCACCTGGCAGGACAGCAACGGCCATGACGGTTCGGGCTGGGGCGTTTATGGCCAGCGCTTCGACGCTACCGGTGCGCCCGCCGGCAGCCAGTTCGTGGTCAACACCGTCACCAGCAGCACCCAGTACCACGACGCCGTCGCCGCCTACAGCGGCGGCTTCGCCACTGTCTGGTCGTCCACCCAGAGTGGCGGAAGTAGCCAGGACATCTACGTGCAGCGCTGGGACAATTCCGGCAACAGGATCGGGCCCGAGGTCCGGGTCAGCACCAACCCCGGCAGCGGCACCGCCCAGGCCGGCAACCAGTACGTACCCGAGGTGGCCGCCCAAGCCAACGGCAACCTGTTCGTCGTGTGGACCGACGACGGCGGCAACGATGGCGCCGCCGACGGCGTCTATGGTCGCTTCTACCATGCCGGCACGACCACCTGGAGCGACACCGTCCTGGTGAACACCACCACCTCCGGCTCGCAGGGCAACGGTGCCTCCGGTGACTACGAGCCGAACGTGGCGGCGCTCGCCGACGGCGGCTTCGTCGTCGTCTGGCCCTCCAACGCCAACGACGGCAGCGGCTGGGCGGTCATGGGCCAGCGCTTCACTGCCGGCGGCACCAAGGTCGGCGGCGAGTTTCAGGTCAATGAGTTCAGCAGTGGCAACCAGTACCAGGTCGACGTCATCGGCCTGTCTACCGGCGGTTTCGTCGTCGGCTTCTATAACGACAACCCGGAACCCACCGGCACCTACTACGATGCCTACATCCGCGAGTTCGACGCCAGCGGCATGGCGGTGGACGGCGACCGCAAGGTCAACACCTACAACGGCAGCAACCACTACCAGGGCGAACCCGCCCTCGCGGATCTCGGCAACGGCAACTACGTGGTCACCTGGACCAGTCAGTACCAGGATGGCTCGGGTTCCAGCTACGGCATCTACCAGCAGCTCTTCGGCGCCACCGCCGAACTGCCCCGGCAGGCGAACCCGGACCTGGCCGATTTCACCGGCACGGCGACCTTCGACGAGAACGCGGTCAACGCCGGCCTGCAGGTCATCGACTCCGCCGTCAGCCTGACCGACAGCGATTCCGCCAACTTCAACGGCGGCCGCCTGGACCTCTACTATCTCGCCGGGCAGGCGACGGAAGACCAGCTCGGCGTCGTCCATCAGGGCACCGACGCCGGCCAGATCGGCGTCGCGGGCAACACCGTGAGCTATGGCGGTGTCGCGATCGGCACGCTCAGCGGCGGCAGCAACGGCAGCAACCTGCGCATCGATTTCAACAGCGATGCCGCGACCCCCGAGGCGGTCGAGGCGCTGATCCAGCGGCTCGGCTACGGCAACACGGACGTCAGCCCGAACGCCAGCCGCAGCCTGGGACTGCGCGTCTCCGACGGCGACGGCGGCAGCAGCATCGCCAACGTCCTCGACATCGTGGTCAACGACCAGGTCGACGGCACGCCCAAGGCCCACGGTGAGGACGGGCGCCTCAACACCCACGTCAGCGGCAACCAGTACACCGAGGGCATCGCACGGCTCGCCAGTGGCGGTTACGTCACCATCTGGCGCAGCGACGACGCCCAGGACGGCAGCGGCAGCGGCATCTACGGCCAGCGCTTCAGCGCCAGCGGCGTCGCCGTCGGCCCGGAGTTCCGCGTCAACACGGCGACGACCGGTGATCAGCTCGAGGCCAGCGTCGCTGCGCTGTCGACCGGTGGCTTCGTCGTCGCCTGGACCAACCGCGCGAGCAATGTCGACGGCAGTTCGTACGGCGTCTACGCACAGCGCTACAACGCCAGCGGCGTCGCCGTCGGCCCCGAGTTCCGCGTCAATACCGTCACCACCAACGACCAGGCACAGCCGAGCGTCGCCGCGCACGGCAGCGGATTCATCGTCACTTGGTACTCCAACGGCCAGGACGGCAGCGGTTACGGCGTGTACGCGCAACGCTACCTCAACGATGGCAGTGCCGTCGGTCCTGAGTTCCGCGTCAACACCACGACCAGCGGCAACCAGTACGAGCCGGCAGTCGCCGCACGCAATGACGGGTCCTTCGTCGTCGCCTGGCGCTCGGACGGTCAGGACGGCAGCGGTGCAGGCATAGTCACGCAGCGCTTCGACAGCAGCGGCACCAGGCTTGGTCCCGAGGCCGTCGTCAATGCCAACACCGGCGGCAATCAGTACGAGACGCGGCTGGCGATGCTCGACGGCGGCGGCTACGTCGTCGTCTGGCGCGACGACAGCCAGGACGGCAGCGGAGCGGCCGTCATGGCGCAGCGCTACGACGCCGGCGGCGTCGCACAGGGCGGGAATTTCCGGGTCAACGAGTTCACCAGCGGCAATCAGTACCTGTCCAGCGTCACCGGGCTGTCCGGCGGCGGCTTCGTCGTCGCCTTCTACAACGACAATACGGGCCCCGACGGCACGTCCGCCAACGTCTATCTGCGCGAATACGATGCAGCCGGCAATGCGCTCGATGGCGAACGCCTGGTCAACACCTTCACCTCGAGCACGCAAGCCTATCCGGCCGTTGCCGACCTCGGCAACGGCAACTACGTCGTCACCTGGGCCTCCTATACGCAGGACGGCAGTCTGTATGGCATGTATCAGCAACTGTTCGGTGATCCCGCCGAACTGCAGCGGCAGGCCAACCCGGTGCTCGACGACCTCGTAACCAGCCGCACGCTCGGTGCCGCCCAGGCGGTCACGGCGCAGTTCATCGATGCCGACGTGCAGGTTGCGGACAGCGATTCTGCCAACTTCGACGGCGGCAGCCTCTGGGTCTACTTCAGCTCCGGTCAGCTGGCGCAGGATGTGCTGGCCGTCAACGACGAAGGCACGGGCACCGGCCAGATCGGCGTATCCGGCAGCGACATCAGCTACGCCGGCACGGTGATCGGTACCTGGGCCGGCGGCAGCGCCGGCGCCCCGCTGGTCGTCAGCTTCAACGCCAGCGCGACAGCGGCGGCAGTCCGTCACCTGGTCGAGAACATCACCTATCGCTACAACGACGTCACCGCTCCCAACGGCAGTCGCAGCGTGGCTTTCCGCCTGTTCGACGGCGACGGTGGCGCCTCCGAGCCGGTCATCGCCACGCTCACCATCCAGGCGGCCAACCCGACCGCCGCGCTCAGCCTCACCGATCTGGAAGCCGTCGTCACCCTCGGCGAAGCCGCCGCCCAGCTCGGCGCGGTGCTGGACGACAACGTTGCCGTCACGCAGGGCGCCAATCCGGTCACGACGTTGACCGTGTCCTACCTTTCCAGCACCGGTCGCGCCGACGACCAACTCGGCATCCGTCATCAGGGAACGAGCGCCGGTCAGGTGGGCGTGTCCGGCAGCGACATCAGCTACCAAGGCGTCGTCATCGGCAGCATCAACGCCGCCGACACCGGCGCCAACGGCGACCAGCTGGTGGTCAACTTCAATGCCTCGGTGACCGCGCAGGCGGTGGAGCGGGTGATCGAGAACCTGCGCTACCAGACCACCAGCGACGGCCCTCTGGCCAGCCGCAGCATCCAGGTCCAGATCCGGGATTCGGCCAGCGCCACGGCGTCGCAGAACCTGGTGATCGACATCACCCCCGAGGACGAGGGCGTGCAACCGCTGACCAGCGACGAGCAGGTGAACACCTACATGCCCGGCGACCAGTACTACCCGCGTGTGGTGGGTCTGGAAGGCCCCAACGCCGGCAGCTACGTGGTGGTCTGGCGCTCGCCCACCGAGGACGGCAGCGGCACCGGCGTCTTCGCGCAGCGCTACAATGCCCAGGGCGTGGAGGTGGGCACCGAGTTCCAGGTCAACACCTATGCCAGCAACGACCAGGCCGAGCCCATGGTCGCCAGCCTGGCCAACGGCGGCTTCGTCGTCGTCTGGCGCAGCGAGGGCCAGGACGGTTCTTCGGGCGGCGTCTACGCGCAGCGCTACGACCTGAATGGCGCCCCGGCGGGAAGCGAATTCCTCGTCTCCACGGCCGTCACGCAATACGACCAGACGCATCCGACCGCCCTTGGTCTCGCCAATGGCAACTTCGTCATCGCCTGGGCGGACCAGTATCGGGACACCAACAACTACGGCAGCTTCGCCAGACTCTACGCGGCTGATGGCACGCCCGTCGGCGCGGATTTCCAGCTCAACAGCTACCTGCCGAACCAGCAGTACACGCCCTACCTGGCGGCGCTGAAGGACGACTCCGCAACCGCTGGAACGGACGAGAGCGGCTTCATCGCCGTCTGGCAGTCCAGCGGCCAGGACGGTTCCGGCTGGGGTGTCTATGCGCAGCGTTTCGACCTCACCGGCACCAGGGTGGGCAGCGAATTCCGCGTCAACACGAACACCAGCAGCAACCAGGCCAACCCCGACGTCGCGGTACTGGCCAACAGCCGCATCGTCGTTGTCTGGCACGATGACTCCAACAGCAGCGTCCGCGGCCAGCTCTACACCGCGGCCGGGGTGACTGTCGGCGGCGAATTCACCGTCAGCACCAGCGACTTCGACTCCTCCTACGGCCAGTGGCCGCACGTGACCGCCCTGCAGGGTGGCGGTTTCGTCGTCAGCTGGGACGGACATGCGAGCCCCAGCGACAGTGGCTACGGAGTCTACGCGCAGGAGTTCGACGCCAGCGGCAACAAGGTCGACGGCCCCTTCTCGCTGAACAGCAACACCGCCAACAATCAGCACTACCCGGATGTCGCCGCCCTCACCGGCAACAACTTCGTCGCCGTCTGGATGAGCAACTACCAGGAAACCGATGGCAACAGCAGCCACGGAGTCTTCCAGCGGGTGTTCGGCACGCCGGGCAGCGTCACCCGGCAGGCGAATCCCGAACTGCTGGACCTCGAGACCGCCGTCAGCTTCAACGAGAACGACGTCAACGCCGCTGCCCAGCTTGTCGATCCGGGCGTTCGCGTCGTTGATGGCGACTCGACCAATTTCGACGGCGGTCGTCTGGTGGTGAGCGTCATCACCGGCTATGGCGCCGCCCAGGCCTTCGACCCCGCCGCCCACCAACAGGACCACTTCAGCGTGCGTAACCAGGGCAGCGGCGCCGGCCAGGTGGGTCTCGCCGGCAGCACCGTGAGCTACGGTGGCACGGCCATCGGCAGCGTGCTGAGCAACGGCCAGAACGGCGTCGATCTGGTGCTGCAGTTCAACGTCAGCGCCACCGCCGAGGCGGTCGAAGCGGTCATCGAGAACCTCACCTACCGCAACAGCTCGAGCAACCCGACCGCCAGCCGCACGGTATCGATCGTCGTCTCGGACGGCGACGGTGGCCAGAGCGCACCGCGCACCATGACCATCGACGTCGCTGCCCAGACCGACGGCGCCGTGGCGCTGCTGAGTCAGGAACAGCGCGTCAACACCTACACCACGAGTGACCAGATCGAACCGATCATCGCCGCCCTGCAGGGCGGCAACGCCGGTCAGTACGTGGTGGTCTGGGAATCCAACGGCCAGGACAGCGACGGCTGGGGCGTGTTCGCCCAGCGCTTCGACGCCAACGGATCGGCGATCGGCCCCGAGTTCCAGGCTAACAGCTACACGCCTGATAGCCAGCACAGCCACTCGCTGCTCGGCGTGGCCGGGCTGTCCACCGGGGGCTTCGTCGTTACCTGGGACTCCAATAACCAGGATGGCTCCTACTACGGTGTCTACGCGCAGCGCTATGGCGCCGACGGCCAGCCGGTAGGCGGCGAGTTCCTGGTCAACACCGCCACCAACTACCACCACCAGTTCCAGGCGCAGGTGCTCGGCCTGAACGGCGGCGCCTTCGTCATCGCCTACACCGACTACAGCAACGCCGACGGCAACGACTACGGTGTGCGGGTGCAGCACTACGACGCCGGCGGCGTCGCCCAGGGTGCGCCGTTCACCGTCAACACCTATGTTTCTGGCAACCAGTCCTTCCCGCAGTTGGCCAGGCTCGCCGACGGCGGCTACGTGGTGGTGTGGCACTCCAATGGCCAGGACGGTGACGGCTGGAGCGTCCAGGCCCGGCTGATGAATGCCAACGGTGCGGTCCGCTCCGCCGAGTTCCAGGTCAACACCTACAACATCAGCGATCAGTCCAACCCTGACGTGGCGGTGTTGAGCAATGGCGACTTCGTGGTCAGTTGGGTCAGCAACAACGCCGGTCTCGGCGGCTGGTCGATCATGGCGCAGCGCTACACCGCGGCAGGCGTCAAGATCGGCGGCGAGGTGCTGGTCAACGACGGCCCCACTGCGCCCAGCAATGGCGACACGTACAGCCGCATCAGCGCGCTCGGCAATGGCGGCTACGTGGTGGCCTGGAGCGACAGTTCCGGCGTCAGCGGACACGACAGCTTTGCGCAGCAGTTCGACGCCGCCGGCAACAAGGTCGACGCGCCGCTGCTGTTGAACAGCACGACCAGCAGCACGCAGTACCGCCCCGACGTGGCGGGCCTCGGCGGTGACCGCTGGGTGGCGGCGTGGCAGTCCCACGGTCAGGATGCCAACAACACCTACGGCATCTACCAGAACCTGTTCGGCCCGGCCGGCTCGCTCAGCAAGTCCGCTGCCCCGGTCATCAGCGACCTGGCAGCCAGCGTCAGCGTGCTGGAGAACGACGCCAATCTGCCGGCAGGTGTCCTCCTTGACCCGGCCGTCAGCGTCAACGACAGCGATTCCGCCGACTTCGCCGGCGGCCGCCTGATCGTGTCGGTGATCTCCGGTTACAACAGTCTGGGGTCCGACCTGTCGCAGAACCTGCCGACGCAGGACCACTTCAGCGTGCGCAACCAGGGCAGCGGCGCTGGCCAGGTCGGCTTCAACGCCGGCACGGGGGTCGTCAGCTACGGCGGTACGGCGATCGGCGCCATTGTCTCCGGCTTCAACGGCCAGAACGGCGTCGACCTGGTGATCGAGTTCACCGCCAACGCCAACGCCGACAAGGTGGAAGCGGTCATCGAGAACCTGACCTACCGCAACAGCTCCAGCGACCCGGTGCCAAGCCGCCTGGTCAGCGTCACCGTGAGCGACGGCGACGGCACGACCTCCGAGCCGCGCACCGTGCAGATCGACGTCACGCCGCAGGCTGACGCCCCCATCCCGCTGTTCAGCGCCGAGCAGGTCAACACCTACACCACCAGCACGCAAAGCGCGCCCGCCATGGCCAGGCTGGCGGACGGCGGCTACGTCACCCTGTGGCAGTCCAATGGCCAGGACGGCTGGGATTACGGCATCTTCGGCCAGCGCTTCGCAGCCGACGGCACGCGCGTCGGCAACGAGTTCCGGGTGAGCGACTTCACCCCCTACAACCAGACCGAGGTGGCGGTGGCCGGCCTCATGGATGGCGGCTTCGTCGCCGTTTTCCGAGGCCAGTACCGTGATGCCTCGGGCGATGGCCTCATCGGCCAGCGCTTCGACGACGACGGCCTCAAGGTGGGGTCCGAGTTCCTGGTCAACACCACGGCCGATGGCACCCAGCACCAGCCGGCGATCACCGCCCTGGCCGATGGCGGCTTCGCCGTCGCCTGGTATTCCAGCGGCGTGCGCGACGGCCGCTACTACGACGTCTTCTTCCAGCGCTTCGACGCTGCCGGTGTGGCAGCCGGATCGGAAACCCGGGCCAACACCAGCACGGGTTACGAAGACGCCTACCAGTCGGAACCCGCCGTCATCCAGCTCGCCAGTGGCGACATCCTGGTGGCGTGGCGCGGCGAACAGCAGGACGGCTCCAGTTCCGGCGTCTATGCGCAGCGCTTCAGCGCCAGTACCGGCGCCAAGCTGGGCAGCGAGTTCCAGCTCAACACCTACACCAGCGACTACCAGTACGCCCCGAGCATCACCGCCACGGCCAACGGGTTCGTCGCCGTGTGGGTCTCGCGCGGCCAGGACAGTTCCGTCGACGGTATCTATGCGCGCCTGTTCGATCAGGCGGGCAGCCCGGTGACGGGCGAGTTCCGCGTCAACGACACCTACTACAACTGGCAGAATGAGCCCCAGGTGGCCACCCTGGCCAATGGCGGCTTCGTCGTGACCTGGTACGACAACAGCAGCGGCCACCGGATCCTGGCCCAGCAGTACGACGCGCTGGGCAACCGGGTGGACGGCGAGCTGCAGCTCAACGGTCCGGGCACCACCAGCGACCAGGAGCCGGCCGTGGTGGCCTTGGCCAATGGCAGCTTCGTCGTCAGCTGGTGGGGCTACTACGACGCCAGCGACAGCGGCATCTTCCAGCGCATCGTCGGCAACCCGGCCGACTTCCCGCGCCAGACCGCGCCGCAGATCGTCGATCTGGTCTCCAGCGTCACGTTCATGGAGAACCTGATCAACGACACGCCGCAGCTCATCGACGCGGGTGTCGGGCTGATCGATCCGGATTCGAGCAACTTCGCCGGTGGTCGCCTCGACGTGAGCTATGTCACGCCCTACGGCAACGCCAATCAGTTCGACATCCCCGGCATCAACGCCCAGGACCAGCTCGGCATTCGCAACGAGGGCACAGGGGTCGAGCAGATCGGCGTTTCTGGGAACCAGGTCACCTTCAACTTCGGCACCGGCGCCGTGGTCATCGGTACGATCTTGTCGGATGGCGTCAACGGCAAGCCGCTGACGGTGTTGTTCAACGCCAACGCCACGCCTGACGCGGCGGAAGCGCTGATCGAGAACCTGACCTACGCCAACCCGCTGTCCAACCCCGAGCCGAGCCGCACCGTCTCGCTGAGCCTGTCGGATGGCGACGGCGGCGTGACGCCGCCGCGGGCGATCACCATCAACATCACCGCCCAGCCGGATGGCGCCTCGCTGTATGGCGCCGAGAAGGTGGTGAACAGCACAACCGGAGGCACGCAGGAAAATCCGTCCATCGCCTATCTGTCGAACGGCAACTATGTCGTGGTGTTCACCGACACCAACGGCCAGGACACCAGCGGCTACGGGGTGTTCGCCCGGGTCTACGACAGCAACGACAATCCGCTGGGCAGCCAGTTCCAGGTCAACACCACAACCGCCAGCACCCAGTACCAGCCCACGGTCGTCGCGCTGCAGGGCGGTGGCTTCACCGTGGCCTGGGCGGGATACAACCAGATTGCTGGTAACACCGGCTACGACGTCGTCGGCCGCACCTTCGACAACGGCGGCACCGCCACCAGCGCCGAGTTCGCCATCAACCAGAACGTGGCCGGCGAAGTGATCTACGAGCAGTCGATGCCCAATCTCGCCGCGCTGCACAACGGCGGCTTCGTGGCGGTGTGGTATGGCTATTACGAGCAGGCCAGCGCCCGTTACCAAGATATCTATGCCCAGCGTTTCGACGCGGCCGGCGTTAAGGAAGGCGCCCAATTCCGCGTCAACACCAGCACCGGTTTCGAGAGCAGCTACCAGGACAGCCCGCAGGCGGCCACGCTCGCCGATGGTCGCTATGTGGTGGTGTGGCGTTCCAACGACCAGGACGGCAGCAGCGCCGGCGTCTACGGCCAGCGCTTCAACGCCGACGGCACGAAGGACGGCAGCGAATTCCGCGCCAACACCTACACCGCCAACGGCCAGTACCAACAGGACGTGGCGGCGCTGAACGACGGTGGTTACGTCGTGGTCTGGGGTTCCGACAGCAACCAGGACACCAGCGGCTGGGGGGTCTATGGCCAGCGTTTCGACACCAACGGCAATCCCGTCGGCGCCGAGTTCCGCGTCAACTACACCGTCAGCAGCAACCAGTACCTGCCGGCCGTGGCCGGGCTGGCCAACGGTGGCTTCGTCGTCAGCTGGAGCAATGGCGATGAACTCCTGTTCCAGCAATACGATGCCGCGGGCCGCAAGGTCGACAGCGAGCAGCAGGTCAACCCCGACGCGAACTACGGGTACACGGCGGACTCCGACCTGGTCGGCACGCCCGACGGCGGCTTCATCCTCACCTGGGGCGGCTACAACCAGGGCAACAGCACCCACGATGTCTTCCTGCAGCGCTACAGCAACCAGGCGCCACAGGTGCAGGATGTCAACGTGGTGGGCCCGGAAGACGCGGCGATCATCCTGAGCGACGATCTGTTCGCCTCCGGCTTCTACGATGCCGAGGGACAGACCCTGGCAGCGATCAAGATCATCACCTTGCCGGCGTCCGGCATCCTCAAGCTCGACGGTGTCGCGGTCACTGCCGGACAGGTCATCAGTGTGGCCGAACTGGCCGCCGACAAGCTGACCTACCAGGGCAACCCGAACTTCTACGGATCCGACCAGTTCCGCTGGAACGGCAGCGATGGCAACGTCTTCGCCACTGCCTCGGTGTTCACCAACATCACCGTCAACAACGTCAACGACGGCCCGGCGCTGGAAGCCGGCGCCGGCCAGACGGCCAATGAAGGTACCTCATTCGGCCACAACATCTTGATCGGCGATCCCGATCTGTCGGACGTTCATCTGGTGACGGTGAGCTGGGTGGGCAGCGGCGGCCAGACCGGCGGCTACAGCTTCAGCACCGGCTCCGGCAACCCCTCCATCGGGCTGACCCTGCCCGATGACGGCAGCTACACCGTGACCGTGACCGCCAACGACCAGCAGGGCCAGGCCAACAGCATCGAGACCGACAGCTTCACGGTGACGGTGAACAACGTGGCGCCGACGCTGCCGTACATGAGTGGCAACAACACGGTCGAACAGGGCCTGGTCTATACGCTCGACCTGAGTGGGCCGAGCAACTTCGGGCCAGTGTACGATCCCGGCACCGACACGGTGACCGAATACCACATCAACTGGGGCGACGGCACCGCCGTCGAGGTCATCCCGGCGGCGTCCCTGCCGGCGAACGGGCAGGTCACCCACACCTATGCCGCGCCGGGTACGCCGACCATCGCTGTCGCGGTGGTCGACGAGGACGGCACCCACGCCAATGCGGGCACCAAGAGCATCACGGTGACGCCGCCGGCCGAAGTCATCGTCGTCGATGCCGGCGTCGATGCCAGCGTCAATGAAGGTACGCTGT
>NZ_JAMTDQ010000023.1:0-151723 GCF_023806635.1 Accumulibacter sp.
CGTTCGCGGGATGAGCGAGCGCCTCAGCCCTCTGGGAGAGGAAGACGTAACACCTCTGCGCGACCTCGACAAGTGGGTCCTTTGCCCGTTACGCTGCCATCTCTGGCAACAATGGGGTCGAGCGGGCTATCGGGAACTGCAAACGTGGCGTGTCTGTGCGTGAAGCGTGGCATACCGGCAAGTCCGCACACGGTCCATGGCGGGTGTCGCAGACGCCGGCCCTGTCGACCGCGCTCCCGTTGCGCTTCTTCGAACAAATGGAACTGCCGAGCCTTGCGCCGCGGTAGGAATTCAAGTCATCCAACCGTCGGATACGTGACCCGTTCGTCCGGTGGTGTGGGAGGGCTGGCGCCCGCCCTTGACCCGGGTCGCCAGCGGCCCTATTAATGTGTGCGCTCGATGGCAGCAATCCGGGGTACGAGTCGGTTCGACGGGTCACGTTAGCTTGCGGGGTCGAGCCGCCAAAATATTGCGCGACCTCTACCCGATGCCTCCCAGCCCGCATCTTCTTTCATCATCCGGGGCGGCCGCAACTGCAATGACCGTTAGACGTCAGGTGTGTAGAGCAGAGTTGTCGCTCGGCAAGACTGATGTCCGGCAGCAGCGGGTCAGGTGCTGCCATTGCGAACTGTCCCGGTAAATCTTATGAACGACAGCTTCCGGGTTGGACGTTCTCGGGCATCAGGGAACCTACTGCTGCCGTTCGGGCTTGCTGTGTCGCGGGTCAGCAGTTCGACTGAAGACGACATTCAGGGCCGCAAGAATCCGTGGTACGTCCCTAATTTCCTAGCGAGGGAGGAGGGCAGTTGCGCCGCCAATCAAGCGCGACCCGCGCTACGACCGTAGCTGTTCAGGTGCGCTTGCGCTCGCGCCGACCACGACGGGCCAGCGCTATCGCGCCCAAGCCGAGCAACGCCGAGGAGACCGACGTGGGTTCCGGCACGCTACCGCCGCCCGTACCGGCCTGGGGCGAGAAGGCCAGGTGGTCCACGACCCAGGCGTCTCGGTCGGTGCCGTCGAGCCTGACCGAGTTGATCAACGTGCCCCCGCTCGTGTCGATCCGGAAGTAGCCACGGCGTGCCGCCCCCGAGCCGCCGCCGGGGATGGTGTCTGCGAGAACGTTGTTGACGTAGACGTTTACGGCGTCCTCGTTCTGATGCAGGCTGAAGCCGACATGAGTAACATTCCCGGCGAAGTCGAACTGAAGATTGCCCCAAGGCGCCCAGGTGTAGGGCATCGACTGGTTGTTCCAGGTATTGATCAAGGCATGACTTCCATCCCACAGGCTGGAGCAGGCAGCCGTTCCGCAGGGGAAGGTGCTGAACGCATTGCCGTTCGGATCTGCGAGCGGATTGAACAGGTTGGGCAGCGTGCTGGTCGGCCCGTAGCCGCCGAGACTCAAGTAGTTCGGACCGGAAGTGATCACGGCGCCGGAGGCGCTGACGGTGAGGCCGCTGGCGAGTTGTATGTCCTCGAAGTCCTCGATCGTGCTCCCGTAGTTCAGCCCGAGGGCAGTGTCGGACGCTCCCCAGTTCGACGGGGCAATTGTCGTGATCGTTACGACGGCTTGTGCTGTAGATGCGTACGCTAGAGCGCACATGGAAGCGAGCCACACGCTGATGACGAATGTACGGTTCATACTGTATCTCCGTTCAAAATGATTGGCATTAAGCAAAAATAATGCCAATCATAAATACATCGTAAAGTCAATGAGTTGTCGGCGCTGATAGTAATATGTGTAAAAATTCCCGACACCGAAAAAGGATAGGAAATTCAACCGCCATGCCGCGAGTATCCCGGTGCTTGCCGCTCATCGTCAACCCGGAATTGCCACCGAAATTCCGCCGTACTTTCGCAAGACCCGCCCTCCTTGCCTGCCAGCGCCCCGCAAGAGGCCGGCCGTCTGGCGTCTTGCAAGGCTCTGGCACAGGCTCACCCGGCGGACTGCTGGAAGGCCTCCGCTACCACGCGATGCGCTGATCGAATTCGAACGCCGGCATCGGTTGCGCAAACGGGTCGGCGTCACTTGGGAGCGCCGCCGCCCACAGTGGCGGCCCGCCCGCTGGCGCCAGTAGGGGCGTGCGGTTGGCTCGCCGAGGTGCGTCAGAATCTTCTTCACCTCGCGGTCGGATCGTCAATGACGGCGATGATCCGCATCGTGCCGCCGCACTTGGGGCAGGTGAGCGGGAACACTTCGTAGATGCGCGCCAGCAGCATCGTCCACACATATTGTCAATGTGAAAGAAGCCCCCTTGAAGGCGAAGGAAGGCCTGACCGGCACCGGTCATGCAAGTTAGCTCTACGCTGGACGCCACAGAGCAACTCAGACGCCTGCACGAAAGAGGCGAGCCGGATTGGCATTTCGCACTGGTGGATGGAGTTGTTGGCCTGCGGCGAGAATGGCTTGCTGGTGTCCGTCGTGGCGATGATCGGCTGTCACGCAGCGGCTGCCCGCTCGCCGCGGCGCCGCTCGTTCGGAGCGAATCGACCTGCCGGTCGGCGTCCGGACGCGGCATGAGGCCGAGCGTCTGTGGCAGTCGGGCCGCGTTGTCGGCCTCGGAGAAATTCCCGAGGACCTCGCGGCGTGCATCGACGACGACGAACAGCCGGTAGCGGCCGGACAGGAGCACCTCGGGCGCTTTCCTTCTGATGACAGTCCCGGATGACGCTCCGGCAGTTTGTCGTCGCTGCGCGGGATGGCGCCGGATGAACTGCTGCCGGCTCATGCACGCTTGGCGGTGGCGTTCGACCGCTCATTCTTCGGCGTTGGTGACGCGGCCGCGAGGGCCGTGTTCGACGTAGAGAATCTGCGCCTTCTGCCATGCGGCAAGCTTCTCGGGATCGAGGGCGGCGCCGGTTGCGAGGCGGTCGATGCCGACCGGCCGCCAGCGGTCGTCGGCGGTGCCGATGCGCGCCTTCAGCCTTTCGCGCAGCGCGCCGACGAGATAAAGGAGAACGGCGACGCCGACGACGTAGGGCATCACCTGCATCAGTGCGAGAAAGGTGGCGAGGCTGATCTGACTCGGGAAGAGGATTTCCGGCAGGTCGTAGCCGAAATGCCGGCCGAGGGCGAAAAGAAAAGGGACCCACATGGCGAGCCAGAGAAGCCAGGCGAGCGAAGTGATGACGATAGCCGACATCCGCCGCAGCGGGTGCGCGAGGTCGGGACGCTCGATGATCAGCGGGAGGCGTCGGGCTTGATGCCGCGGTCGGGACTCGTCCATCGGGCGCGTTTGTCGCTGTCACGGAAAAGGATCTTCGGCACGGCCACCACCGAGGTGGCGGCCGTGATGGCCCAGTAGATGATCGGATACCAGATCATCCAGAAGTAGTTCTTCAGCAGCCCCCGGTCGTAAGGCCGGTCGAGGACCAGGCTCAGCATGATCTGCAGCAGGCAGGTCGTTGCGATCAACAGCCCGGCCCACCCCAGCAGCAGGATCGGTGCGCTCTGCAGGTCGATCTGGAAGAACAGCAGGTCGACGACACGGTAGGTGGCGAGCAGTGCGAACAGGTAGGCCCAGGTGATGCTCATTGCGTATTCGACGCAGAGTGGCCACATTGCTGCGTTCTTCGGTGACAGCAGTTGCGGCGTGTAGTCGAGCAGCACCTGGGTGCCGCCCATCGACCAGCGCAGACGCTGCTTCCACAGCCCGCGCAGGGTTTCCGGCATGAGGATCCAGCACAGGGCGCGCGGCTCGAAGCGAACCTCCCAGCCGGCCAGTTGCAGCTTCCAGGAAATGTCGACATCCTCGGTCAGCTTTTCCGGGCTCCAGTAGCCGACCTCGTGCAGCGCGCTACGGCGGAAGGCGGCGATCACCCCGGCAACGGTGAAGATCAGTCCGACCGAGCGCTGGGCGCGCTTGATCAGGCCGACGATCGACGAGAATTCACCGACCTGGATGCGGCCGAGCAGGGTCGACCGGTTGCGCACGCGCGGGTTGCCGGTGACGGCGGCGACGTCGGGCTCGTCGAAATGGCGCACCAGCCAGTTCAGGGCGCAGGGATCGAGGCGCGCATCGCCGTCGATGCCGACGAGGATTTCGGCTGCCGTCAGCAACGCGGCGGTGTTGAGGCCGACCGCCTTGCCCTGGTTGGCGACCTGATGGATGACACGCAACCTGGCGAAGCGTGCCGCCAGCGTGTTGAGCAGTTCGCCGGTGCGGTCGGTGCTGCCGTCGTTGATGGCGATGACTTCGTAGTTCGGGTAGCGCAGTTCCATCAGCGCTTCGACGGTTTCCTCGACATTCGCCTCCTCGTTGTAGCAGGGGACGAGGACGGCGATCAGCGGGTAGTCGTCGCGCGGCGGTGGCTGGTCGACGATGCGGTGCGGGCGACGCTCGAAACGCAGGTAGAACGCGATGCCGCCGATCATCCAGACGACCGACATCAGCACCGGGTAGAAAAAGACGTAGGCGAGGATGGCGCTCCAGAAATCGCCGGGCAGGACCGGCAGCGGGGTCATGGCAGTTGCGGCTGCCAGCGCAGCGAGAGGGAAGGGAAGAGCGGTCCCATCAGGCTCTCCGGCAAGCCGCCGACGCCGAACTGGCGGAAGCCGTCGGCCTCCAGGCGCCGCATGTGGCGGGCGACGGTCTCCGGCGGCAGCGAGGGGTCGAACTCGAAGAGGACATGCCGGGCCATCTCCCGGGGAACGGCGGCGATGTGTTCCTCGTTGGCAGGCAGCACCATCAGGTCGCCGGGACGCAGGGCGGCCCATTGCGCCGGTGTCGGCGCCTGCTCCGGCGCCCAGGCGATCTGCAGCGGCCAGACCCAGCGTCCGGCCGCGTCGCGCAGGCGCTGGGCGGCGGCGCTGTCGGGCGCGGCGCGCACGCGCAGGCCGGCGAAATTGACCTGGCGGGCGAGGTCGGCGACCAGTTCCGGTTCAGCGAGCCAGGCGAGCGGCAGGTCGATGAAGACCGGCACGCCGGCGCGGCGCTCGGTCTGCCAGGCGATGTGGTTGAGCTTGTCCTCGGCGACCGGGCGCAATGCGGTCGGGAACAGCGCGATCTCGCGCCCGTCGCGTTCGACTGCGGGCTTTACGAAGGCGATGTTCGGGCTCAGCGTCAGCAGGCGGTCGAGGGTCGGCGACAGGCCGTCCTCTCCGGGCGGCCAGGTGCCGGGGTCGACTTCCACGCTGCGTGCCGGGTTGGCATCCCAGGTGACGCGCAGCATCTCGGCGAAGGCCTGCAGCGACGGGCTGTTCTCGATCAACTGGCGCTTCCAGGCGGGCTTCGGCGTGCCGGCATCGTTGAAGCCGTCGACCAGCGTCAGGCCGATCGGCATGCCGAGTTCGCTGGCGACTTCCTGGGCGGCCTGGTTGCTGCGGCCGTAGGGCCAGACGATGATCCGCGGGACCTTGCCGGTGTGCTGGCTGATGCGGTCGCGAAGATCGTGGCGCAGGCGGGCGAGGTAGGCCGCATCGTCCTCGTAACGGCCGTTGGCGTACAGGCGGGTGGTCGTCGCCGGCTGCGTGTTGCCCTGCGGGTTGGCGAGTATGCCGCGATGCAGGCCGTAGGAATGCGAGGCGACCTCGACCAGCCCGGAGGCCTGCATTTCACGAACCTGCTCCCAGCTCAGGAACTTGCTGCGCGCCACCGGCTTGCCGTCGTAGTCGACGATCTGGCCTTCGGGGACGTCCATCCACTGGCCGACCAGGGCGATGACCGCCGGGTAGTTGAACAGCTTGAGCAGCGGAAAGACGCGCGTGTAGGCATCCTTGAAGCCGTCGTCGAAGGTCAGCAGGATGGCGTTGCGCGGCAATGGCGGGCCGCCGGCGCGGGCGGCGAGGATCTGGTCGATGCTGACCGGGTGGAAGTCGTTGGCCCGCATCCAGGCGAACTGCCGGGCCAGATCGCTGGCGCGGACGGCGGTCGGGGTCAGCGGCTCGCTGTCGGCAAGCACCTCGTGGTAGCTCAGCGCCATGAAGCGGGCGTCGGCGGCGCTCGCCGGCGCGGCGGCAAGCGCCAGCAGGACGCCGAGGACGGTGCGGATCAGAAACGCCATAGCAGCACCAGATTGGCGAAGGTACGGCCTTCGCGCGCGCCGTCGTAGGGGCGCAGCAGGCGGCCGATGCCGTAGCGGAGCGAGAGGTCGCGGTCGATTTCCCAGCGGTGGCCGTATTCGATCGCCTCGATCGCCCCGGAACCGTAGAATTCCTGCCAGTAGGTGCCGCCGGTCAGCGCGAGACGCTGGCGCAGGGAATGGTCGTAGCTGCGCCAGCTGAGGTGCTCGACGGCGGCCGTCAACCACAGCGAACGGTCGCTCTTCGGGTTGAAGTAATTGACGCTGGCATTGAGCGAGTTGCGCGAGGCGTCGGCGCCGAGGGTCGTCTCGAACATCCACTGCGGGCCGCTCAGCCAGCGCTCGAACCACAGGGCGTTGACGCCGCGGCGCAGGTTGCCGTCGGAAAAATCGCTGTAGTACGCCGCGACCCCGAGCTTGCGCGACTCGTGCTGGCGCCAGTCGACGCCGAGGCTGACGCGGCTGGCGTGGATGCCGTCGGCGACGGCGCGGAGAGGAATCTGGTTGGTCACGCTCTCGCCGGCGCCGTAGACGGTCCAGCGGTCGTCGGGCTGCCAGCGCGCGATGCCGGTGAAGCCGGCCTTGACCCCGTTGCCGCCGTTGACCTCGCCGGTCATCCGCCAGCCGAGGTGGCGCCATTCGGCGCCGGCGCCACTGCGGATCCAGGTCTGGTTGTCGCCGTTGAAATCGGCGCTGGCCGAGAAATTGTGGGCAAAGACCCGCCAGGTGTCGTTGATCGGCCGGCTGTAGAGGAAGCTGTCGATCGACCAGTCGCGGCTGCCGAAGTAATTGACGTCCTGCCCCTCGCCGTAGCCGGCTTCGACATGGAGTTCGTGACTGTCGTACAACTCGTGGCTGCGGCGGGCGCGGCGCACGGCGCCGTTGTCGGCGTCGAGGTCGCTGGCACGGTCGAGCGCGGCACGGGCGGCGGGCCAGTCCTGCAGGGTGAGAAGGTTCTCGGCAAGGTCGGCGTGCAGCGCCGGATTGAGCGGGTCGGTACCGATGGTCCGGCGCAGCATTTCGTCGCCCTGGTGCGGCCAGCCGCGGGCCAGCGCGAGGCTGGCCGACGATTGTCGGGCTTCGCTGTTGTGGGGAATCGCCGCGTGGCGGGCATCGATGCGCGTCTGCGCTTCACCGAGGCGGTCGGCGAAGATGCGCACGCGGTCGGCCGCGATGTCGGCGCTCAGGCGTTCGCCGTTGTAGCGGCCGTCGAGATGGCGGCGCTCCGGCAGGCGGGCGGCGTAGCGGTCGATGTGTCCGGTGGCGGCGTCCAGCTGCTCGGTCTCGACCAGGGCGTAGAAGAGCCCGAGGTTGCCGTCGAAATCGTCCGCATTGTCGGCGACCACCCGCTGGTAGAGGAGCAGCGCCTGCTGCGGGCGGCGCAGTTCGAGGTAGCTGCCGGCGACGTCGCGTTCCGCCCACAGGGGAACCGGAATGTCGCGTGCGAGCAGGGCCTCGTAGAGCGTGACGGCATCGGCGGCGCGGCGGCGGGCGGCGAGCGCGCTGAGGCGGTCGGTCAGGCGGCGCCGGTCTTCGGCGTCCGGCAGCTTGCCGGTGAAGAAGCCGGCGGCGAGGGCGTCGGTTGCGGTCAGCGCCATGTCGAGGCGCACAAAGCGTTCCGGTCCGCGCAGGGTGTTGCGGTCGACGATGCCGTAGCGGATGTCGAGGGCGATGATGTCGCCCTCCATTGCCCGCCGATCGGCTTCGGCAAGCGGCGCATCGAGCTCGGCGGCCTGCGTGAAGAGGCCGAGGCGCATGGCGGCCACCCAGGCAGCCTTGCGCGCCTCGACGTCGCCCGGCTGGGCTCGGAGGATGGCGAGCTGGCGGCCCAGCTCCGGCGCCCAGTCCTCGCCGCCGACGCCTGCGGCCGGCGCCGGGGCGGGGTGCCTGGCCCTTGGCGGCAGGACCCACTCCTCGCCGGCGCCCACGCTCGGCGCGGCAAGCGTGAGGCAAAGCGGCAAGGCGATGCGCAAGGGATTCATGGCGACGGATTGTAGCGTTTTCGGGGCACAGCGTCGGCGGCCCGGTGGCCGTCGCGCACCGCGCCTGCCAGAGTCGCCGGGTAGCCGTTGACCTGGCTCGGGAATACCCCGGTCAGCGTCGAGCCAGTCACGAAACGGCGCCTGCATCCCTCTGCAGGGGACGAATCAGTCTCGCCGACGACGACGGGAAATCGGCAGCAGCGAGATCGCGATTCATGCGTTTCCCCATGGTCGTTTCCCTATGTCAGCCAGCCGACGATCTTGTCGCGGCCCGGGATGCCGCCGGCGTGCACCACCCTGCCGTCGATGACGACGCCCGGCGTGCTCATGACGCCGTAGCGCATGATGTCCTTGATCTCCTCGACCTTTTCCAGTTGCACGGCGACACCGTTGGCGGCGGCAACTTCTTCGATCAGCTTGAGGGTGGTCTTGCAGTTGGCGCAGCCGGTGCCGAGTACCTTGATGCTTTTCATGCGTGAACTCCGTGGTTGATGGTGCCGAAGAAGACGAAACCATGCCGTCCAGCAGGCCGGGCAGAGCGTCGCGCAGGGAGCGCAGGCTGGTGCCCGGAACCAGGCCGCCAGTCAGCCGCGACGGCAGCCGGTCGACCGGCGTCCACCCGGTCAGCCAGACGGACGACGACACCGCAGACGATGGCGGCGACCGCGCCGGGCACGGCACCCAGCCCGTGCAGGAAGGCGCCGCGCCGTCCGTCACCATGTGGCCGGCGTCGGCCGGAAGCGCCAGCGAAACACCGCGCCAGCCCGCGAGTGCCGCGACCAGAGCGAAGCCACCGGTCAGAGCAAGCGCGATGAACAGCCGCCAGCGCTGGTCCGGACTGCAGGCGTCGCCGCCATGGGCGTGAACCTGATCGTGCGCCTGGACCATGCGAATCCGGCTCCGGCGGGCTGGCGTCACAGTACTGCATTGAACACGTAGCCGACCAGGAGAATGCCCGCTGCGACGACGGCGGCGAAGGTGGCGATCAGCTGCGGCTTGAGCACCTTGCGCAGGATGATCACTTCCGGCGCCGACAGTGCGATCACGCTCATCATGAAGGCGAGCACCGTGCCGAGCGCCGCACCCTTTCCGATCAGTGCTTCCACCACCGGGATGATCCCGGCGGCGTTGGCGTACATCGGCACGCCGATGGCGACGGCCGCGGGCACGGACCACCACGGTGCATCCTTGCCCATGATCGAGGCCATGAAATCCTCGGGCACATAGCCGTGGATTCCGGCGCCCAGCGCGATGCCGACGAGGACGTAGGGCCAGACCTTGCCGACGATCTCGCGCACGTGGTGGAAGCCACTGTCGATGCGCTCACCCCAGGGCATGCCGGAACCTTCGAAGGTCACGACCGCCTGCGTGCTCTGCATCGCACGCACCCAATCTTCGAGATGGCGCTCCATGTCCAGCTTGCCGATCACGAGTCCCGCCACGATGGCGACCAGGAGGCCCATGCCCAGATACAGCGCTGCAACTTTCCAGCCGAACATGCCGAGCAGCAGCGCCAGCGCCACCTCATTGACCATCGGTGCAGAAATGAGGAAGGAGAAGGTCACGCCAAGCGGAACGCCAGCCTGCAGAAAGCCGATGAACAGTGGCACCGCCGAGCAGGAGCAGAACGGCGTGACGATCCCCAGGATCGCGGCCATCGCGTTGCCAGCGCCCAGCCGCCTGCCGGAGAGCAGTGCCCGTGTGCGCTCCGGCGAGACGAAAGTATGCACGATGCCCATGACGAAGACGACCCCCGTGAGGAGCAGCAGGACCTTGGGCGTATCGTAGAGGAAGAACTGCAATGCACCGCCCAGATGGCTGTTGCGCGCCACCGGCAGCAGGACGACCAGCGCCTCGGAGAGCGGATTCAGTGCCTGATACAGCGCAAACCACAAGGCGGCGGCGACGGCCAGGAATGCATGGGGCTGGCGGTAAGGCCAGCGTCTGAGTTGCACGGCGAGTTTGGACATGGAAAGTGTGCTTCCGGTTGCCGGCTGACTGCGAACGCCCGCGACCAGCGCTGGTGATTCAGTCGAATCCGTTGCCGGAGCTTGGGCGCCTGATCCGGTGCCCGATCACCAGCGAACTGAGGTATGCCGCGTTTCGCGTGATGCTGACGCCGATCGGACCGAGCGAGGGTCTGGCGGCGCCGGTGCCGCCGCCGCGCCGGCATGGCCACCGTCACGACAGCGAACTCCGGGCGGGGTAGCTGTCTTTGGCGACGCCCCGGATGTGCTCCGCGGCTCAGCCACCCGAGATCACCGCTTCGGGAATCGTGTAGTGCTCGTAGTCATTGACCTCGACCGACCAGTCATCGCCCTGTTTCACAGCCTTGATCCTGTCGTCGGGATTGGTGGTGACCTTGTCGCCCATGAAGGTCAGGATGCGTTTCAGACCACCCGGCGGCGTGACATGCACTTCGGCATTGCCGGGCTTGCCGCGGATCACGCCAAACTCGCACTGCATGGGCCGGCCCTTGCCCAGGGAACACGGCAGCGGCCCCGTGGCATGGTAGGGCGTGCCCTTCACCCTGGCATCGCTGGCCGGCGCCTTGCCGAGTTCGGATGCTTTCGGTGCGCCGGTGATGCCAACGGTCAGCGTGTAGCTGGCGGTCTCGTTGCGTCGCGCCGCGCTGCGCATCAGATAGACGCGCACCTTGTATTCGCCGTCGGCCGGCAGGTTGCCTGTCCACTCGTTGCCGCCGGTCGAACCGATGAAGATGGCCTCGTCGTTGCTGCCCGGCGGTAGCACGTTGAAGTAGTTGGCGCCATGGCCGGTCTTCAGCGTCACGCTCATCGTCTGCCCAGCCTTGGCGCGCAGGGTGTAGTCGATGGTCTGGCCGCCCTTGATCCTGCCTTCGATGGTCGCGGACGAGCGCCCTTTGGCGAAGTGGACGGCCTGGGTCTGGATCTCGCCGGCCTGTACGACGGGTGCGACAATCAGCCACAGGAAGGTCAGCACGGCTGACAACGCAGATGAATGATTCATGGGATTCCTCGCTCAGGCAGGGTGTTGGACGGAGCAGGTCGTAGGGTACCAGATATTCGGCAGACATCGCTGGCGCCACCTGGTCTGCACCTCGACTGATGCTGGCGATGGAGTGGAAACGAACATGCGCTTTGCGCCGCGCAGCAAAGCGGTGGATGCAGGCGACCGCGCCGTGCCGGGAAGCGGTGTGCGCAGCGGGGCAGGAGCGGTGCGAGTGCGGTTGCACGGTTCGACAGGGGCTGGGCCGGAAGCCTCCTGGCGGCAGTCGCGGGAGAGTTCGAGCGAAGTGACGAGGTGCCGCTACCTGCGGCTATACTCCACCGCGAATCGTTCGCCCTCCGCCTCCAAAACGCCTGCCGAACATGCCAGCACAGCTCCTCTGCGTCCTTGCCCTCTGCCTCCTGGTCCTCGGGCTGGCGCACCCCGTCCATTCCGCCAGAAACTGCGGCGACGAGGAGTTCCGCCTCGAACACGGGCACGACGCAAGGATGTCTTCTGGGCGCCGACGCCCGATGACATGGTGATGCTGATGCTGCGGACCGCCAGGGTGACGCCGGCGGAGCTCGTCCATGACCTCGGTGCCGGCGAGGGGCGGATTCCGATCGCCGCGGCACCTGCGTTCGGAGCTCGTGCGGTCGGCATCGAGTACTCGCCGGAGATCGCCGCGCTGGCGCGGCGCAACGCCCGGCGCGCCGGCCTCGATGGGCGGATGACGATCGTCACCGGCGCCCCCTTCGTCGCGGACTTCTCCGTGGCGACGCCGCATTTCGACTACGTCCGGCCGGACGGCACGCCGGCAAGCGTCACCGTCACCGCTACCGCCGACGGCCGGCGCCTTGTCGGGCAGCAGGAGCACCCGCAGGCCACCGGCAGCGTGCGCGGCGAGCGCCACTGAAGCTGCCGCCATGGACGCCCGCAGCGACGATCCCCGTCACTTGCTGCACACGACGGGTGCGGTCGCCATCGTCGTCGGCATCGTCGTCGGTGCCGGCATCTTCAAGACACCGGCCATGGTCGCCGGCATCACGCAGGACCACGGCTGGCTGATCGCCGTCTGGCTGGCCGGCGCGCTCGTCTCGCTCGCCGGCGCGCTGTGCTATGCCGAACTGTGCGCGGCCCATCCGCATGCCGGCGGCGAGTACCACTTCCTCTGCCGCGCCTGGGGCAAGCACCTCGCCTTCCTCTACGCATGGTCGAAAGCGATGGTGATCAACACCGGCTCGATCGCCCTGCTTGCCTACGTCTTCGGTGACTACATGACGCGCGTCGTCGATCTCGGCGCACATTCTTCGGCGCTCTGGGCGGTCGCCATCATCATCGTGCTGACCGTCACCAACATCCTCGGGCTGACCATCGCCGCCCGTCTGCAGACGGCGATGGTGCTGCTGCTCGTCGGCGGGCTCGCGGCCGTGGTCGTCGCCGGATTCGCCGTGCCAGCCGCTGGCCTGACGACACAACAGGCGCCGACCTGGTTCGCCAGCACTCCGCCGGTCGGCATGCTCGGGCTGGCGATGGTCTTCGTGCTACTCACCTTCGGCGGCTGGAACGAGGCGGCCTACCTTTCTGCCGAGGTACACGGCGGTCCGCGCGCCGTCGCCCGCGTGCTGATGCTCAGCCTGAGCCTCATCACGGCCCTCTACCTGCTCGCCAATCTCGCGTTGCTGCACGCCCTCGGCCTTGCCGGACTGGCCACCAGCAAGGCCGCCGGCGCCGAGGTGCTCGGCCGGCATTTCGGCGCCTGGGGCGAGCGCCTGCTCGGCGTGCTCGTCGCGCTTGCGGCCCTCACCAGCATCCATTCAACGATGATCGTCGGCGCCCGCAGCAACTATGCGCTCGGTCGCGACTGGGCGCTGCTGCGTCACCTCGGCCGCTGGCAGGCCGGACGGGGCACGCCGGTGAACAGCCATGTCCTGCAGATGGCCATCAGCCTCGCGCTGGTCGTCTTCGGCGCCTTCCAGGCCGATGGCTTCGAGGCGATGGTGGAGTTCACGGCGCCGGTCTTCTGGACCTTCCTGTTCATGGTCGGGCTGGCCGTCTTCCGGCTGCGCCGGCGCCACCCCGGCGTTGCGCGCCCGTTCCGCGTGCCGCTCTACCCGCTGACGCCGCTGCTGTTCTGCGCCGCCTGCGCCTGGCTGGCATGGTCGAGCGTCAGCTACGCCGCGATCAGGGCGGCGGTGCACGTATCGCTCCTGGTTATGCTGGCCGGTCTCGTCGTCCTCGGCGGGCTGCTGCTGCACGAGCGCCTCGCCCGCCACGCCTGAGCACTGCTGCTCGCGCGGATCCATGAGGTCTTTCCGCTCGTCTTTCCACACGGCGCAGGCGAGATGCGAATCAGCGCCGTCATCACTGGAGGCACTGGGCGGGCCGAAGTCGGAGGACTTTGCAGGGGCTCCCGGGTCCCAGTTCCACCTTGACGCAGCCATTGACGGTGCTTGATGGGGGCTCATATACTTTGCTCGGTGCCGTCGAATTTCCAGTCCTTCGGCCTCGACCGCTGCCCCGGCGTGATCACCAGGCCGGGGCGCAAGCTAGAAACTGCGGGCATCGTCGACAAGCCGTGTGTTCTTCCGACCGCCAAGGGCGGCAGCGCAGCCGGCTGGGCGTTCTACGACAGCAAGTGGAAGAAGATCGCGCCGAAGGCATTCATCTTCGGCGTTACTAACCCGGTGCAGGGGCAGTGCGTCACTTTCGCCGGCATCCCGATCACCGAGGGCCGGTCGCCGCATCCGCTCTAGGGCCTGACGACCGGCGATCGCGTCGGTCGCCCCGGCGTGCAGGCGGATCGAGTTTCTGGAGCGCTGCAACCGAGAGGAGTCCCGCATGCATCCGTCCGTCATCGGCATTGTCGTCCTGGCCTTTACCTTCGCTGGCGTCCAGCTCGGCATGCGGTTGCGCAGCAGACTGCCCGACCAGCATCTGTCCGGGGACGCCCGCGACACCATCAAGCTGGGCATCGGCCTCGTGGCGACGGTGACCGCGCTGGTGCTGGGACTGCTCACGGCGTCGGCCAAAAGCAACTTTGATGCCATGGATGCGAACGTCAAGCATGCGGCGGCCGGCTTGCTGTCGCTCGACCGCACCCTCGCGCGCTACGGCCCTGAGGCCACGGAGATCCGCCGGCAACTGCAGGAGGCGGTGGCGCAGCGGGTCGACAGCGTCTGGCAGGCGGGGCGTTCGGGCAAGGGCACAGTCGACCCCTCGCACTCGATGGAGGCGATCGAGCACATCTCCAGCGAGATACACCGGCTCACGCCCGCGACCGACGAGCAGCGGGCGCTGAAGACGCGCGCCGTGGCCGCGGCGGAGTCCCTGCTCGACGCGCGCTGGGTCGTCGTCGCGGGGACTGCCGCGCCGGTTCCCGTTGTCTTCCTGACTGTGCTCGTGGTCTGGCTGACGGTGACGTTCACCACCTTCGGCATGCTCGCGCCGCGCAGCCGGACCATCTTGCTCGTGCTTTTCGTCTGCTCGCTGTCGGTCTCGGGGGCCATCTTCCTCGTGCTGGAGATGAGTTCGCCCTTCGACGGCCTGATCTCGGTGTCGTCGGCGCCGATGGATTACGCGCTCTCGCACATGAACAGGTAGGCCCGGCGCGCGTACGGGGCAGCGACCGCGGGTCGAGAACGCGCGCTCGCAGTGCCGCTTGCCCGGGGCGTGGGGATCAGCGTGTACGCGGTTCTTTTCCAATACTCGCCACGAACGTCGGGATGTACCAAATCTCGGTGCGCCAGTGGGCGCTGACGCTACCGATCCAGCTGCGCCTGCTGCTCGCGCCACAGCCGAGGCTGGTGGCGCCGGTGTCAACGGTCGTTCACCGACTCATCAGGTGCATGCCTGGTTGGCGAGGACGCGTGCGCCCCCGCTCCGGGAGATGCAGGGCGCCACCCTGGGCAAGGACGATCGCCAGGCTGAATCGGTGCCTGTCGAGCAGCGTTGGTCGTGTGGTTGGCGGCGGCTCTCAGGCCGTGGCCGGGTTGACATCCCGGGTCGAATGTTTCACGAGTCTCGTGTTTCCTGGCCGTCCAGTCTCTCGACCCGGGGTTGCCGGCTGCCCGCCCAGGTCAGGCGAAAAGACGCGGCGCGGCGCGGGTTGCCGACCAGCGCCGGCCGGAAGCAGGCGAGGTTGGTACCGCCGGCGCGGCGTACGCTCGGGTAGATGATTCCCAGCGAGCCGGCGTCGAGCAGTCGCGCCGCGAGACTCTGCGAAGCGACATAGCTGCCGGGGTCGAGGCAGGCGGAAAAAGCCGGCGCGTCGCGCAAGTCGTGGAACTCGCTGCTGAAGTCGGCGAGCAGTTCCTGGTAGTTGACACTGTCGTCGAAGCGGCCGATTTCCTCGTACTCGACGGTCTTGTGGAAAATGATCTCGGCGAGGGCCGTTTCCCGTTCGAAAGCGCAATACCAGGCGCCGCGCTCGCCGTCGTTGAAGCGACTGCCTTCGGGGCGCGGGTAGGTGAAGGCGGCATTGACGATGCGGAAGTTCGGCACCCCGAAAACCAGTTCGTCGACGCCGATTCCCGGCAGCCCGCCACGCTCGCCGATCAGTCTCTCGTTGGTGGCGTTGTCGAGTTCGAACAGGTCGCGCAGGTGGTCGAGGTTGTCGGAGATCGCGCTCAGCACCGAATCCTCGCGCTCGGCAAAGCGCGATGGAATCAGCCGGACCGCATCGATCCGGCGCAGGCGCGCCAGGGGCGGCTCGGGCGGGCTCATATACCGCCGCGCCGCGCCTCGAGCAGTTTGCGAACCATCTGCATCGCCAGCAGGCCGCCGCCCAGCATGAAAGCGAGCGGCGAGCGGCCGGCAAAGATCCGGTTGCCGTTCGGCAGGCTGACCCACTCGTCGGCCAGCCTGTCGCCGTAGAGAATGTGCAGGGCCTTGTAGATGCCGATCAGGTAGGAGATGCGCGTGATCCGATCGACTTCGAGCAGCCGGCCGGGGTTCTTCTTCCATTCGTAGAAGGCGCTGCTCGACAGGCCGCCGAGCAGCTCGCGCGCGTCTTCGTCGCGCAGCCGCCAGGCAGCGGCGAGATTGAAGAAGCCCAGCAGCGCCGACTTCGACAGACGCTCGCGCTCGGCGCGCGCATTGAGATCGACGAGAGCCGCCGGCTCGAAGCGGCTGGCGGGGTAAGCATAGGCAAGGTTCATCAAACGGCTCCTTTTCCGGACAGTTTACACTCCGTTATCGTGATTGCAAGGCGAATTGCCGCGCAAGGATGACTTCGCTGAAAACCCTGTCGCGCTCGCGCGGGTTGTTTCTCCTCGGCACGGTCGTGCAGGCCGCGGATGCCTTCCGCAAGCTCCCGGAGCTCTGCCGCATCGTCGATGGACAGCAGGCAGGCAGCGCCCGCTCGTCTCCCGGCATCGCACGGATGCCGGCGCGGAAGGCGTGCTTCTCCATGTTCATCCCGGTCACCGTGTCGGCGATGCCGGGCTGCGAGGTGCAAACGCGAGGGAGGGGGATCCGGCGGTCAACCCGGATCCGCCACTTGCTTGTCAATCTCGCGTTGCTGCGTCGCCTCGGTGTCTCGATCGGCCCGTTCATGTTCACGGCGATCACGCCGCCGCCCGCGAACCGACAGCACCCTCCGACAGATCGAGCAGGTCGACCGAGACGGACGACGCGGTCGCGCTGCCGCAGGATAGCGCGGTTCGCTTTGCGCTGCCCGGACGCAATCGGGACGATGCGCCTGGCTCGGAGAGCAGCGGCGACTCCCTGCGGCATGGCTCAGGCAAACCGGACCAACGGCCTGATCGTGCTGCGCGGTCGCTGTGGCTCGAAAG
This sequence comes from Accumulibacter sp., assembly GCF_023806635.1. Lineage (GTDB taxonomy): Bacteria > Pseudomonadota > Gammaproteobacteria > Burkholderiales > Rhodocyclaceae > Accumulibacter. The sequence goes on from NZ_JAMTDQ010000023.1 coordinate 16,763, forward strand.
TGCAAAGCCTCATATACTCTCGGCATTCCCACACCTGTCCTCTGGCCTTGATCACGCCTTGATGTTCTCGCATATTCAGACGCGTCATTTCCGCAGCCTCAAGGCCGTCGATCAACGACTGGCCTCGATGCAGGCTTTGGTTGGCCCGAACGCCAGCGGCAAGACGACGTTTCTCGATGTCATCGGCTTGCTCAGCGATCTGGTCCGTCGCCGAGGCAACGTCCGTGAGACCATACTGTCGCGCAGCGCCAGCTTTCACCAATTGATCTGGCAGGGGCCGGGTGAGGACTCGCGGCAACGCGCAGCCTTCCAGCTTGCCGTCGAGGCACCCATACCCGCTGCCGTTCGTCTCCGCATGGCCGAGGACAAGCGCCGGTATACGCTGGTACGGTACGAGCTGGAGATTGGGCTGGACGTCGCAAGCAATGAACTGGGGCTCAACCACGAGACCCTCTGGTTGCGCACACCCGACGAAGAGCGGCGGCCGCTGCAGCGCGACATGTTCCCGCTGGTGCCCGTCGACGCGCCGACGATCCTCGTGGCCAAGGGGCGACCGGAGTGCAAGGTGGTGATGAAAAAGACGCCCGGAGGCAACGACAACTATTACACGGAGGGAGCGAAGTCCTACGCACCCTCGTTTCGCCTGGGGCGCAGCAAACTGGCGCTGGCGCACATTCCGGCTGACGAGGCGAGCTTTCCAGTCAGTTCCTGGTTTCGGGACCTGCTCGAAACAGGCGTGCGCAAGGTGGTGCTCAACAGCCAGATCATTCGTCAACCGAGCCCGCCAGGACTGGGCCTCGAGTTCCAGACCAACGGCTCCAACCTGCCATGGGTGATCGCCGAACTGCGCCGCGAGCCGCAGCGCTTTGCGGATTGGTTGGAGCACGTGCGTACGGCGCTCGAAGACATTGTCGACATCGATACGGTCGAGCGCCAGGAGGATCGGCACCGCTACCTGGTCATCAAGTACGCCAATGGTGCGGAGGTCCCTTCGTGGCTGGCTTCCGACGGTACGCTGCGGCTCTTGGCCTTGACGATTCCAGCGTACCTGAAGGATCTCGATGGTGTCTTCCTGATCGAGGAACCGGAAAACGGCATACACCCGCGCGCCATCGAGACCGTCATCCAGTCACTGTCGTCGATCTACGATGGCCAGATGCTGATTGCCACGCACAGTCCTGTCGCACTGAACATGCTCGACCCGGCACAGGTCCTTTGCTTCGCCAAGGACCGGTCGGGAGCGACGGATATCGTTGCCGGCGACCGTCATCCGGCCCTGCAGCAATGGAAGCAGGGGCAACCGGACCTCGGAGTGTTGTTTGCTGCCGGTATTCTGAGCTGATGCTGGATTTTCAGGGCTGTGGGCAGGAACACGAGACCCCACTGAACCTGGAAGCCAGTCTGGACGAGCAAGTGCAGCGCGTGTGGGGCGCGCGCGCCAAGGTGATCGTGATCTCGCCGGAAGTCGATATCTGGCTGTGGGGAGCCGACAACGCACTGCACGAAGTTCTGCAATGGCGGAAGGCCACCCCAATTCGCGACTGGCTGCATGCCCAGGGCTTTGATTTCGATGTCCAAGGCAAGCCGCGGCAACCGAAAGAGGCGATGGAAGCGGTTTGTCGCGAACAAAGGCTGCCCCGCTCTTCGGCCATCTACGAAAAGATCACCGGTCGCATCAGCCTTCAGCATTGCACCGATCCAACGTTCCAACGCTTGCGGAGGCAACTCCTTGGCTGGTTCGGGCACTGATTTCAACCGGCCTTGGCGTTGGTCTGTCCGCCCACCTCGGATCGCCATTCACCAATGCAGACCGAGCGCAACAACCGCCAAGAACGGATCGACCGCCAACTCGGGCGCGCCGGATGGGCGTTTGACAGCCGGCGTCTGATCACCGAAAAGAACGCCAGGCAATGGCGGCGGAAAGGGCCGTGATGGCAGCCGGTCCACGTGCCTAGTATTCCACCCCCGGCATTGCCCGGATTCCCGCCCGGAAGGCATGCTTCTCCATGTTCATCTCGGTCACCGTGTCGGCGATCTCGCGCAGCGCCGCCGGCGCGCCGCGGCCGGTGACGATCACGTGCTGCAGCGGCGGCCGCGCCCGCAGCGCGGCGATCACTTCCGGCAACGGCAGCCAGTCGTACTTGAAGGCGTAGGTCAGTTCGTCGAGGATGACGAGGTCGATGCCGGGGTCGTCGAGGTGCGTGCGGGCAACCTGCCAGGCGGCAGCGGCGGCACGCGCGTCGCGTTCGCGATCCTGCGTCTCCCAGGTGAAGCCCTCGCCGCCGACGTGCCAGGCGACGCTGGCGTGGCCGCGGAAGAAGGCTTCCTCGCCGGTGTCCGATCGGCCCTTGACGAACTGGACGACGGCGGCGCGCAGGCCGTGTCCGAGCGCGCGCGCGAGGACGCCGAAGGCGGCGCTCGACTTGCCCTTGCCGTTGCCGGTATTGAGCAGCAGGATGCCGCGCTCGTGCCGTGCGGACTCGATCCGGCCGCGCACGATGGCCTGCTTCTTCTGCATCCGTTCCTCATGCGTCGGCATGCATCGCTCCTGGCCGGGTCACGGCGGCCTGCTGCGGCAGCGACTGCAGCGCGGCGTGCAGCCGCTGCCAGTCGTCCTCGCTGCCCGGCAGTCCGAAGCGCAGCAGGCCGTGCTCGGCGAACAGCCGCGTCAGGATGCCGCGGCGTGCCAGGTGGTCGTGGATCTGCGCGCTGTCGGCGCCGCACAGTGTTGCGAAGAGCGCCGTGCCGCGGACCTCGCCATGCGCTGCCAGCAGCCCGCGCAGGCGCTCGCCGGCGGCGAGCAGGCGGTGACGCGCCGCCTGCTGCCAGTCGAGGTCGGCCAGCGCCCGGCGCGCGACGCTCCGCGCCGGGCCGGAAACGGTCCACGGGCCGAGTTCGGTGCGCATGCGTCGCAGCAGGTCGGCTGCCGCGAAGACGAAGCCGACGCGCGCGCCGGCGAGACCGAAGAACTTGCCGAGTGAGCGCAGGACGATCAGCCGCGGCGCCGCCGCCGTGCCGGCGAGATCGGTGACGCTGTCGGCGGGAGTCGGGTCGATGAAGGCCTCGTCGACGATCAGCCAGCCACCGCGGCGGTTGAGTTCGCCGGCCGCGTCGAGCAGCGCCGCGCGCGTATGGGCGGTCGCGGTCGGGTTGTTCGGGTTGCACAGCAGGACGTAGGGGGTGGCGGCCGTGAGCGCCCGCGGCAGGCTGCCCTCGATCAGGCGCACGCGGTGGCCGGCGTTCCGCCAGCAGTGCGGATGTTCGGCGTAGAGCGGCGACAGGCAGGCGACGGCAGCGCGTGGCAGCAATGCTGGCAGGAGCTGGATCGCCGCCTGCGAGCCGGCGACCGGCAGCAGGCCGGGGTTGCCGTAGAGGCTGGCGGCGGCGGCTTCGAGTCCGTCGTCGTCTTCCGGCAGCCGCTGCCAGACGCTCGCCGGCAGCGGCGGGACCGGCCAGGGGTCGGGGTTGATGCCGGTCGACAGGTCGAGCCACGCCGCCGGTGGAGTGCCGTAGTGCGCCGCCGCGGCGCGCAGGCGGCCGCCGTGCTCAAGCATTGGCGCCGCCGGCAGGCGCGCGGGCCGGGTCGCCGGCGTGTCCACGCCCAGTCCGGCGCTGCTTCATGCCGCCTGCCGCTGCAGCCGTTGCAGGCCGTCCTGCAGGCTGCTGACGGTTGCCGTCAGGGCCGCGTCGGGCGGCGTCCCCGTGGTGCTCCCCCACTGCTCGTAGTGGAGCAGTTCGGCGAGCGGCAGGCGCGGCAGCCAGCCGCAGCTCTCGAGTTCCGGCCGCTCGTTGAAGTGGCTGACCCAGCCGATGCACAGGTAGGCGATCGGCACGATGTCGTGCGGGATGCCGAGGGCGTCCTGCAGCGCCCGCTGCTCGAAGATGCTCACCCAGCCGACGCCGAGACCTTCGGCGCGCGCCGCGAGCCACAGGTTCTGGACGGCGCAGACGCTGCTGTAGAGGTCCATGCTGAGCATGTGCGTGCGGCCGAGGACGACCGGCCCGCTGCGCGAGCGGTCGCAGGTGATGCACAGGTTGATCGGCGATTCGAGGATTCCCTGCAGCTTCATGCGGCTGTAGAGCGCGCGCTTCTCGTCCGGGAAGAGCCTTTCGGCCTCGGCATTGGCGGCGCGGAAGACGTCGTGCACGCGCTGCTTGACCGCCGGCGAGCGGACGACGAGGAAGTTCCACGGCTGCATGAAGCCGACCGACGGCGCGTGGTGCGCCGCCAGCAGGACGCGACCGAGGACGTCGTCGGCGACCGGGTCGGGAAGAAACTGGCCGCGCACGTCGCGGCGGCTGTAGATCGCCTGATAGACCGCTGCGCGGTCGGTGTCGGAGAAGGCGTGCGCCGCAGGCGCGCCCGGGTTTTCCATCGATTCCCCTTCTGGAAAGACTGTGCGGCTGCCTGGCCGGGCAGCGTCCGTTCGTCTCCTGGCCGGTCTTCTGACTCGGATTCACCCGTGCGATGCGCCTTCCCGACTCGCGTCAGTGGCCAATGCATCGCCCGTCTTCCTCACAGCGCTGGGCACGTGGCGGACTTGCACCGCCTTCCCGATTCTCCGCGCGGCGTTGCCGGGCGGCACCTGGAGACTCCCGCCCGGATCAGCCCGGGCGACCGTGATGGTGCCACAAGCGGCGGATTTTTTCATCCGTCGCGGGGTTGGTCCGCGGGCGATGCGCCGCCTGGCCGTACGGTGCGGTTTCGCAGGGTCATCCGGTGCCTGCATCCGGACGCCGCCGGTGTGCGTATCAAGCGGTGCAGCGGCCACGCAGCGGGCGTTGTCGCCAGCGCACAGACCAAACGGAGGATCCAGCCATGTCGCACAACGTTCCGGCGAAAGCCGCTTCGCTCGCACCACTCCTGCTCCTCGCCACGCTCGCACAGCCGGCGCAGGCAGCAATGAACCTGACGCTGCAGCCGGACGAAGCGGCCAGCCAGGACGTCTTCGTCTATGAGTTCGCGGTTCCCGGTGCCTTCGGCATCGCCACCGCCGCGCGCGTCACCAACCTCGACAGCCAGACGCTGAACAGCCTCGTCCCCCTGCCGGCGGTGCCCTTCGGCAATTTCCTCGGCAGCAGCAACACCGTACCGCTGATCGGTGCGCAGGGCGAAAGCCGGGCGCACGACACGCGCTCGCTGCTGCGTTTCGATCCGGGCGGGCTCGGCATCACCGCCGGGCAGGTGGTCAGCGCCAGCCTGAGGCTCTTCGCACTGCCCGGTCTGCCGCCGTTCGACAATCCGACGCCGGCACAAGCGATCACCACCGACCTGCACCGCGTGACCGAGAGCTGGAGCGAGACCGGCGTCACCTGGGAGACGCAGCCGGCGGTCTCCGGGCCAGTGACTTCGGTGACGCAGGATGGCGTGAACCAGTGGGTTTCCTTCGACGTCACCGCTCTGGTTCGCGACTGGCTCGCCGATCCGGCCGGCAACTTCGGTGTCGAGCTGCGGCAACCGGATATCGTCATGGCTGCCTCCGGCAAGCCGCTCGCCTCGCTTTACGCGTCTTCCGCGTGGGCCGATGCCGGGTTGCGGCCGATGCTCGAGATCTCGGCGGTTCCCGAGCCCTCCACTCCGGTGCTGCTGGCGGGTGGCCTCGGGCTGTTTGGCTGGGTGAAGCGGCGCAGGCGGCAGGCCTGAAGCGGCCTGCCGGTGGTGGCATCCTGCCGGCGAGCGGCGGCGTGGCCGATTTGGGGCATTTCGCCGATCGACGGTGGCGGGGCGGAAACGAAACGGGCAGAGCCGTCACTCTGCCCGCCGCCGGGAAGCCTCCCGGCCAGTTGCCCTGCGCTTACTGCTTGGCGGCCTTGATGTCGCCGTCGGCGCCGACGCCGAGCGTGTAGCCCATCGAGACGTGGTGGAAGCGGCCGATCGCGTGGTCGCTGTGGATGGCGACGCCGATCGGCGTTGCCTTGCCCTCGGCGAGCGTGCCGTTGAGCTTGCGCGTGAAGGTGACGGTGTAGGTGTCACCGCTCTTGCTGCCCTCGGCCTTGACGCCGGCGCTGCCGCCTTCCATGCTGCGCTTGTCGGTCACCGAGCCGTCAGCCGCCTTGGCGCCCTTGGCGCTCTTCCACTGCATCAGCTCGTAGGCGCCGTCCTTGGTGTATTTGGTCTTCTTGTCGTCGGCGCCGGGCATCGTCCGCGCGTCGCCGTGGCAGCTGGCCCAGCAGCCGACCTGCGCGCCCTGGCTGACCTTGTCGTTGGCGAAGAGGACGGTCGCCTTGACCTCGTTCTCCTTGTCGGCCGGGTCGACGCCGCCGCCGGGTGCCTTGAAGGTCAGCCGGACGTAGAGGTTGTCCTTGTCGTAGGCAGTCTGCACGGCGACCGGGAAATTCATCGTCTTCGGCGCGCCCTTGGGCTCCAGATCCTTACCGGCGAGGCGCTTCATGTCGAAATTGAGGCCGCCCTTCTCCTCATGGCAGCCGACGCAGCTCTCGCCCTTGTTGAGGCCGGTGCGGCCGCTGTGGTCGGACTTCTTCATGATCCATTCGATCGGCGTCACGCCGGCGTGGAACACCTGGATGTCGCGCTTGGGAACCTTGCTCCAGTCGGGAGCGGCAGCCTGCGCGAGCTGCGGACCAAGGGCCAGCAGGGCGCCGAAGAGGGCCAGTGAAACGCTCGTTCTTTTCATTTCGGACTCCACTCAAGGGTTGATGCGGTTGGTACGTGTCAGCGGCCAGGCGACGTCGATCGAACGTCCATGGCCGCGCCTGGGGCAAGGATGCTGCGGGGAAGGTGGTTACTCGTCGTCCTCTTCCGGCATGTTCTTCGGTTTCGAGTGCGCGATTCCCTTGTGGCAGTCGATGCAGGTCTTCTTGTCTTCCTGACCGATCTTGTGCATCTTGGAAGCACGCGCCTTCTGTTTCTCGATGTCCATCGCCGAGAAGGAGTGGCAGTTGCGGCATTCGCGAGAGTCGCTCGCCTTCATCCGGTTCCACTCGTTGGTCGCCAGCTCGAGCCGCTTGGCGTCGAACTTCTCGGGCGTCGAAATGGTGCCCATGACCTTGCCGTACAGCTCCTTGCTGGCGGCGATCTTGCGCATCATCTTGTGCCCCCAGTCCTTCGGCACGTGGCAGTCGGAGCAGTAGGCGCGCACGCCGGTGCGGTTGCTGTAGTGAATCGTCTTCTTGTACTCCTGGTACACGTTGTCCTTCATCTCGTGACAGCCGATGCAGAACTCGAGTGTGTTGGTCGCTTCCATCGCCGTGTTGAAGCCGCCCCAGAAGAAGATGCCGGCGAAGAAGCCGACCGACAGCAGCGCCAGCAGCGAGTACTTCGTGCTGGGGCGTTTGAGGCGGGCCCAGAACCCTGAGCTGTTATCGGTCACGCGACTACCTCCCTGTCATTGTCATGCCGTCGGTCACCTGCCGAGGCTGCCCGAAGTCTAGCGGATGGGGCAGCGGCGACGGTTTGATCTAGGTTAACAAATGCAGGAAAGGGCGGCCCGCGTCAGGGCCGCCGGCGGCCTCTCAGGGCTGTACCTGATCGATCACCAGGCGCAGCTGGCGGTTGCCCGGCTTGACGCCAGAGATGCGGCCGAAAAGGTCGCCGGACGAAGTACTGGCGTTGCCGGCGCGGGTGATGCGCGCCTCGACGCTGACGCTGGTGAAGTCGGAAATCTTCCGGCCGCCGGCGAGCGCCATCGAGTCGTCGAGACGGAAGTCGAGCGGCAGGTCGGCGACCGTCGCGCGCATCGCCGCCAGCGGCATGCGCGACCCCTCCTCGGCGCGGGCAAAGACGAAGACGACATCGTCCGGCTGCGCACGGCCGGCGAGCTTGCCGCTCAGCGTCACCTCGCCGGCGACCTGGCCCTTTCCGCTGCCGGTCTTCGCCGCCGCCTTGCCCCCGGCGGTGCGGGCGGCGGCGATCTCGCGTGCCTCGCCGATCGCCGCGGCGACCGTCTTCGCCTCGTCGCTGCCGGGTTCGAGCTGCGACAGCAGGCGTGACCAGTGGTCGGCGGCAGCGGCGAAATCCTGCCGCTCGCGTGCTGCCGCGCCGGCGAGCAGCAGCGCCTGTGGTTCGTTCGGGTCGATCTGCAGCGCCCGCGTGATCAGTTCGCCCGCCTTGCCCTGCAGGCTGCCGCCATGCACCTGACTGAGCACCTCAGCGTAGTCGGCCAGCAGGCCGGCGTCCTGATCGACGACGCTGCCGGCGCGGGCGTAGGCGTCGGCCGCCTCGGGGTAACGCTCGAGAACTTTGTACGAGCGCGCCAGCATTACCCAGCCCTTGCCGTCTTCCGGGTTCTTCTTCAGTTTCTCGACCAGGCCGCCGATCATCGCGTCGATCTGCTCGGGAGCGATGCGCGCCTGTCGCTGCAGCGGGTCGAGAGCGCGCGGGTTGCCGAGCAGCGCATAGCCGGCAGCAGCGGCCAGCGGGATGACGAGGAGGAGCAGCAGTGCCGTTCGCCGGCCACCGCCTCGGGTCAGCGGTGCGGCTGGCTGCGCCTCGACCTCGTCGAGCAGGCGGCGCTGCAGTTCACTGCGCGCCTGCGCCTCCTCGGCGGCGCCGAGCGTGCCTTCGTTCCGCTCGCGTTCGAGCTCGGCGAGCTGGTCGCGGAAGATCGCCAGCTGGGCTTCGCGCCGGTCGGCGCCGGCGGCCGGTGGCGCCGACCGCCACAGCGGCGGCAGCAGGATGGCCAGTGCGGCGGCGAGCAGCAGCGCCGCAACGATGATGAAGGCAGTCATGCTCGTCCTAGTCGAGACCGTTGCGGCCTGGATTCATGCGGCGTCTTCCCGGGCGGCAGACTGGAAACCGCCCGCTGGCGGTGGAATGAGGCGATGCCGGGCACCTGCGGCCCCGTCGGCAGAGTTCATGGCCGTGGCGGCGCGTCCGGATCGTGCAGCAGCGCCTCGGCACGCCGCGTCTCGTCGGCGTTCAGCGGGCGCTGGTCGCGCAGTGTGCGCTCGCGCCGCCGCAGGTGGAGCAGCAGCGCGCCCAGGGCAGCGACGAAGAGCAGGCCGGGACCGAACCAGAGCAGCACCGTCGTCCCCTTCAGCGGCGGCCGGTAACGGACGAAATCGCCGTAGCGGCTGACCATGAATTCCATGATCTCGGCGTCGCTGCGGCCGTCACGGATCAGGCTGCGGATCTCGCGGCGCAGGTCGTTGGCCAGTTCCGCGTTCGATCCGGACAGCGATTCGTTCTGGCAGACGAGGCAGCGCAACTCGGAGGAGATCGCCACCAGGCGCTTCTCGGTCGCCTCGTCGGCGGCCAGCAGCGCCGCCTCCCGGGCCTGCAGGCTGCTGCCGGCGACGCCGGTGAGGGCCAGGAAGACGATGAGCAGCCAGCGGTTCATCGGTTCAGCTCGGCGAGCAGCGGCAGGATCTTGCCGGACAGGATGTCCGCCGTAACCGGGCCGGTGTGCTTCATCCGGATGATGCCGGCCTTGTCGATGACGTAGGTTTCGGGGACGCCATAGACGCCGTAGTCGATACCGACGCGGCCGTCGATGTCGAGCACGGAGAGGGCGTACGGATCGCCATGCCGGGCCAGCCAGCCGCCCGCGCGCTCGATGGTCATCCTCTTCTCGGCGGCGGCGTCGAGCCTGCTGCTGTCGATCGCGCCGTCGCCGCGCACTTCCTTGTAGTTGAGGCCGATCAGCGGCACGCTCTGGCGTTTCGCCAGTTCGACGAGGAGCGGGTGCTCCTGCCGGCAGGAGACGCACCATGATGCCCAGACGTTGAGCAGCCAGGCCTTGCCGAGCATCTCCTGCGGCGAGAACTTCTGCTCCGGTGCATCCAGGCGCGCCAGCGAGAACGCCGGTGCCGGCTTGCCGACGAGCGGCGAGGGGACGTCGCGCGGGTTCAGGTTGAGGCCGACGGCGAGCAGGACGACGAGGACGACGAAGCCGATCAACGGCCAGAGAAAGCGGTTCATGCGCGATCCCTCAACTGTTCTGCGCCACTGGCGTGGCAGCCGATGCCGGCTGTGCGGAGGACGCTCGTACCTTGATGCGGTAGCGACGATCGGTCATCGCGACCAGTCCGCCGATGGCCATCAGCACGCAGCCCCCCCAGATCCAGTCGACGAATGGCTTGTGGTAGACGCGCACCGCCCACGCCGCTTCCGGCCGCGACTTGTCGATCGGTTCGCCCAGCGAAACGTACACGTCACGCAGCAGGCCGGTATCGATCGCCGCCTCGGTCATCGGCATCGAAGACGCGACGTAGAAGCGCTTCTCGGGGTACATCTTGCGCAGCGTGCGGCCGTCGCGGATCAGCTCGACGTCGCCGACCAGCGCGCGGTAGTTCGGGCCCTGCTGCTGGCGGACGCCATTGAAGCGGAAGACGTAGCCACCGACGCTGACGGTATCGCCGACGTCCATGCGCACGTCCTTCTCGGTCTGGTAGCCACCGACCATGGCGACGCCGACGATGAAGACGGCGATGCCGAGATGCGCCAGGTGCATGCCGTAGAAACTGCGCGGCTGCCGGCTGAGCGTCGGCAGCAGCGCCTTCCCGGCGCGCGTCGCCTGCACCCGCTGGTAGATGTTGAGCAGCGTGCTGCAGACGATCCATGCCGCCAGCAGCAGACTGAGCGCGACCAGGGGTTTCCATCCACCGGCGAGGAATGGTGCTCCGGCACCGACCAGCGCTGCCGTCAGGAAAGCCCAGCGCAGCGTCCGCAGCAGCTCGCCGAGGTCCGCCTGCTTCCAGCGGACGAAGGGTGCGACACCCATCAGGAACACTGCCGGCAGCATCAGTGGCACGAAGACGGCGTCGAAATAGGGCGGGCCGACCGACAGCTTGCCGGCGCCGAGGGCGTCGATCAGGAGCGGGTAGAGCGTGCCGAGCAGCACCGAGGCGCAGGCGACGACGAGCAGCACGTTGTTCGTCAATAACAGTGATTCGCGCGAAAGCAGGGCGAAGCGGCCACCGAGGCCGACCTTCGGCGCGCGCCAGGCGAACAGCGCGAGCGAGCTGCCGATGACGGCGACGAGGAAAGCGAGGATGAAGATGCCGCGCCGCGGGTCGGTGGCGAAGGCATGCACCGAGGTCAGGACGCCGGAGCGGACGAGGAAGGTGCCGAGCAGCGACAATGAGAAAGCCGAAATGGCGAGCAGGACCGTCCAGTTCTTGAAGCTGCCCCGCTTTTCGGTCACCGCCAGCGAATGGACGAGCGCCGTGCCGACCAGCCAGGGCATGAACGACGCGTTCTCGACCGGATCCCAGAACCACCAGCCACCCCAGCCGAGTTCGTAGTAGGCCCACCACGAGCCGAGGGCGATTCCCAGCGTCAGGAATATCCAGGCGGCCGTCGTCCACGGTCGCGACCAGCGTGCCCAGGCGGCGTCCAGTTGGCCGGAGAGCAGCGCGGCGATGGCGAAGGCGAAGGCCACCGAGAAGCCGACGTAGCCCATGTAGAGCATCGGTGGATGAAAGATCAGGCCGGGATCCTGCAGCAGCGGGTTGAGGTCGCGACCCTCCTCGGCGCCCGGCAGCAGGCGCTCGAAGGGGTTCGAGGTGAGCAGGATGAAGAGCAGGAAGCCGGCGCTGACCAGTCCGAGGACGCCGAGTACGCGCGCCACCATGTGATCGGGCAGCTGTCGCGACAACAGGGCGACCGCCAGCGTCCACAGGACGAGCATCAGGACCCAGAGCAGCAGGGAGCCCTCATGTCCACCCCAGACGGCGGCGATGCGATACTGCAGCGGCAGCAGGGTATTCGAGTGCTGTGCGACGTAGAGCACCGAGAAGTCGTTCTGCACGAAGGCGGCGGTGAGGCAGGCGAAAGCGAGCGCCAGCAGCAGCGCCTGGACGATCGCCGCCGGGCGGGCGAGGGCGATCCACGGTTGCCGTCCGGAGTGGGCGCCGAGCAGCGGCAGCGTGCCCTGGGCCAGGGCGACGCAGAGCGCGAGAATGAGCGCGAAGGTACCGAGTTCCGGGATCATGGCTCTCTCGTCCGGGTCACTGTTTGGTCGTGCGGGCGGCGGCTTCGGCAGCCGCCCTGTTCGCTGCCGCCCGCTGGTGTGCATCGCCGAGCGCCTTGGCGGCTTCCGGCGGCATGTAGTTCTCGTCGTGCTTGGCGAGGACCTCGCTGGCGGTGAAGACGCCGTCTGCTGCGAGCTTGCCCTGCGCGACGACCCCTTTGCCCTCCTGGAAGAGGTCGGGCAGGATTCCCTTGTAGGCGACGGTCATGTCCTTCTCGGTATCGGTGACGACGAAGCGCAGCGTCACGCCGTCGGGCTGGCGTTGCAGCGAGCCTTCCTTGACCATGCCGCCGATGCGGAAGCTCTTGCCCTGCGGCGCCTCGCCGGCGGCGACCTGGGTCGGCGAGAAGAAGAAGACGAGGTTGCTGCGGAAAGCGTTGAGCACCAGGGTCGCGGCGATGGCGAGGATCGCCAGGCCGCCGAGGATGAGCGCGATGCGCTTGTGACGAGGTTTCAATCGTTGCTCCCGTTTGCCATGCTCCGGTCGCCGGCGCTGGCTTGCCCGCGTTCCGCGGCTTCCGCCCGATGCTGCCGCCTGAGGCGGGCGATCAACCTCTTCCGACCCTGCAGCAGCAGCATCGGTTCCGCCACCATCAGCAGCGCCATCACCAGCAGCGATCCCCAGACGTAGGGGCCATGCCGGCCCATCGCCAGGAATTCGGCGAGGCTGTTCCAGTGGATCATCCTATGCCTTCCCGCGCAGCAGCGCGCGCACCCAGTCGGTGTGCCGCTCACGTTCGAGCATGATCACGCGCACGCGCATCAGCGCCACGGCGATGCTGTACATCCAGCAGGCGAGCGCGCACAGCAGCATTCCCCAGAGCATCATCGCCGCCATGCTGGGTGCCCTGGTCAGGCTGACCGAAGCGCCCTGATGCAGCGTGTTCCACCACTGGACCGAGAAATAGATGATCGGGATATTGACCACCCCGACCAGTGCCAGGATCGCGCCCGCCTTGTCGGCGCGGCGCGGGTCGTCGATCGCCGCCTGCAGGGCGATGAAGCCGATGTAGAGGAAGAGCAGGATCAGCTCGGAGGTCAGGCGGGCGTCCCAGACCCACCACGTGCCCCACATCGGCTTGCCCCAGAGTGCTCCGGTCCACAGCGAGAGAAAGGCGAAGAGGGCGCCGGTCGGCGCCAGCGCCGAGGCCATCATTCCCGACAGGCGGGTGTTGAAGGCGAGTCCGGTCGCCGCCCAGAAAGCCATCACCAGGTAGATGAACATCGACATCCACGATGCCGGCACGTGCAGGAAGATGATGCGGTAGCCCTCGCCCTGCTGCGCGTCGGTCGGCGCCAGCAGGAAGCCGATGAACAGGCCGGCGACGCCGAAGATCGCGGCGAGTCCCCAGAACCATGGAATCATCCGGCCGGCGAGCGGGTAGAAGGTCTGCGGGCTGGCATACCGGAACCAGTTGATCAGCTTGTTGCGCATCTATTCCAGGGCGACTCTCAAGGCAGCCGCGGTTGGCCACGGCGCAAAGAACACACCGCCGAGCGCCAGGGCGCCGAGCAGCGACAGGTGGGCCTGCGCTCCGAGGCCGGTGACCGTCGCGTCGACGGCACCGGCGCCGAAGATCAGCACCGGGATGTACAGCGGCAACACGAGCAGCGACAGCAACACGCCGCCACCGCGCACGCCGAGCGTCAGCGCGGCGCCGATGGCGCCGATCCCGGACAGCGCCGGCGTGCCGATCAGCAGCGACAGCGTCAGCACCGCCAGCGCATCGCCCGCCAGGTCGAACTGGACTCCCAGCACCGGCGCCAGCACGACCAGCGGCAGCCCGGCGACCAGCCAGTGCGCGATCACCTTGCCGAGGACGATCAGCGCCAGCGGTTGCGGTGCGAGGGCCAGTTGCTCGAGCGTTCCATCGCGATGATCGTCGGCGAACAGACGCGGCAGCGACAGCATCGTCGCCAGCAGCGCGGCGACCCACAGGACGCCCGGCGCCAGTCGGCGCAACTGATCCGGTTCCGGCCCGACGCCGAGCGGGAACAGGCTGACGACGATGATGAAGAAGAACGTCGCGGCGACGATGTCGGCCTGTCGCCGCATCGCCAGTCGCAGGTCGCGGCCGATGACGGCACGGATCAATGATAGCACCTGCCCGCCTACAATCGTTGCTGCAACGCAACGTCGTCGCCGAGCGTCAGCTCGCGGACGTTGCCGGCGGGTACCGCGACCGCCTGGTGGGTGGTCAGCACCACCAGCCCGCCACGCTGCAGGTGGGCACCGACGAGCCCGGCGACGAGTTCGGTAGCCGCCCTGTCGAGCGCGACATAAGGCTCGTCGAGCACCCACAGCGCGCGCTTCTCGTGCACCAGGCGGGCGAGCGCGGCGCGTCGCTTCTGCCCCTGCGACAGGTAGCGGCAGGCCAGGTCTTCGCGGCCCAGCAGCCCGACCAGTTCGAGCGCGGCGAGTGCCGCGTCCTCGTCGAGCGGTTCCTGCGCCAGTCGCGCCGTCGACAGGATGTTCTCGAGCGGAGTCAGTTCCTCCTTGATCGCGTTCTGGTGGCCGAGAAAACACAGTTCGCTGCGGAATTCGTCGCCGAGTTGCGCGATCGGCCGGCCGCACCAGCGGATCTCGCCGCTGGCCGCTGGCGTCAGGCCGCACAGCATGCGCAGCAGGCTGGTCTTGCCGGATCCGTTCCTGCCCTGCAGGGCGAGCATCTCGCCACCTTCGAGACGGAAGCTGACGCCGGCGAACAGGCAGCGTTCACCGCGCACACATTCCAGATTGGAAGCTTCGAGCATGCCAGAGGGGGTCCGGGTCGGGGTCAGTGCCGGCGAGGGCGTATTGTGAACGCGCGAGTTTAGCCCCGGATTGACCGAAATCAAAATGGATTCAATGGTCTCTAGTATCGTTTGCGAGTGATTTCCGGGAGCGTGGCCGTGCACGAGGGTTCTCTGGATCTGGCATTGACCTGGGACGGGAAGCGGATCGTTGCCGCCACGGTGGTCTCGAAGCGGCCGCAGGTGGCGTCGTTGCTGCGTGGGTTGCCGGCGGCAGCGGTGAGCGACCGCGTTCTGCAGCTGTTCGGCATCTGTCGTCAGGCGCAGGCTGCCGCGGCCGCGTTGTGCGTCCGTTCGGCGCGCGGCGAACGACTGGCGCCCGGTGCGCTCGACGAACTGGCGCTGCCGGTGGCGCTCGAGACCATTTCGGAGCACCTCTGCCACTTGCTGATTGCCTGGCCGAGCTTGCTCGCCGATCCGTCGCGGCCGCCCCGGGTGGCCGACTGCGGTGACTGGCGCCGTCGCCTGCGGGCCGCCGCCGACCGGCGGTCGGCGGCGGCCGTTGCGGCCGATCTGGTGGGCTGGCTCGGCGAAGCCGACCTGCCGTCGCCCGGCGATGAGTCGCCACACGGCGCAGTGGCGCCGCTGCTGCCCCTGCTGCCGGCAGCCGAATGGGCGTGCATGGAGTTGATGGAGGACTTCGCACTCCGACCGAACCTCGCCGGCGAGGTGGCCGAGACCGGCACCCTGGCGCGACAGGCGGGCGCTGCGGCGATCACCCGGCTGCTTGCCGCGGGCAGGCGGATCGAGGCGAGGCTGCGGGCACGCCTGCTGGAGCTGCACTCGCTGGCGGCGGCGCTGGCCGATCCGCCGCGCCTGTCGGCGCTGCTCGACGCCCGTCCGGTGCGCGCCGATGTCGGCCTGGCGCGGGTCGAAACGGCGCGTGGCACTCTCCTGCATCGTCTCGATCTGGCCGGCGATGGCGTCGGGCACTACCTGATCGTCTCGCCGACCGAATGGAACTTCCATCCGCAGGGCCCTTTCGTGCGCGAGATCGGTGGCTGCCCGGCGGACAGCCGGCGGGCCGCGCGCTTCGCGGCCGAGCGGCTGGCGCTGTCGCTCGACCCCTGCGTTCCCTTCAGCTGCAGCTTCGTCGATGCATGAGATGTCGCTTGCCGTCGGCATCGTGGACCTCATCGAGGAGGCAGCCAGGGCGCAGGGATTCCAGCGGGTGCTGACGGTGGCGATCGAGATTGGTGAGCTGGCGGCGGTGGAAGCGGAAGCCATCGGCTTCTGTTTTTCCGCCGTGACCCGCGGCACGCTGGCCGAAGGGGCGCGCCTGCAAATCGTGCATGTGGCGGGTGAAGGTTTATGCTTTAATTGTCATCAGACGGTGCCGCTAGCGGCGCTGTACGACCCCTGCCCAGCCTGCGGCGGTCACCCGGTGCAGGCGACCGGTGGTACCGAGATGCGGGTCAAGGAGCTGGAGGTCGAATAACAACAGGAGACAGCATCATGTGTACGACTTGTGGTTGTGGCGTCGGGGACACCCGCGTCGCGGGCGAGCCGCTGCCGGCGAGCGGCGATGCGGCTGCATTGCCGGAGTCTGGGCAGGCACGGCGGTATCGCCCGGCAGTCGTGGCGACGCCGGTCGACCCCGACGGTGTGTCGAGCCGGAACGGGCATCACGGGCATCACGGGCACAACGAACACCACCCCCACCACGGGCATCACGGCGGGCCGGGTACGGCGACGACGCCGGCGCGCCTGGTGCAGATCGAGCGGGATATCCTGGCCAGCAACGACGCCCATGCGGCGGAGAACCGTCGCCGCTTCGAGGAGCAGGGGATCTTCGCGCTCAACCTGGTTTCCAGCCCCGGGTCGGGCAAGACCGCGCTGCTCTGCCGTACCATCGAACTGCTCCGTGGCCGCTTGTCGCTGGCGGTCATCGAAGGTGACCAGCAGACCAGTCGCGATGCCGAGCGGATTCGCGCGACCGGAGTTCCGGCATTGCAGATCAACACCGGCAAGGGCTGCCATCTTGACGCGCACATGGTCGGCCACGCGCTGCAACGTCTGTCGCCGGGCGACGACTCGCTGCTGCTGATCGAGAACGTCGGCAACCTCGTCTGCCCGGCGGCTTTCGACTTGGGCGAGGCGCACAAGGTGGTGATCCTTTCCGTCACCGAGGGCGAGGACAAGCCGCTCAAGTACCCGAACATGTTTGCCGCGGCTTCGCTGTTGCTGCTCAACAAGATCGATCTCCTGCCTCACCTGAGCTTCGATGTCGACCTGGCCATCACGCATGCGCGACAGGTCAATCCGGCGCTGCGGGTGATGCGGCTGTCGGCGACCACCGGCGAGGGTTTCGATGAATGGCTGGCCTGGCTCGACCAGGGGTGTGCCGCGGCGCAGCGGAGCAGGAAGACGACGATCGACGCGCTGCGCCGACGGGTCGCCGAGCTCGAGAACCTGTTGTCCAGCGGCGCGAGGTGCTGAGATGGCCGAGCCGATGGTTTGCCAGAACATCCGCGTCAGCGGTGTCGTCCAGGGAGTCGGTTTCCGTCCCTTCGTCTGGCGCCTGGCCCGGGAGCTGGGTCTGGCCGGCTGGGTACGCAACGATTCGCGTGGTGTCGAGATCGAAGTGCGCGGCGCCGCCGAGCAGGTGAAATCGCTGGTCGAGCGCCTGCAGCAGGAGGCGCCGCCACTGGCCCGGATCAATTCGGTGGTGGCACGTGATGCGGCACCGGCGCGCGCCGGCGACGGTTTCGTCATCATCGACAGCCGCAGCGGACGCGCGGCGACGATGATCGGTCACGACACGGCCGTCTGCCGCGACTGCCTTGCCGAGATGTTCGATCCCGCCAGCCGTCGCTGGCGCCACGCCTTCACCAACTGCACGAACTGCGGCCCGCGCTACACGATCAGCCGCGGCCTGCCGTATGACCGCTCGCGGACGAGCCTCAAGCCTTTCCCGATGTGTTCCCGCTGCCAGGCCGAGTATCGCCGCCCCGACGACAGGCGTTTCCATGCCGAGGCCAACTGCTGTCCGAAGTGCGGACCACAGCTGTTCCTGCTCGACGGCGAGGGGCACCGTCTGGCGGGTGATCCGGTCGCGCTGACGATCGATCTGCTGCGCGACGGCCGGGTCGTCGCCATCAAGGGGCTCGGCGGCTACCATCTCGTCTGCGATGCACGCAACACGGTGGCCGTGTCGCTGCTGCGCGAGCGCAAGCAGCGCGAGCAGAAGCCGTTCGTCGTGATGTTGGCCAATCCGGCGTCGGCGGCATCCTTCGTCCAGATGGGCATCGGCGAACCCGGTCTGCTGACCCTGCCGACCCGGCCGGCGATCCTGATCCGCAAGCGCAGCGGTTGCGACGCCGCGCTGCCCGGGGTCGCGCCCGGGCTCGCCTGGCTGGGCGTCATGCTGCCGTACACGCCGCTGCACTTCCTGCTCTTCCACGAAGCGGCGAGGCGCCCGGCGGGACTCGGCTGGCTCGAGCGGGCGCAGGATCTGGCTCTGGTGATGACCAGCGCCAATCCCGGCGGCGAGCCGCTGGTGATCGGCAACAGCGAGGCGCTGCTGCGGCTCTACGGCATCGCCGATGCCTTCCTGATGCACGATCGCGACATCGTCACCCGTTGCGACGACAGCGTCGCGCGCATCACCAGCAGCGGTCTGCAGTTCATCCGCCGCGCCCGCGGCTACACGCCGCGGGCGATCAAGCTGCCGCGTTCGGGACCGTCGGTACTGGCGCTCGGAGGCTGGTTCAAGAACACGGTCTGCGTCACGCGCGGTGACGAGGCCTTCGTCTCGCAGCATGTCGGCGACCTCGACAACGCCGCCGCCTGTGACTTCCTCGACGAGACGGTGGCACAGATGATCCGGCTGCTCGGCGTCGAACCGGCGATCGTCGCGCATGATCTGCACCCGGATTTCCACTCGACGCGTTTCGCCACCGATTTCGCGCAGCAGTTGCGCCTGCCGTTGCTCGGCGTGCAACACCACCACGCGCATGTCGCCGCGGTGCTGGCCGAACACGGGATCGAGGGCAGCACGCTGGCGCTGTCGCTCGACGGGGTCGGCATGGGAACCGACGGTTCTGCCTGGGGCGGCGAACTGCTGCAGGTCGACGGCGCCCGCTTCGAACGACTCGGACATCTGCAGCCGCTGGCGCTGCCGGGAGGTGACCGCGCCGCCAGCGAGCCCTGGCGGATGGCGGCGGCGGCGCTGCATCGTCTGGGTCGCAACGCGGAGATCCGCGAGCGCTTCGCCGAGCAGCAGGCAGCGCAGGCGGTGGCGCAGATGCTCGTCGGCGACATCCATTGTCCGCCGACTTCGAGCATGGGCCGGATGTTCGACGCGGCGGCCGGCCTGCTCGGCATCAAGGCGGTGATGGCCTATGAAGGGCAGGCGGCGATGCTGCTCGAGAGCATGGCGCAGCGCTACGGCGACGTGCTGCCGCTCGATCAGTGCTGGACGATCGACGACGGCAGGCTGGACCTGCTGCCGCTGCTCGGCGCGCTCGCCGACGAGAAGGACGCCGAGCGTGGGGCGGCGCTGTTCCATGCGACGCTCGCCGCCGCCCTCGCCGACTGGCTGCGCGTGCTGGCACCCGAGGCCAGGGCGGTGGTCGGCAGCGGCGGCTGCTTCCTCAACCAGGTCCTGATGCGCGGACTGCGGGCCCGGCTCGGGGCGAAGGGGATGCAACTCATCGAAGCGCGCCAGGTGCCGCCCAACGACGGTGGCCTGTCGGTTGGCCAGGCCTGGGTTGCGCTGCAGCACCTGGCGAGCCATTAGGAGAGCGGGCGGTGTGCCTGGCGCTGCCCTGTCGAGTCGTCGAACTGTTGCCCGGCGAGCAGGCGACGGTCGATGTCGACGGCGTCGGCCGACGGGTTTCGCTGGCGCTCGTCGATGAGGTCGCGGTGGGCGATTACGTGATCGTCCATGTCGGCTATGCGCTGACCCGCCTCGATGCCGACGAAGCGCTCAAGACCCTGGCGCTGTTTGCCGAGCTCGGCCAGGCGGCCGCGCCGGAGCCGCCGGCCTGGAGCGCCTGAGGGCCGTGCCGCAGGAAGATGGCACCATGCCGGGAGCGCGCGCCGCTGGTGGCGCCAGATGAAGTTCATCGACGAGTTCCGTGATCGGGAACTGGCGTACGGGCTGGCGGCGGCGATCGGGCGGGCGGCGCAGCCGCAGCGTGACTATCACTTCATGGAGTTCTGTGGCGGCCACACGCATGCGATCGCCCGTTACGGCGTCGGCGACCTCCTGCCAGTGAACGTGCGCTTGATCCATGGCCCCGGCTGTCCGGTCTGCGTGCTGCCGATCGGTCGCATCGACATGGCGATCCGCCTGGCGATGGACGAGGGGGTCATCCTCTGCAGTTATGGCGATCCATTGCGCGTGCCGGCTTCCGGCGGCCTGTCGCTGCTGCGGGCGAGGGCCGCCCTGGCCGGCGGCGGTGAGATCCGGATGGTCTATTGCGCCGCCGATGCGCTGCGCCTGGCGCAGGAGAACGGGCAGCGGCAGGTGGTGTTCTTCGCCATTGGCTTCGAGACGACGACGCCACCGACGGCGGTGGTCATCAGGCAGGCGAGGGCGCTCGGGTTGCGCAACTTCTCGGTCCTCTGCTGCCATGTGCTGACGCCGGCGGCGATCGCCAGCATCCTCGAGTCGCCCGAGGTGCGGCAGTGGGGCAGCGTCCGCCTTGACGGCTTCATCGGCCCGGCGCACGTGTCGACGATCATCGGCAGTCGGCCGTACGAGTTTTTTGCCGCCGAGTACCGCAAGCCGGTCGTCATCGCCGGCTTCGAGCCGCTCGACGTGATGCAGGCGATCCTGATGCTGATCGCGCAGGTCAATTCCGGCCGGGCGGTGGTCGAGAACGAGTTTGCCCGTGCCGTGACGCGCGCAGGCAACCGCAAGGCGCAGCAGATGGTTGCCGAGGTCTTCGAGTTGCGGCGCTCCTTCGCCTGGCGCGGACTCGGCGAGCTGCCGTACAGCGCGCTGCGCATCCGCCGCGAGTTTGCCGAATACGACGCCGAGCGTCGCTTCCCGATCAGCTATCAGGCGGTGCCGGACCATCCGGCGTGCGAGTGCGGCGCGGTGCTGCGCGGTGCGAGGAGGCCGCAGGACTGCCGCATCTTCGGCAGCGTGTGCACGCCGGAGAACCCGGTCGGTTCGTGCATGGTCTCGTCGGAGGGAGCCTGCGCCGCGCACTACTCCTTCGGCCGCTTCGCCGACGCGAAGGTGGCGCCGTGACGTCCGTGCGCAAGGCATACGGGCGACCGCTCGACCTGCGCCAAGGCCGCGTCGAGATGATGCACGGCAGCGGCGGCCGGGCGATGGCGCAACTGATCGACGAGCTCTTCGCCAGCCGCCTGGGCCACCCTCATCCGGGACAGGGCAACGACGCGGCGGTGTTGCCGGCGGTGGTCGGCAGGCTGGTCGTGTCGACCGACTCGCACGTCGTCTCGCCGCTGTTCTTCCCCGGCGGCGACATCGGCTGCCTGTCGGTGAACGGGACGATCAACGATGTCGCGGTCATGGGCGCGACGCCGCTCTATCTGGCTGCCGGTTTCATTCTCGAGGAAGGTTTCCCGCTCGCCGATCTGGTGCGCATCGTCGATTCGATGGCGGCGGCAGCGGCCGCCGCTGGCGTGCCGGTGGTCACCGGCGACACCAAGGTGGTGCAGCGGGGAAGGGGTGACGGAGTGTACATCACCACTACCGGCGTCGGCGTCGTCGCCGACGGCGAGGACTGGTCCGGCGACCGGGCGCGGCCGGGCGACGGCATCATCGTCTCGGGCGGCATCGGCGAGCACGGCATGGCGATCATGGCGCAGCGCGAGAGCATCGGCTTCGCCGCCGAAATCGTTTCCGATACGGCGCCGCTGCACGGACTGATCGCCGCCATGCGGGCCAGCGGTGCCGACATCCACGTCGTGCGCGACCCGACGCGTGGCGGTGTCGCCACCACGCTGAACGAGATTGCCCGCCAGTCGCGGGTCGGCATGATGTTGCGCGAGAGCGAGGTGCCGGTGCAGCCGCAGGTGGCGGCTGCCTGCGAGTTCCTTGGCCTCGACCCGCTCTATGTCGCCAACGAGGGCCGGTTGCTGGCCATCGTCGCCGCCGCCGACGCCGAACGGCTGCTGGCGGCGATGCGCGCGCATCCGCTCGGTCGGCACGCCGCACTGATCGGCAGCGTGCATGAGGATGCGCAGTGCTTCGTGCAGATGAGCACGACGCTCGGTGGACGGCGAATCGTCGACTGGTTGAGCGGCGACCAGTTGCCGCGCATCTGCTGAACGGCGAGCGACGATGCGCATCCTGCTCCTTTGCCATGCGTTCAACAGCCTCAGCCAGTGCCTCTACTGCGAGTTGGCCGGTCGCGGCCACGTGCTGTCGGTCGAGTACGACATCGCCGATTCGGTGGCCGAGGAGGCGGTGGCGCTCTTCCGCCCCGATCTGATCATCGCTCCCTACCTGCGGCGAGCGATTCCGGAAACGATCTGGCGTGCGCACTGCTGTCTCGTCGTCCATCCGGGAATCGTCGGCGATCGCGGGCCGTCGGCGCTCGACCGGGCGATCCAGGACGGCGAGCGTGCGTGGGGCGTGACCGTGCTGCAGGCGACCGGCGAGATGGACGCCGGTCCCGTCTGGGCGTCGGCGGTCTTCCCGATGCGTCTGGCCCGCAAGTCGAGCCTCTACCGCCACGAGGTGAGCGAGGCGGCGACCCGGGCCGTGCTGTGCGCGGTCGAACGTTTCTCACGCGGCGATTTCGTGCCGCTGCCGCCGTCGCAGACGGTGACCGCGGCGGGCGGCGAACTGCGGCCGCTGCTGCGACAGGCGGAGCGGGCGATCGACTGGCAGCGCGACGACAGCCGTCGCGTCCTCGCCCGTCTGCACGCTGCCGATGGCTTTCCGGGCGTCGCCGACGAGCTGTTCGGCGAGCCCTGTCTGCTCTTCGACGCCTGGCCCGAAGACATCCTGCGCGGTGGTCCTGCCGGCGCGGTGATCGCCTGGCGCGAGACGGCGATCCTGCGCGCCACCGTCGATGGCGCGGTGTGGATCGGCCATGTCCGCCGCTGCACGCCGCCTGATTCGCTGAAACTGCCGGCGGCGGAGGTCTTTGCCACGCAACTCGCCGGCATCCGCGAAGCGCCGCTGTCCGCGTCGCCCGCCGCCTGCTGGGCGGCGCCGCACCGTACCTGGCAGGACATCCGCTACGAGGAGGCCGATGACGTCGGCTTCCTGCATTTCGAGTTCTACAACGGGGCGATGAGCAGCCGCCAGTGCCGGCGCCTGCTGGCGGCCTACGACTGGGTCAGGCAGCGGCCGCTGCAGGTCATCGTCCTCATGGGCGGGCGCGACCTCTGGTCGAACGGCATCCATCTGCAGCAGATCGAGGCCGCCGAATCGCCGGCCGACGAATCATGGGCCAACATCGACGCCATCGACGATCTCGCCGAGGCGATCATCCGCACCGACGACCGGCTGACGATCGCCGCCCTGCAGGGAAACTGCGCCGCCGGCGGCTGCTTTCTCGCCCGCGCCGCGGACATCGTCTGGGCACGCGCGGGCGTCGTCCTCAACCCGCATTACCGCAACATGGGCAATCTGTATGGTTCCGAGTACTGGACCTACCTGTTGCCGGCCCGGGTTGGCGAGATGGCGGCGGCAGCGATCATGCAGCAGCGGCTGCCCTTGAGCGCCAGCGCCGGCGTCTCCGCCGGCCTGCTCGATGCCTGCCTGGCGAACGATCCGGAGTCCTTCCGCATCGACGTCGCGCGGCGCGCACGCGAACTCGCGCAGGCGCCCGGTCTCGCCAGCCGCCTGCGGGAGAAGCGCGCGCGCCGCGCGGCCGACGAGCTGCAGCGGCCGCTGGCAGACTACCGCGCCGCCGAAATGGCTGAACTGGAGCGCAACTTCTACGGTTTCGACCCGAGTTACCACATCGCCCGGCACCATTTCGTGCACAAGACCCCGCACTCGTGGACGCCCCGCCATCTGGCGATTCACCGCGAGCTTGGCTGGCAGCCTGCACCATGACCGCCAACCCGAGACCGCGCCTGCCGACCGTGCTCGTCGTCGACGACGAAGTGCGCTCGCAGGAAGCGTTGCGGCGCACGCTCGACGAGGACTTCGAGGTGTTCACCGCGGCGAACGCCGACGAGGCGCAGCGCATCATGGAAAGCGAGTGGGTGCAGATCATCGTCTGCGACCAGCGCATGCCCGGGACGAGCGGTGTCGAGTTCCTGCGGCGCGTGCGCAGCCAGTGGCCGGATACCCTGCGCATCATCCTCTCCGGTTATACCGACGCCGAGGACATCATCGCCGGGGTCAATGAAGCCGGCATCTACCAGTACCTGCTCAAGCCCTGGCAGCCCGAACAACTGCTGCTGACGCTGCAGACCGCTGCCCGCGTGCATCGCCTGCAGCAGGAGAACCAGCGCCTGTCGCTCGAGCTGCGGACGGCGGAGCCGGTGCTGGCGCGGCGGGTCGACAGCAGGCAGGAACGCGCGCGCCGGGAATTTGCGCTCGATGGCCTGATCCGCAGTCCGCAGAGCCCGCTCAACGCCGTCTGCGATCTCGTCGAACGCATCGCTCCGTTCGACCTGTCGGTCCTGATCAGCGGCGAGTCGGGAACCGGCAAGGAGATGCTCGCG
Source organism: Accumulibacter sp. (assembly GCF_023806635.1). Lineage (GTDB taxonomy): Bacteria > Pseudomonadota > Gammaproteobacteria > Burkholderiales > Rhodocyclaceae > Accumulibacter. Next base: position 41,101 of record NZ_JAMTDQ010000023.1, read on the forward strand.
CGCGCCATCCACTACCGCAGCCGGCGGGCGGACCGGGCGTTCGTCGTCGAGCACTGCGGGGCATTGCCCGACCAGTTGCTCGAGGCCGAACTCTTCGGCTACAAGCGCGGCGCCTTCACCGGCGCCTATGAGGATCGCCCTGGCCGCTTCCAGGAGGCCGATGGCGGCACCATCTTCCTCGACGAGATCGGCGATACCAGCCCGGTCTTCCAGGTCAAGCTGCTGCGCGTGCTGCAGGAGGGCGAGTTCCGGCCGCTCGGCGCGACGCGGCCGCAGTCGGTCGATGTGCGCGTCGTCGCCGCGACGCACCATGACCTCGAGGCCGAGGTGCGCGCCGGCACCTTCCGCGAGGATCTCTACTACCGGCTGGCCACCGTGACGCTGCGCGTGCCGCCGCTGCGCGAACGGGCGATGGACATTCCGCTCCTCGCCGGCAGCCTGCTCGATGCCGGCAAGAAGCTTCTCGGCAAGAGCGTTGCCGGCTTCAGTACCGAGGCCCTGGCCTGCCTCGCTGCCTACGCCTGGCCGGGCAACGTGCGCGAACTGCAGAACGAGATCCTGCGCATGCTCGCCCTCGCCGACACGCCACGGCTCGGCGCCGACCTGCTGGCGCCGCGCATCCTGCGCACGCCGGCGGTGAACCAGAGCGAGGACCATCTGCTCGAGCTGATTCCGCTCGCGGGTGGCCTGAAGGAGCGGATGGAGGCGCTCGAGGCGCGCGTCCTCAAAGAGACGCTGATCCGCCACCGCTGGAACAAGTCGCGTGCGGCGAGCGAACTCGGCCTGTCGCGCGTCGGCTTGCGCGGCAAGCTCGTGCGCTACGGGCTCGAGCGCGGATGAAACTGATCTGGCTGCAGGCGGCGGGTTGCGGCGGCTGCACGCAGTCGCTGCTGGCTGGCGAAGGTCGCGACGGCGTGCTGGCGCAACTGGCAGAGAGCGGCATCGAGCTGTGTTTCCACCCCGCGCTGTCGGAGACCAGCGGCAGCGAGACGCTGGCGCTGCTCGGCGCCGCCGTCGCCGGCGAACTGCCATTCGACCTGCTGTGCATCGAAGGCGCGCTGCTGCGTGGCCCGAACGGCAGCGGCCGCTTCCAGACCCTGGCCGGCCGGCCGCTGATCGAGTGGGTGCGTGATCTGGCGCTGCGCGCCCGGCATGTGCTGGCGATCGGCACCTGCAGCGCCTACGGCGGCATCATCTCGGCCGGCGAGAACCGCAGCGAGGCCTGCGGCCTGCAGTTCGACGGCGATCAGGAGGGCGGGTTGCTGGGCATCGACTTCCGTTCCAGCTCGGGAATGCCGGTGATCAACGTCGCCGGCTGTCCGACGCATCCCGGCTGGGTCGTCGATACGCTGCTCGCGCTGGCGCTCGATGCGCTGGCTGCCGGCGACCTCGACGCCTGGCGGCGACCGCGCTTCTACACCGAGCAACTGGTGCACCACGGCTGCCCGCGCAACGAGTACTACGAGTTCAAGGCGAGCGCCCAGAAGCCCTCGGATCTCGGTTGCCTGATGGAGAACCTGGGCTGCAAGGGGACGCAGGCCAGTGCCGACTGCAACCTGCGGCCCTGGCACGGCGTCGGCTCCTGCCTGCGCGGTGGTTTTGCATGCATCTCGTGCACCGAGCCCGGCTTCGAGGAACCCGGCCACCCGTTCATGGAGACCGCCAAGATCGCCGGCATCCCGACCGGACTGCCGGTCGACATGCCGAAGGCCTGGTTCGTCGCGCTGGCCGCGCTTTCCAAGTCGGCGACGCCGAAACGGGTGCGCGAGAATTCGCGCTCCGACCATCCCCTGATCGCGCCGGGAGTCCGCAAGGGCGGCGGCAAGTGAGTGATGCCGCTCAGCGCTCCGCCAGCCACTGCAGCAGGGCGTCGATCGCCGGCTTGCCGAGCCTGGCTTTCGGGTCGTTGATCAGGAAGACGACGATCCAGCGCCTGCCGCCCTGATCGAGAAGGTAGCCGGCCACCGCCCGGACGCCCTCGAGGTAGCCCGTCTTGAGATGCGCTCTGCCGCCGGCGGCACTGCCGTTGAGGCGCCGGTGCAGCGTGCCGTCGACGCCGGCGAGCGGCAGCGAGGCGATGAATTCGGGCATGACCGGGCTCTGCCAAGCGGCGTGCAGCAGCTGCGTCAGCCCCTCGGCCGAGATGCGCTCGCTGCGCGACAGCCCGGAGCCGTTGTCGACCACCAGTTCGGGCAGCTTGAGGCCCTTGGCCCGCAGCCAGGCTCCGACCTGCCGGCGTGCGCCGTCGGCGGTGGCGGGTCGCTCGCCATCGAGGCTGAGGAACAGCTGGCGCGCCATGACGTTGTTGCTGTACTTGTTGATCTCGCGGATGATCTCGCCGAGTGGCGGTGACTCCTGGCTGGCGATCATGCTGGCCGTGCCCGGTGTCCGCCCGGCACGCACGCGGCCGCCGAAACTGCCGCCGAGCTCTTGCCAGAGGGCGCGGAAGAGTCCCTCGACCTGATTGTCGGCAGGCCAGGGCATGAGGTGCAGCGCCTTCTCGCCACAGGCCGCCGGGAAACTGCCGGCGAGTTCGATCGTCTGGCCGCTGACCGTCGTCCGGATCTGTTCGCGCCAGTCGCCGCAGCCCTCGTGCCCGAGGCTGATCCGGTTGCTGATGCGCAGGCCGTCGCTCGGCGTCTCGGCGATCACCCTGACCATCGACCGTGCGGCGTCAGCCTGCAGCGTCAGCCGGATGCTCGCCAGGTTGACCAGCAGCGCGTCGGGACCGGCGTTGTAGGGGCGCAGGGGCTGGCCGTCAAAGGCCCCGGGATCGTGTTCGGCGACGGCGAAAGCGCTGCGGTCGAGCACGACATCGCCCCTGATCTCGCTGACGCCGCGAACACGGATCTGCCGCAGGAGCAGCCAGAACTGCTCGAGGCCGAGCCTGGGATCGCCACTGCCGCGCAGGTAGAGGTTGCCATCGAGCCGGCCGTCGCGGACGGCGGCGTCGGCGAGCGCTTCCGTGCGCCAGGTGTGGGCGGGGCCGAGCAGTTCGAGGCTGGCATAGGTGGTCAGCAGCTTCATCGCCGACGCCGGGTTCAGCGCTGTCCGTGCATTGTGGGCGAGCAGTGGTGCTCCACCCTCCACCGCCTGCACGACGATGCCGACCGAGCGGACGGGAATTCCCGCCTGCTCGAGCGCGCGGCTGACGCTGGCCGGCAATTCGGCGGCAGCGACCATGCCCAGCCAGCCGGCGAGCATCAGCACGAGGGCGGCGCGGATCAAGCTGTTCGCCGTCCGGCTGCGGCAGTTCGCGGCCACATGCGGCACCTCGGCGTGCTGGCGACGGCTCGCTGCAACCTCATCGGCGCCGGCTCAGGGCCGATCGCCGGCCCGGCGTTCAGCCATGTTCCCAAGGCGGCGGGTGGCTGAGGAACTCGGCCAGCAGCGGCTCCAGCTGCGTCAGCATCAGGTCGTTGCGACCCGCCAACCAGGCGCGCACGAGGTCGCTGTGGTGGCCCGGAACGGCCTGCAGGACGAGTTGCTCGGCGACCGTCGCGTCGTTCATCCGTCCGAGGAGGTCGAGGAGGCCGGCGGCACTCTGGTGGTAGCGCTGCAGCCGCTTCGCCGGGAACAGCGGCGCGAAGAACTCGATGGCGTAGCGCAGGCGTTTCAGGGCGACCCGCAGGGCGTGCCGGGCTTCCGGGTTCGAATCGCGGGTTTCGGCTGCGAGCGCGGCGACACGCTTCGCGCGCTTGTTCAGCGAACGGGGTGCAAAGGTCGTGATGGTGGGCTTTCGACTCTCCGGGAGCGCCAGCGTGGCGGCGGTGAACTCGAGCAGCAGCTGCGAGTAGGACTCCGCCTTGATCGCCGCCTGCGCCGTCTTGCGGCAGGCGGTCAGGTGGTTGCGCGCCAGCGTCGACAGTCTCTGGACGTCACCATGATCGGGGAAGGCTTTGACGATCGGCGGCAGGATCTCGGTGATGAAGACATCCCAGTTGCGCGTGTCGCCGAGCTGGTTGGCCAGCGTCCGCCAGCGCGGGTCGAAGTTGCTGACGTAGTCCTCGGGCAGCAGCGGTCGCCAAAGGCGGATCGCCGAGCGCAGGCGGCGGATCGACACCCGTGCCTGGTGGATGAACTCCGGGGTATCGGTTTCACGGACGCCGCGTTCGTTGCCCTGCAGCTGCGACAGGCAGGAGAAAGCAGTGCTGCGAAAGACGCCGATGCTGGTCATCCCCATGCTCAGCGGGACTGGCCCCGCCTTGACGGGTGCCAGCTTGGCATCGTGCGCCAGACGGTAGCCGCGCTCGGCCTTGCTGGCGCCTTCAGGGTGCAGCGGCAGATCGGACTGCAGGGCCAGGGCGGCGGCGAAGAGGTCGCTGGCATCTCCCTCAAGCAGCTCGATTTCGAGTTCACAGATGCTTTCCTTGCGTTCGCCGGCGACGATCGTTCCGCGGTCGAGAGCAACCTCGATGCGGCTGCCCTCGCGCGGCGTCAGTACCCACAGGCTGCGCGTGAAGTCGGTGGTGAATACCGGGGCGAGCTCTGCTGTGGCCTCATCGAGGAAGCGGCGCAATTTGGGACTGTCGACATGGGTGAAGTCGAACTGCCCCGGCTGGCCGGGTACTTCCCATTCGCGGCGCTGCGCCAGTCCGCCGGGCGACGGGGCGTCGCTCTTGACGGTGAGCAGCCATGCCTCACCCTTCTGCCGGTAACGAACGGCGAGGCGCTTGCGCTGCAGTCGCTGGTCCGGGGTGTCGTAATAGGTATTGACCAGTTTCTGTCGCATCGGCTTGCTTGCGGCCAGCAGCGGGTGAGACGACAGGCGGCGTACGGCCGCTGCGGGCAGGCTCAGCTTGATCTCGGTTTCCAGTGCCATGCTTCATTGTCTCCTCTTGGTTGGTATGGTGTGGCCCCGGCCTCAGTGCTCGTGGCAACGCAGCTTCTCGACTTCCGGGATGTGAATCTTTCGTCCTTCCACGACGATCAATCCCTTTTCGGAGAGTTCGTGCAGGATGCGTGAGAAGTGTTCCTGCGTCAGGTTGAGACGGGAGGCAATGACGCCCTTGTTGGTCGGCAGCGTCACGGTGATCGCCCGCTCGCCGCCGTTCGGGTACTCGCGCAACAGATAGCCGATGATCCGCTGCCGACCGGAGTGCAGCGAATAGGACTCGACATCGTTGATCAGGTGGTGCAGGCGCATCGACAACCCGGCAATCATCTTGCGCCCGAGTTTCGGATCCTTGTCCAGCTCGTCGAGGATCGCGGTCTTCGAGATGTGCAGCAACAGCGAGTCGGCGAGTGCCTGCGCGTAGACCATGAACGGCTTGTCCATGAACATGACGGCCTCGCCGAAGGTCTGGCCCTGGCCGACGATGTCGACGACCTTCTCGCCACCCTGTGGCGAGGTGAAGGCCAGCTTGACCTGCCCATAGACGATCAGGTAGAAGCCGGTCGGCGTGTCTCCCTTGTGGAACAGGATGTCGCCACGGGTCACGGTGATTTCACGCGAGCCGCGGGCCAGGCGGGCAATCTCTTCGGGTTCCAGTCCGTTGAACAGCGGGACGTGCGCCAGCAGCGCTTCGATGTTGATGCCGTGTTGGTGTGGGTGAGCGTGTGGTCCGATCAAGTCGGTCAGCGCGGGAGGGGTCGGTCGCCAATCTTCGCACGTGTCACCCCCGGCGGCAAGCTGCCGCCGGACGATCGGCGTTCCGGAGCGGTGCCATGATCGCCGCAGCCGCCGCTCGGGGCGCCGACCGTGCCACGGCAGTTGCGCGAGCGCAGGGCCATACGGGATTCAGGGGAAGCGGTCGGCAGCCGCCAGCGGCGGTGCGCCGGCATCCTTGCGGGCGAGAATCGGCGGCCCATCGAGCGGCCAGTCGACGGCGATGTCCGGGTCGTTCCAGAGCAGGCTGCGCTCGTGTTCCGGCGAGTAGTAGTCGGTCGTCTTGTAGAGGAACTCGGCGCTTTGCGACAGCACCAAGAAGCCATGGGCGAAGCCCGGGGGAATCCACAACTGCCTCTTGTTCTCTCCGCTGAGTTCGTGACCGACCCAACGGCCGAAGGTCGGCGAGTGCTGGCGCAGATCGACCGCGACGTCGAAGACCATCCCCTGCACGACCAGCACCAGCTTGCCCTGGGCCTTCGGCGGTAGTTGGTAGTGCAGTCCGCGCAGGACGTTGCGGGCGGAGCGCGAGTGGTTGTCCTGCACGAAGGAGGGTTCGAGGCCGGTTGCGCGGGCGAACGAGCGGGCATTGAAGCTCTCGAAGAAATATCCGCGTTCGTCGCCGAAAACTTCCGGTTCGATCAGCAGGACGTCGGGAATGGCGGTGGCGGTGACGATCATCCGTGCTCCGGTTCCTGTCTTCTCGCTGGCCGGGCTTCCCTGGTCGTCGAGGTTGCAGCGGCGGTCGCCACTCTGCTGCCGTCGGTGTGGGGCCGCGATGCGGCGAAGGGGAGCCGGCTGCCAGGCATCGTTCAGGTGCCGAGGATCTGCTGCAGAACGTGTCGCACGCCCCTATGCCAGTGTGGCAGCTCCAGGCCGAAGGCATGCTGCAGCTTGCGCGTGTCGAGTCGGGAGTTGGCGGGGCGGCTGGCGGCAGTCGGGTATTCGGCGGTCGAAATCGCCGTGATCGTTTCCGGTTTCGCCCGCAGCTGCCTGCCCGCACGGATCGCTTCGTCGACGACGAAGCGGGCGTAGTCGCACCAGTTGGTGTCGCCGCCGGCGACACAATGGTAGATTCCGTAGGGGAAGGCTTGCAGGTCGTCCGCTCGTTGCTGCTGGCGAACGAGGTGGGCGGTGATGTCAGCCAGCAGCGCAGCCGAAGTCGGGGTTCCCCACTGGTCGCCAACGACGCCGAGACTGTCGCGCTCGCTCGCAAGCCGCAGAATGGTCTTCGCGAAGTTGCCGCCGTGGGCACCGGCAATCCAGCCGGTACGCAGGATCAGGTGGCGCGGGGTGGCCGCCTGCAGGGCGACTTCGCCCTCACGCTTGCTCTGACCGTAGGCGCTGCGCGGTCGGGTTGCGTCCAGTTCATCGTAGGGACCTTCCTTGCTGCCGTCAAAGACATAGTCGGTCGAGTAGTGCACGACGAACGCGCCCAGCCGCGCCGCTTCCTCGCCGAAGACTCGTGGCGCGGTCGCGTTGACCGCGAAGGCCTGATCGCGCTCGGTCTCCGCTCGGTCCACCGCGGTGTGCGCTGCCGGGTTGACGATGATCGCCGGGCGGACCGCACGGACCAGTTGGCGGATGGCCGCGGGCTTGGCAAGGTCGCACTCCGCCCGGCCGATCGCGACGACCTCGCCAAGCGGCGCGAGCGCTCGCTGCAGTTCGAAGCCGACCTGGCCATTCTTGCCGCTGAGCAGGATCTTCAAGGTGGCAGGTGGTGTCGCCGCGCGGTTCGGTGGATGAAATAAGATTCTCGCATGGACGGCTGCCGGGAGGCGACAAAAAAGCCACCGCGACGGTGGCTTCAGTGTTTGCTGCCAGTGGCACGCCCGGAGCGATTCGAACGCCCGACCCCTTGGTTCGTAGCCAAGTACTCTATCCATCTGAGCTACGGGCGCCTTGCCGTGTTTGAGGGCAGGATTATACTGGGCGGATGGCGCGTGCTCAAGCACAATTTTGCACTCTTGTACTGTTTCCACCCGGATCACCCGCTTGCCGGGGATGTGAACGCGCGCGCCTGCGCGGTCGTGCGGGAGCCGGGTTCCGCTGCGCGTATCAGGGCGTCGTCGCGCTCCGGCGCGACGCGCCAGCTGCCTCGGGTTCGGACTCTTCGAAGAGCATGAGCGATTCGCCATCGTCGATCGGTTCCGCTCGCTTCCCACCATCCTTTTCCCGCGGCACGATCTCCGACGGGTTGCCACCCAGCAGGTGATACTGCTCGCGCAGGGTCTTGGCGTCCGGATTGTATTCGAGTCCGGTCCTGACCAGTTGCTTGGCCTCTGCCTTCTGTCCGGACCGAATCAGGTGCTCGGCCCAGTGCGAATATCCGGGCGAGTAATCGGGTTTCAGCGCCCTGGCCTCGGCGAAGGCCCTGCTCGCTTCCGGCGGGCGTCCGCGACGCAGTTCGATCTCGCCGATGCCGGCGTAGATCTCGGGGAGCAGGATGAAATCGCGGTTGCTGTTCCGGATCACATACCAGTAGTCGCCGACCACGGTGCCGAGAAGGAACTGCCTTTCCTGTTCGGTGGTGCTGCTGCGCATCGCTCGCTGCAGGTTCAACTTCCCCCAGCAATAATGGTGCAAATGCCAGAAGGTCGGGCCCAGGATGGCGACCCAGCGCTTGGCTTCGGCGGACGGGGCGCCGGGCGTTCCGCTCCTGCCATGGCTTGCCGTGTAGGGGCAGTAGCTTGGGGCTGCGGCCATCTCGGCAGCCGTAACGTTCTTCACCTGCGCACTGGCGACCCCGGTCAGGCTCCACAGGGCGATGACGCAGGCAAGGCGTACGACTGGATGGTCAGGGAGGTGGCGGGACCGGTTGGCATCGCTGAACATGCTCGGCTTTCCTGTTCTCAGGTGGGGTGGTGGGAGGTCACGGTCAGCGCCGGTGGCTCGCTGCGCACTGCGTCCCGTTCGGGTTTGTGCCATCCTGGTCGAGGTGGCTGGCAGCGTATCGTGCCGGCGACGGTCTTGCAGCGCCGTCGGCATGATCCGGCGCACTTCGCATTCTAGCGGCACTCCGCGGAACATGGCAGCCTGCGCGCCGCAGCCGGACTGTGCTGCCGGAGATGTCGCCATCAAGCAAGAGCGTTGGTTGCTTCCTGGATGATCCGTGCCTGCTCGTCCTCGAGACCGAGCCACAGGGGCATGCGAACCAGCCGCTCGGACAGTGAATCGGTATGACCCATGCTGCCGCAGATGCGTCCGAGTTGCTGGCCCATGGGCGCGCTGTGCAGCGGGACGTAGTGGAACACCGTGCCGATGGCGTGCGCTCGCATCGTTTCTATGAAGCGCGTTCGGCGTTCGAGGTCGGGCAGCAGCAGGTAATACATATGCGCGTTGTGCGAGCAGTCGCGCGGAATGATTGGCCGCCGGCAGGCACCCTTCTCCTCGGCTCGCCGGAACCACTGATGGTAGGTCGACCAGAGGGCAAGCCGGCGTTTGTTGATGGCGTCTGCTTCTTCCATCTGCGCCCAGAGGAAGGCGGCGATGATCTCTCCGGGGAGATAAGAAGAGCCGATGTCGACCCAGGTGTACTTGTCGACCTGCCCACGGAAGAACTGACTGCGGTTGGTCCCCTTCTCGCGAACGATCTCGGCCCTGGTCACCAGGCTGGCATCGTTGATCAGCAGTGCACCGCCCTCGCCCGAGATGATGTTCTTCGTCTCGTGGAACGACAGCGCTGCCAGGTGACCGATGCTGCCGAGAGGCCGGCCCTTGTAGGTGGCCATGATGCCCTGCGCCGCGTCCTCGATGACCAGCAGGCCGTAACGTCGGGCAATGTCCATGATGCTGTCCATCTCGCAGGCGACTCCGGCATAGTGCACGGGTACGATCGCCCTGGTGCGCGGCGTGATGGCTTGCTCGATCCGTGTTTCGTCGATGTTGAGCGTATCGGCCCGGATGTCGACGAAGACCGGTACCGCACCCCGCAGGGCGAAGGCGTTGGCGGTCGAGACGAAGGTGTAGGAGGGCATGATCACCTCGTCACCCTCCTTGATGTCGGCCAGGATCGCCGCCATCTCCAGCGCTGCGGTGCAGGAGTGGGTGAGCAGGGCCTTGCGGCAGCCGATGCGGCTTTCCAGCCAGTTGTTGCAGTGCCGGGTGAACTGGCCGTCGCCGGCGAGGTGTCCGGCGGCGTGTGCCTGTGAGATGTACCAGAGTTCCTTGCCGGTCATGTACGGCTTGTTGAACGGGATCATGAGTGTTGGTCCGAACGCGATGTCGAAGTGGGGCCAAGGCGAGGCGTGGGTCGGGCTTGCTTGTTGATCAGCGAGTCATGATCACCAGGCCGGTGACCACCAGCAACGTGCCCAGGATTCGCTGCAGCGAAAGCGCCTCATTCAGAAAGACGACCGAGAAAGCCATGACGATGAGGAAGGCCAGGCTCATGAACGGGTAGGCGTAGTTCAGGTCGAGGCGTGTCATGGCTGCCATCCAGGCCAGCGAGGCGAGAAAGGCGGACGCCAGGCCGGTCATGATCCATGGGTTGAGGAACTGCAGGAGCAGGAATTGCAGCTTGCCGAGCGTACCTGCGGGCATGGGGCCGACGCTGCCCATCTGCCACTTCAGAACGAGCTGGCCGTACACCGTGAACAGCAGCGTGAGCGCAATGTATACGTGTCCGGGAATGTCAAATCTCGCCTGCATCGGGCTTTCTCCTCGTCAAGGTCCGCCAACCGGTGGTCTTGCCCGCGATCTGTCGGCGGGGGGTTGGCCTGGTGGTGCCCCGGCGATCGACGTCTGGCGGCGCTGCTGCTCGTCTTCCCTGGGAGCCTGCCGCGCGCAGACCGCGGCACCTCCAGCGGCGTCGCGAACGATAGCGCGAGGAGAAGCTGGTGAATGTGATCGAATGATCAGTCATCGTCAGATTTCCGCCGGCGCAGCACGCGCCTCAGCGCGCTTCCGCGTCGGCGGTGTCCGCCAGGCAATCGGCTCTGATGCCGTAGATCGTCGCCGGCAGGGGGCGTGCCAGCAAGTCCAGCTGCCTTGTCACCTTCTCGGCGATCACGGCAGGCAGGATCGCTGCGGCAGAACGCAGACCGCTGACGACCCATGAACCGAGTCCCATGCCGGCCGGCTCGAGTTCGCCGAGGCGGTGCCAGCAGCGGGGAAGACCATCCTGGCGTGAATACGGGCCCTGCTGGCCCCAGTCCGCAGTCTGGCGATCGAAAACCGCGTAGGCGACGAATCCGTCGGCGTCCGCCTTCAAGGCCACGCCCGGGGCGTTTCGGGCGAGCAACTGGATATCGGCGATGCGTGGCGCATCGGCTGGGGACGTTGCGAACAGCCGGGCGTAGTTTCCGGTGCGGATGGCGCTGGTCATGCCGAAGACGACGCTGTCGGGACGCTCGCGGGCGTAATGAAGCGCCGCCTTGCTGTTCGCCACGAAGGACTGGATGACCTGTTGTTCAAGTGCGGTGCCAATGATGCCGAGGGGAATGATCGCCCCAACGGCGACCAGGGTCGCCAGGCTGCGGCCGAGGCGCGACAGTGCATAGCCTGCCAGCAGGGAGAGCGGGGCGAGGAACACGATGGCGTAGTTCACCTGCTTGGTGATCAACAGCAGCGGTCTGAACGAGACGATGAACAGGCTGAAAACGCCGATCAGTCCGAGGCACCAGATGGCGATACGGGTCAGGCCGTCGTCGTGCCGATTCCGCGTCAGCCAGAGAAGGAGTCCCGCCACTGCCAGTGGCCCGAGCAGCCAGGTGTGCTTGATGTCGAGCAGGAGGAGCCGCAGGTAGAAGGTCGGGTCGTTGCTGCTGCTCACCTTCTGGACGTACTCGGCGGCGCCCGAGGTCGTCATCCGCCAGATCTTCCAGAAGTCGTCTTCCATGATCAGGAACAGCAGTCCGTTGAGCACGAGCATTGCCAGGAAGCCAGTGGCCATCAGCAGCCACTTGCCATGCAGCCGCCTTTCGCGAACCACGTAGAGGGCAAAGACGAGGACGTAAACCAGCGCGACCGAGCTCTTGATCCACCAGACGAAGCCGGCTGCCAGCCCGGCGCAGAGGTAGTACGCTCGCCGACCGCTGCGATCGCCCTCGAAGAGGGCGAAGAAGCTCAGGCTGATGAAGAAGGCGAGTGGCGCGTCGGCCATCAGGCGCCCGGCATAGTGGGCGTGCAGGGGGGTGAAGGCGAGGACGAGTCCTGACAGCACGGCCGCCCGCTCGCCCCAGAAGCGCCGCGCGATCAGGTAGACGAGGGCGATTTCGCCCAAGGAGCAGAGCAGGGACCAGAGGTTGGCAACGAACTCGCTGCGGCCCAGCATCGAGACGAGGAAACCGACCGGCAGGCTGATTCCCAGGCGAACGGCGCCGATGTAGTCGGAGCGCGCCCATTCTCCGTGCGCAATCTTCAGCGCCTGCTCGGTGTAGGTCACTTCGTCGGAACCGAAGCAGCCGGTGAAGAACGCCAGGCGCAGGGCCAGGGCAGCCAGGAGCAGCGCGGGGAGCAACCAGTGGGTGTTGTCCCGGGACGCACTCCCACCCGCCGCGGGCTGGCCCGGCTGAACCGCGAAGACGGCGCGGCGCTGCTCGCCGCTGATCATACCGGCACCTGGTAGCCGGCAAACAGGCGTTCGAGGTTGCGGTACATGATGTTCTCGACACGGTGTGCTTCGATGCCCTCGCTGAGCAGGGCGAAGCGTTCGAGGATCCTCGCCGGCGGGTACTCGGGGAAGTCAGAGCCGATGGTGATCAACTGGTCGGTCGTCGAGAAGAGGTAGCGCATGTCGTCGTCGAGGCGGCTGCCGGCGTAGCGCATCAGCGTGAAGGAAAAATCGAGCATCAGGTTCGGGTTGGCGCGCACGATCTCGAAGAGGTCGAGCATCGACGGACCGGCGGCGTGCAGCAGCAGGATGCGCGTGTCCGGGCAGGCGTTGGCGATGTAGTCGATGGTGTCGGGGGCATTGGTCGTCGCCAGTCCGCGACGCCGGAAGAGCGTGTCGAGCAGGATAACCAGCCCGTGCTCGGCTGCCGCGTCGAAGACGGCGATGCATTTCGCGTCGAGCGGATCGTAGCCGTTCATGCGCGGATGCAGCTTGATGCCGGCGAAGCCCTGCGCTGCCAGTTCGGACACCACCGCCTCGACCCGGCGCAGCGTCGGCAGGGTGCGCGGGTTGAGCCCGGCGATCGGGACGAAGCGCTGCGGATGCGCGCGCGCCGACTCGATGATCACTTCGTTGTCGACGTAATCGGCGATAGCCACCAGGCAGGCACGGTACACATCGGCCTCGTCCATGTCCTGCAACAGCCGCGCAAGCGTTGCGTCGTAGCGCCGCTCGCCGCACCAGCTGCCGTCACGGGTGACGTGCGTCAGCGAGTCGAAGAACTTCATCCTGCTCTCCTTTCAGTCAATCAGCCGATGCTGGTGAATCCGTCGTCGCCAGCCATGCGGACCCGCAACAGGGAAATGGCACGCCGGGCGATCTCAATGACCTCGGCCGGGTTGTCGGCGAGGCTGACAACATAGCCGGGGCGGCGATCCTTGTGCTCGAGCGGACCGACTTCATCACCGGCTTGCAGGTTGAAGTGGACTGCGACGACACCGGCAACCGCGGCTGCGGCGTCGGCCCCGCCGATTTCCGCTATCGTGCCCCGTGGCATGCTGAAGAACTCGATGTTTGCGGCTCGTGGCACCGCCAGCGGGTTGATGTGGACCGGCTCACCGAGTGCCCGTTCGATCATCGCCTGATTCACGTTGACCCCCGAGATGTGCGGCAGGACGTGGGTGTAGATCATGTCGCCGCCGCCGCGCGCAGCGATGTCAAGTGGCACCACGTGCTCGCCGCTGAGCATGAACTCGGCGTGGAATACGCCATCCTGGAGACCGAGCACCGACAGCGTGAAGCAGACCGTTGCCCGGATGCGCTCGAATTCGGCGTTTGGCAGCGCTCCCGGATAGTGAATGCGGGATGAGACGGTGAGCGAATCGGCAAACGGCACCTTCCGGGCGATGCCCAGGATCCGGGCCGTTCCGGCAACCACGAAGCCGTCGACGATGATCTCGCTGCCGTCGACGCAGCTTTCGATCAGAACCTCACCCGACCGCGAGCAGCTTCGCGCGAGACGGTAGGCGGCATCCAGTCCGTCCGGTCCGGACAGTCTGCTGACGCCTCGCCCCGACTGGCTGTCCACCGGCTTGACGATCAGCGGGTAGGCGACTTCTGCCGCCGCCGCCGTCAGACCGGCGGCCGACGACAGCAGGCGGTAACGGGGAACGACCATGCCGGCGGCGGCGGTCAGGCGACGCATCCGCCCCTTGTCGGTGAAATTGCGCGCCGTCTCGTAGCCGATTCCCGGCAGTCCGAGTCGCTCGGCGACGAAAGCGGCGGTCGCGACGCCGACATCGGTGGTGTCGCAGATGATGCCGTCGATGCGGTAGCGCGAGGCAAGCTGCAGCGTCGCTCCGCAGTCGGTGATATCGACCACCTCGTGCTCGTCCGCCAAGGCATAGGCTGGCCGCTCGCGATACATGTCGCTGACCAGCACGCGGTGCCCGAGGGCCTTGGCGAGTCGTACGGTCGGCAATTGCCATTGCCCGCCTCCCAGCACATGCAGCAGTTTCGCTTTCATCCGGCGTTGCCCGCCACTGCCGCCGGCAGCCGCGCCAATGGGTCACGCCGGTCGCTGCGCCAGCCCCAGATGTACCACGGAGCGTCCGGGCCGACGCTGAACAGCAGATCGAGAATGGTGACTCCATGCACGAAGGGTGGATGCGGCTGGACGTATTCCGGGTAGCCAGAGTAATCCTGCCAATGCAGCTCGATTCCATGCTCCGCAAAACGACTTTCTTCGATGTAGTCCCTGGCGGCTGGGCCTGAAAGGTAGGAGCTGGCCGCGCAGCGATCGAGGAGATCGAGAATCCGCTCCTGCTTGCTGCCGCGTGCAGCATAGGTTCGCGAGTCGGCAAACTCGCTCCGGATCCCCAGCATCTCGCGCGCGATCATCATGATCAGGTGCTGGTTGAGGTCGGACAGGTGGTCCCAGCGTCGACCGAGATAGACCTCCTGCAGAGACTCGCGGTAGGAGTGGAAGAATGGCGCCTTGCTGTAGGACTGTTCGATCGACTTCCAGTGCTTGCCTTGCCAACGTGGATCGGTCAGTCGCACGTCGCAGATGCGCTTGTCCTGGTCACCATCGGTCGGGACCGTCAACCACTCGGCGCCGCGCGTGGTCTTGATCCGGTTTCGATTGCGCCAGTCACGCCGCGTGTATTGAACGTCATCGTAGAACACGAAGAGGTCCACACTGTGGATGATGTCGAAGTAACCCTTCCACGGCAGGTAGTTGGATTGCAGGATGGCAACGGATTTCATTTCAGGCTTCCCATCTCCTGCAATCGCGGGGCTTCGCTGTTGCGCTGAACGCTCCACCCTGCCGGAGCCTTCGCCGGGTTCCGTTCGACCGGGCCGCGCGCCCTGCAGCCGACGATGGCGGGGGGTGGCGTCCGGCGGCAGCGCGGCAAGCGGCGCGTGGGAGCTCTACGCATCACCGGTGGATGTCCTTGACGATATAGTTCGGCCGGTTCTGGACCTGCGTGAAGACCTTGCCCAGGTAGACGCCGACCAGCCCGATGGCCATGGTCAGGATTCCCAGGCTCAGCGCCATCAGCCCCATGACCGAAGTGAAGCCGATCAGGGCATCGCCAAACAGCAGCTTTCTGATCATCAGGTAGATGACGTAGGAAAAGCTGACTGCGGTGACGAGGGCGCCAAAGTTGAACAGCCAGACCAGGGGTTGCGCCGAGAACGAACTGACCGCGTTGACCATCAGGCTGACGCGCTTCAGGAGCGTGTAGGTGCTCGCTCCCTCGCGCTGGCTCTTGCCCACTGCGATGCCGATCTGGTGAAAGCCGGTCCAGCTCATCATCCCGCCGAGGAACAGGTTGTGGTCGCCCAACTGCAGTAGCGCGTCGACGAAACGGCGGTTCATCAGGCGCTCGGTGACGATGTTCTCGGGAATCCTGGTTTCGCTCAGGAGGTTGAATCCCTTCCAGAAGAGGCCGCCGCTGATCCGTTCGAACCAGCCCCCCTTGCGCCTCTCCTGATAACCGAAGACGATGTCACAGCCGGTCTCGCGCAGTTTGTCGTGGAATGAACACAGGCTCAACGGGGAGACCTCGAGATCGCAGTCGATCAGGAAAACCAGGTCGCCACGTGCCTGCCGCAGGCCCGCTTGCATGGCATGGTGATGGCCAAAATTGCGTGACAGGTCCACGACCACGAGTTCCGCCAAGTCGTGGCGGCGTGCCAGCAAGTAGTCGAGGGAATCGTCAGGTGAGCCGTCGTTCACCAGGACGATTTCGAAGTCGCTGATGGCGAGCCGGCGCAGAGCCTCGAGGCAGCCGTCGAGGAAGTCTTCGAGAAAGGGCCGCGAACGGTACAGGGTGGAAACGATGCTGATCTGTGGTCGTGGCGCCTCAACAATCGGCTGCGGTGGGCCCTGGATCAGCGCGTGCAACGGTGTTGGCATGGTCGGTGGTGTTCCACTATGGTATTGATGGCGAATGCTGTGGCGACCGGTATGGGCGGCTGCTGTCCTGCAGTCGCGTTTCACCGATCAGGACGCTGCAAATGATAACGCGTGGATCACATGCATCCAGCCAAATAAATCACGCGTTTAACCCTGCTGCCGTGCTGCCGAACTGCCGCCGCGAGTAGCGCCTGTTGCCGTACGGAGATTCGACCGCATCGGCCAGCGTTGCATCCGGTCACTCGACTGCGGCGCCCTGCTGATCTCGTCAAGGCCGCAACCAGCGTGGCGTCGGAGCAAGCCGCGTCGCCACGCTGGGGCGGTCTCGGGACAGCGTTTCAGTCGCGGACGCGGCGCGCTGGCGTGCCGACGTAGAGGCCGGGCGCGTCCAGGTCGTGTACGACGACAGCGCCGGCGCCGGTGCGCACCCCGGACGCGATGTGGATTCCGTCCGAGACGACCGTCCGAATGCCCAGGAACACAGCCTCGTCGATCAGCACATTGCCGGCGATCACGACACCGGGTGCCAGGAAGCAGTGGTCTCCCACGACGGAGTCGTGCGACAGCGAGCACGCGGGGTTGACGAACACGTTGCTGCCGATCCGGGCGCGCAGGTCAAGCGAGCAGGCGCCGAGAACGACGGAACCGGGGCCGACGTCCGTCATCGGTCCGCGCACCACGGACGGATGGATGAGCGTCGCCGGAGTCATGGCGGAGAGCAGCCGCCCGTACACCAGCGCGCGCCCAGTCATGCTCTGGTAGCCGATCCCGACAAGGAACGACGGCCATGCGTTTCCGCGCACGGCCGCCGCATCGCAAGTCCCCCCCAGAACCTTCGCAGGACCGACATCCTCGCCTGCCGGGCGCCGGTCATCCAGGAACCCGGCAACATCGAATCCGCCCCATGTGGCGGCGTGCACCGCGATCTGCAGCGCCAATTCGCGAGAACCGGCGATGATGAGAGAGGGACGAGATCCGCTCATGTGGCGAAAGCCTGTCACATCCTTGCAACGACGTCGACCGCGGATCGACCGACCTGGCTGCCGACGTGCTCGATCGTTTCGCGTGACCCGCCGATGACCCGGCAGGGTGTGCGGTGCTGCGCGACACGAGCGCTGGGGAGCCGTTGCCCGGTCCCCGCCCAAGTGTTGCTGAAACGTTGGCGGGTGCTGCCAAGTGCTCTGCGTCGCGTCGACGCACAAGGGCCGTCGCAGGCACGGAGTCCCGTCCGCTGCGGATTCATGAAAACCCCGGCAGCCAGCCGCTCTCCGCGCGGCGGGTGACAGTTTCGAGCGTTCCCTGGAACAGGGCTTCGATGACCGGCGGTTCGCGCCATCGTTCATTGAGGAAGGTCAGGCCGACCTCCTCGACCAGGGCGCCGCGCCAGTAGTGATTGGCAATCTCGTCGAGGGCCGCCAGGCTGAGGCTGTGCGGCAGCCGCAGGTAGTCTAGCCAGCTCGAGTCATGGAAGGAGCAGACGTAGGCGCCCTTGCTGCGCGCACGCACGAGCGCCTTGCCGAAGACACGCGTCGGGTGCTTCTGGCGAAAGGTTTCGGCGTCGATGCGGGTGGCAAAGAGCAGCAGGGCATGCAGGCGGCTCGGGAACTGCCGGTACAGGCGTTGCCGGAAATACTCGAGATGGTACTCGGCGAAGTAGTTCTGGACTGTCGTGAACTGGTCTTCCGGCAACGAGCGACCGAACGGATTGCCGACCAGGATGTCCCAGCCCGGCAGCTCGGCATCGTCATCGAGCCAGGCGTAGAGCTCGATCTTTGTACTGTCTTTGAGCAAGTGATCCATGGTTTTCTGCCACACTGATGTGCCGTGGCTGCTTGCGTCCCACCGCCCATCCGCGACCGCGAGCCTCGTTGCGGCGGAAGCGCGAGGCTGCCACGGAGTGGCTAACGGTTGCGGTTGAACTTCTCCACGAGCAGGCCCAGTTTCTCGCCGGTCCGCCGTGCCTGTTCTTTCGCTGCGCGCTGCTGTTTGCGTTCTTCCGCCTGTTTCTGCAGTCGCTCCTTCACCACTTCGGCAGCATGACCGCGGTGTGCCGCGGTGACCTCACCGCTTCGCTGGCCATCGAGACCGAGGCGCTCGGTGGCTCCCGCCAGCGTCTTCAGGTAACGCAACGAGCGTGTATGCATCGCCAGGGCAATGCGCAGCGTCCTGCGATCGACGCCCGGCAGGCAACTCAGCAGTTGCTTGTCGATGCCGATCGCCAGTGCCTGGCATTCGCGGAAGACCGGGAAGCGTTCCTGCAACTCTTTCAGGAGTTGGCGTGGGTCGTTCTCCGGGCCGGGTTTCGTGGTCGGCGTGCTCATGGTGATCGGTGTCCGAAAACTGGCTTGGCGTGGTGGTGTTATGGATATGCGTCGAAGGGGCCGGCAGATCGCTCTGCAAGCACCGTGCGTCGATCGTCCGGCGCCTCGCCGATGCCCGCGCGGCGCTACGCCAGGACGAATGCAACCGACAGCCGATCAGAAATGGATGCCGCGCATGATCTGCGAGAAGGCGACCTGATCCGCCGTCTGCGGCGCGGGCTCGTTGGGTTTGTGCGCGGCGGCGCTGGAATCGGGGAACATGCGGAAGCTGGTGTTCATGACGATCTGCGCCACCTTCGGCGTCAGCGAGTGCAGCAGGGCGCCGAAGATCCCCAGTCGGGTGGCGATGCGGACCGGCTTGTGGATGATCGCTTCGACGATCATGTCGGCGGCTTCGTCCGGGGTCAGCGTCGGCACCTGATCGTAGAGCTTGGTCGGGGCGATCATCGGGGTTTTCACCAGCGGCATGTTGATGGTGGTGAACTCGATGCCGCGATCGGCAAACTCCGACGCCGCGCAGCGCGCCCAGGCGTCCATCGCTGCCTTGGAAGCGACGTAGGCGGAGAAGCGGGGCGCATTGGTCAGGACACCGATCGACGAGATGTTGATCACGTGGCCCTTGCGCCTGGCGATCATCGCCGGCAGGAACCCCATGGTCAGTCGCAAGGCGCCGAAGTAGTTGACCTCCATCGTCCGCTCGAAGTCGTGGAAGCGGTCGAAGGAGTTCTCGATGCCACGGCGGATCGAACGGCCGGCGTTGTTGACCAGGATGTCGACGCCGCCATGCTCCTCGTTCATGAACTTGACGAAAGCCTCGCACTGCTGCGGGTCGGCCACGTCCACTGCGTGCGTGATCAGGCGCAGCCCGGCTTCCTCGAACTCCTTGCGGACTTCGTCGAGCGCCTTCGCGTCACGGGCAATCGTCACGGCAATCGCCCCCGCTTCGGCCATCTTGCGGATCGTCGCCTTGCCGATCCCGGACGAGCCACCCGTGACCAGTACCACCTTGCCCTCGATCTGTCCGCGCAGCGTCCGGTCGATGAACAGGTCGGGGTCGAGATGTCGTTCCCAGTAATCCCAAAGGCGCCAGGCATAGCTCTCGAGCGGCGGAACCGCTATGCCACTGCCCTTGAGCGCGCGCTGCGTCTCGCGGCAGTCGAAACGCGTCGGGTAGTTGACGAAATCGAGAATGTCATCGGGCAGGCCGAGATCCTTCATCACCGCCGTGCGGATGCGCCGCACCGGTGTCAGCGCGAACATCGCCTTGCGCATCGAGCGAGGGATGAAGCCGAGCAGGGCGGCATTGATGCGCATCGCCATTTCCGGCGCGTGTGCCGCGCGGGCGAAGGTGTTGAGCAGGTCGCCGACGCGCATCGGGGTCGGGTCCGTGAGATGGAAGCACTGGCCATCCTCGTTCTCGAGATGCGCGATGTGGTCCATCGCGGCGACGACGAAGTCGACCGGCACGACATTGATGCGCCCGCCCTCGATGCCGATCGTCGGCATCCACGACGGGAACATCCGGCGCATCTTCTGGATCAGCTTGAAGAAATAGTAAGGGCCGTCGATCTTGTCCATTTCGCCGGTGCGCGAGTCACCGACGACGATCGCTGGACGGAAGATGCGCCACGGGACCTTGCACTCACGGCGAACGATGCCTTCGGAATCGTGCTTGGTGCGGAAGTACGGATTCTCGAGGTTCTCCGCTTCTTCGAACATGTCCTCGCGAAAGAGTCCTTCGAAGAGACCCGCGGAGGCAATCGAACTGACGAGGTGAAAGTGCCTGGCAGCGAGCTCCTCGGCCAGCCTGACGGTGTTGCGGGTGCCGTCGACGTTGGCTCGCTGCTGCTCCTCGGCGCCTGCCTTCAGATCGTAGATCGCAGCCAGGTGGAAGAAGTGGTCGATCCTGCCCTTGAGCTTGTGCACGTCCGCCTTCGCGACACCGAGTTCGGACTGTGTCAGATCGCCGACGATCGGGATGGCCCGGCTTTCGTCGCAGCCCCAGTAGTCGTACCATTCACGCAGGCGGGGCTGCTCGACGGCGCGCGTCAGGAAATAGACGGTGGCTTCCGGGCGCGCGAGCAGCCTGGCGACGAGCCGCTTGCCGATGAACCCGGTGGCGCCAGTGACGAAGTAGATCATCCCATTCTCCTCATGTCGGTAGTCTGTGGTCATGTTGCGTGCTCTCCCATCGCCCTCGGCTGGAGAAGCTTGCGCCGACCTTTAGTGTGCGTCCTCTAGATATTGTCACTAGACTCTCTTCCCAGGGCAAGCGAAAAACTTGTTGACCTCTTGATTATCGTCTTTAAGGAGACCGAAATGGGCAGGAAACTCAAGGAACTGGCTGGTGATGTGAGCGAGAACCAACTGGCGTCGACCGTCAAGGAATCGGCCCAGCAGATCTGGCTGGCGGGCCTTGGCGCCTTTGCCAAGGCACAGGAAGAAGGCGGCAAGGTCTTCGAGGCGCTGGTGAAGGAAGGCGAGAGCATCCAGTCGAGGACACGCAAGATGACCGACGAGCGGATCGCGCAGGTGGCCGGCAAGGCAGCAGGTACCTGGGACCGGCTCGAGCAGGTCTTCGAGGACCGCGTGGCGCGTGCGCTGGGCAGCCTCGGCGTTCCGAGCAAGCAGGATATCGAGCGGCTGTCGCGGCGCGTCGTCGAATTGAGCGCGGCCGTGCAGGCGCTGACCGAAGGGAAGGCCGCGCCGAAGGCGGCTGCGCGGGCCGCCAGGCCGACAGCGCCGGCTACCGACAGCGCGGTCGCCGGGCTGGAAGAGAAGGCTCCCGCCAGCAAGCCGGCGACGGTACGGGCGGCACCACGCCGTGCCGCTGCCAAACCGACCACGGCCAAGGCGCCGCCGCCGGTGACGCCGGCCGACGTTCTGAACACGATTCCACAGACCGGCGAGTAGGCTGGTGCGTGCGGGACCGCTACGTCCCGCTGCCCGCTTCTCGTTTCGGGCTCGGCCAACTCCGTGGGGACGGTTGCACTCCGCGAGTGGGCAAGCCCGCAGCATGCTTGGCTTGCCGCCGTGGACTTCTGACGTCGCTGTCGAAGCGAAGTCGACGGGCTTGCTCGCGAAGCCGTCGGCCAGCGACTGTTGCATGCCGTTTCCCCATCGCCAAAGGAACGACCGATGAACGCTGCGACGATGCACCCATTGATTGGCCTCGCGCTTGCCGGCGGTGGCCCGGTTGGGGGAATCTATGAGGTTGGCGCGATGGCAGCTTTGGCAGAGGCGCTCGAGGGCGTCGACTTCACTGCCTTCGGAATCTACGTCGGCGTCAGTTCGGGTGCTTTCATCGCGGCGGCGGTGGCCAACGGGCTTGGGCCCGACAAGCTGGCGCGGATGCTGGTCGAGAACGACACGGACGAGGTGTTCGATCCCGAGATGCTGCTGCGGCCCGCCTTCGGGGAGTACGTGCGGCGGGCGCTGGCAGTGCCGGTCCTGTTCTGGTCGTCGCTTCGCCAGTACCTGTCGGATCCGTGGCATCTACGGCCGATCGAGGCCTTCCAGAGCATGAGTCATGCCATTCCGGCCGGCGTCTTCAACAGCGCCGGCATCGATCGACTGCTCCGCCGGCTGTTCTCCAGTGGTGGCCGCACGAACGATTTCCGGCAGCTGAAGCAGCGGCTGTTCATCGTCGCGACCGACCTCGACACCGGTGAGTCGGTTGCCTTTGGATCGCCCGAGCACGCCGACGTGCCGATTTCGGTCGCAGTGCAGGCCAGTGCCGCGCTGCCGGGACTGTTTCCGCCAGTGCGAATCGGCGAACGCTACTTCGTCGATGGCGCCCTGATCAAGACGCTGCACGCGTCCGTGGCACTGCAGGCCGGTGCCGAACTCCTCATCTGCATCAACCCGCTCGTACCCTTCGACTCGCGACTGGCTGCCCAGCGACCGCTGCACGAGAATCCTCCGCATGCGCCCGAGCACCTCGTCGACGGCGGCCTGCCGGTAGTTCTGTCGCAGACCTTTCGCGCCATCATCCATTCGCGGATGCGCACCGGGATGGATCGCTATCGGCACGAATTCAAGGGACGCGATGTCGTCCTGTTCGAGCCGACCCGCGACGATGTAGACATGTTCTTCACCAACGTCTTCAGCTATCGTGGGCGCAGCCGTCTCTGCGAGCATGCCTATCAGCGGACGCGCAGCGATCTCTACCGTCGCCGGCACGAGTTGCGGCCGATCCTTGCCCGCCACGGCATCGAGCTCAATCTGGGTGTGCTCAAGGACCACAGCCGTTCGTTGCTGCCGCACAAGCGCCGGCCCGACCTGGCAACGAGCGCGGGCGCGCTCGAAGCCTCCCTGGCGGATCTCGAGCGCTGGTTGCGGACGCAGGGAGACTGAGGCACTCGCGTCGCCGTGGCGCCCGGCTGGCGGTACTGTCGACAAGGATTCCCTGGCACCACGCAGAGTGCTATTCTGGTTTCCGTGGAGAGGTCGACACGGAGAGCTGATGGAGAGGAAGCCGAAGCGGCGTACGCGCGAGCGGATCATCGAGACGAGCCTGCGCCTGTTCAACGACTTCGGTGAACCGAACGTCACGACGACGGTAATCGCGGACGAGATGAACATCAGTCCGGGCAATCTCTATTATCATTTTCATAACAAGGACGAAATTCTGGAGTCGATCTTTGCCGTCTTCGAGCGGGAGATCGAGGACACGCTCGCTGCGCCCACCCGGCGACCGGCCGACGTGGAAGACATCTGGCTGTTCCTGCATCTGCTTTTCGAGCAGATCTGGAAGTACCGCTTCTTCTACCGCGACCTGAATGACCTGCTGACGCGCAACCGTCTGCTGGAAGTCCATTTCCGACAGATTCTCCTGCACAAGGTGCGGACGGCGACGACGCTCTGCGAGGGTCTCGTTCTTGCTGGCGCCATGCGCGCCAGCAGGGACGAGTTGCGGGCGCTGGCGACGAACATGACGGTCATCGCCACTTACTGGCTGTCCTATGAGTACGCCTGCGATCCGCGCGGCAAGCTCGAAAGCGGCCGTATCGGACGTGGAGTCCATCAGGTGATGGCGATGTTGTCGCCCTTTCTGGTCGGAGAATCGAAGGGCCTGCTCGACAGGCTCGCACAGGAGTACCTCGCGGCCTGATCCGACGCGGGTGAGCGTTCTTTCCCAACCCATCGAGGAGGATGTCCAATGGCATGGACCAAGTTTCCGTATCCCGACAAGGCGTACAACCATTCCGGCCCGGCGTTGCAAAAGAACTGGGCTCGTCTGCATCGTGGCGACTGTGAGCCATTCCCGGCCGACGCGAAGCTGCAGGATGCCTGGCGGGGTTACCACGCCGGTGATTTCGAGCAGGCGGTCGCCGCCGGGTTGGCCTGCGGCCGGGCTGGCTACAACGTGGCCAACAAGGCGGCGACGATCTACGCCAGCTATCTGGAGACCAACGACGAGCGCAAGCTGAGCCTGTTGAACGAGGTGGCACAGCGCTGCGAGGAGCAGCAGGAAGAGACGCCGGACGATGCCAACGCATGGTATCTGCATGCCTTCGCGCTCGGTCGCTACAGCCAGAGCATCTCGGTCGTCAAGGCATTGGCGCAGGGGCTGGGTGGCAAGATCAAGCACAGCCTGACACAGGCATTGGCACTGCAACCCGCGCATGCCGACGCTCATCTTGCCCTCGGCGCCTATCATGCTGAAGTGATCGACAAGGTTGGTGCGCTGGTCGGCGGCATCACTTACGGCGTCAAGAAGGATGTCGGCAAGGATCTCCTCGATACGGCGATGAAACTCAACCCCGAGTCGGCGATCACCCGCATCGAGTACGCCAACGCGTTGCTCCTGATGTTCGGCAAGGCGAAGATGAAGGAGGCCGAGCGGCTTTACCAGGAAGCGGCCGCCTGCGTTCCTTTGGACGCCATGGAGCGGCTCGACGTCGAGGCTGCGAAGGCCGAACTCGCCGATTGAGCGATCGTCGGGGAAGTCGTACCGGACTCGTTGCGTGACGAAGACCGGCCGCGCAGCAGGGGGCACCCACGACCGCCGCGGTTGGCTCAGGAAGCCGCGTGAGCGTCGTGCCGCTTGCTCAGGGCGTTCACGTCGTCCGCCACGAGCAGCGGATCAGCCAGCCGTTCGGGTGTTTCGAGCAATGCCAGCCAGAGCAGCTTCTCGAATTCGCGGCCGAACTGGTCGGCAATCCATTGCGGATCGTCGACCATGTTCCGGTCGGTGATGAGGCCAAACTGGACGCGGCCATTGTAGGACAGGATGCTGACACCGACACCGATGTCGCCGGCTTGTGGCACCCAAGCCAGTTGCTGCTCGATCTGGCAGCCGGCGAGGAAGCGCGCCTCGGCTGACCCCGGGACGTTGGTCATCACCGCCGTCGCCTTGCTGGTCAGCAGCCTGAGGATCTGGTCCTCGATGAAGCGCGGTGCCATGCCGGCCGCGCCGAGCAGGGCGAAGGTCAGCATCGCCTGATACGACGCCTTCAAGGCAGCCATCCTGGCGCGCGTTGCATGGAGGCGGACGAGCGGGTTGTCGCTGCCGAGCGGCAACTCGAGCGCGACCAGGCCGAAGTGGTTGCCGAGTTCCTCGCCATCACCCGCTCGGCGCAGGTTGACGGGGACCATGGCGCGAATCTCCGCCCCTTCCACGGCATCGCCCTTGTGTACCAGATAGCCCCGCATGGCACCGGCGGCCGCGGCGAGCAGCAGGTCGTTGACCGAGCACGAGAGCGCTTGGCCGACGGCCTTGATCTCAGCCAGCGGCAGCGGCTGGGACCAGGCGACACGCTTGATGGTACACGCCGTTCCCTTGAAACGGGTCGGTGTGTCACCGGGCATCAGGGCGAGCCTGCCGATCTCCTCGGCGACTGCCCGGACTACGCTGGTGTAATCACGCAGACCTGCGGGATCGCGTCGCAGACCCTGGTACTGCCCCCAGAGGTTGCCGCCCAGACTCAGCGACGCCTGTGCGAGATCGACGAGCGGCTCGAACACGGTGCGCCAGATGGCGGAGCCCGTGTCGTCGTTCGCCGTGTCGCGATCGGGCGTCGGCGGCGCGCCTGCCTCTGTGTCCAGTTGCCCCGTCTGCGGCGGCGCATCGGCCCGCTCATCGGTGAGTGAGTGGATGACGCCAATGAGGGCGATTCCGTCGGCGATCGCGTGGTGGATGCGGATGACGATCGCAGAGTTGCCGTCGGCCGTTTCCACGACGTTGAATTCCCAGCGTGGACGTGCCGGATTGAGCGGCACGCTGGCCATCTCGGCGACGAAGTTCTGCAGTTCGACCTTGCCACCGGGTGGTGGCAGAAGCGAACGGCGGACATGCGCTGCTATGGCAAAGTCGGCATCGTCGATCCACCAGAGGCCGTCAGCGTCTTCCTGGATGACCTGGCGAAAGCGGCGGTAGCGCAGCAGACGGCCGGCAACCGTTCGTCGCAGTCGCTCGTCATCGATGCGGCCGTGGCAAACCATCACGCCCACGATCTGCATCAGGTTCTCCGGCCGATCCATTCGCAGCCAGGCGGTGTCGACGCTGGAGACTCGTTCGCGCGCGCTCATCGCAGCGACCCCCGGGAAAACTCAAGACCATATAATAGCGTCGCAACCGACCATCAACCGGAGAAACCAGAGTGAGTGACCTGAAAGCCCAGTTCGAGGCCGCCGTGGCCCAGTCCAAGACATTGCCCGAGCGCCCCGACAATGCCACCTTGTTGAAGCTGTACGCGCTCTACAAGCAGGCTGCCGATGGCGACGTCGCCGGCAGGCGCCCGGGTTTCACCGACATGGTCGGCCGTGCCAAGTTCGATGCCTGGGCAGCGCTGCAGGGCACCGCCGGCGAAGATGCGATGCACCAATACGTCGCGCTCGTGGAGCAGTTGCGGGCAGGCTGAGAAAGCACAATCCAGAGCCCGGCGTGTTTCAGACGGGGAAGTTCTCGTCGAAGAAGCGGTGGATCTCGCGTTCGATCGTGGGCTTCAGGGCGAAGAGCAGGAGTCCGAGGTGGATGTTGAGAGCGACGTCCCGTTCGTCGACCGTCAGGTCACCCGAGACACCGGGACGCTTGAAGCGCATGACATTCCCGTTCCAGGAATGGCTCAGGTCGAATTCCTCGTTCAATTCGGTCGCCATGTGTTCGGCCGAGGCGCGTGCCTCGGCGAGGCTCTTGCCGTGAAGGCGGCGGATGCGGATGTCGCTCATGCGAGGGCTCCTCGTGGAAGGTCAGTTGATCTCGGCGCAAAGTGCGCGAAAGGCAGCGAAGCGGCGGGGGTCGATTTCCCCGCGTGACAGCGCAGCCCGGACTCCGCAATCCGGTTCCCGGTCATGGCGGCAGTTGCGGAAGCGGCAACTGCCGAGCAGCGGGCGCAACTCGATGAAGGATTCCGCAATCTCTGCGGACGACAGGTGGTGAAGCCCGAAGGCGGTCAGCCCGGGCGAGTCGATGATTGCCGCATGCCGGTTCGGGCGATAGAGGCGGGCGTGGGTCGTCGTGTGCTTGCCGGTGTGCAGCGCGTGGGATAGCTCGCGCGTCGGGGCACGCGCGCCCGGGATCAGGGCATTGATCAGTGTGGACTTGCCCATGCCGGATTGCCCGATCAGCAGGCTCAGGTGATGCGAAAGATGCTCCGTGAGCGGGCTGGCGTCGCGCCGCGCAGTCAGTCTGAGGACGCGGTAGCCGAGCCTCTCGTACGGCGCCAGCATGGCGGCCGCTGTGGCCAGCCGGTCTTCGAGATCGCACTTGTTGAGGACGATCAGGGCGGCGATGCCCTGGCTTTCCGCGGCGACGACGCATCGGGTGACCAGTTCGTCCGAAAACGGCGGTTCGGTGGCGACGACGATGACGATCTGCGTCACGTTGGCTGCAATGAGTTTCTCGCGGCCGGCGTCGGAGCGATAGAGCAGGCTTTGCCGTGGTGCGAGTGCCTGGATCACTCCTTGTTGCGAGTCGAGCCTGTCGATCATGACGCCGTCGCCGCAGACGAACTCGCCCTTCTTGCCGCGAGGCACACAGAGCACGGTCGCGCCGTCGGTGAGCTCGACACGATACTGTCGCCCGTAGGCGGCGACGACCGTTCCGGTTACGGTCAAATTCCCGCCAGTGCCTCGATCTTGGCCGCACAGACGAAATCATTGCGCGACAGCCCGCCGACGTCGTGGGTGCTGTAGCGGACAATCACGTGGCCATAGCCGACCTCGAGATCGGGGTGGTGATTTTCGCGTTCAGCCAGGCCGGCGACGATGTTCACGAAAAGGACGGCGCCGGTGTATCTGTCGAAGCCGAACCTTTTCCAGAGAACGCCGGTGGCGTCGATCTGCCAGCCCGGCAGGTCGACGAGCATTTGGGTTGCCTGCATCGGGTCGATGGCGTGCTCAGTACCGCGCAGCGGACGGCAGCGATCAGCAGCCAGATCCTGTTGTCCTGACATCGTGTGGCCTCCTCGTCGTCGCTGGTTCTCAGGTTCTCTGCAGGCGCGCGATGCGCAGTGCAGCGGGTGGATGGGAGTCATAAAAAAGCGAGTGTAACGGGTCTGGCGTCAGGGTGGCTGCATTGTCCTCATAGAGCTTCACCAGCGCCGCGACGAGGCCCTCCGCCGAGGCGTTCGTCGCGGCGTAACGATCGGCTTCGAATTCGTCCCGGCGCGACAGCAGACTGAGCAGAGGGGTAAGCAGGAAGGTGAAGACCGGGCCGACGAGGAAGAAGAGGAGCAGTCCGAGAGCCATGTTCCTGTCGCGTAGACCGAGGCCACTGAAGAACCACTCGGCATTGATCAGCTGACCCAGCAGGGCGAGGAGTGCGAGCGAGATGGCGAACAGCATGATCATTCGCTTGACGACGTGACGATGCTGGAAGTGACCGAGTTCGTGCGCCAGTACGGCTTCGATCTCGCCTGGCTGCAGGCGGGCGAGCAGGGTGTCGAAAAAGACGATCCGCTTGCTTTGGCCAAAGCCGGTGAAGTAGGCGTTGCCGTGGCTGGACCGCTTCGAGCCATCCATGACGAAGAGCCCGGAACTGGCAAAGCCGCAGCGTGCGAGGAGTGCTTCGATGCGCGCCTTGAGGGCGTCGTCGTCGAGCGGGGAGAACCTGTTGAACAGGGGGGCGATCCAGCTCGGGTAGAGCTGCAGCAGGAGGAGATTGAACGCGCACCAGAAGAGCCAGACGTAGAACCACCACCACGGCCCCATCCGTTCCATCAGCCAAAGCACCGCAAGTATTGCCGGGGCACCGATGACCAGTCCGAGCACGGCCTGCTTCGCCAGGTCGACGAGAAACAGGGCTGCCGTCATGCGGTTGAAGCCAAAGCGCTCTTCGATGACGAACTGCCTATGGATCGTCAGCGGCAGGTCCACCACGGCCGAGATCATCACGACGCTGAGGATCACGGCGACGCCGTAAGCCAGGTCGTCGAGACGCGGCGACCAGAAGTCGTGGATCGCTTGCAGACCGCCGCCGAACGTGAGCAGGAGCAGCAGACACATTTCGACGCAGAGGCAGACCCGGCCGAAGCGGCTGCGGGCCAGCGTGTAGTCAGCCGCTCTCTGATGCGCCCCGAGATCGATCCGATCGGCGAAGCCGGCGGGGACCGCTGCCCGGTGCGCCATGACGCAGTTCATCTGGCGCTGCGTCAACCACAGTCGGCAACCGCACATCAGCAGCAGGGCGACGATGAACGAAAGGGAGAAGGTGTTTGGCATGGGGCTGTGACACAATGGCGCTTTTCGGGACCAGATCGGATTATATGGCACAGGCCGACAATCGCCTCGTTTGGCTGGACATGGAAATGACGGGGCTCGACCCCGAGCGGGATCGCATCATCGAATTGGCGATGGTCCTTACCGACGACCAGTTGGTGACCATCGCCGAGTCACCAGTCTGGGTGGTGCACCAGATGGACTCTTGTCTCGATGGAATGGACGAGTGGAACCGCAAGACGCACGGTCGCTCGGGGTTGATCGAGCGGGTCAGGGCGTCGCGGCTCGACGAGGCTGCAGTCCAAGCGGCGGCGCTGGATTTTCTGCGAGTACACGTGGTGCAGGGGGCGAGTCCGATGTGCGGCAATTCGGTTGGCCAGGATCGTCGATTCATGCTGCGCTACATGCCACAGTTGGAGGCATGGTTCCACTATCGCAATCTCGACGTCAGCACGCTCAAGGAGCTCTGCCGGCGATGGCAACCCGAGGTCGCCAGAGCGTTCGTGAAGAAGGCCGATCACACGGCGCTGGCAGACGTCCGTGAGTCAATCAGCGAACTGCAGTACTACCGCGAGAACTTCATCCGGGCATGAGCGGAGGAGAGTGCGCGTTCGTTCCGGCGACTCAGAGATTGTGATGACTCCACTGCGCGACTGACCTGCGGCGTCGCCCACTCGCTCCCTCCTTGCCTGGCGATCGGACGTGTTTCGTCGCTCGCTCGTGCCTTCCATCTCGGCCCGCTCGCGACGATTTCTGCACTACCCCTCAGGTGCCGGCTGTGGTGCTCCGCTTGCCACCGCGCACGTAGAGCTGCAACTTCTCGCTGTCGCGGCGATCGGAGGGGCGGCCTCCTTGCCATATCTTTCGCCAGTCCCGCCCTGCCGTCAGACCGCCGTCCTTGGGTGAGCCATGGAACAGGAACAACTGGCAGTGCGCAGCGGCGGGCGATGCCGCTGACACCGTGCGAATACCCTCGAAGTAGTCTAGTGAGGCCAATACGGGATCCGCGACGTTGACGCTCACGATGCACCCATAGCCTGCCGGCAGGTTTCTGGCAAGTGATGCGGCGGCCTGACGATAGGTCTTGATGTGGTCGATCCAGGGCATCCAGAGGGTAGCGATCAGTAGCCAGAAGAGCGTCAGTCCCGCCATCCAGTGCATGATGCCGCGCATCGGTGAGCGCGCCGTGGTGGCGATCAGCCAGCACCACGCGGCCGTCGCCAACAGTGCGAAGCCGGCGGCGACGACGCTGAAGTGGGCGATGAAACCGGGTGCCAGGCGCAGGGACTGCCGGCCCAGAGTCGCCGGCCAGCCGAAAACCATGGCGCACCAGCCAATCCAGGCAAGCACTGCCAGAATACTGAAGGTGATCATGCCGAACCAGTCGAACGCGTTTGCGGCGCCCCGCCGCAGCGAGCTGACTCCGGGAACTGCGAGCAGCACCAAGGGTGGCAGCAGCAGCAGCGCCGATGCACTGCGCGCATCCAGCCAGAAGCTGATCATGGGTAGCGCGGACAGCAGGGCGAAGAGGGGCAGGGCAAGCGGCGTGCTCGGCAGATGCCTTCGCTTTGCCCACAGAGCCCAAGCGGCGAGTGGGAAGGCCGGCCAGGCATACCAGGGCAGCATGAGCAGGAGGCGCAGCAGTCGTGGCCACGGTTGCGCCGTGCCGGCGAGCTGGCTCAGCTCTGTGAGACTGAAGGCGGCCAGGTAGGACGGGTCGCGCAACGCCAGAGCCGCCAGCCACGTGGCCGCAGGAAGGGTGGCCAGCAGGACGGAGGCCGCCAGCAGGAGGGCCACACGTTGCCGGTTGTCGGCGCGCCAAGCGACGAAGGCGGCGACTGGCAGCAGGGGCAGCATCGCTGCCAAGCCGTTGGTCAGGAGACCGAGGCCAAGGGCGATGGCGAAAACGATGGCGCCGCGGCGCGGTCGCCGCGCCAGTTGCGTCAGGCCCCAGTAGGTGGCCGCATGAGCCGCCAGCGTCGCCAGCATCGGTTGCGCTTCATGCGCGTGGAACAGGAAGCCGATGCTGCCGGCGAGCAGCAGAGGCGCCGCTGGCGCCTCGGTGCGGCCATGCAGTTCGCGCCCCGCGAGCAGGATGAATGCCAGCGCCAGCAATGTGCATGCTCCGCTGGCCAGGCGGGCGCCGTCATGCAGCGGCAGCAGCCAGGATGACAGGTAGGCGCTGCTCGCGGCCAGCCAGTAGTAAAGGGGGGCGTCAGGATAAGGGCGGCCGGCGAGTCCGGGTGTCAGCCAGTTGCCACTCGACAGCATCTCGTGCACGACGCCGATGGTCACCGCGTCGTCGTTCTTCCAAGGGTCGTGGCCGATCAGGCCCGGCAGGACGTAAAGCGCGAGCAGGACGGCCAGGCTCCAGCCGCCGGGCGGCAGCGTGAGGCCCCGTAGGCGAGCCGGCTGCGCGGTTGCCAGCATCTGGGCTCTAGTGCCGGAGGCGCATGTCTGGCGGAAACGAAAAAGGCAGCCTGGGGGCTGCCTTCCTGGTCGAACCCGCCGTTCGACCTAGGCCGTCTTGCGCATGGCGCCGTACTTCTGATTGAACTTCTCGACCCGACCCGCCGTGTCGATGATCTTCTGCTTGCCGGTGTAGAACGGATGGCAGGCTGAACAGACCTCGACGTGCAGCGCCTTCTTCATCGTCGATCGCGTGGTGAAGACGTTGCCGCAGGAGCAGCTCACCGTGATCTCGTTGTATGCGGGGTGAATCTTTTCTTTCATCTGTTGTTCTTCCGGTACGTTGGAAATGGCGCGCTATCAGCCGCGCCATCGGCAATGGGCCTTGCGCGGGTGGTCGGTCTCTCCGCAGGGCCGGATTATCCGCGATTTCTCGCTCGGCTGCAATCTGCCGTTGCCCCGGCTGGCTGCGTCAGGCACGCCATTGGTCCGGGGCCGACGGGAACGGAATCGATGGCCGCTTTCGCCGCGGATCAGCGGCGCATCGAGTCGAAGAACTCGCCGTTGTTGCGCGTTGCCTTGATCTTGTCCAGCAGGAACTCCATCGCTTCGAGATCGTCCATGTTGTAGAGCAGTTTGCGCAGGATCCACATCTTCTGCAGGACGTCCGGTTTAAGCAGCAGTTCTTCCCGGCGCGTGCCCGATCGATTGACGTTGATTGCTGGGTAGACGCGCTTTTCCGCCATCCGGCGATCAAGGTGGATCTCCATGTTGCCCGTGCCCTTGAACTCCTCGTAGATGACGTCATCCATCCGACTGCCGGTATCGATCAGGGCGGTGGCGATGATGGTCAGGGAGCCGCCTTCTTCGATGTTGCGCGCGGCACCGAAGAAACGCTTCGGCTTCTGCAGTGCATTGGCGTCGACACCGCCGGTAAGGACTTTGCCGGACGCCGGCTGCACCGTGTTGTAGGCGCGCGCCAGGCGGGTGATCGAGTCCAGCAGGATGACGACGTCCCGCTTGTGTTCGACCAGGCGCTTGGCTTTCTCGATGACCATTTCGGCAACCTGTACATGGCGGGTCGCCGGCTCGTCGAAGGTCGATGCCACGACCTCTCCACGCACCGAGCGTGTCATCTCGGTCACCTCTTCGGGGCGTTCATCGATGAGCAGCACGATCAGCGAGACGTCCGGGTGATTGCTGGTGATGGCGTGCGCAATGTGCTGCATCATCACGGTCTTGCCGCTCTTCGGGCTGGCTACCAGCAGCCCCCGCTGTCCCTTGCCGATGGGCGCGATGATGTCGATGATGCGGCTGGTGATGTTCTCCTCGCCGCGGATGTCCCGTTCGAGTTCCAGATGCTCGGCCGGATGCAGTGGTGTCAGGTTTTCGAACAGGATCTTGTTCTTCGATGCCTCTGGTGTCTCGCCGTTGATCCGGTCGACCTTGACCAGGGCGAAATAGCGCTCCCCCTCCTTGGGCGTTCGAATCTCCCCTTCGATGGTGTCCCCTGTGTGCAGGTTGAAGCGCCTGATCTGGCTCGGACTGACGTAGATGTCGTCGGTGCTTGCGAGGTACGAGGTGTCCGGCGAGCGGAGGAAGCCGAAACCGTCGGAAAGGGTTTCGAGCGTGCCGTCGCCAAAGATGCTTTCCCCCTTGCGGGCCTGGTTCTTCAGCAGGGCAAAGATCAGCTCATGCTTGCGCAAGCGATTGGCGCCCTCGATGTTGTTGTTGACCGCCATATCGAGCAACTGGCTGACATGTAGCGCTTTGAGTTCGGATAGTTGCATGTGCTGACGAGAAATGAGGGAATGGCCGGGCGACCGCTCGCAGGCAGATCGACCCGGGATGTGCGGCGACCGCCGCGCGAGGACGGCTAGGACTGATGCAAGAGAGCGAGAGTGCCTGAACGCTTTGGACCGGGCGGGGGGGCTTCGAGCGGGAGATTCGCGTCGGCCCCCGGTACCATCAGGCCGCGAGGGTAGTGGCTTTAGAGATTGCTGTCAATGAAAGTGACCAACTGGGCGCGTGACAGAGCCCCCACCTTCGTCGCCTCGACGTTGCCGTTCTTGAACAGCATCAGCGTCGGGATGCCCCGGATGCCGTAGCTTGCCGGCGTCCTCTGGTTGTCATCGATGTTCAGCTTGACGACCTTCAGGCGGCCCGCATAGTCGGTGGCGATGTCGTCGAGCAGCGGCGCGATCATTTTGCACGGGCCGCACCATTCTGCCCAGTAATCGACCAGAACCGGTTCTGCCGACTGCAACACGTCGGCAGCGAAGCTGTCGTCCGTGACGTGATGGATGTGTTCGTTCATTCAAAGCCTCTTGCGGGATCTTGGATGGGGAGCTTGGTGAGCGCAGACGGGGGGCTGCCCTGGGAGCGACCTGGACTCCAATCGGCTAGCCACGCAATGCTAGCGAAAAAAACTCGCCAAGGGAAGCCGTGCGTTGGCCTGAACCGCTGCAATTACGTTATAGTCGTCTTCGTCTCATATCTTCAGAAACACAATCATGGCGTACGTTGTTACAGAGAACTGTATCAAATGCAAGTTTACGGATTGCGTCGACGTCTGTCCGGTCGACTGCTTCCATGAAGGGCCGAACTTCCTCGTGATCGATCCCGAAGAGTGTATCGACTGTACCCTTTGCGTCCCGGAGTGTCCGGCGGAAGCAATCTTCGCCGAGGATGATGTACCGCAGGCGCAACAAGGGTTCATTGCCCTGAATGCGGAACTGGCACAGATCTGGCCGGTCATTTCAGAGCGCCGGGAAGCATTGCCGGATGCCGACGAGTGGAGCGGCAAGCCGGACAAGCTGAGATATCTGGAGCGTTGATCCGGTTGCCGCTCGTTCCTGGTGGCGACGGCGAGTGCTGACTGACCAGCAACGATGTGCATCGATCGATCACCCGTTCGCTGCGGTAGCCGGGAAACAGCCATTCGGGCAGCAGCGTCAGGGCAAATCCTCTAGAATGGTGTGGGCTTGCGTTCATCAGGACGCTTCTGCCCGGCCGGCTGGAGTGGCCGTGGATCTGATGGGCATGCAAGAGTGAAAATATTGGACAAGGTAACCACAGGAGGAGAACCGTGGAAAGAATCTGGCTTCAGAGCTATCAGAAGGGTGTGCCAGCAGAGGTGGACCTGAGCGACTTCCAGTCGCTCGGTGAGTTGTTCGAGAGGAGTGTCGGTCAGTATCGCGATCGTGTCGCCTACATCAGCATGGGGGCGCAGATCACCTACGGCGAACTCGACAAGCTGTCACGGGATTTTGCCGCTTACCTGCAATCCGTTCTCAAGCTGCCGCAGGGCGCACGCGTGGCGCTGATGATGCCGAATGTCCTGCAGTATCCGATCTGCATCTTCGGCGCGCTGCGCGCGGGCTATGTCGTAGTCAATGTCAACCCGCTGTATACGCCGCGCGAGCTCGAACACCAGCTCAAGGACTCGGGTGCCGAAGTGATCGTCATTCTCGAGAACTTCGCCGTGACACTCGAACAGGTGGTCGCCCGGACGCCGGTCAAGCACATCATCGTGGCTCGTCTGGGTGACATGCTTCCCTTCCCAAAGGGAGCGGTGGTCAACTTCGTCGTCAAGTACGTGAAGAAGATGGTCCCCGCCTGGACCCTGACGCGGGCGGTCAATTTCCGGACGGCACTCGGCAAGGGGGCGGCTGCCGAACTGAAGGCGGTCAGCGTGCAGCAGGAGGATTTGGCCTTCCTGCAATACACAGGGGGTACCACTGGCGTCTCGAAAGGGGCGATGCTGTTGCATCGAAACATCCTTGCCAACCTTGCGCAGGCGCACGCCTGGATCAATCCCGCGCTTGGCGACGAACAGCACATGGTCGTGACGGCGCTGCCCTTGTATCACATCTTTGCCCTGACGGCGAACTGTTTCACGTTCTTCAAGATTGGTGCCAGCAACCTGCTGATCGTCAATCCGCGCGACATTCCCGGTTTCGTCGGCGAACTCGCCAAGCATCGCTTTACCGTCATTACGGGTGTCAACACGCTGTTCAACGCGCTGCTGAACAACGATGCCTTCTGCGCGCTCGATTTCGGGCACCTCAGGGTCACCCTCGGCGGTGGCATGGCGGTGCAGAAGGCGGTGGCGGAACGATGGAAGCAGGTGACCGGCAAGCCGCTGATCGAGGCCTACGGTCTCACCGAAACCTCGCCGGCGGCAACCATCAATCCGCTCGACATCCCGGCCTACAATGGTGCCATCGGTGTTCCGATTTCGTCGACCGAGGTCACGATTCGCGACGATGCGGGCAGGGACGTGCCACTCGGCGAGCGCGGCGAACTGTGCATTCGTGGCCCGCAGGTGATGAAGGGGTATTACAACCGTCCGGAGGAAACGGCGAAGGTGATCATGCCGGATGGCTTCCTTCTCACCGGCGATATCGCCGTGATGGACGAGAAGGGTTTCGTGCGGATTGTCGACCGCAAGAAGGACATGATTCTCGTCTCCGGTTTCAATGTCTACCCGAACGAGGTCGAGGACGTGGTCGCGCAACACGCCGGCGTTCTGGAGGTGGCGGCAGTCGGGGTGCCGCATGAGAAGTCGGGCGAGGTGGTGAAGATTTTCGTGGTCAAGAAGGATCCGGCACTGACGGCCGAGGTGCTGATCGCCCATTGTCGCGAGCATCTGACCGGCTACAAGGTTCCGGGACAGGTCGAATTCCGCAGTGAGCTGCCAAAGACCAACGTCGGCAAGATCCTGCGCCGTGAACTGCGCGACGAAGCGACCAGGAAATCCTGAGCGGACGAGAAGAATGGCGTGGACGCGAGCGATCGGGCGGCGAGTTGACAGCCCCGTGCCGGCGGGGCGTCGTCGTCACTATCGCTGCCGCTGCCTCGCCACCCACTTCCGGGTCAATCCCGCGCGGCGTACTGTCGGAGCAGTTCCGCGGTGACCGGGTGCCTGTTGCGCGAGGCGTAGAACAGCGGCGTGTTGCCGCTCTTGTCCTTGCTCTTCGTATCGGCGCCGTTCTCGACCAGGACGCGCGCCACCCTCGGTTGGCCGGTTGCCGCGGCCAGATGCAGTGGAGTCTGGCCGGTTTCGCTGCGCGCATCGACAGCGGCCTTCCTCGACAGCAAGAGTTCCACCTCGAGTCTTCCACCGGCGACAACCGCTGCATGCAGCGGCGTCATGCCGATGCGGTCGCGGGCTTCGATATTCGCGCCGCTGTTGAGCAGCAGTTCGCTGGCTCTGGTACGGCCGTAGAAAGCAGCCATGTGCAGGGCCGTCCTGCCAAGGGTGTCGGTGTCGTCGATCTCGGCTCCTGCGTCGAGCTGCGCCCTCATGGCGGCCAGATCACCGCGGGCGGCGGCGGTTGCCAAGGCGGGCGCCTCGGTTGGCGGCTCTTCGACGCTGATGGCTGGCGGTGCCGTCGGGATGCTGCTCTCTGGCTCCCGGCTGCAGCCACTCATGGTGATGAGGAGCATGCAGATCATCGATACGGCGGTCTGGCGCAAGGCTTTCGTCATCTCACAAGCTTTCCTGCCCGGTTCAAGCGGAATTCGAACGGCGACCGGGCCTCTCTGGGAGCCCGCAGGCTGGTCCCAACCGGCAGGCACGAGCCGTTCAGGGTCGCAGGTCGCAATCGGTTCGATGCATCTTACCATCGCTGCGGCCACCGCGCCCGCCACCTCCACGGGGAACGCATCTGGCGATCGTCCGGTCCTTCACGGGCGGGTCATCGTCTGGCGCTTGGTGACCGTGACCTGCAGTTGGTCGCGCAACAGGGGCTGGCCGTTGCCGGCCAGGAAGGTGAGGTCGAGATCGTAGTCGCCAGGTTCGAGATCAAGGATTGTCTCGGTCTGGCCGTCACTCAGCCGGAGGCTCCGCAGCACGGAGCGATTCTGTCTGACGTCGATCTGGAAGAACCCGGTATCTGCGATGGCCGTCCTTTCCGCTGCGACACCGAGCCCGACGACACCAAGTTTGAGCAGGAAAGGGGCGCCGACCGTCTCGCCGTTGCGCAGGTTTTTCACGTAGACGAGTTTCTCTGCCACCGGTGGCGTCGTCACTTCATCCTGGTACCACGCCTGGCAGGTTTCGGCAAAGCGAGCCGGGTCGATCTTCGGCTTCGGCAAGTCCTTTCGGCTACCCGTCACCATGATGTTGATCTTGCGACTGAAGACGTAATATGGGCGATGCTCGTGATCGGCAAAGAGCAGGCGCAGGTTGTGCGGTCCGGGCGATAGGTCCAGCGCGACCGCTGTCTGTCCCTTGCCAAAGTGCCGGTGCTTGTCGGAGAAGGGAATCGGTTCGGCAACCGATGCCGGAAGCGGGGTGTCGATCAGCAAGTGGTGGTGGCCGGTTTGCTCGCGCTTGTTGCCGGCAGGCATCACGCCCATGCCGCGGATGCCGAACTCGACCCACAGTGGGCTGCGAACCTGGAAACCGTCGCGCAGGTTGGAGAACGTTACCGGCGTCGAGTCGGCGAACAGGTTGACGGCGGCGCGGTCAGCGGTGAACTGCAGCCAGCACCGGCGTTCGAGCGGATCATCCGGCAGCGGTCTGGCGCTGGCGCTGAGGGGGAGGAGGAGCAGTGCAGCCACGGAAAGACTGGTCCGGCGATTCATCGGTGGCCTCCCTCTGGGCAGTTGGTGGTTGCGACGCACGGCGCTCGCGGTGCAGGGTGTGGCCGGCCGCCGCGCCCCCCTCGGGAGACTGGCCGCGCAGCCGATCCTTTCCCCGGCACCTGGCGGCGTGGAATCCAGGGCGACATCGCCGGGCCAGAACGGTGGGATGCCGTCGCTCCGATGTTGTGGGCGATTCTACCGCATCGTCCGCGCGACTGGGCAAGGGCCTGCCGAGGGCTTGCGACTGACGGGCAAGCGAGCGGGATGATGCCAAGAAGGCCATTGGGACGTGCTCACCCGATGACCGAGAAAAGAAAAAAAGGACCCCCTCGCGGGGGTCCCTCGTGGTGCGGCAAGCCAGGCTTGCGTCGCATCGACTCCCTACATGCGGGCAATCATGGCGTCGCCGAATTCCGAGCAGGAGACCTCGGTGGCCCCATCCATCAGGCGCGCAAAGTCGTAGGTGACGACCTTGTCGCCGATCGCCGCTTCCATCGAGGCGATGATCAGGTCTGCGGCTTCGAACCAACCGAGGTGGCGCAGCATCATTTCTGCCGAGAGGATCAGGGAACCCGGGTTGACCTTGTCGAGACCGGCATACTTGGGTGCCGTGCCGTGCGTCGCTTCGAAACAGGCGTAGGCGTCGGAGATGTTGGCGCCCGGAGCGATGCCGATGCCACCGACCTGGGCGGCCAGCGCGTCCGAAATGTAGTCGCCGTTCAGGTTCGTCGTGCAGATCACGTCGTACTCCGCCGGGCGCAGCAGGATCTGTTGCAGGAACGCGTCGGCGATCGAATCCTTGATGACAATGCCATTGGGCAGCCTGAGCCACGGCCCACCATCGATCTCGACGCCACCGAACTCCTTCTTCGCCAGCGCGTAAGCCCAGTCACGGAAGGCGCCCTCGGTGAACTTCATGATGTTGCCCTTGTGGACGATCGTCACCGATTTGCGCTTGTTGCTGATCGCGTACTTGATGGCTGCGCGAACGAGGCGCTCGGTACCCTCCTGTGACACTGGCTTGATGCCGATTCCCGAACTGGCCGGGAAGCGGATCTTCTTCACGCCCATCTCATCCTGCAGGAACTTGACGACCTTCCGGCAGCCCTCGGAATTCGCTTCCCACTCGATGCCGGCGTAGATGTCCTCCGTGTTTTCGCGGAAGATGACCATGTTCGTCTTGGCCGGATCCTTGAGCGGCGAGGGCACACCCCGGAAGTAGCGCACCGGGCGAACACACTGGTAGAGATCGAGTTCCTGGCGCAGCGCCACGTTCAGCGAGCGGATGCCACCACCGACCGGCGTCGTCATCGGCCCCTTGATCGATACCGAGAACTCCTTGAGTGCGCCAAGGGTTTCGGGGGAGAGCCAGACGTCGGAGCCGTACATCTGCGTCGACTTTTCGCCGGCGTAGACTTCCATCCAGAAGATCTTCTTCGCCCCACCGTAGGCCTTGGCTACTGCCGCATCGACCACCTTGATCATCACCGGCGTGATGTCGATGCCGATGCCGTCGCCCTCGATGAACGGGATGATCGGATTGTCGGGGACAGCCTGCCCCGGAACGATTTTCTGGCCGCCTTGTGGGACTTTGATCAGACTTGCGCTCATGCCAACTCCGTGTAATGTCGTGTGGGTGAAACATCCGCTTCGGGTGCCAGCGCCGCTGCTCCCGGCCTGCGGTGCTGGCACCCGAACCGGGACTGTCGCGTTGCTGATTGTTCGTGGGCTCGAGGGACTCTGTCAGAAGCAAACCATCCAGCGGCGCCACGCGCGATTATCTAGCAAAAGCCGACGATTTGCCAGTGGCGAATGTTCTGCCGGCTGGCTCGTAGAGGGGGCTTCGAGGCGATTCGCGCAGAGTGCTCCAGCCGTCGCCGCCGTGGTCCGGAGCGCTGCCCGCAGCGCCTTTGGTGCGGCGCAACAGGCGCGGTGCTAGAATGCCGGCGTGTTGGATTTGCGAGTGCTGGCCATGGATCTTCCGAGCATTGACAACCTGCTTCCACGCCGTATCGCCGAGGCGATGATCGATGGTTTCAACCGGCACTACCGCATCATTCGCCACTACGGCCAGCAGGCCAAGCTGCTCTTCGAGGCGGCGGACTGGAAGGGCGTTCATGATGCGGTCCGCGAGCGTATCCGTTCCTACGATGATCGGGTCAGCGAGACCGCCGAGTTGCTGTGCGCAAACTACGGTGCGGAGGCTCTCGACGACGCGACCTGGCAGCAGCTCAAGCTGTTCTACATCGGGCAGCTGATCAACCACAAGCAGCCCGAGCTCGCCGAGACCTTCTTCAACTCGGTGTGCACGAAGATCCTGCATCGAACCTACTTCAACAACGACTACATCTTCGCCCGGCCGGCGGTGTCGACCGAGTACATCCAGTCCTACCCGCCGGTCTATCGCAGCTACTATCCGGCGCAGCGCGGACTGCGTCGGACGGTCCGGCAGATCATCGTGGACTGCGACTGGCAGCGTCCTTTCGAGAACCTCGATCGCGACGTCGATTACATCATGCGGACGCTCAGGCAGCGGATGGGCGAGTGGCCGGTGGCCGAGGCCAACGCCCAGATCGAGGTCCTGCATTCGGCCTTCTATCGCAACAAGGGAGCCTACATCTTTGGCAAGGGAATCAACGGCCACGCCGAGTACCCGTTTGCCGTGGCTGTCGTGCATTCGCCGGCCGGCGAGCTGGTGGTGGACACCATCCTGCTCGACAGCGCGCAGATCAGCATCCTGTTCTCCCTCTCACGCGCCTACTTCATGGTCGACATGGAGGTGCCGTCGGGCTACGTGCAGTTCCTGCGCAGCATCATGCCGCACAAGCCCCCGTCGGAGATCTACACGATGCTCGGCCTCGGCAAGCAGGG
The DNA here is from genome assembly GCF_023806635.1 of Accumulibacter sp. Lineage (GTDB taxonomy): Bacteria > Pseudomonadota > Gammaproteobacteria > Burkholderiales > Rhodocyclaceae > Accumulibacter. The sequence goes on from NZ_JAMTDQ010000023.1 coordinate 82,044, forward strand.
CAAGATCCTCTTTTTCCGCGACCTGAAGCAGCATCTTCGGCATTCGCAGGATCAGTTCGTCATCGCGCCGGGTATTGCCGGCCTCGTGATGCTCGTGTTCACTCTCCCTTCCTACCCCTATGTCTTCAAGCTGATCAAGGATGTGTTCGGACCGAGCAAGGAGATGGATCGCGACACGGTCAAGCGCAAGTATCTGATGGTCAAACAGGTGGACCGGGTCGGCCGCATGGCGGATACGCTCGAGTTCTCGCAGGTTCTGCTGCCGAAGAAGCGCTTTTCGGTCGAACTCCTCGACGCCTTGCGCACGCTGGCGCCGTCGCTGATCGAGGAAGAGGGTGACAATCTGGTGATCAAGCACCTGTACATCGAGCGTCGCCTGACGCCGCTCAACATCTACCTGGACGCGGCAACACCCGCGGAGATCGATCAGGCCGTTTGCGAGTATGGCAATGCCATCAGGGAGCTGGCGATCGCAAACATCTTTCCGGGCGACATGCTGTGGAAGAACTTCGGTGTGACCAGCTACCGACGCGTCGTCTTTTACGACTACGACGAGATCGAGTACATGACCGACATCAACTTTCGTGCCATCCCGGAGCCGCCGTATCCCGAGATGGAGATGTCCGGCGAGCCCTGGTATTCCGTCGGCAGGCACGACGTCTTCCCGGAGGAGTTCGCGAGCTTCCTGCTTGGTTCGGCAAAGGTCCGCGCGGCCTTCCTGAAGTACCATCGTGCGTTGTTGAGCGTCCGCTTCTGGCAGACTACGCAGGAAAGAATCCGCGCTGGCCACGTCGACGATTTCTTCCCCTATTCTGAAGACCTCCGTTTCTGCAAGGCCTTTGCCGAAGGCTGAGCACCTTTCCCGCTGCGGTCTGCCGCAGTCGGCTGCGAGGCGTCAAGGTCGGCGCGGGCTGAACGGTACGCCCGGCGAGCGCTCGGCGGTCGCACGGGGGGCCAGCCATTCGCGCGCCCAGCCGAGGCTGCCTTCAGTATCCCCGCGCCTTGGCCGGTATTCGCAGCCCAGCCAGCCGCCATAGCCGAGGCGACGAAGCAGTTCGAAGAGAAACGGATAGTTGATCTCGCCGCTGCCGGGCTCGTTGCGGCCCGGGTTGTCGGCCAGCTGGAAGTGCGCGATGCGATCGATGTTGGCTGCGATCGTTCGTGCCAGGTCTCCCGCCATCACCTGGGCGTGGTAAATGTCGTATTGCAGCCAGAGGTTGGGGATTGCCAGCTCGGCGATCAATGCAAGTCCCTTGGCGGGGGTGTCGAGCCAGAAGCCGGGCATGTCGACGCGACTGTTGATCGGTTCGATCAGCAGCCGGATGCCATGCCTCGCCAGTTGTCCGGAGGCGTAGCGCAGGTTCCGCGTCAGGGTCGCGCGCAGCTCTTCGTCGGGAACGCCGGCCGGTGCGATCCCGGCAAGACAGTTGAGCTGCCGGCAGTCCAGCGTGCGTGCGAAGTCGATGCCCAGCGCGACCGATTCGCGGAAGTCGGCCTCACGTCCCGGCAGACAGGCAATGCCTCGTTCGCCGGCCGACCAGTTGCCAGCAGGCAGGTTGTGCAGGACCTGCACCAGGCCGTTCCCACGCAGCAGCGTGCGCAATTCATCGCCATCGCAGGCGTAGGGGAACATGTACTCGACGCCGCGGAAGCCCGCTCGTGCAGCCCGCTCAAAACGTTCACCGAACTCATACTCGGTGAACAGGAAGCTCAGATTGGCACTCAGGTTCAGCACAGGCCCAGTCACGGCGGTTCCTTGTTCTATAATCGGGAATATTTTGATCAGGAAAGCCAGCATGGGCAATCGTCTGTCGAAGATCGTCACGCGGACCGGTGATGCCGGTACCACCGGCCTCGGAGATGGTACGCGCGTGGCCAAGGACAGTCTGCGCATCGAGACGATCGGCCAGGTCGACGAACTCAATTCGACCATCGGCGTGCTGTTGGCGGAAGAGATTCCTGACGAGGTCAGGAACGCCCTGACCGGCGTGCAGCACGACCTCTTCGATCTCGGCGGAGAACTGTGCATTCCCGGTATGAACATGATCAGCGATGCGCAGGTGGTACGCCTAGAGTCCCTCGTTGAGCGCTTCAACGACGACCTGCCACCGCTGAAGGACTTCATTCTGCCCGGCGGCAGCCGCGCCGCAGCGCTGGCCCATCTGGCACGGACGGTATGCCGCCGCGCCGAGCGGCACGTGGTGAGTCTGGCCAGCAGCGAGAGCGTCTCCGAGTTCGCGCGAAAATACCTCAATCGCCTGTCGGATCTGCTGTTCGTCCTTGGTCGCGCGCTCAACCGCACAGCTGGTTGCGGCGACGTGCTGTGGGTGCAGGGCAGGAACCGTACGGCTGACTGACAGCGCCAGCCGTGGCAGCCGGCAGTGCTGCGTATCGATGGAGTGCCAGCATGACAAGCCACATTACCGTGATCACCACCGCGAACCGTGCGCGGCGTTTCGTTCCCACCGACGAAACCAGCCTGTCGGCCATCGTCGACAGCCTGCGGCGTGGCGGGCAGTTGTTCAGCGGCAAGCCGCTGATCATCGGTTCGGGAGCGCAAACCGAGGTTTTTGCCCCTGCCGCGATCGCCTGTGTCGAGATCGAGACGACACGCGACCTTGCAGCCCATCTGCCCGGTCAGCACAACCTGAGCCTGTGCGCGTTGACGCCGGAGCAGCGTGTCGAACCCTTCTCTGGTGGCTTGGACGGCGACCACTTCAGCGCGCGGATCGAGTTCTTCTTCATCGGTGGCCACGTGCTGTACATGGCCGCCGAGGGCGTCCGCAAGCCGGCGCTAGCCGAACGGCTGATGAACCTGACCGGCCTCTTCGAACGGCCGGTGCTCCACTATCGGCTGGTGCAAGGGGGGGTCGGCCTCATGAACCCGCGCGCGCTGACGCGATTCGTCATCACTCCCGGAGTGCCCGATCTGCCGAGCGACGCATGGGTCGCCGAAGGACTGTGACCCGACGGGGTTGCCCGGACGGTCCGACGACTGAGCCGCAGCCAGCAGCGATCCGGGCAGTGCGCGCTGGCCGGAATGGCGAGTGGTTCGCTCGCCCGCGCCGTGCATCTCGCGCTGCTCGCGAAGACTTCCTCAAACCCGCTCATTGCATCGGGGTGTCGGGGTAGGGATGGAGAGTGTGAAGCGCGATGCTGCGTCCTGAGGGCTGGACGATGCGTACGTGCTCGCGGCGCAGTCCGCGCGCGTGCGGAAGACCGCAGGAGTGGGCGATCATCGCGATCTCCCGGTTCATGTTGCGGCAGTAGGCGGCAACCCGTTCCGCCTTGTCTTCGACGACCAGGCCGCGTTGCAGGCGGGGGTCATGGGTGGTGACGCCGGTTGGGCAGGTGTTGGCGTGACAGCGCAGGGCCTGGATGCAGCCGAGCGAGAACATGAAACCGCGTGCCGTGTTGACGAAGTCGGCACCGGCTGCGAGTGCCCACGCGACGCGCGCCGGCGTGACCAGCTTGCCGGCGGCAATCAGGCGAATGCGCTGCTTGAGGCCGCTGGCGATCAGTGCATCGGCCACCAGCGGCAGCGCTTCGTCGATCGACAGCGCCATGTGGTCGGCCAAGGCTTGCGGCGCCGCACCGCTGCCACCCTCACCGCCATCGATCGTCAGGAAGTCCGGTGCGGCATGCAGCCCCCGACGCCTGACGGCCCCCGTCAGTTGGTCCATGAACGCGTTGCCGCCGATCGCGGTCTTGACACCGACCGGCTTGCCCGTGATCGCGCGCACGTGTTCGACCTGGTCGAGCAACTGGTCGATGTTGGCGACATCACGGTGACGGTTTGGGCTGAGCGAATCCTTGCCGAGGGGAATGCCGCGAATCTCGGCGATTTCGGGTGTCACCTTGGTGCTCGGGAGGACGCCCCCTTTCCCCGGCTTCGCTCCCTGCGACAGCTTGATCTCGAAGGCTCGGACGCATTCGTGCGCTGCCAGTTCACTCAGCCGCTGGTCGCAAAGCTGTCCGCTGGCATCGCGGACGCCGTACTTGGCGGTGCCGATCTGGAAGATGATGTCGCAGCCGCCCTCGAGATGGTAGGGTGACAGGCCTCCTTCGCCGGTGTCCAGCCAGCAGCCGGCGGCGGCAGCGCCCCGCGACAGCGCACGCACCGCGGGTCGCGAGATGGCGCCGAAACTCATGGCGCTGATGTTGACCAGCGAGCGACCGCTGAACGGGGTGGTGCAGTAACCCTCGCCAATCGGCAGTGGCGGTGTCGGTCGCTGTTCCTCGTCGAGGACCGGGAAGGGTGCGTTGACGAATACCAGTGCGCCCGGCTCGTGGATGCGGTAGGTCGAGCCAAAGCCGATGATCCCGCCCTGATTCTTCGCCATGCGATAGACCCAGCTCCGCGTTGCCCGGTCGAAGGGCATTTCGTCGCGGTCGCCAAGGAAGAAATACTGCCGGAAGTACTCGCCCAGACTCTCGAACAGATAGCGCAGATGGCCGACGAGCGGGAAGTTGCGCAGCACGGCGTGCTTTTCCTGCGTCACGTCCTGCACGTACAGGTAAACCAGGCCTCCGGCAAAGGCCAGGGCGAGCAGGACGCCCGTCGTGACGAGCAACAGATCGAGCATTGGTGCCTCCTATTGGTGATAAGATCCGCGCAGTTGACGCCAGTGTACGGGATTCCTCATGACCTTTGCAGCCATGCTCGAAGGCGAAGTCGAGCGCAATGTTGCCGCAGCACTGGCCGAGGATGTTGGCAGCGGCGACCTGACGGCGCAACTGGTACCGGCTGCGGGGATCGGGCGGGCGACGGTCGTTGCGCGCGAGGACGCCATCCTCTGCGGTTCTGCCTGGTTCACCGCCTGCTTCCGGCAACTCGACCCGGCGGTGCGGATCGCTTGGCAGGCGGGTGATGGCGAACGGATCAGGCCGGGCCAGTCGCTGTGCGAGGTCGAGGGACCGGCGCGTGCCCTGCTGACCGGCGAGCGCAGCGCTCTGAATTTCCTGCAACTGCTGTCCGGCGTCGCGACCAGGGCCGGGGAGTATGCCGGGCGGGTTGCGGGGACACGGGCGCAGGTGGTCGACACGCGCAAGACGATTCCCGGACTGCGGCTGGCGCAGAAGTATGCCGTCCGCTGCGGTGGTGGCGGCAATCATCGGCTCGGTCTCTACGACGGAATCCTGATCAAGGAGAACCATATCCTTGCCGCCGGCAGCATCGCTGCGGCCCTGGCGGCGGCGAAGCAGGTCGCAGCCGCCAGCGGCGGGGTCTGCCAGTTCGTGCAGATCGAGGTCGAGAACCTCGACGAGCTGCGCCAGGCGCTCGCCTGTGGTGCCGAGATGGTCCTGCTGGACAACATGAGCCTGGATCAGCTGCGCGCGGCGGTGGCGCTTGCGGCTGGCGGCGCGGTGCTCGAGGCATCGGGCAACGTCAGCCTCGAGACCGTCCGCGCAATCGCCGAAACCGGTGTGGATCGCATCTCGATCGGAGGCCTGACGAAGGATGTCCGGGCGCTCGATCTGTCCATGCGTTTCCAGGGCTGACCGGCCACGCCTTCAAGCGGTGGGCCGCATGGGGGCAGCACCGCGGCAGCGGGATGTCCGTGCTGCCAACTGCGGCTGCCGCGGTGATATCATCCGGACGACGCGAGCGGGCCGGAGGTTGTGGCTTCCGCCAACAGGGAGAGGGTGGTCTGATGCTATTTGCGCTGTTCTACGTACTGGCGATCACGATACTGATCATGCACTTCACGGGGTTCCTGGCGCGACACAATCTCGAATGGCTGGTCCTGGTCCTGGCTGCGGCCGTCTTCCCAGCGGTCATCTACCTCTGAAGCCCGGTCGGCGCCCCTTCACTGCACGTGTCGCGCGATGAAGCGCTGTACTTGGTTCACATTGACGTCCATGACCTCGACGCGCTGCGGCAGTGTCTCGAGGCCTTCCATGCCTGCGGGTCGATCGGGTCTGTGCCCGAGCGCTTCGACGATCGTCGCCTCGAACTTCGCCGGCAGGGCGGTTTCCAGAACGACCATCGGCATATCGGCCGTGCGGTATTCGCTGCCGACCTTGAGCCCGTCGGCGGTGTGCGGGTCGATGACCAGTCCGTAACGGTCATGGGTGCGGCGTATCGTCGCAAGGCGGTCGGCATGTGTGCTGCGACCAGAGACAAAGCCGAAGTCGGGCAAACGGGCGAAGCAGGGCATTGACGACAGGTCGAAACTGCCGCCGGCGTCGACTTGCGACCACAGTTGGCGAATGAGGTCCGGGTCGCGGCCGACCAGATCGAAGACGAAGCGCTCGAAGTTGGAAGCCTTCGAGATGTCCATCGACGGACTCGAGGTGGCTGCGGTTTCGCTGGTGGCGCGCGGGCGGTAGACGCCGCTGCGGAAAAACTCGTCGAGGACGTCGTTCTCGTTCGTTGCCAGGACCAGACGGCCGATCGGCAGCCCCATCATGCGCGCGATATGGCCAGCGCAGATGTTGCCGAAGTTGCCCGAGGGAACGGCGAAGGCGACCTGTCGCCCGCCGCTGCCGCCGAGCTCACGCGTCGCTGCGAAGTACCCCTTGAAGTAGTAGATCACTTGGGCGGCGACGCGTGCCCAGTTGATCGAATTGACTGCACCGATCCGGTAGCGCGTCTTGAACGCCTGGTCGTTCGACACCGCCTTGACTATGTCCTGGGCGTCGTCGAACGTTCCGCGCACTGCGATGTTGTAGATGTTGGGATCCTGCAGCGAGTACATCTGGGCGCGCTGGAAGGGGCTCATTCGCTGATGCGGCGAGAGCATGAACACGCGCACGCCGCGCTTGCCACGCATCGCGTACTCGGCTGACGAGCCGGTATCGCCCGAAGTGGCGCCGAGAATGTTGATCTCCTCGCCGTTGCGCTCCAGGACGTACTCGAACAGGTTGCCGAGCAACTGCATGGCCATGTCCTTGAAGGCCAGGGTCGGCCCATTGGACAGTTCAAGGATCGCCAGTCCGCCCTCGCCACGTCCCTGCGCCGGCGGCTCGAGCCAGCGCAGCGGCGTGATCTCGCCGGCAGCGGAATCGTTGCGCCCGTTGCCGTAGATGGCGGGTGTGTAGGTCCTGTGCGTCAGGGTCCGCAGATCGTCGAGCGGAATGTCATCGATGAAACGCGCCAGAACGGCGCAGGCCAGATCGGCATAGGACAACTCGCGCCACTGGGCGAGATCGGACTCGTCGATCCTGGGGTATCTGGCCGGGAGATAGAGGCCTCCGTCAGGTGCCAGACCGCCAAGGAGGATTTCCGAGAACGTTCGGTTGGACGAATCCGCCGCACCGGCGGTTTGGGCACGAGTCGAGATGTAGCGCATGGCTATGGCTGTCGGGCAGATGGGAGAGCACCCAGTCTACCATGCCGATCCAGGCCCTTGCTCCGGCGGCGTGCGACGCCGCCAGGCCTCAGCCGGCGAGTACGCGGTTCTTTCCTGCCCGCTTGGCGGCGTAGGTCGCGGCGTCGGCGCGCTCGATCGAGTCGACGAGTGACTCGCCGGGTTCCTGCACGACGACGCCGGCGCTGAAGGTCAAGGCGACGCCACTGCCCGCGACGCGGCAGTCCGCGAGTTGGCGCTGAAAGCGGATGAGGGCGGTCACGGCCGCGTCGAGCCCGGTGTCGGGCAGCATCACGACGAATTCCTCACCGCCGAACCGGCCGAGGACGTCGGATGGCCGCAGTGCAGAGCGCAGGATGCGGACGAGATGGATCAGTGCCTCGTCACCGGCGTGATGGCCAAGCGTGTCGTTCAGACGCTTGAAATCGTCGAGGTCGATCAGGGCCAGAGCCAGCGGACTTCCGTTGCGGCGCGAGCGGGCGACCTCACGCCCGTGCGCCTGCTCGAAGCCACGGCGATTGAGCGCGCCGGTCAGCGTATCGGTCATCGCTGCCGCCTCCGCGCTGCTCAGGGCACGCTCGAGATCCGCGATGCGTGCCTCGGCTGCCAGCAGCTCGAGCATCGTCGCTTGCGTCGCCATGATCCTGCTGCGCCGCATCCGCCTGTGGTGCGCCCCGCCTTCCGCGACGGCGCTCGCAGCATGCGAGTGGCCCGTCGGCAGGTCGCCGGGGAGGGCCGGACGACGATGCAGCCGACGCGATGCATGGCGCGATGAGTGCATCTGAGGGAAATGATCGTGCTTGAACATCTCTCGCTCCGTGGTTGGTGCTTGACCGAGTGGATCATATCCCGGTCAACGGAGGCACCTCGCAGATCTTGAGACTTTTTTCACAAAACTCTCGGAGTATGTTGTTTTAAAGTACAAAAATAGCTCATTGTCGGGTTACTCTCGGTCTGTGCAGAGCGCCCTCAGAGCAACTCCAAGAAAGTGGAGAAGCGCCAACAGTGCTGGCCACAGGCCAGCCGAAATGTCGAGGCCGAGCAGAGCGCCGGCTGTCAGGAACAGTGATGCCCGTTGCGTGCCGCCGTGGCGCAGGGCGGTGTGCAGCCGGTCACGACGCGCCGTCCGCTTGCCGCGCAGCAGCCAGACCGGGAGCAGGTGCGTCAGGGCGCCGGTGACCAGGGGCAGGAGAAAGCCGACGATGAAGGCGAGGGTGCTGTCACGGCCGTCGAGCGTTCCGACAGCGTGGCCGGCTCCGAGGGCAAGCAGCAGCAGAAACCCTGCCAGTGCGCCGGCAAGGGGCGCCGCCGCACCATCGCCGAGCAGCCGGCGCCAGCCGTGGCAAGTCAGGATGGCGCGCCCAAGAGTGAGGACGACGACTGACAGCAGGAGAGCGCCCGTCAGCGCCAAGGGCAGCGATAGGGCCGCACCGATGGCGATCAGCAGGACGGCGCCAACCGCGACTGGCAAGTGTCGCCGCAGGCGCTGGCTGACGGTCGGGTCGGCGGTGTTCAGTACGGTTGGCAGCAGGACCTGCAGCGTTCCCAAGGCGGTCAGGCCGACGAAGCCGAGGACGTTGAGGTGCAGGTGGAGCAGCCTTAGTGTGTTGCGCGCCTGTGGCCACGGTGCCATGGCGGCTACCAGCAGCAGCCCCACGCCAAGCATGCTGACCGCTGCCAAGTACCAGTGCCAGCACGGATGCGGGGTGCCGAGCGCCCGCCTCGCGCGCTGGTTCATCCAGGCGGCGAGAGCCGCAGCCAGCAGCAGCGTGCCGCTGGCTGCGGTCGTGAGGGCTGGCGGTGGCGCTTCGCCGAGGACGCCGAGAACGGACACCACGCCCGCAAGCTGCAGGAGGATCGGCGCCAGCAGCAGGCTTCGTGGTGCGGCGCTGCTGCGCGTCAGGACGGGTATGAAATGGGTGATGGCGCCGAAGATCAGCGGCATGATTCCCGCCGCCAGCAGCAGGTGTGTGATCGCTGGCAGCGATGCCTGGCCGAGAAGCAGCAACACCAGCGCGGCGACGAAGCTCGCCAGGGCCGCGAGACCGAGGTAGATCAGCAAGATCTCATTCCGTACGCCCGGCTGAGCGCGTGCCGGTACACCGCGCCGGCTTCACGGCCTGCGCATGCAGCCGGGGACAGGCGGGCGCATACGGCAGACGACAGGGGTCCTCAAGCGGTTCGCAGGAAGTCGATGACGACGGCGCCGGGTTCACGCTGCACGTAGCTGACCTGCAATGCGCTGCCATAGCGGCTCTGGAGCTGCGCGAGCAGTGGCAGGGGGTCGTGGTCGTTGCAGAAGCGCATGGTCTCTCCCGGCACCAGAACATCGAGAGCACCGAAGATCGCCGCGTGGCGAAAGCGCTTCGCGACACCGCGAGCGTCGAAGGCGTGGATGGCATCGATACGGGGCTGATCGCAGGCGTGCATGGTGGTCTCCGGTGGTGATGGGAATGGGCCGCCAGTCTGCGCCCGTGCTGTGCTCCTGTCTTTGATCTGGGCCGGCAAGCGCGCGCATCCGGCCTGCCGGCGCCAGTGGAGTCGCTTGCAGCGTCGCCGCCGCGCGATCGACCATCGCCGGGCGCAGCCTGCGATAATGCCGGCATGCGCCGTTTCCTGAGAAAGTACCTTCCCGACCACGACTCGATCCGCAACAACCGCTGGTTGCGTCCGTTCGCGCCGTGGCTTCTGCATCCGCGGCTGTGGCATCTGAACCGTCACTCGGCGGCCGGGGCGGTTGCCGTCGGCATGTTCTGCGGCCTGATTCCCGGACCGCTGCAAATGATCGGCGCGGCGGTCAGCGCCCTGCTCCTGCGCGTCAACCTGCCGCTTGCCCTGCTCGTCACGCTCTACACCAACCCGTTCACCATCGTGCCGCTCTACCTCGTCGCCTACCAGTTCGGTCGCCTGCTGATCGGCGACAGCAGCGGCTTCGTCGCCCCTCCCGCGTTCAGTGCCGGCGCGTTCACCGGCTGGGCGGCGGCGATGCAGGTTTGGATGCTGGCCGTTTCCAAGCCGTTGGCAGTCGGCCTGATCGCACTCGCCAGCAGCCTCTCGGCGCTCGGCTTCCTGGTGACCAGTGTCGTCTGGCGTCTGTATCTGATCCGCGCATGGCGGCGTCGTCAGCGTGCTTCCTGATCCTGGCGAGCGAGCATCCCCACCATGCCGCATTCCTTGTGCGCGGCCGTTGCTGCGCGCTGCCCGGGACGGCAGCGCAAGCGGCGAAGTCTCAGGGGTGAGCCTGTGAGATCTGCAGGGCGAAGGTCTTGATGCCACGCAGGATCATCTCGATTGCCATTGCCACCAGCACCAGACCCATCAGCCGTTCCAGCGCGATGACGATGCGCTCACCGGCGATGCGCTGAATGCGCTCGGCGAGGACGAGGATGATGGCGCTGACCGCCATCGTGATGCACAGGGCGCCGATCCATTCCAGCCGGCGATCGGGTGCCTGCGACACCAGCAGCAGAACGGTCGCCAGTGCCGACGGTCCGGCGATGGCGGGAACGGCGAGCGGCACGATCAGCGGTTCCCCTGCGGGGTCGATGGCATTGGTTCCAGGCGACGGAAAGATCATCCGCAGCGCGATCAGGAAGAGGATCACGCCGCCGCCAATCTGCAGCGACAGTTCGCTGAGGTTCATCAGGCGCAGGAAAGCCTCGCCGACGAACATGAAGAGCAGCAGGAGGACGAAAGCGATGAGCACCTCGCGCAGGATCACCCACGGCCGCCGAGCCGGCGCCACGTGCCGCAGCGCGTTGGCGAAGATGGGAATGTTGCCGATCGGGTCGGTGATGAGGATCAGCAGGATGGTGGCAGAGGCAAAGGTATAACTCATTCGTTTTCACTCTGGCTGGTGGTGACGCCGCTGCTGGTGGCAGTGCGGCATCGCGGCGGGTTGGCCGCTCGGCGCGGCGGCGCTCGGCCAGTGATTGCGTCGGCAGATGCGGGCGATCGCGCCGGGTCGCCGGTGGGGCGGTCGGACCGCTCGCCTGCCGGGAAGAGTGCGGCCACTGCGCAGGATAACAGGCATTGCCGGCGGGTGACAAAGCGGGATTCCCTGGACAGCGGGCAGCTGCATGCCGTAGGCTCGCGCATTTTCGGTCCGTAGGGCCGGCCCCGGTCGGGAGTCTCAGGCGCGTCGCGGAAGGTGAGCCGGGGGCACGGCGTGCCGGGGTGTCGGCGATGTGGTCGGAGTGCGTCGCCCGCATGCCGACAGGTCAGCGCCGGCGACCTGCTTCTTTGGCTGGCGGCAGTCCGATTGCTGGGGTCGGTCACGCCGGCGGCTCAGCGGGTGTCTGTGGAGAGGGCGAACTGATGCGCGTGCGCGACCTGTGCGACCTGGTCCTGCTGGCCGCTCTCTGGGGCGGCTCCTTCCTGTTCATGCGCTACGCGGCGCCGGCCTTCGGTCCGCTGCCGCTGATCTGGCTGCGCGTTGCGGTGGCAGCGGCCTGCCTGGCGCCCGTGCTGCTGCTGCGGCGGCAGGTCGGGGCCCTGCGCGCGCACGCGGTCGGCATCGTCGTCGTCGGTGTCTTCAGCTCGGCGCTGCCTTTTGCGCTGATCGCCTGGGCGATGCTGTCGATCACCGCCGGTCTGGCGTCGATCCTCAATGCGACTGTGCCGATCTTTACCGCGCTGATCGGCGCCGTGTGGCTGCGCGAGCGCCTCGGCGCGGCGCGTGCTGCCGGCCTCGTCGTCGGTTTCGTCGGTGTTCTCGTGCTCGCCGTCGGGCAGGCGGACTTCAAGCCCGGCGGCAGCGGCTGGGCGATCATCGCCATGCTGCTGGCCACCCTGTCTTACGGCCTTGCCGCCCATCTGACGCGACGGCTTCTCGGCGAGGTGCCGGCGCTGGTCAGCGCCGCCGGTTCGCAGATCGCCGCCGCGATTGTCCTGACGCCCCTGGCGCTCTGGTTCTGGCCGGCGGAGTCGCCCGGCCGCCTGGCGTGGGCGGCGGCAATCGCGCTCGGCGTGGGCTGCACCGCTTTCGCCTTCCTCATCTTCTTCCGACTGATCGCCAACGTTGGCGCCGCGCGTGCGGTGACCGTGACCTTCCTCATCCCGCTTTTCGGCATCATCTGGGGCAGCATCTTCCTTGCCGAGCGCCTCGATGCCGGGATGCTTTTCGGTGGCGCCATCGTCGTGCTCGGGACGGCTCTGGCAACAGGGGTGCTGCGCTGGCCTTCAAGTCGCCCGACATAGGATTGCCGCCTCGGTCAGGCAGACACTACCGACGCGGGATCGGGCCACTGGGTATCCGGACGGCGGGCGATGGGCGCGACGGACATGGTCGGCGGCAGGTCGCGCGCTCGCCTGCCCTCCGGGAACGGCGGCCTTGCTGCCCGTCCGTTCTACGGCATGCGCGCACCCGTCGATACCGGCGGCGGCGCCGGGTCGGCGACGATGCGCGCGCCGACGTCGCGCAGCACTCGCTGGAATTCGGGCGAGTCCATGATGATCCGTCCCGCCGCCGCGCGCAGACGATCGACGGCCTCGTCGGGCAGCACGAACGAAGTCGGCTGGGCGTTGAGATAAGCCTCTTCCTCCTTGTCGTGCAACTCGCCAAACGACACGTCGATGGCATAGATCTCGGCATCCGGAACGCGCAGAGCCGAGGCCACTGCGGGATCCCTGTTGGCAGCCATTGCCGACGACTGGCCGATCAGGCGCAGGGTCTTCCAGCGCGCCGCCATGTCCCGCAGCAGTTCGACCGCTTCATAGGAGTAGCGGTCGATCGGCACACCAGCCGACTTCAGCAGGATGCTGACGGGGCCCGGTGGGCTCTCCGATTCGTCCCAGTCGGTCGGCGGCGAGGAGAGTGAATTGACGATGAAGACGATGACGCGGCGGATGCCATCGAGCGGCGTTGGTGCGCCGGCCTCGTGCAGCGCTTGCGAGATTTCGAGCGCGTCGAGTACCGCGCGCATGCCGACGTTGTCCGAGACGCCGCCATCGACCAGGTGCAGGAAAGGTCGGTGGGCGCCATCGCCGAAGCCCTGCAGGTCGCGCAGAGAACGGATCGCCCGTGCCGCCGGTCGTGGCGGCTCGGCGGCGTCGGTGAAGAGTTTCACCCACGGGGGCATTTGCGTGCGGCAGGTGCCACCGTAGTTGTTGAGCGTCACTGGTGAGAGGACCACCGGTACTGCCGACGATGCTGCGGCGGCGCGCGACAGTCGTACGGCATTGAGCTCCGAGCAGATGACGTCAAAGGTTTTCTGGTTGAAGACGAAACGGGCGCCGGTCGAGATGTCGGTCGCCGACGCCAGGATCAGCGGTCCGCGGCCACGATCCAGATCGCCGAAGGTGGCTCCTTGAAACAGGATCTCGTCGTACAGTTCGGCCGCCAGCTCAGAACGACCCCAGCCGAGCGACCAGAGGGCGCCCCAGTTCTTTGGGCTGAAGACACGGGCGATGATCTCGCCTTGCACGTCGCGCTTGAGAAAGCGATGTTCGTACTCGGCGAACAGGCGGTCGCCGTAGAGTCCATAGGCGAGCGCGGTGAAGCTGCCGCCGGAGACGCCGGTGATGATGTCTACTGTATCCAGCAGGCGGACAGTCTGGCCCTGCTGTCCCACCACTTCGGTACGCCGGAGAAACTCGAGCGCGCCGTAAGAGAATGCCGCGGCGCGCGTGCCGCCTCCCGAGAAGGCGAGAATGACCAGATTTTCCTTTCCCTTGGCCTGCTGCGCGTGGCGCACCTGGAAACGGTAACCAGCATGTGGGTCGGCCTCGGCGAGAGGCGGATTCACCGGGCGGCTGGCACAGCCACCGAGGAAAAGCAGCAGCAGAAGCAGGAGAAGGGATCGCAGCGGTGATGGAGTCATCGGTTCGGCTCGGCAGTCTGCAGGAAGACTGCAGTCTAACCCGTTCCGCAGCCGCCGCGACAGCATTTTCCGACTGGCGCTGCCGCCGCGATTTCCGGCGCGGCTGGTGGCGGAGGCGAACGATCCGATGTCGCGCGCGCGGTCGCCGCCAGCCGTCACCGGGCCCCGGGCACCGGGCGTCAGGGATCGCTTGGGTGGCGGCGAGGAGCGTCTGACAGCGGCGTCCCGGCCGGCGCTTTCTCTGCCGGTCGCGGCCATTGTGTATCATGTCGCGATCGAACCACCCGCCCACCATGGAGATGGCCATGCACTCACCGATCAGTCGCTTCCCCGTGCCCGCGCTCGACGAATTGCCCGCGGATGTCCGCAACCGCATCCTCGAGGTGCAGGAGAAGGCCGGTTTCGTTCCCAACGTCTTCCTCACGCTGGCCCACCGCCCCGATGAGTTCCGCGCCTTCTTCGCATACCACGACGCGCTGATGGAGAAGGAGAGCGGGCTCAGCAAGGCCGAGCGCGAGATGATCGTCGTGGCAACCAGTGGTGCCAACCAGTGCCAGTACTGTGTCGTCGCACACGGAGCGATCCTGCGCGTTCGGGCGCGCAATCCGTTGCTGGCCGACCAGGTGGCGGTGAATTACCGCAAGGCGGATATCACGCCGCGGCAGCGGGCGATGCTCACGTTCGCCCTGAAAGTGGCTTTGCATTCGGCTGAAATCGGCGATGACGATCTCGCGGCACTGCGCGAGCACGGTTTCGCCGACCCGGACATCTGGGACATCGGTGCGGTAGCCGCCTTCTTCGCGATGTCGAATCGATTGGCCAACATGACCTCGATGCGGCCGAACGAGGAGTTCTTCCTCATGGGCCGCCTGCCCAGGAGCTAGGGGGCTGGGCGGGTTCAGGCGCTCGGCGGCGTCCTGCCGGCAGCGCCGAGCACTCGCCGCGCCGCGGCGATGGCCTTCACGCCAAGCAATGCCAGGCCGCCGGCGGAGATGCCGATGAGGGCGTCGAGCAGGGCCGAGGTCAGCATCCTGAGGGCGCTGCCTGCCAGCCTGACCTCGCCCGCCAGCGCCGCCGCATGCTCGATGGCGTGATGCAGCGGCGCGATGCCGTGCGTCAGGATGCCGCCGCCGACGAGGAACATCGCTGCCGTCCCGAGCACCGTCAGTGCGCGCATCAGTCGCGGCGCAGCCAGCAACAGGCCATTACCGATCGTTTGCGCCAGCACGCCGGGTCGCTTCAGCAGGTGGCAGCCGAGGTCATCGAGTTTGACGATGCCGGCGACGAGGCCATAGACCCCGGCGGTCATCAGCAGACCGATCCCGGAAAGCACGGCCACCTGCGTCGTGAACGGCTGTCCGGCGACCGTGCCGAGGGCGATGACGACGATTTCGGCCGAAAGCACGAAGTCCGTGCGAATGGCGCCCCTGATCCTGTCGGCCTCGAGGGCCCGCAGGTCGGCGTCGCCGCCGGCGAGGGCCGCCAGTTCGGCTGCGTCAGCATTGCCGTCGTGCGCGTGCTGCAACCACTTGTGCGCCAGTTTCTCGACCCCTTCCAGGCACAGGTAGAGGCCGCCCAGCATGAGCAGCGGGGTCACCGCCCAAGGCATGAAGCGGCTGATCGCCAGGGCAGCGGGCACCAGGATCAGCTTGTTCTTCAGGGAACCGACGGCAACCGCCCAGACGACGGGCAGTTCGCGCTCGGCGCGCACGCCCGACACCTGTTGCGCGTTCAGCGCCAGGTCGTCGCCGAGGACACCGGCGGTCTTCTTTGCTGCCACCTTGGTCATCAGGGCGACATCGTCGAGGACGGTGGCGATGTCATCGATCAGGGCGAGCAGGCTGGCTCCGGCCATGGGCGTTTCCGGTGTGGTGGGTGCGACCACGGCGCCGCTGGCAGCGGCGCTGCGCGTTCGGCGAATTCTAAAGGATCTGTGATGGCCCCGGGAGGCAGGGCGCCGACTAGCGCCGGGGGCGGACTTGGCGTTATGCTCGCGCTCCTTCGTCAGCCGCAATCCAATCAACAAACCCAACCAGAGAACTGGAGACAATCGTGCCTGCACTGCTGCCCCAACCCGATCCAGAGGGTCTGCTCGAGTATTCGGTGGTCTACACCGATCGCTCCCTCAACCACATGTCGCAACGCTTTCAGGGAGTCATGCGCGACATCGGGCGCATCCTCAAGACGGTCTACAACGGCACGACGGCCATCGTCGTGCCCGGCAGCGGAACCTTCGGCATGGAAGCCGTCGCGCGCCAGTTCGCGAGCGGCCGCAAGTGCCTGATCATCCGCAACGGCTGGTTCAGCTTCCGCTGGACGCAGATTCTCGAAATGGGGCAGATCCCGTCGGCGAGCATTGTCCTCAAGGCGCGGCGGGTCGGCGACGAGAGGCACTCGCCCTTCGTTCCACCGCCGATCGAGGAGGTGGTGGCGCGCATCCTGGAAGAGAAACCGGACCTCGTCTTCGCGCCGCATGTCGAAACCGCATCGGGCATGATCCTGCCGAGCGACTACCTGCGTGCGATCGGCGAGGCGGTACGTTCCGTCGACGGCTTGTTCGTGCTTGACTGCGTCGCTTCCGGTGCGATCTGGGTGGACATGGTCGCGCACCACATCGATGTCCTGATCAGCGCGCCGCAAAAGGGCTGGACCGGGATTCCCTGTTGCGCGCTGGTCGTGCTTGGCGAGCGTGCACGTGCCCGCATCGACGCAACGAGCAGCAGCAGCTTCGCCTGCGACCTGAAAAAGTGGATGCAGATCATGGAAACCTACGAGAACGGAGGACACGCCTACCACGCCACCATGCCGACCGATGCCCTGGCGGCGCTGCGCGACGTCATGCGCGAGACCGAGAACTACGGTTTCGAGCGCGTCCGCCAGGAGCAACAGGAGGTCGGTCTGCGCGTGCGTGCGCTGCTGGCCGGCAAGGGCTTCGCGAGCGTTGCTGCCGAGGGTTTCCAGGCGCCGGGAGTGGTCGTCAGCTACACGGATGATCCCGAGATCCAGTCGGGTCGCCGGTTTGTCGCCATCGGCGTGCAGACCGCTGCCGGCGTGCCGTTGCAGTGCGACGAGCCGGCCGATTTCAGCAGCTTCCGCATCGGTCTCTTCGGCCTCGAGAAGCTGCACAATCCTGACCGCACGGTGCGCAACCTGGCCGATGCCCTGGCACTGCTGACTCGCCCGGACCTCGCCGAAGCGGCCTCAGCGCCGACCTGAATGGCCCCGCCGGCGGTCACCCGATGGCCGCCGCCGTTCGTGTTCAGCGCGCAGCGAGCGGCAGCTTGATGCGTTGCAGACCATGGCGGACTCTTTCCGCCAGGCGGATGGCTTCGGGATCTTCGTAGGGCTCCTGCGTCGTCCATTCGCAGAAGGATGCCATCAGAGCGGCTCGTTCGGCAGTGAACCGGGATGCTTCGAGGCCGGCCTCGATGATCGGGATGAGTGCCGCCGCGGCACGCAGGCGGTTGATTTCCGGTGTGGCGGGTGGGATCTGTCTGGACATGTTTGAATTCTATCGGCGGCCTGCCGGCGCGCTGAAGGACATATTCCACATACGCTGCGGCAGGGGTGGCGACGGGCTTCCTGACCATCCCTGTTTGCACTTCGTTCGAGCTGGCCAACCCTGGTCGAGCTCCGTACAATGGTGGCCAAGTGGTCGAGCAGCAGGCGGAACGAGATGATTGGTCGGCAGGCAATCGATTCGCAGACCCGGCAGCCGAGGCCCAGCCGATGAACGCCAAGCGGGCCGCACCGGACGGGAAGGCCGGCAGGCGGCACTCGGTCAGTGGGGCGTCTGCCGCGGAGGGTGTTGTCAATCCCTATCCCGGCCTGGCCGCTTTCAGACCGGCCGGACAGCGCTTCTTCTTCGGCCGCGAGCGCGACACCGAGCGCGTGCTCGCGCGACTGGCCGACAGCCGCCTGGTGAGCATCGTTGGCCGATCCGGAGTCGGCAAGTCGTCGCTCGTCGCCGCCGGTGTCGTCGCCAGACTGGCCGAGAGGCCGGGTGGGCTCGCTTACCTTCCATGCGAGCTGCAGGCGAGCCCGTTTCGGCAGTTGGGGGAACTCCTGCTGCGCTCGGGGCCACTGCCGGCACGCACTGATCTGCGGGCCGCGCTGCTCGCGCATGATCTGTCGGCAGCCAGTGAGGATCGCCTGTCGCAGGCGATCGCGACGTCGTTGCGCCAGATGCCGCAGCCGGCGCTCTTGCTGCTCGATCAGTTCGAGGATCTGTTCACCGGCACCCCGCTGGCGAGTGCGCGCCGTTTCCGCGTCCTCGTCGAGTCACTGCTCGGCGTCGATGCGCTGCACATCGTGCTGACCGTGCGCAGCGAGTTCACGGCTCGTCTGCTGGAGTGGCTCGGCGAGGATCTCCTGCGTGCCTCTCTGCTCGTCCTCGACCCCGTCACCGACGAGGCGGCGCTGCTTGCCATCATCACCGGACCGGCGGCCGCTCTGGGGGTGCCGGTGCAGGCCGATCTGCTGGCCGTCCTGCTGCCGGCGGCGATCGCTGCCCGTGGGGCGCTGCCGTTGATCTCGCTGACCCTGGAGCGGCTCTACGAGCAGCGCCATCCCGAAAAAGGCCTGACTCTCGACGCCTATCAGCGCATGGGCGGCCTGGCGAGCGCCGTCGGCAGTGTCGCCGCCGACATCGAGAGCCTGATCGCGCACGACGTCGAACTGGATGCGGCGTGCTCACGGCTGTTCGCCGAACTGGCGACGGTGATCGACCAGGTACCTGCACGCCGCATCTTCGACGTTGCTGCGTTGCGCGCCGATCCGCCGCTGGCGCGTCTGGTGGATCTGCTGCGCCGGCAGGGCTTCATCGTCGATAGCGACGAGAGGCATATCGAGCTCGCGCATGAGACGCTGCTCAGCCACTGGCCACGCCTGCGCCAGTGGTGCACCCGTTATCGCGACAGCCTGGCGTTGCGCCGGCAGGCCAAACAGGCGGCACGTGACTGGCGTCGCAGCGGCGAGCCGAGCGCGTGGCAGCAGGCTGCCGGCGGCAGCGAGGGAAGTGCCGGGCGTTGGCACTGGGAGCAGCAGCGACCGGCCTTGCTGGCATTGCACGAACTTGCCCACCGGCCGACGCCACCAGGCGACGAGGATTTCGGCGATGCCGGCATCGCCGCCTGGCGCGGACTCGCCGCCGGCATGGAGAAGTACCTGCACGGTTTCCTGCGACCGGAGCCGCTGATCCTCATCGACGAACTGGCGGTCGACGGTACGACGCATGAGCGCCGTGAGGAAATCGGTCTGCGCCTCAACCAGATGGGTGATCCTCGGCGTGGCGTTGGCCTCGCTGCCGACGGTCTGCCGGACATCGCCTGGGTCGACATCGCTGCCGGCGAGGTCGAGATCGAAGGACTGGTGCAGCACCGCTTCGTCGTCGATCCCCTGCGCGTGGCGCGCTATCCGGTCACCTGGCAGCAGTACGGCGCCTTCGTCATGGCCAGCGACGGCTATCGTGACCGGCGCTGGTGGCGGCGGCTGGTGCAGCGCAAGCAGCCGGGCGAGGCGCGCTGGGCGGGCAACAACTACCCGGCGATCAACGTCTGCTGGGCCGATGCGGTCGCTTTCTGTCGCTGGCTCAGCGCACGCTGGGGCCTCGCGGGCGCGCAGGTGGTGCGTCTGCCGACGGAGTGGGAGTGGCAGTGGATTGCCCAAGGGGGCGCCAGTCGTCGCCGTTACCCGTGGGGTGACGACTGGCAGCCGGCGCTCGCCAACAGTCACGAGAGCGGTGTTGGCCGTACCGTTGCCGTCGGGATGTATCCGCTCGGGGCGGCCGCTGGTGTCTACGATCTGGCCGGCAACGTCTGGGAGTGGTGCCTCAACGAGTATCATGTGCCGGGCAACACGCAGGTCGGTGGCAATCAGCCACGCGCCCTGCGTGGCGGATCGTGGCTCGACTTCCCGGGCGATCTGCGCTGCGGCAGGCGGGAAGCCTTCCCGCCCGACGAGCGCGACGGCGACATCGGTTTCCGGATCGTCCTCGCGCCGCCGTTCGAGCCTGCCTAGCGCGGCGGCGGTACGCCGCCCGGCCCTCGCCGGCCACGCTCCGCCCGCAGACTGTGAATCAATCGACCATACGACCGATTCGCCGCATCGCCCGCTTGCTGCCGCCGGGCATCCCTGTCTGCCCCGGCGCCTGCGTCACGGTCAGGCGTCCGGGCGCTCCTGGCTGACCCAGATCAGGCGACTGGTGTCGAAACCGAGCGCGCTGGCCTTGTCGACGAGCCACTGCCGGATCCCTGGCGCCAGCTCGCGCTCGCGCGACAGGATCCAGAGATAGTCGCGGTTTGGGCCGACGACCAGCGCCCAACGGTAATCGCGCTCATCGAGCGCGGCAATGTGGTAGCCGCCGTAGAACGGGCCGAAAAAGGAGACCTTGAGCGATCCGGTGCTGCCATCGCCAAGTGGCAAGGCCTTGCCGATCGCTTCCTTCCAGCCTTGCCGTTGCGCGCTGTAGCCGCGATTGAGCACCTCGATGCTGCCGTCCGGCAACAGTCGATAGCGTGCCGAAACGTCGCTCAGCCCTCGCTCGAACGAATGGTCGAGGCGGGCAATCTCGTACCACTTGCCGAGGTAGCGCTCGAGCTGGAAGTTGCCGACCGGCTCGATGCCGTCCGGGATGCCGGTGCAGCCGGCGAGCAGCAGCCCGCAGCAAAGGAGCCGGGGGCGCAGGAGGTTCATGAAGTCGAGCGTGAACGATGATGCAACGAGACAGCGAACGCCCGCTGTCGTTCAGCAGGATTCTTGTTCGCCGTGCGGCGCCCGAGTGCCGGACCCGCCGCGGCGGCAAACGTGCTGCCGTCGGGCGGCGTGCTAGAATGGACCCCCTATGGAACTCGTGATCAACGGCGAAAGCCGCAGCTTTCCCTCGTCGCTGACGGTCGCCGAACTCATCGCGGCCCTCGCGTACGGCGGCAAGCGGATCGCTGTCGAACGCAACGGCGAGATCGTTCCGCGTGGCCTGCACGGCGAGACCGCGCTGCTCGATGGTGACCGGATCGAGATCGTGGTTGCCGTCGGTGGCGGCTGAGCCCCATCAACCAGTGAAAGACCAATGCATCCTGCAATCCATGGCCTGACGGTCGCTGGCCGGACCTACCGCTCGCGCCTGCTCGTCGGTACCGGCAAGTACAAGGATTTTGCCGAGACGCGGGCAGCGATCGAAGCTGCCGGCGCCGAGATCGTCACCGTCGCGATCCGTCGCACCAACATCGGCCAGGATGCCGCTGCGCCGAACCTGCTCGACGTGCTGCCGCCGTCGCAGTTCACCATCCTGCCGAATACCGCCGGCTGCTACACAGCGGCCGATGCGGTGCGGACCCTGCGCCTGGCGCGCGAACTGCTCGATGGGCACCCGCTGTGCAAGCTCGAGGTCCTGGGCGATCCGGCGACGCTCTTCCCGAACATGCCGGAAACGCTCAAGGCGGCGCAGACGCTCGTCGGCGAGGGCTTCGAGGTGATGGTCTATTGTGCCGACGATCCGATCCAGGCCCGCATGCTCGAGGACATCGGTTGCGTCGCGGTGATGCCTCTCGCCTCGCTGATCGGCTCCGGGATGGGGATCGTCAATCCCTGGAACCTGCGCCTGATCATCGACAATGCGAAGGTGCCCGTGCTCGTCGATGCCGGCGTCGGTACGGCATCCGATGCGGCGATCGCGATGGAACTCGGTTGCGACGGCGTGCTGATGAACACCGCCATTGCCCATGCGCGGGATCCGGTACTGATGGCGAGTGCGATGAAGAAGGCTGTCGAGGCAGGGCGCGAGGCCTTCCTGGCCGGACGTATGGCACGCAAGCATTACTCGGCGGACCCCTCATCACCGACGAGCGGCCTGATCGGCTCCTAGCCATGGCCGGTAGCGAAGATGTGGAGCGCACCGGCCGTGCGGCGCACATCCGCAGTTTCGTGCGGCGGCAGGGGCGCCTGTCGAATGCCCAGCAGCGCTACCATCAGCACATGATGGCGCGGATCGGCGTGCCCTATCGTGCGGCGGCGGTGGACCTCGACCTGCTGTTCGGGCGTCGGGCAGCCCGCATCCTCGAAATAGGCTTTGGCATGGGCGAGACCTCGGCGGCGATCGCCGCGGCACATCCGGAGAACGATTACCTCGGCGTCGAAGTGCATACGCCCGGAGTCGGCAGCCTGTGCAAGCTGGTCGCCGAAATGGGGCTGACCAACCTGCGCATCGTCCAGCACGACGCCGTCGAGGTGCTGCGTGACATGCTGCCGCCGGGCTCGCTCGACGGCGTGCACATCTTCTTCCCCGATCCCTGGCCGAAGACGCGCCATCACAAGCGGCGCCTGCTGCAGCCGGCCTTCGTCGAACTGCTCGCCGGTCGCCTGCGTGCGGACGGCTACATCCACTGTGCCACCGACTGGGAGGAGTACGCACAGCAGATGCTGGCCGTCCTGTCGGCCGACAGCCTGCTGGAGAACACGGCGACCGCTTTTGCGCCGCGTCCCGCCGATCGTCAACCGACCCGCTTCGAGCAGCGAGGCCTGCGCCTGGGGCACGGAGTGTGGGATCTGATCTTCCGCCGGCGGCAGGATTCACTGCAGGCGGAAGATCACCGGCAGGATCAGCTCGCGTGACTGCGCCCAGTTGGCCCGCCCCATCGCATAGGCCGCCTTCACCGCCGCCTGGTCGAGGATGGCGTGGCCACTGCCGGCAGCGACCTGGACGTCGACGATGCTGCCATCGTCGCCCAGCCGGAGGAGCAGGCGGACCTCGCCCTCGATGCCACGAGCGACGGCTTCGGGTGGATAGTAAAGATGTTGCGAGATCTTGCGTTGTGCGGCCTCGACCTGACGTCGCGCCACTGCCCGCGACGTCGGCGTGGCGGTCGGTTGCGGTGGCGGTGTCGCGGTTGCCGGCGACGGATCGCCGCTCGACAGCGTGTTCTTCAGCAGCGGATCATAACTGGCGGGCTCCGGCCGGATTGGCGGTTGCAGTGAGGCCTGCAGCCGTGGCGTCGGCGCTGGCCGAAAGTCGAATGCGACAACGTTCCACCACAGCACGGCGGCGTGCAGAAGGAGCGACAGGGCAAGCGCGGGAAGGAGCTGAAACGACATGAGCCTGACATTGTGAAGCAAAAGTGCCGAAGGCGACAACGCGAGGAGTGACTGATGGCTGTGACCGGAACCGGGTGGAGGAAAGGACCGTGAGCTACTCGCTGGCCAGGCCGGGCGCCTGCCTGCTGCTGATCTGCTGCCTGCTGGCGTCGCCGTTGGCGGCGCAGGTGCCGACACCCAGTCCGGCCAGCTTCGAGTTCGCGGTCGAGCGGGGTGACCTGCGAACCGTCCGGAGCTGGCTGGAGCAGGGGCTGAACCCGGAGTACGAGGCGGCGCACATCGGTACCGGCCTGATGGTTGCCGCCTGGTATGGGAACATCGAGATGATGGCGCTGTTCGTCGAGCACGGCGCCGACGTGCGGCGGGTCAATCGCCATGGGGAGCAGGCGTTGCAACTCGCGGCCTGGGGCGGACATCTGCCGGCAGTGCAGTGGCTGCTCGACCGGGGTGCCCCGCTCGATCGTCAGGGCAACCAGTGGAGCGCGCTGCACTATGCCGCCTTCAACGGCCATGGCAAGGTGGCCAGGGATCTCATCGCGCGGGGCGCCAACGTCAACGCGCGGGCGCCCAACGGCGCCACGCCATTGATGATGGCGGCGCGCGAAGGACATCTCGAGCAGGCGCGTGAACTGCTCGAAGCGGGGGCCAACGCAAGCCTGCAGAGCGACTGGGGCGACAATGCGCTGACGATGGCGATGCGCTACAACCATCTCCGTCTGGCGAAGATGATTGCGTCGCCGGAAGAGTTCGCCGTGGTGGTCAAGGCACCACCGGAGAGCTTTGGCGAAGCGAGTCGATCGGCGGCGCTGCCACCGACGGTGGAGGCGATCATGCGGGAGATCAGGGCAGCCGAGGCCGAGGGGCGGCCCAGTGCGGAACTGCACGAACGCTTGCGTGCCGCGGTCGGCGAGTTGCGTCGAGGCAGCCCGCAGCCGCTGGCACAGCGACCGATGCCACGGCCCTACCAGCCGCGCTCGATGGTCATCACGGCTCGCCGTGCGCAGCCCGCGGCGGAACGTGTGCAGGTGGTCGTCGATGGTGCGCCGGGCGGCGCGGCGGGGGGTTCGGCCGTGGTCGGCGGGAAGCCATCGGGCGGGGCCGCGGCAGCGCGCGAGCGCAGCCTGGCGGCGGCTCAGGCGGCCGATCTGCTGCGCCAGATCCGCGTTCGCGAGGCGCAGGGGTTGCCCAGCGAAGCGCTTCACCAGCAACTGCGGCAGGCGGTCGACGCGCTGAAACCGTAGTCGCGGCAGTCCGTCGCTGCGCCGGCTGGCGGCGAAAGTCAGTCCCGGTCGACGAGGAAGAATTCGAGCATCCGGTTGAGAAAGCGCCTCCCCTGCTCGGTGGGCGCGATTCGCTGCCCGTTGCGTTCGAGCAGTCCCGCGCGTTCGGCCTGCAGCAGTTGCGGCTCGATGAGCTGCAGCGGCAGGGCGCAGCGCGACTCGAACAGTCGTGCGTCGAAGCCATCGACCAGGCGCAGCGCATTGAGCATGAACTCGCAGGGCAGCTCGGCGGCGGCGACCGTGAACTCTTCCTGGACCGGCGTGCCGGCCGCGGCTTGCGCCAGGTACTGCTCCGGCCGCTTCCAGCGCATCTGGCGCAGCACCCGGTCGTGCAGGGTCAGCTTGCCGTGCGCACCGGCGCCGATGCCCAGATAGTCGCCGAAGTGCCAGTAGTTGAGGTTGTGCTGGCACTGGCGACCGGGTTGCGCGAAGGCCGAGGTTTCGTAATGCCGGTAACCGGCCGCCGCCAGTCTTCCTTCGATCGCATCCTGCATGTCGGCACACAGGTCGGGTTCCGGCAGGAGCGGCGGTTGGGCGGCAAAGGCGGTATTGGCTTCGATCGTCAGTTGATAGCAGGAGAGGTGGGCCGGTGCGAACGACAGCGCCGTTTCGATGTCCGCCAGCGCCTGCTCGATCTCCTGCCCGGGCAGGCCGTACATCAGGTCGAGGTTGAGGTTGTCGAAGTGGCGCACCGCCTCAGCGATCGCCTGGCGGGCCTGATGACCGTCGTGGATGCGGCCGAGTGCCTGCAGATGCTGCCGATTGAAGCTCTGGACGCCGAGCGACAGGCGGTTGACCCCGGCGGCCCGGTAGGCGGCGAAGCTGCCGCTTTCGATCGTTCCGGGATTCGCCTCGAGCGTGATTTCGGCGCCGGGCAGCAGCGGCAGGCGGCTGCGCAGCGCTGCCAGCAACTCTTCGACCGCCCCTCCGGAGAGCAGGCTGGGCGTACCGCCGCCGATGAAGATGCTGTCGATACGGCGACCCCAGACCAGCGGCAGGGCCGATTCGAGATCGGCGATCAGGGCGGTCAGGTAGTCGTCCTGCGGGATCGCCGGAGAAGCTGCCGTCTTCGCGCCCTGGGCTGCCAGCGCATGTGAATTGAAGTCGCAGTACGGGCACTTGCGCACGCACCACGGGATGTGGACGTAGAGCGATAGCGGTGGCTGCCGGCGAAACTCCGCACGGCCGCCACCGGCGGCGCGCAGCGGAATGAAGCTGCGCTCGCGCGTGGCGGGCATCAGCGCCGGTTCTGCAGACGCTCGACGAGGCGGGCCAGGGCCTGGCCGCGGTGCGACCGGCGGTTCTTCTCGCCCGCTTCGAGTTCGGCGGCGGTGCGATCGAGTTCGCGCAGGTAGAACAGCGGGTCGTAGCCGAAACCATCGTTGCCGCGCTCCTCCCGCAGGATCTCGCCTGCCCATTCACCCTCGGCGATGATCGGTTGCGGGTCATCGGCCTGGCGAACGAAGACGATCACCGCGACGAAGCGGGCGCTGCGCTGACAGTTGTCGCCCAGTTCGGCGAGGAGCTTCCGGTTGTTGCGAGCGTCCGATCGCGGATCGCCGGCAAAGCGTGCGGAGTGCACCCCGGGAGCGCCGCCCAAGGCGTCCACGCACAGTCCGGAGTCGTCCGCGAGCGCCGGCAGGCCGGTCATCCGCGAAGCATGGCGGGCCTTGGCGAGGGCATTCTCGACAAAGGTCCCGTGCGGCTCCTCGGCTTCGACAACGCCAAGCAGCCCCTGTGGCACGGGTTCCCAGCCCAGCGGCGCGAGGATCGCGTCGAGTTCGCCGAGTTTCTTGGCATTGTTGGAGGCGAGGACGAGTTTCATGGCGGGTCTCACAGGCCGAGAGCAACCTTCTGGTGGGCAACAAGTTCGACGATTCCCTTTTCCGCGAGGTCGAGCAAGTGGTTCAGTTCGCTGCGCGAGAAGGGGTCACCCTCGGCCGTCCCCTGCACCTCGACCAGACCACGCTCGCCGGTCATCACGACGTTCATGTCGGTTTCGCAGTTGGCGTCCTCGGCGTAGTCGAGATCAAGTACCGGGACGCCGCGGTAGATTCCCACCGACACGGCTGCGACGTGATCACGCAGCGGATTGACGGCGATCCGGCCGCTGTCCAGCAAGTGCACGCAGGCATCGTTGAGCGCCAGCCAGGCGCCGGTGATGGCTGCGCAGCGGGTACCGCCGTCGGCCTGCAGGACGTCGCAATCGAGGGTGATCTGGCGCTCGCCGAGCGCTTGCAGATCAGTCACCGCGCGCAGCGCACGGCCCACCAGCCGCTGAATCTCCTGCGTGCGGCCACTCTGTTTGCCCTTCGCCGCCTCACGCCCGGTGCGGGTGTGGGTGGAACGGGGCAGCATGCCGTATTCGGCCGTCACCCAGCCCTGTCCGCGGCCGCGCAGGAATGGTGGCACGCTGTCACCGACGCTTGCGGTGCACAGCACTCGCGTCGCGCCCATCTCGATCAGTACAGACCCCTCGGCGTGGCAGGTGAAACTGCGGGCAATGCGCACCGGGCGGAGTTGCGACGGCTGACGTTGGCTGGGACGCATGCAGACTCCTATTTCGAGTACTTCTGGATGGTCGATCGGATCTCCTCGATGGCCCGTTCGATCTCGTCGTCGCTGAGGTCGGTCTTGCGGTTCGGGTGGCGCCCGAATTCGTCCAGGCGGGTCGTCACCGTATCCCGCGGCATCGTCTTCGTCGAAACCAGTCCACTGCTGCCAAGACCGCTGTCGTCGTTGTAGGTGTCGCCCCAACGCACGGCAATGATCGAGAGGTTGTCGGCAGTCGGGCCGCCACGGGTCTCGGCCTGGTTGAGCAGCGTCGGCACCGTCCGCATCAGGTCGGCCGACTTCAGAGCAACCGCCAGCATGTCACCCGGGAACGCGCTCCAGACCCCGTCCGTGCACAGGACCAGCAGGTCGCCAGCTTCGAGGGTGGCCTTGCGCGAGTACTCGATCTCTGGCGTCTGCTTGCCCCCCAGACAGCCGTAGATCTTGTTACGTTCCGGATGGGTGATCATCTCGGCCTCGCTGATCACTCCCTGGTCGACCAGCATGCGCACCCGCGAGTGGTCCTTGGTCTGTGCAAGAACCTTGCCGTTGCGGATCAGGTAGAGCCGCGAATCCCCCGAGTGTGCCCAGTAGGCGACGTTGTTCTGGATGATGCAGGCGACGCAGGTGGTGCGCGGCGAGTCGAGCAGGTGGTGCTTGCCGGCAAAGTCGAGAATCGCGTGATGGGCATTCTGCATTCCCTTCTGAAGAAACATGAATGGGTCTCGGGCGCGCGGCTTGAACTCGCTGGGGAACGCCTCGGTCATCGTCTGGACGGCGATCTGTGCAGCCACCTCGCCATAGTAGTGACCTCCCATGCCATCGGCGACGACCATCAGCAGGGCTTCGCGTGAATAGCAGTAGGCGAGGCGGTCCTCATTGTTGGCACGCTTGCCGGTCCGAGAATCCTGGTAGATGGTAAACTTCATTGGTCCCTTGTCTTCTTCAGCTTGCCCACGACCTGCCGCAGGAGGCTGTCCTTCTGCCCGACCGAGGTCGACGCGGGCGCGATGACGGGCTCGGTGAGCGCTTTCTGCAGCGCGAAGACGCTTTGCGGGCGGTAGCCGTGGTTCAGGCTCAGGCACCAGTCGATCGTCTCGAGCAGCTGATCCGAATAGAGGCCCTGCCAGCGCACCATGGCCGGGACCAGACGGTCCTTCTCCAGGCGTTCGTCGGCCGGCTGCGGCGTGCTGCCCGAGATGCTGGCGTACATCGATGCGCCGACGCTGTAGATGTCACTCCACGGGCCGAGCAAGTCGCGCCGGTTGTAGTGCTCGGGCGAGGCGAATCCGGGCGTGTACATGGGCTTCAGCATCGGCGTGTCACAGGCAAGGGTCTGCCTGGCGGCACCAAAGTCGATCAGCACCGGCGTGTGGCTGTTGCGCATGTAGATGTTCGACGGCTTCAGGTCGAGGTGCAGCAGGCGGTGCGCGTGCACCTCGCGCAGCCCGTTGAGCATCTTGGTGAACACGTTGCGTATGAAGTTTTCCGTCACCACCGCCGGACTCTTCTGGATCAGATCCTGCAGCGTCCGCCCGTGCTCGTACTCCATGACCATGTAGACGGTATCGTTGGCGCGGAAGAAATTGAGCACCCTGATGACATTCGGGTGAGAAAGTGCGGCCAGCGTCCTTCCCTCCTCGAAGAAGCACTTCATGCCGTAGCGGAAGGCTGGCAGATGCTCCTCGGAAATGATCGGTGCCGTTCGTCCCTCGCTGCGCAGGGCGAGGGTGTTTGGCAGGTACTCCTTGATCGCGACACGCTTCTGGTCGCGGTCGGCAGCGACGTACACGATCGAAAAACCGCCCATCGAGAGCTGACGCTCGATGCAGTACTCGTCGATCTTGAAACCGGCGGGAAGAGGTTGGTTCGCTTGTTGCGCCATCCTTGTCGGGGCTATCATTGAATCTTCCGGCCATTTTCCGGGTTTTGGGGGTGTGCTGTAAAGCTGCCCACCGATCGATCACTGTCTGCTCCCCAGGATTCGCATGATCTACAGCATGACCGGCTACGCCGCCAGGACCCGATCCGTCAGGGGCGGCACTCTGTACTTCGAGCTGAAAAGCGTCAATTCGCGCTACCTTGACGTCATCTTTCGTGTCAGCGACGAGTTGCGTGCCGCCGAGGCCGCATTGCGCGAGTTGTTTGCCAGCCGCATCAGCCGCGGCAAGCTCGAGTGCCGTGTCAGTTTCGTCTCGGCCGCTGGTGGTGGTCCGCAGGTCGGGCTCAACGACGAGGTGCTCGAACGTCTCCGCCACCTTGACCAAGAGGTGCGCCGCATCCTGCCATCGGCAGCACCACTGAGCGTGAACGACATCCTGCGCTGGCCAGGCATATTCGGTGAGGACATGGTCGACGTGGCGACTCTGGTACCGGCGTGCCTGGCACTGGCTGCCGACGCGCTTGACGATTTCGCCGCCAGTCGGGCACGTGAGGGAGAGAAGCTGGCCGCGGTGATCCGCGAGCGGCTGGCCCGCATGCGTCTGCTGGTGCGTGAGGTGGCGCCGCGCATCCCGGCTGCGCAGGCTGCGTTCAACGACAAGCTGCGGCAGCGCCTGCTCGACGCGGTGCAGGTGGTCGACGACGAGCGCATCCGGCAGGAAGTCGCCGTCTTTGCAGCCCGCATCGACGTTGCCGAGGAACTCGCGCGACTGGCGACCCACCTCGACGAAGTCGAACGGGTCCTCGCGACCGGCGGAGCGACCGGCAAGCGTCTCGACTTCCTGATGCAGGAACTCAATCGCGAAGCCAATACGCTCGGCTCGAAGTCGCTGGTGGCGGAGGTGTCGCAGACGGCCATCGAGTTCAAGCTGCTGATCGAGCAGATGCGGGAGCAGGTACAGAATCTCGAGTAGGTTTCGATGGGGTTGCCTCACACCCCCGTGCGGCGGGAGGGACTTGCGGTCAAGCTGATGGACCAGATTGCAGGCGTCATTGGCGGACTCGCTGTATGCCTCGCCGTGCCGGACGCAGCGATTCTCTTCCTTGCCCGGAGGAAGCGGAAGGCCAGGCAAAGCCGCGGTTTTCCGGGTGGCATCTCGCTCTTGCGTGGGCCCGATCGAACAGTGACGCCATACCGTGGCACCGCGCTCCACGCGGCGGTGGACAAGGCCTGCTGACAGTCCGCCACATGCGGCCGGAGATGCGCCGGCCACTCAACTGCATCGGGTGTCGCTGACACCAGCAGCGGCCACGTCCCCCTGATCGATCACAATCCGCGCCGCGGTGAGAAGATCGAATTCTCCCCTGCCGACGCGATCCGCTACAACGAGCGGTCCGCCGCCGAGCGGAGCAACGCCGGGCTGAAGGATGAATTCGGCGGTCAGACCATCCGGGTCAAAGGCGACACCAAAGTGATGGCCCACCTGATGTTCGGCATCCTGGCGCTGTCCGCTGACCAATTGATGCGACTACGACGATGACCATCCGCGCTCCCTCTCCGGCCGCGGTGCATTCGAGGAATGCAGGAGGGGGCTCGCCGCGAATGAAGCCAACCATGCCATACGGTTAGCCGATCCGCCAAGCAAACCTCCCTCGCGACCAAAGATCGCTCCCTGAGAGCGAATGGTGCCGCGCAGCGATTCTCGCCGGGGAGTCTTGCAAGAGGCTCTAATGTCGAAGAATTTTACAGTTGGTTCTCTGGTAGCCCGTGATGACAACCGATCGAACAGGAAAAAGACCATTGTATCAATGCCAGGTGCGGTCACCTGTGACATATGGCACACATCGTGCTTGAAGAGAATGCGAAGCACTACATGCACCCAGCCGTATCGCCTCTTCTTTGTTCCCCGCTTGCCTGAGCGGCAAGCCGTTTTTCGAGGAAAGCAACGATGCGTGGATCGCCGAGGGTACACCGGGGCAGTCCCTGGCCGGGTGCCTCCGCTGCTGCTGCCAGCGTCAGCTGCCGCCCACGGGCGTCGACCGTGGAACGGGGGCGGCAGGCGGCGGCGTGCGCCGCGCTGGCCCTGGAGCGCTCGGCGCCCTGCGATTGACGACGGCCCCATCCACGATGCCGAGGCGCTCGGTCACGTGTCCGTCACACGCCAGCCCCAGCATCACCCCTGCGGTCGCGCGGTCGACCGAAACCCATGAAGCACTGGTCTGCCCCAGGCCCTACCCCGCCACGCATGCCACTCGTCCCGTCGCTTCACGCCGGGCGCGCGGCATCACTGCAATCACCACTGGAGTCCCGATATGCCCCGACCCTTCCGCCTGACGACACCCGCCCTGGCTTGCGCCATCCTGCTGCCCGTGGTCAGCGTTCCTGCGCTGGCCGCACCGACGCTGAACAGCAGGGCCTGGACCTATGCACACGACCCCGCCAATGGCTACCTGTCCGAGATCGTCTCTTTCGATAGCGCCAGCCAGACCCTGTGGGTGGCCGGCGTCAGTGGTGTGGACGTGCTGAACGCCCGCACCGGTTCGCTGGTGCAGCGCATCGACACCCGCGCCTACGGCAGCATCAACAGCGTGGCGATACACGGAGGCATTGCGGCCATGGCTTTTGAGGCATCGGTGCGCACCGATCCGGGCAATGTCCGCCTGTTCGACACCGCCACGCGCAGCCTTCTGGCCGGCACGAATACCTTTGCCGTCGGCGCTTTGCCCGACATGCTGACCTTCACGCCCGATGGCAGCAGGCTCCTGGTCGCCAACGAGGGGACGCCCAGTACCTACGGTGCCCTTGCTTCGGTGCCGGGTGTCTTCCCACGCACGTATGGACCAGCCGCGCTGGACCCGGCGGGCAGCGTCAGCATCATCGACATGGCCAGCCGCAGCGTCAGCGCAACGGCCACGCTGACCGGCGTGGCGACCGCAGGTACGCACATTCGCTCGAACACGGGCATGGACTTCGAGCCGGAGTACATCGCCATCAATGCCGCCGGGACGAAGGCCTACGTCTCGCTGCAGGAGGCCAACGCCATGGGCGTGCTGGACATCCAGAGCGGGTCCTTCGCACGGATCGTCGGCCTCGGCGTGAAGGACTTCAGCCTGCCGGGAAACCGCATCGATCCCCTGAACGACGGCACACCGAGCCTGATCAACGTCAACGTCAAGGGTCTCTACCAACCCGATGCCATGGCCACCTTCGAACGCGGTGGCCAGACATTCGTGGTGATGGCCAACGAAGGCGATTACCGCGAAGACGATGGCGATCGCTCGAACGCCAGCTCGGCAGGCCTGAATGCCGCGCCACCACTGAACGCACTGCGCGTGTCGAACACCGACTCGTCAGCTGGGAACCTGTTCACTGCCGGCGCGCGTTCGTTCTCGATTCGCGACGTCAACGGCACGCTGGTCTACGACAGTGGCGAGATCCTCGACCGGGAAGCCATCGCCGCCGGCATCTATGACGACGGTCGCAGTCGTGACAAGGGCGTCGAGCCCGAAGGCGTGGAGTTGATGGAGATCAACGGCCGCATCTTCGCCTTCATCGGTCTGGAACGTACGCTGCAGGCGGCGATTGCTGCGTTCGACATCACCGACCCGGCGAACACGAGCTTCGTCGGGCTGCTGGTCTCCAATGGCGACCGCGCGCCCGAAGGTCTCAAGGGATATGCTCTGGACGGGCAGTATTACCTGGCCTTTTCGAATGAAGCCTCGAGCACGACTTCGGTCTTCTGGCTGGCGTCGGTGCCGGAGCCCGGCAGCCTCGCACTGGCTGGCCTGGCGCTGGTGGCGGTGGTGGGGACGCAGGTGCGGCGGGCGCGCCGGGCGGCGTGAGCTGAAGGCAGGCCAGGGGTGGGTGCCTGCCAAACTTGATGAGCGCGCGCCGCATCCCGGGATGTGCCCGACGAGGAGGCACCGCCCGTCGCACCTCGGGACCCTGACGCCGCCACCTCAACCCTGGCGGCGGCCGTAGAGCCTCACCAGTTCGGCAAGCCGCCGGGCGTGTCCGTCGGCGACCTGGTGCCAGTCGAAGCGCCATTCCCAGGATCCTTCGCTCCGGCTCGGTTCGTTCATCCGGTGTGGCGAGTCGAGGCCGAGGACGTCCTGCATCGGGATGACGCAGAGCGTCGCCACCGAAGCGCAGGCGAGGCGGATCAGTTGCCAGTGCATCTCGCTGTCGGCGTCCTCATCTACCCCCAGATAGGAGCGCACGTAGGCCTGCTCGGGATGGCCGAGCGACTCCCACCAGCCGCGCGTCGTGTCGTTGTCGTGCGTGCCGGTGTAGACGACCGTATCGGCTTCGTAGTTGTGCGGCAGATAGGGGTTGCGGGGATCGCCGTCGAAGGCGAACTGCAGGATGCGCATTCCCGGCAGGCCGATCGCCTGTCGCAGGGCATTCACCTCCGGCGTGATGATCCCGAGGTCTTCGGCGATGATCGGCAGGCGGCCTTGGCTGTCGCCCAGTTCGCGGCGCATCGCGGCGAAGACCGCTTCGCCCGGGCCCGGCCGCCACTGGCCGTCGATCGCCGTCTCGGCAGCGGCGGGGATCTCCCAGAACGATTCGAAGCCGCGGAAATGATCGATGCGAACGACGTCGCACAGGGTCATCGTCTGGCGCATGCGGGCGACCCACCAGTGGTAGCCCTCGGCGGCATGCGCCGACCAGCGGTAGAGCGGATTGCCCCAGCGCTGGCCGGTGGCGCTGAAGTAGTCCGGTGGTACGCCGGCGACGACGCGCGGACGACCCTGCAGGTCGAGGTCGAAGAGGCCCGGATTCGCCCACACATCGGCGCTGTGCGCGGCGACGAAGATCGGCAGGTCGCCGACGATCGCGATGCGATGCTCGTTGGCGTAGCGCTTGATCGCCGCCCATTGCTCGGCGAAACGCCATTGGCAGAACTTCCAGAAGGCGATCTCGTCGGCATGTTCGGCACGTGCTGCGCGCAGTGCGTCGGGGTGCCGGGCAGCGAGCGTCGCTGGCCAGTCCTGCCACATCCTGCCGTCGCCGCCGTGCGCGCGGTCGAGCGCCATGAACAGCGCGTAATCGTCGAGCCAGGGGTCGGCTGCGCTGCAGAAACGGCCAAAAGCCTTGTCCTGGGCCGCGTCGCGCCGCTCGCGGAAACGCTTCGCCGCCTTTCGCAACCGCGGCAGCCGATAGCGTCGGCAGGCGTCGTAATCGACCCGCCCGGCGGGGAAGGCCGGCAACGGCAGGAGATCGGCCTCGCTCAGCCAGCCGAGGTCGCGCAGCTGGCCGAGGTCGATCAGCAGTTCGCTGCCGGCGAAGGCCGATGGGCTGATGTAGGGCGAGTTGCCGGGTCCCACGCTGCCGAGTGGCAGTACCTGCCAGAGCGTCTGGCCGGCGCTGCGCAGCCAGTCGACGAAATGGTAGGCTGGCGGGCCGAGATCGCCGCAGCCGTGGGCGCCAGGGAGTGAGGTCGGGTGCAGGAGGATGCCGTTGCGGCGGGGAAGGGATGTCATGCCGGTCCTTGTCGGTGTCGTCGGTCGGTGCCCGCGGTCGGGGCGTTGAGGTGCCGTAATGCTAACCTGCAACGGCCTGCGCGGTCACCGTCGGCGTTGCCGGCGGTTATCATCGCGTCCATGAGCGATGCTTCTCCACGGGGCAGCAGCGAACGGCCGTTCAGGCCACGCTGCCTGTCGATCGATCTGGAGGTCGGGCTGCGTAGTGGGCGCATCCGGCAACTGGCTGCAGTGCGCGGCGACAGCGGCGAGCGGTTGCACTGCCGCGTCGGCGATCTGGCAGCGGCGCTCGCCCGTCTCGATGCACTGGCCAGCGGTTGCAGCTTCGTCCTCGGGCACAATCTGCTCGCCTTCGACCGCCCGCATCTGGCCGCGGTCGCGCCGCGACTGCGACTCCTCGAACTGCCGGTCGTCGACACGCTGTGGCTGAATCCGTTGGCCTTTCCACGCCACCCGTATCACCACCTCGTCAAGCACTACCAGGACGGCGGGCTCAGGCGTGCACAGCTGAACGACCCGCTGCTCGATGCACAGCTGGCCCTCGATCTGTTCCGCGATCAGATGCTCGCGCTGCAGCAGCGGCAGCGCGAGGAACCCGACCTGATGCTCGCCTGGCACTGGCTGACGACCTCGGGGCAATCGTCGGCGGCGGTCCACAGCCTGTTCGCGACGCTCCGCCGGCGACCGCGCCCGGACGACACCGAGGCGCGACAGGCGATCTCCCGCCTGCTCGCCGGCCGGGGCTGTGCGCAGCATGCCCTGGAAGTCGTGGACGCGGCCGCGGCGAGTGGCTGGTCGCTGGCCTACGCGCTCGCCTGGCTGTCGGTCGCCGGCGGCAATTCGGTCTTGCCGCCTTGGGTGCGCCACCAGTTCCCCGCTGCCGGCCAGCTCATCGGGCATCTGCGCGATGTCGACTGTGCCCGGGCCGACTGCTGCTGGTGCCGCGAACACCACGACGCACGGCGGGAACTTCGGCGCTGGTTTGGCTTTGCCGATTTCCGGGCGGAACCGGCTGCGGCCGACGGGGATTCGTTGCAGCAGCGCATCGTCGAGGCGGCGCTGCGTGGCGAGCACCTGCTGGCGATCCTGCCGACCGGTAGCGGCAAGTCCCTGTGCTACCAGATTCCGGCGCTGTCGCGCTTCACCCGGATCGGTGCACTGAGCGTCGTGATCTCGCCGCTGGTGGCGCTGATGGCCGACCAGGTGGCCGGCTTGCGCAGCCGTGGCATCGATGCCTGTGTCGCCATCAACGGCCTGCTGTCGATGCCCGAGCGGGCCGACGCGCTCGATCGCGTGCGCCTCGGCGATGTCGGCATCGTCATCGTCTCGCCCGAACAGCTGCGCAGCCCGATGCTGCGCAAGGTGCTGGCGCAACGGGAGATCGGCGCCTGGATTCTCGACGAGGCGCACTGCCTGTCGAAGTGGGGCCACGACTTCCGGCCCGACTACCGCTACGTCGCGCGCTTCATCCGCGAGCAGGCCGGCGATGCGCCGGTGCCGCCGGTGATGTGCCTGACGGCAACCGCCAAGCCCGACGTGGTCGCCGACATCGTTGCCCACTTCACCGACCGGGTCGGCATCGATCTGCGTCTGTTCGACGGCGGCGCGAGTCGCCACAACCTCGACTTCGCGGTGCTGCCGACGACGCCGGCCGCGAAGCTGGCGCACATCCATGAGCTGCTGGCCGCCGAGTTGCCCGCCGACGGATCGGGTGGCGCCATCGTCTATTGCGCGACGCGTGGCAACAGCGAGGAAGTGGCTGCCTTCCTGCGACAGAAGGGGATGGCGGCGGCCCATTTCCATGCCCGGCTGCCGCCCGAAAGCAGGAAGAACGTCCAGGAGGCGTTCATCCGCGGCGATCTGCGGGTGATCGCCGCGACCAACGCCTTCGGCATGGGCATCGACAAGCCGGACGTGCGCCTGGTGGTGCACGCCGACATTCCGGGATCGCTCGAGAACTACCTGCAGGAGGCGGGCCGCGCCGGCCGCGATCAGCAGGCGGCGCGCTGCGTCCTCCTGTACGCGACGGAGGACGTCGAGCGGCAGTTCGGCATGTCGGCGCGCTCGCGGCTGAGCCGCCGGGAAATCCAGGCGATCCTGCGCGCCCTGCGGCAGCTCGATCGTCGCCAGCGCCGGGGTGGGGAAGTCGTTGCCACCGCCGGCGAGATCCTGGCCGAGGAAGACGAGGGCGAGTTCGAGCGTGACGCCACGACCGACGACACGCGCGTCCGCACGGCGGTCTGCTGGCTCGAGGAAGCGCAGCTGCTGACGCGCGAGGAGAACCGGGTGCAGGTCTTCCCGTCGTCGCTGCGCGTTGCCTCGCTCGAGCAGGCGCGGCAGCGGCTGGCACGCGTCAGGCTGCAGGCCGAATATCAGCGACAGTTGCTGGCGCTGGTCGAGGCGCTGATCGGCGCGCCGCCGGACGAGGGATTGTCGACCGACGAACTGATGGCCGTCAGCGGTCTCGCCCCGGAACGGCTGCGGGCTGCCCTGTACGATCTCGAGCGGCTGGGGATCGCGAGCAACGACACTGCCCTGACCGCCTACCTGCAGGTCGGCGTCGACAACCCGTCTGCGCAACGACTGGCCAGCGCCGCGCAGCTCGAGAAGGCGCTGATCGACCTGTTGCGCGAGCAGGCGCCCGATCTCGCGCGCGGCGAATCGTCGCTGCTCCACCTGCGACGCCTGAGCCAGCGCCTGCAGGATGATGGCCATCGGCAGGCGCTGCCGGCGAGGCTGCGGCAACTGCTGGGGAGCCTCGCCGCAGACGGTCGCGGCGACGAGGGCGGTGTCGGCAGCCTCGCGATGCGGCGAATCGATGCCGAAACGGTGACGATCGTCCTGCAGCGCGACTGGTCGGCGCTGGCGCGAACGGCCGAGCTTCGCCGCGCCGCTGCCACCCACCTGCTCGACCATCTGCTGGCCTGCCTGGCGCCAGGCTCGCGTGGTGCCGACCTGCTCGCCGAGACGACGCTCGGCAGGCTGCTCGCAGCCATCGAGGGCGACCTGCTGCTCAAGGCGGAGGTCAGGGAGTGTGCCCGCCTGCTCGACCGGGCTCTGCTCTGGCTGCACGAGCAGGAGGTGATCCGTCTCAACAAGGGGCTGGCGGTCTTCCGGCCGGCGATGACCATCCGCCTCGATGCGGACTGGAAACGCCGGTTCCGGCAGCCGGATTTCGCGCCGCTGCAGCTGCACTACGCAGAACAGGTGCTGCAGATCCACGTCATGGCGGAGTACGTGCAGCGCGGACTGCGGGCGATGGCCGATGCGCTGCAGCTGACGCTGGATTACTTCCGGCTGTCGCGGGCCGAGTTCATGCAGCGCTGGCTGCCCGCACGGCAGCAGGAGGTGGCGCGGCAGACGACGCCGCAGTCGTGGCGACAGATCGTCGAGGTCCTGGCGAATCCGGAGCAGCAGGCGATCGTCGCCGACGACCGCGAAAGCGGTAATGTGCTCGTTCTCGCCGGACCGGGTTCGGGCAAGACGCGCGTCGTCGTCCATCGCATCGCCTATCTGCTGCGGGTGCGCCGCGAGAATCCGCGCGGCATTCTGGCGTTGGCCTACAATCGCCACGCCGCGGTGCAGATTCGCCAGCGGCTGGCGGCACTGGTCGGTGACGACGGGCGGGCGGTCAGCGTCCTGACCTGCGATGCCCTGGCGATGCGGCTGGTCGGCGCCAGCTTCGCCGGGCGCGAACGGCAGCTGGCCGACGGCGGTCTGGAGGCTGCGTTGCAGACCATCCGGCGACGCGCCGTCGCCCTGCTGCGCGGCGACGAAGGGCCGCCCGAGGACGCCGACGAGCAGCGCGAGCGACTGCTGCGCGGCCTGCGCTGGATCCTGGTGGACGAGTACCAGGACATCGGTCCGCAGCAGTATGAGCTGATCGCCGCGCTGGCGGGGCGCAACCTGGCCGCCGCGGATGCTCGGCTGAACCTCTTCGCCGTCGGCGACGACGATCAGAACATCTACGCCTTCAGTGGCGCATCGGTCGAGTTCATCCGCCGCTTCGCGGCCGACTACGGCGCCCGGACGCTGCATCTGGTGGACAACTACCGCTCGACGGCACACCTGATCGAAATCGCCAACCAGGTGATCGCGCCAGCGGCGCAGCGCATGAAGGCTGCCCAACCGATCCGCATCGACGCTGCGCGCCGGCAACTGCCGCCGGGCGGCGAGTGGGCGCGGATCGACGCCGTGGCGCAGGGTCGCGTGCAGATCCTGCCGGCGGGCCAGGGCGCGCGAACGCAGGCGCTGGCGGTGATCGGCGAACTGCAGCGCCTGGCCGACCTGACGGCCGCATGGGACTGGGCACGCTGCGCCGTGATCGCGCGCGAGTGGCAATGGCTGGAACCGGTGCGCAGCCACTGCGAGCGGCAGGGCCTGCCGGTCCAGGTCGCGCGTGAGGAGGGCCTGCACTTCTGGCGGCAACGGGAAACGCAACAATTGCTCGACTGGCTGCACGATGCCGGTTCGCTCGTCACTGGGCGAACGATCGCTGGTTGGGTTGCCGGGCAGGCGTCGACATCGGCCTGGGAGATGCTCACTGAAGCGGTTGCCGAATACCGCGCTGAAACCGGTGATGCCGAGCTGCCGCGGCAGCATTTCATCGAGTGGCTGGTCGACTGGGGCCGTGAAGCCCGGCGTCGGCAGAGCGGGTTGTTGTTGCTCACGGCGCACCGGGCGAAGGGACTCGAGTTCGATCATGTCGCGGTCCTCGATGGCGGCTGGGGACCAGGCAGCCGGCACGATGCTCCGGTGGACGCCGACGCCGAACGGCGCCTGTACTACGTGGCGATGACCCGCGCGCGGCAGACGCTGCTGCTGGCGCAGTTCGCCCGGCGTGTGCCACTGCTCGACGCACTGCCCGCGTCCGCCGCCCTGCTGCGCCGACTGCCTGTGGCGCTGCCGGCGCCGCCGGCCGAGCTGTCCTGGCAGTACCGGCAGCTCCACCCTGGCGAGGTGGACATTGGCTTTGCCGGGCGCCGGGCAGCGGGCCATCCGGTGCAGCGAGCCATCGCCGCGCTGCAACCGGGAGACCCGCTGCACCTGCGCCACGAGGGCCGGCGCTGGCTGCTGCTGGACATGAAGGACCGGCTGGTCGGCCGTCTCGCCGCCAGCTACGCGCCGCCGGTCGGGATGAAGTGCGTCGCCGCGCGCGTTGCGGCGATCGTGGTCCGCTGGCGAAGAGATGACCACTCGACCGAGCACGCGCACCGGATCCGCTGCGAACGCTGGGAGATCGTCCTGCCGGAGCTGGTGTTCGCCCCGGCGCACAGCGGCGCATAGTCTGGTCCATTTCACCGAAGAGAATCGCCTTTCGCATTGCGGAAGACGTCGGCTAAGCAGCTGTTTCGGTTTGCAAAAAAATATATCTTATGTCTTATATAAGACTGTTGCCGTCGTGGCAAAAGATCTCTATACTTCTCCCCATTGGCCGCCCCCGCTTTGGCATGCAACGGTTCCCCAGCCAGGCCGCGGGCGTCGCCATAGCCCCCTCTGCACTTGCCAATTTTTCGTGAGGACAATCATGAGCACTAGAGAGCAACAGATCGCCGAACTCGAGAAGGACTGGGCCGAGAACCCCCGCTGGAAGGGAATCAAGCGGGGCTATTCGGCGGCCGATGTCGTCCGCCTGCGCGGCTCGTTCCCGATCGAGTACACGGTCGCCCGGCGCGGCGCGGAGAAGCTCTGGAAGCTGGTCAATAGCGAACCCTATGTCAACTGCCTCGGCGCGCTGACCGGCGGTCAGGCGATGCAACAGGTCAAGGCGGGAGTCAAGGCGATCTACCTGTCGGGCTGGCAGGTTGCCGCCGACAACAACTCCTACGCCGCGATGTATCCCGACCAGTCGCTGTACCCGGTCGACTCGGTACCGAAGGTCGTCGAGCGCATCAACAACTCCTTCCGCCGCGCCGATGAAATCCAGTTCTCGAAAGGCGTGAACCCCGGCGACAACGGCTACATCGATTACTTCGCACCGATCGTGGCGGACGCCGAGGCCGGTTTCGGCGGCGTGCTGAACGCGTTCGAACTGATGAAGGCGATGATCCGGGCCGGCGCGGGCGGGGTGCACTGGGAAGACCAGCTGGCGTCGGTCAAGAAATGCGGCCACATGGGTGGCAAGGTGTTGGTGCCGACGCAGGAAGCCGTGCAGAAGCTGATCGCCGCCCGTTTCGCCGCCGACGTCTGCGGTGTGCCGACGCTGGTGATCGCGCGTACCGATGCCGAGGCGGCCGACCTGCTGACTTCAGACTGTGACGAGAACGACCGGCCCTTCGTCACCGGCGAGCGCACCTCGGAAGGATTCTACAAGACCCGCAAGGGTCTGCAGCAGGCGATCTCGCGTGCCGTCGCCTATGCCGAATACGCCGACCTCGTGTGGTGCGAGACCGGTACCCCGGATCTCGAGTTCGCCCGCCAGTTCGCCGAGGCGGTGCGCGGCAAGCACCCGGGCAAGCTGCTGGCGTACAACTGCTCGCCGTCGTTCAACTGGAAGAAGAACCTCGACGACGCGACGATCGCCAAGTTCCAGCGCGAACTCGGCGCGATGGGCTACAAGTACCAGTTCATCACCCTCGCCGGCATCCACAACATGTGGTACCACATGTTCGACCTGGCGCAGGACTATGTCGCGCGCGGCATGACGGCCTACGTCGAGAAGGTGCAGGAACCCGAGTTCGCTGCCCGTGACCGCGGCTATACCTTCGTCTCGCACCAGCAGGAGGTGGGTACCGGTTACTTCGACGAGGTGACGACGGTCATCCAGGGTGGCACTTCGTCGGTCACGGCACTGACCGGATCGACCGAGGAAGAGCAGTTCCACTAGGTCGCTGGCGAAGCCTGCAGCGACCGGGTGCCCGTGCCCGATCGCCGCACGCCACCCGATGGCCGAAGCCGCGCCGCGAGCGCGGCTTTTTTTGTCTTCTGCCAGCGCGGGCGTCGGCAGGCGACTCCGTCCGGCGCAGAGTCTCGGCCGCATCTGCTGCGGTGCAGCAATCAAGCCTTGTGGTGCCAATCAGACGGAACTGCCGCGAAAGCATCACTTCGCTGCCGCTGGACTTGAGCGGGCAACGGCGCGCGCGCTATCATCGCCCGGTTTCGCTGCCGGATCGCTGAGCGGCAGCGGACGCTCCATTTTCCCTGATCGTTCGCCGGGAGACCCGTTTGGAAGACGCGACAGGCCTGCTGCACCACCTCTCCTCACTCTTTGGCGGCGGCAGTGTCATCGAGATTTCGGCTGCCGCAGCAACCAGCTTCGCGCTCATCGCTGCGGCCGAGATCGGTGACAAGAGCCAGCTGGTCTGCATGACCCTGGCCTCGCGGCATCGGCCGCTGCCGGTGATGCTCGGTGCCCTGGCAGCATTCTCGCTGCTCAATACGCTGGCCGTCGTCTTTGGCGTCGCCATCGCCAGCTGGTTGCCCGAATGGGTCGTCAGCGCCGTCGTCGCCTTGCTGTTCTTCGCCTTCGGCGTGCACGCCCTGCGCGCGCCAGCCGACGACGACGACGAGGATGTCGAGGAGAGAAGCGGTCACGGCATCTTCCTCACCACCTTCCTGCTGCTGACGGTGGCGGAGTTCGGCGACAAGACACAACTCGCCGTCGTCGCGATGAGCAGCACGCACGTACCGGCTGGCGTCTGGCTCGGGGCGACGCTCGCGTTGGTGACGACTTCGGCGCTCGGAGTCCTTGCCGGCAGGACGATCCTGCAGAAGATTCCGCTGCAGTTGTTGCACCGCATCAGCGGCGCCTTCTTCGTCGCCCTGGCGGTGTTCGCCGCCCATCAGGCGTACTCGGCATTCATCGCCGGCTAGGCTTCGGCTGACGAGCGGTCATCGCCGACCAGCGACTGTGGCAATCGA
Organism: Accumulibacter sp.; assembly: GCF_023806635.1. Classification (GTDB taxonomy): domain Bacteria; phylum Pseudomonadota; class Gammaproteobacteria; order Burkholderiales; family Rhodocyclaceae; genus Accumulibacter. The sequence goes on from NZ_JAMTDQ010000023.1 coordinate 124,326, forward strand.
TCGCCTGTGGCAACAACCTCGCTCCAAGGGTGGATTACTTCACGCGTGGCGAGGTCTTGGCGGGCTAAGCTGCAGACAGATCGGGAGGTCAAGGTGTCAGGAAAGCGGCAGCGCAGCCTCCCGGATCGGCCGGCTGAAGACTGGCTCACCGTCGTTCAGTCGGGTATGACCGGCCCGGTGCTTGCGAGGAGAACCTGCCAATGGCTTCAAACCCGTCGGGTGGACAGCAGTTTTAGAGGAAATTACTCACCTTTCGAACGGCTATTCGCTATAATATGCTGCACTGCAACAGAAGCCTGCAGCGGGGCGGACGATCCGCCCCGCGGGGTCGGGCAGCAACCGAACTTCAGGAGTACCACCATGAAAGCACCGAAAATCCTGCCGTGGATCGCGCACCGCACCCGTATCAGCGAAGAGCTGGCGCTCAAGCTGTGGCGGCGGGCTGCCGGCGAGGCCGAAGTGATCGCCGGTTGCTGCACCAGTTCCGAATATCATCGCCTGGCGGTCGAACGTTTCATCGACTATGCGGAGGCAGAGGGCGACCGCTCGGTGGCCCGTGACGCGCTCGCCGCGAGAACCTGCGTCTCGTGGCTGCTGCGCCACCAGAACCGCATCTCGAAACTCAACCTGATCACGGCGCACAGCCTCGTCCGCCTTTGGCAGTCGCAGTGGGTGGAGATCTTCGGCCCGCAGCGGCACGCCTTCTAGCGGCAGGCGCCGCGCGGCCGCCCGATCCACCCGGCCTGGGCGCGCGTCGTCCGTCGCCGCTGCACCAGTCTGCGGCGGCGGGCGGGACTCAGTTGCGAACGAGGCTCACCGGCGCGGGCGAAAGTGCGTTGCCGATTTCCGCGGCCAGGGCCGCTGCCTCGGCTTCGGAGGACAACGGTCCGAGCCGGAGCGCGTAGCGGTAGCCGCCCCCGGCTGCAGGCAGGGGCCTGATGCGGACGCCGTGGCCGGCAGCGCGCGCGCGGTCGTGGATCGCGAGCGCTTCTGCTTCGCCATCGACGGCAGCCACTTCTACCGACCAGCTGCCACGACGCGCAGTGCGCGTCGTGCGCGCGGGCCTCGACGCCGTCGCTGCCGGGCTCGCAGTCGCCGCCGCGGGCGGCATTCCCGTCTGTGCCGCCGACCACGCCAGCTGCGCCGCAGTGACCGTCTGCAGAACGGCCGGGCTGCCATCCTTTGCTGCCAGATAGCAACTGCCTTCTTCGCTGACCTGCCGCGCTTCGTTGTCCGGCTGGAGCAGCGTGATGCGGCCCTCGAGCAGGCAGATGCGGTCGCCGGCGCCGTCGGCCGTGCCCCAGAGGTCGGTGCCACGGACGCTGGCCGTGAGCGTACCGACGCGCAGATTGACCGCCCGTTGCTGCAGGCTGCGCGCCAGATGGCCGGTGGTGAAGCGCACGGCGCCTTGCGGCACGTCGATCGCGGCGGTGAATACCTCCGGCTCGCGTACGCCGAGCGCATTCAGTTCGCAGTGCGTGTCAGCGGCGAGGCGCAGCACGCTGCCGTCGCGCAGGCGGACTTCGACGCGCGCATTGGCGCCGGTGAGCAGCCGGTCCCGGTTCTGCAGCGCGATACCCGCCCTTAGCTCCTGCCGCGAGCCCTGACGCTCCAGCCAGGCCGGCATGAGGACGCCGGCGACGACGGCGTCGGAACCCGAGCCGGACCCCGATGGCGCGGCGATCGACGTCAGGGCGCCGGCAAGCAGGCCGCAAGCGACGAGAGCGTGTAGGCGACTCCGGTTCATGAGCTGCTCCTCGCGACGATGAAGCGGCGATTCTAGCACTGCCCGCGGCGACTCCGTTGTGACGCGGCCGTGCCTCCCCGTGCCTCCGTGGCTTGCGTTTGCCGCCGCAGTGGCTAGACTGGCGCCATGCAGACGGACTGGAGCGACGAACGACTGATGCTGGCCTACCGCGCAGGCGACGCCGATGCCTTCACCATCCTCTATCGCCGCCATCGCGGCCCGCTCTACCGCTATCTGGTGCGGCAGTGCGGCAGTGCCGCCGAGGCCGATGAGTTGCACCAGGACGTCTGGTTGAAGGTGATCCATGCGCGCAGCCAGTACGAGCCGCTGGCGCGCTTCCCGACCTGGCTCTTCCGCATTGCCCGTCACCGCCTGATCGATCACTATCGCCAGCACGCCCGGCATCTGCTGGCGCAGCACGAGTCCGCCGCCGGCGAGGATGCCGAGGGGGGCGAGGAGTGGATCGAACGGTTGCCGGCAGCGAGCGAGGAAATGCCGCATGTCCTGCTCGAGCGCCACGATACGGCCCGCCGGATCAGCGTCGCGGTGGCCGAGTTGCCACCCCTGCAGCGCGAGGTCTTCCTGCTCGCCGAGGAGGGCCGCCTGACGCTGGACGAGATCGCGACCGTCACCGGTTGCGGTCGCGAAACGACGAAGAGCCGCCTGCGCTATGCGCTGGGCAAGCTCCGCAAGAGCTTGCAGGATCTGCTATGAGCGAGCCGCAAGAGGATTTCCAGGGCGATCCGCAAGTCTCCGCACTCTACCGGGAGCATGCCCATGCCGAGCCCCCGGCCACGGTCGACGGGTACGTTCTCGCGGCGGCGCGGGCGGCGGTGCGCGCACCGGCGAGCGTCGCGCAGCGCCACTGGTGGCAGCGCTGGCGAACTGGGCTGGCGCTGGCGACGACGCTGGCCTTGACCCTTACCCTGGCGCTGCTGCATGAGCGGCAGCCCGGCGACTTGCAGCGGGAGGCCGCGGTTACACCGCAGCCGGTGGCGCCGGGTGTCGCGCCGGCATCCGTCGCGCGCGACACTGCCGTGCCCGCAGCCCCGCCGACTGCCGTCGCTGGCGATGCCGTGGCTGCCGCCGGAAAGGCAGCGGTGGGCGTGCCGCCGAAGCTGCCGGCCAGGGAGGATCGCCTGGCTGCGCAGCGCGTGACGCCGGCGGCCGGCGAAGGCGTGCGGCCTGCGGCAGCCGGCGACGCGCCGCGCCAGGACGGCAGCCCGGCCACCGCCCCGGAGGCGGCTCCGGGATCGGCGTCACCCAGGGCGAGGGAAGGCAGCACGGTTGCGGGCACCGCTGCCACCGCCGCGGCAGCGGCAGCGGCGAGCGCGGAGCAGGAGGCCGCCGCCGGACCGGCGTCGGCCGCGCGCCAGCAGCCGAGGGCAGTGGCCCCTTCTCGCGCCGGGATTGCGCGCAGTGCCGACGCCTGGCTCGACGAGATTCGCGCCTTGCGTCGCGCGGGTCACGGCGCCGAAGCGGCGAAGCAGCTGGCCGACTTTCGTCTTGCCCATCCGGACTACCCGCTGCCCGAGGAATTTCGCCAGTGACTTGACCCCGCATGGCGGTCGGCGACGTTTACACCGTCACCAAACCCACCCAGGAGACCGTCATGAACAGATTCGCCACCCTGCTTGCCGCCCTGCCATTGGCAGGATGCCTGAGTATCGCCGACGCCGGCGCCCTGGTCGACATCAGCGTCGTCGATCGCCGGACCGGCGAGCGGCTCGAGGTCCACCGCCACCAGGGCCGCCTCTACGTGGCTGGCACGCCCGGCAGCGGCTATGCCGTCCAGCTGCACAACCGGACTGCCGGGCGCCTGCTGACGGTCCTTTCGGTCGACGGCGTCAACGCCATCAGCGGCGAGACCGCGGCGACATCGCAGTCCGGCTACGTTCTCGCGCCGGGGCAGTCGACCGAGGTTGCCGGCTGGCGCAAGAGCATGGACGAGGTCGCAGCCTTCTACTTCACCAGCCTCGCCGACAGCTATGCCGCTCGTACCGATCGGCCACGCCATGTCGGCGTGATTGCCGTCGCCGTGTTCCGCGAGGGTATCGCGCCGGCGCCGGCAGTGGCGCGGCCGTCGCGCGACAACGACGCTGACGCCCTGGGCGGGAGCGCGTCGACCGGAGCGGCAGCCAGGGCGGCACCCGCTGCCGAAGCAGCAGCCGACGAGGCAGCCCGGGGCAGGCAGAAGGAGACCAGCCGTCTCGGCACGGGGCACGGCGAGCGCCTCAGCGCGCCGACGCAGTACACCGATTTCCGTCGGGCCACCGACCATCCGGCCGAGATCGTCAGCATCCACTACGACAGCCGTGCGCGCCTGCTTGCCCAGGGCATCATCCCGCGGCCACGCCAGTTGCCGCAGCCGAACCCGTTCCCGGGCGGCTTTGCTCCGGATCCGCGAAGCTGAGAGCTCCTGTCGCGCCCGGCGGCCGGCCAGCCTGCAGATCGGTGGCGCGGCGTGGCGCGGCGGGCAGCGGGGGAGGAGGAGGGCGATGCGCGTATAATTCGCCCCTCAGCCACTCTCGGGATCGCAGCCGGCCATGCAGGAAAAGTACCAGCCCGCGGAAGTTGAAGTCGCCGCCCAGCAACTCTGGCAGCGCAGCCGCGCAGCGCGCGCCGTCGAGGATGCGGAACGGCCGAAGTATTACTGCCTGTCGATGTTTCCCTATCCGTCAGGCAAGCTGCACATGGGGCACGTGCGCAACTACACGATCGGCGATGTGCTGGCGCGCTTCCACCGCATGCTCGGCTACAACGTCCTGCAACCGATGGGCTGGGACGCTTTCGGCATGCCGGCTGAAAACGCGGCGATGCAGAACAACGTTCCGCCGGCCGAATGGACCTACGCCAACATCGGCTACATGAAGGCGCAGCTGCAGCGCCTCGGTTTCGCCCTCGACTGGGAGCGCGAGCTGGCCACGTGCCGGCCGGAGTACTATCGCTGGGAACAGTGGCTGTTCACCCGCCTGTATGAGAAGGGTCTGATCTACAAGCGTCTGGGCACCGTGAACTGGGACCCGGTGGACCAGACGGTGCTCGCCAACGAACAGGTGATCGATGGCCGTGGCTGGCGTTCGGGGGCGCTGATCGAGAAGCGCGAGATCCCCATGTACTACATGAAGATCACCGCCTACGCCGACGAACTGCTGGCGGATCTCGACCGGCTGCCGGGCTGGCCCGAGCAGGTTCGCCTGATGCAGAAGAACTGGATCGGCAAGAGCACCGGCGTCCGTTTTGCCTTTCCCTACGAGCTCGACGGCCGGCCCGGACAGCTCTGGGTGTTCACCACCCGCGCCGACACCATCATGGGTGTCACCTTCTGCGCCGTCGCCGCCGAACATCCGCTGGCGACGCATGCCGCCGCGCGCGATCCACGGGTGGCGGCCTTCGTCGACGAGTGCAAGCGCGGCGGCGTCGCCGAGGCCGATCTGGCAACGATGGAGAAGAAGGGAATCGCCACGGGCATCTTCGTCACCCATCCGTTGAGCGGTGAGCAGGTCGAGGTGTGGGTCGGCAATTATGTCCTGATGGGTTATGGCGATGGCGCGGTGATGGCGGTGCCGGCACACGACGAACGGGACTTCGCCTTTGCCCGCAAATACGGGTTGCCGATCAGGCAGGTGATCGACTTGGCCGGCGAGCGTTTCTCGACCGATGCCTGGCAGGACTGGTATGCCGACAAGCAGGGGAGCGTCTGCGTCAACTCCGGCCGTTACGATGGCCTCGGCCACGCCGCCGCGGTCGACGCGATCGCTGCCGACCTGGCCGCCAGGGGTCTCGGCGAGAAGAAGGTCCAGTTCCGCCTGCGCGACTGGGGAATCTCGCGGCAGCGTTACTGGGGCTGCCCGATTCCGATCGTCCACTGCGGCACCTGCGGCGACGTGCCGGTTCCCGATGCCGACCTGCCGGTCGTCCTGCCGGAGGACGTGACGATCACCGGCGCCGGCTCGCCATTGGCGCGGCTACCCGGGTTCTACGAATGCGCCTGCCCGAAGTGCGGCCAGCCGGCGCGCCGCGAAACCGATACGATGGACACCTTCGTCGAGTCCTCGTGGTACTTCCTGCGCTACTGTTGCCCGGACAACGGGCAGGCGATGGTCGACGAGCGGGTGGCCTACTGGTGTCGCGGTGGCATCGACCAGTACATCGGCGGCATCGAGCACGCGATCCTGCACCTCCTCTATTCGCGCTTCTGGACGAAGCTGATGCGTGACCTCGGACTGTTCGGGGATGCGCCGCTCGATGAACCCTTTGCCAACCTGCTGACGCAGGGAATGGTCGTCGCGCCGACCTTCTACCGCGAGGACGCGCACGGCAAGAAGCAGTGGATCAACCCGGCCGAGGTCGATGCGGTGCATGACGAGCGCGGGCGGGCGATCGGTGCCAGCCTGCGTGCCGACGGCCTGCCGGTCGTCGTCGGCGGCATCGAGAAGATGTCGAAGTCGAAGAACAACGGTGTCGATCCGCAGGCGCTGATCGACCAGTTCGGCGCCGATACGGCTCGTCTCTTCATCATGTTCGCAAGTCCGCCCGATCAATCGCTCGAGTGGTCGGATGCCGGGGTCGAGGGAGCCTTCCGCTTTCTCAAGCGGCTCTGGCGAATGGTGTGGGAGCATCTCGCCGCTGGCCCGCTGCCGCCGTCGGCGGCGGCAGCCGACCTGACGGGCGAGCTGAAGGCGCTGCGGCGACAGTTGCACCAGACGATCGCCAAGGTCGCCGACGACTACGGCCGGCGCAAGCAGTTCAATACGGCGATCGCTGCGGTCATGGAACTGCTCAACGCCTGCAGCCGGATCAACGACGACTCGCCGGCTGCACGTGCCGTCCGCCAGGAGACGCTCGAGGCGGCGACGCTGATGCTCAGCCCGATCGTCCCGCATGTCTGCGAAGCGCTCCACGCCTCGCTCAGGCCGGGCCAGTCCGCGTCCGGGCAGGCGTTCCCGCAGGCCGATGCCAGTGCCCTCGTGCAGGACGAAGTCGAACTCGTGCTGCAGATCAACGGCAAGCTGCGTGGCAGCCTGCGCGTTGCCGCCGCTGCCGACCGGGCGACGATCGAAGCCGCCGCGCTGGCCTGCGACGTCGCGCGCAAGCATCTGGCCGGCGCTCCGCCGCGCAAGCTGGTCGTCGTTCCCGGGCGCCTGGTCAACATCGTCGTCTGAGACCGCGAGGAACCCTGCCATGCCCGCCGCCCTGCGCTTCCTCGTCCTGCTCGCCGCTGGCTCGCTGCTCGCTGCCTGCGGTTTCCAATTGCGCGGTTCCTACTCGTTTCCCTTCGAAAGCCTGTATCTTTCGGTTGCCGACCACTCGGTGATCGGCGCCCAGCTCAGGCGATCGATCAAGGCGTCGAACCCGAACCTGCTGGTGGCGACCGCGAGCGAAGCGCAGGTCATCTTCGTTCCGGGAGCCGAGTATCGTGACCGCGTGATCCTGACCGTCGCGGGTACCGGCCGCGTCAGTGAGCTGCGCCTGCGCTATCTCTTTCCCTACCGGTTGACCGACAACAAGGGCCGCGACGTCGTGCCGCCGGGCAGCGTCGAGCTGGTGCGCGACCTCACCTACGACGATTCGCAGGTGCTTGCGAAGCAGCAGGAAGAGTCACTGCTCTGGCGCGACATGGAGCTGGATCTGGTGCAACAGCTGATGCGTCGCCTGGCGGCGGCCAAGCCGGTGTTCGTGGACGCCGGCACGTAGGGCTTGCGGCGTGCAGCTCAAGGGCGAACAACTGGCTGCCCACCTCGCCCGCGAACTGCAGGCCGTCTATCTTGTCCACGGCGACGAAGCTCTGCTGGTCATCGAGGCGTCGGACGCGATCCGTGCTGCCGCCCGTCGTCAGGGCTTCGACGAACGCAAGGTGCTCATCGCCATCGCCGGTTTCAACTGGAACGAGCTGCATCACGCGGCCGGCAGCATGTCGCTGTTCGGCGGCCGGACGCTGCTCGACCTGCGCATCCCGGGCGGCAAGCCGGGGCGCGAGGGTAGCCTGGCGCTGCAGGAGTATTGCGCGCGTCCGTCACCCGATTCGCTGTTGCTGGTGAGCATGATCGGCGTCGAATGGCGGGAGGAGAAGTCCGCCTGGATGGCTGCCGTCGCCTCTGCCGGCGTCGTCGTCAAGCTGCTCGCACCTGGTCCTGCCGAGCTGCCCGGCTGGCTCGCCGGCCGCCTTGGACGGCAGCAGCAGAGCGCTGATGCCGCCGGTCTGCGTTTCATTGCCGAGCGGGTCGAGGGCAACCTGCTGGCGGCCCATCAGGAGATCCTCAAGCTCGGCGTGCTCTACCCGGAAGGCCGGCTGAGCCTGGAACAGATTCGCGACGCCGTGCTCGACGTCGCCCGCTACGACCTCGACGCCTTGCGCGAAGCACTCCTGAGTGGCGATGTGGCACGCCTGACGCGCACTCTTGATGGCCTGCAGCAGGAAGGCGAGGCGCCGCCGCTGATCCTCTGGGCCTTCACCGAGGAGGTGCGGGCACTGGCGCAGGTGTGCGCCGGTCTCGAACGGGGTCAGGCGCTCGACGGGCTGCTGCGCGAAGCGCGCGTCTGGGGGCCGCGACAGGCGCCGTTCCGGCGGGCGGTGCAGCGGATGCGGGCGGCGCAGGCAAGCTCCGCCCTGCAGCACGCCGCGCGCATCGACCGGATGATCAAGGGGGTCGCGCGGGGAGACGTGTGGGACGAATTCCGGCAACTGGCGCTGCGGCTCGTCGCTGCGTGAGCGGCAGGCGGCTGCGGTGGTTCGCAGCCTGCCGGCGAGCCTGCGCTTCTCAGCCGCCGGCCGGTGGGTCGCCGGGAGACGGGTCGGCGCCCGCAGCGTCCGGAGCCAGGTGTTCCCAGGTGCAATCATCACGGCTCTGATGCCGGACATCACTGAGGCCGTGGCTGTCCTCGCCGCGTACCAGACACTCGCCGGCGCAATCATCGGCAATGACGACCAGTCGCAGTTCGGTATCGACCCGTCGCTCGCCGTCCCAGTAGCTGCAGGTGGCACAGACTTTGGCCTCGGCGGGCAGGATCAGCTTCTTCATGGTCGCTCCGGGCAAGAGAGGGGACGGCGGCTGGTGACAACGACGATGGTCCTGAGAGTGCGCCTGGCACCAGAGGTTCCGTTGACGTTTGCCGACGTGCGCTGGCTATAATCGATCCTTGCCGATGACAGAGGGCGAGATGGATATCGAGAACTATGTGCAGCAGGTGGGCCGTGAGGCGCGTGCCGCGTCGCGCATCATCGCACGTGCCGACAGCAATGCCAAGAACCAGGCACTGCGCGCGATCGCCGCCGCGATCCGCCGCGAGAGCGAGGCGCTCGTCGCCGCCAATCGGCAGGACGTGGACGCCGCCCGCGCCGCCGGCCTGGAAGCGGCGCTGCTCGACCGCCTGACGCTCTCGCCGCAGGGTGTGGCGGCGATGGCGGAGGGCGTCGAGCAGGTTGCCGCACTGCCCGATCCGGTTGGTGAGATCAGCGAGTTGCGCCGGCGGCCGAGTGGCATCCAGGTCGGCCGCATGCGCGTGCCGCTGGGCGTCATCGGCATCATCTACGAGGCGCGGCCGAACGTCACCGCCGATGCCGCGGCGTTGTGCCTCAAGTCGGGCAATGCGTCGATCCTGCGTGGCGGCTCGGAAGCGATCCGCTGCAACCAGGCGATCGCCGCGCTGGTCCACGAGGGCCTCGCCAGCGCCGGCCTGCCGGGCAGCGTGGTGCAGGTCATCTCGACCACCGACCGCGCCGTCGTCGGTCACCTGATCCGCATGCGCGAGCATGTCGACGTGATCGTGCCGCGCGGCGGCAAGGGACTGGTCGCGCGTCTGCTGGCCGAAGCCAGGGTGCCGATGATCCAGCATCTGGACGGCAACTGCCATGTCTATGTCGATGACGAGGCCGATCCCGGGCAGGCGCTGCGCATCGTCGAGAATGCCAAGACGCAGCGCTACGGCACCTGCAACACCGCCGAGTCGCTGCTCATCGCACGCTCTCTGGCCGGCCGGCTGCTGCCGCCGATCGCTGCCATGCTGACGCGCAAGGGGGTCGAGATACGTGGCTGCCCGGAGACCAGGGCACTGGTTGGCGAGGCGTCGGCGGCAAGCGAGGAGGACTACGCCAGCGAGTTCCTGGCGCCGATCATCTCGGTGCGGGTGGTCGACGGCATCGGGCAGGCGATCGAGCACATCAATCACTACGGCTCGCACCACACCGACGCGATCGTCACCGAGAATTACAGTGCGGCAATGCGCTTCCTGCGCGAAGTCGATTCGGCCTCGGTGATGGTCAATGCCTCGACGCGCTTTGCCGACGGCTTCGAGTACGGTCTCGGCGCCGAGATCGGCATCTCCACCGACAAGATTCACGCCCGCGGTCCGGTTGGCCTCGAGGGGTTGACGAGCCAGAAGTGGATCGTCCTGGGCCACGGCGAGGTGCGTGGCTGAAGCCGATGCGAAGCCTTTCCTGTCGCCGGCAGCGCCTGCCGGCGACAACGCGGTGGCGGCAGGCGGATGCCGCCACCGCTTCTTCCCCTGACCGCCGAATCAGCCTGTTCAGCCTCTGGCAGGCCAAGGAGACGACATGAAACACCTGCTTCTGGCGGCCGTTGCCGCCCTTGCGTTCAACCTTGCCAGCGCCGTCGAAGTCGCTGGCGTCAAGTTCGAGGACAAGTCGCACGTCGGCGCTGCCGATCTCGTGGTCAATGGCGCCGGCCTGCGCAAGAAGGCGGTGTTCAAGGTGTATGCGATGGCGCTCTACCTGCCCGAGAAGCGCGGCGACGCCGATGCGGTGCTGGCCGCCAAGGGTGGCAAGCGGGTGGCGATCACCCTGCTGCGCGATCTCTCGGCACAGCAGTTCGTCGAAGCGCTGCAGGAAGGCATGGCGAACAATCATTCGGAAGCCGAGATGGCGGGTCTCAAGGATCGCCTGAAGCAGTTCTCGGACAGCCTGCTGGCGGCCGGTGAAGCGAAGACCGGCACCGTGGTCCTGATCGACTGGTTGCCGGAGAGCGGCACGCGGCTGACGGTCAATGGACAGGTCAAGGGCAAGGACATTGCCGGCGAGGATTTCTACCGCGCGCTGCTGAAGATCTGGCTCGGCAGCAAGCCGGTGCAGGACGATCTCAAGCAGGCGCTGCTCGGCAAGGCATCCTGAGCGCGATGAGCGCCGCCGGCCCTTCGCCCTGGCAGGCGGTGATCGCGGCGCCGGGTTTCAGGCTCGGCGTACGTTGCGACGAAGTGGCGCTGCACGGCATCGTCTTCCTGCCGCCGGGCCCCGTGCAAGCGCCCGGCAACGCACTGGCCGCGGCGGCGGCGAGGCAGCTGGCGGCTTACCTGGCGGACCCGGAGTACGCTTTCGCGCTGCCGTTGCTGCCGCTCGGAACGCCCTTCCAGCGGCGAGTCTGGCAGCGGATCGCCGCCATTCCGGTGCACCAGACGCGCAGCTATGGCGACATCGCCCGCGACCTCGGCAGCGCGGCGCGCGCCGTCGGTCAGGCCTGCGGCCGCAATCCCTACCCGGTGGTCGTTCCGTGTCATCGCGTGCTCGCTGCCGCCTATGGCCTCGGCGGCTTTGCCCGGCAGCGCGACGGCCACCTGCTCGACGTCAAGCGCTGGCTGTTGGCGCATGAAGCCCGCTGAGCCAGCCGAGCCAGCCGAGCCAGCCGAGCCAGCCGAGCCAGCCGAGCCAGCCGAGGCTGACCTCGCGGCGATCGATTCGTTCTGCGATACGCTCTGGCTCGAGGACGGGCTGGCGAGGGCTTCGCTCGCCAGTTATCGCAGCGACCTGTTGCAGCTCGCCGGCTGGCTTGCCGGGGAGCAGCGCGGCAGCCTCTGCGACCTCGACGAAGCGACCCTGCTGGCCTTCGTCGCTACACGCCTGCACAGCCTGCGTGCTTCCTCGCAGGCGCGTTACCTGTCGACCCTGCGCCGCTTCTACCGCCATCGGCTCGCGCGTGGGCTGCGCCCCGACGATCCGACGTCGCGCATCGCCATGCCGGCGAAGCCTGCACGCTTGCCGAAAGTGCTGTCCGAGGCGCAGGTCGAAGCCCTGCTCGCCGCGCCGGCGATCGGGACGACGCTCGGCCAGCGCGATCGCGCGATGCTCGAAACACTTTACGCCACCGGCCTGCGCGTCAGCGAACTCGTCGGCCTGCGGCTGCACGAGCTCAGCCTCGACATGGGCGTGTTGCGCGTGTTCGGCAAGGGTGGCAAGGAGCGCCTGGTGCCACTGGGCGAGGAGGCGACCGACTGGCTGCGGCGCTACCTTGCCGAGGCGCGGCGGGCGCTGCTCGACGGCAGGCAGAGCGACGATCTCTTCGTCACCGCCCGCGCGGCGGCGATGACGCGGCAGGCGTTCTGGCAGTTGATCAAGCGCTACGCGGTCGTCGCCGGGATCGACCCCGCCCGGCTGTCGCCGCATGTCCTGCGCCACGCCTTCGCCACGCATCTCATCAACCACGGCGCCGACCTGCGCGTCGTCCAGTTGCTGCTCGGTCACGCCGACATCTCGACGACGCAGATCTATACCCACGTCGCACGCGAACGACTGAAGCAGCTGCACGCGCAGCACCACCCGCGCGGCTGATCAGGAGGCGCCAGCGCCGCCGCGCCGGTTGAGGTAGTGCAGGACGGCGCCGCTGCCCGAGCGCTCGTCGCCATCGCCGGCGGCGAGTTCGAGCAGCGTGATGCTGCCGAAGTCGAGCAGCAGCCGGCTCCACTCGTCGATCGGCAGGCGCAGCCAGTGGCCGAGCAGCACGCGGATGACGCCGGCGTGGGTGACGAGGGCACAATCGCTCGCCGGCAGGTCGCCGACGCAATCGATCGCGCGTGCGCGCAGCATGGCGACCGACTCGCCGCCGGGCGGCACGAAGTGCAGCACGTCGGCAGCCCAGGCGTCGAGCAGGCGGCGCTCGATCTGCTCCCAGCGGCGGCCCTCCCAGTCGCCGAAGTCGATCTCCTGCAGCCGCTCATCGCAGGACGGCTGCGGGTGCAGTGCGCTTGCCAGGCGGCGGGCCCTCTGCAGCGGACTGCTGATCACCGGCGTCGCGTCCGGCAGCAGCGGGCGCAGGCGCGCGGCGACCGGCTGCGGGTCCTCGGCCTCGACGTCGAGCCGGCCGTAGCAGACGCCGTCGTCGAGCAGCGGGCGCGGATGGCGGATCAGGAAAAGTCGCACAGCAGTCCGCAGTAGAAGGCGAGCTCCGCCAGCTGCTGCGTCGCGCCGAGGCAGTCGCCGGTGTAGCCACCGATCCTTCGCCGGTAGAGGCGGGCCAGCCAGAGGGTGGCCAGTGCCGCCAGCAGGCAGCCGCAGGCTGCCGGCAGAGCCGGCAGAAGCAGCAGCGGCAGCAGTGCCGTGCCGCCGGCGAAGGCGAGTTCACCGCTGCCGATGCGCGTCGCCAGCGGCTTCGCCTTGCCCTCGTCGCGCACGTAATCGAGGCCGCGCAGCAGAGTGGTCGCGGCGAAACGCGACACGGCGTGGCCGGCGACGAGCGCCAGCGGGATGGTCAGCGGATCGAGTTCGATCAGCGCGCAGAAGCGGGCAAGCAGCAGCATGACCAGCGCGATGGCACCGAAGCTGCCGATCCGGGAATCCTTCATGATGCCAAGGATCTGCGCCTTTTCCCAGCCGCCGCCGAAGCCGTCCACCATGTCGCTCCAGCCATCCTCGTGGAAGGCGCCGGTCAGGTATAGCGTGGTCGCCATGGCCGCGAGAACCGCCAGCGTCGTCGGCCAGAATGACGCAGCCAGCAGGTAGACCAGCGCCGCCAGTGCGCCGACGAGCACACCGACCGCAGGGAAGTAGCGCGCCGAGTGGTCGAGTGCGACGCTGTCGTGGCCGACCCATGCCGGTACCGGCAGGCGGGTGAAGAAGCGCAGCGCGCCGAAGAAGTACTCGAGCTCGCGCCTAAGCATGTCGGTCGCGGCGTCGGTGTGCGCTGGCGGGCTGGCGCGGTTGCGGCGCTGTGGTCGGCTGCCCTGCTGCTGTTCGTGCGGACATGGTTTCGAGGATCCCGAGAGCGATGCGCGATGGTATCCTGATCGGGCGGCGGACGGGCAGCCGCACTCGCGGCGCCGCCGGATCGGCGGCCCGAGTCGACCGGGCGGACTGATGACAGGGCAAGAGGAAATGGACGTGCAGTCGTGCGCTGCCGCTGCCGATCTGCTGCAGCGGGTCGGCGGCCGCAGGTTTCACACCGTCCTTGCCGATCCGCCGTGGCAGTTCGACAACCGTACCGGCAAGATGGCGCCCGAGCACAAGCGCCTGAACCGCTATGCGACGCTGACCCTGGACGAGATTCTGCACCTGCCGGTGGCGCGCATCGTCGAGGACACCGCGCACCTCTACCTGTGGGTGCCGAACGCCCTGTTGCCGCAGGGCCTGGCCGTCCTTGCCGCCTGGGGATTCGACTACAAGAGCAACATCGTCTGGCACAAGGTGCGCAAGGATGGCGGCCCGGACGGTCGCGGTGTCGGTTTCTACTTCCGCAACACGACCGAGCTGATCCTCTTTGGCGTGCGCGGCAGGAATGCCCGCACGCTGGCACCTGGCCGCCGCCAGGTGAACATCATCAAGAGCCGCAAGCGCGAGCACTCGCGCAAGCCGGACGAGGCCTACGAACTGATCGAGGCGTGCTCGCCCGGACCCTTCCTCGAGTTGTTCGCCCGCGGATCGCGCGCCGGCTGGCAGACCTGGGGCAGCCAGGCGGATTCCTACGCCCCGGACTGGCCGACCTACGCGCACCACTCGCAGGCAACCGCGAAGGATTGACGGCGGCTCCCCGCGTGGCCACGGTGCCGTATCGATTGTGTCTCGGGTGTTTCGGGGGCTTGAGTTTTCGGCATCGCTTGCGCATAGTGGCGGCTTTGCCAGCGGCTCCCGGCGATCCTTCTGCGCCATCACCCGCTGCCGTTCCTGCCGCCATTCGCCGACCGGCAAGTGGCAGCGGCGACACCTGCAGACCCGACCAGCGGAGCAACGATGCCACGAGAAAGCATGAACCAGACGAACGACAGGGCGAACGGCAAGGGCCGCAAGACCAGCCAGCGCAGCACGACGCCGCCGCGCCTTTCCCGGCTGCGCCAACCCGCCGAGCTGACGGTCGACGACTGGCAGCGCGAACTGCGCCGGCAGTACGGCCGCGAGCAGCGCTTCGGTTTCGAGAATCTCGGTGACGATCCGGTTTTTTCCGAGTTCGCGGTGTACAACCCCGACAGTCGGCGGCGCTACCGGGTCGTCATCCGCGGCGACCAGCCCGGCGACAACCGCTGCTCGTGTCCGGATTTCTCGACCAACGACCTGGGAACCTGCAAGCACATCGAATTCACCCTCGGACAGATCGGCAACCGGCCGGACGGCAGGCGGGCGCTCGCCGCCGGTTTCCAGGGCGCCTTCAGCGAGCTCTTTCTCGACTACGCCGGGCAGCGTCGCGTGCGGCTGCGCCCCGGCGGCGAGTTGCCGGCCGACTTGCTGCCGCTGGCGTACGAGCTGTTCGACCGGGATGCGGGGTGGCAATTGCCGAGCGAGCGTTTCGTCGATCTGCCGGCTTTCATCGACCGCGCTCGTGCCGCCGGTCACGACCTGCGCTGCGACGACGATGCGCTCGCCTTCATCGCCGAACTGCGCGATCGCGACATCCGCCAGCAGGCCCTTGCCGCCGCCTATCCGCTGGCCAGCGACAGCCCCGAACTCGCCGCCCTGCTCAAGGTCAAGCTCTACCCCTACCAGCGCCAGGGGGCACTGTTCGCGGCACGTGCCGGGCGGGTGCTGATCGGCGACGAGATGGGTCTCGGCAAGACGGTGCAGGCGATCGCGGCGATGGAGATCTTCGCCCGCCACTTCGGCGCCGAGCGTGTCCTGGTCGTCTGCCCGACCTCGCTCAAGCACCAGTGGCAGCGCGAGATCGCCCGCTTCAGCGAGCGCCAGGCGATGGTGATCGGTGGCCTGCGGGCGGTGCGCCAGACGCGTTATGCGCAGCCCGACTTCTGCAAGATCACCAACTACGAAACGCTCAGCCGCGACCTCGACCTGATCCAGGCCTGGGCGCCCGACGTGGTGGTCGTCGACGAAGCGCAGCGGATCAAGAACTGGAACACGATCGCCGCCCGTGCCCTGAAACAGATCGACAGCCCCTACGCCGTCGTCCTCACCGGCACGCCACTCGAGAACCGGCTCGAGGAACTGATCTCGATCGTCCAGTTCGTCGACCAGCACCGACTTGGACCGACGTGGCGGCTGCTGCACGAACACCAGCAGCGCGACGAGCATGGTCGCGTCGTCGGCTATCGCGAACTGCATCGCATCGGCGAGACGCTGGCGCCGATCATGCTGCGCCGGCGCAAGGCGGAAGTGCTCGAACAACTTCCCGAGCGCGTCGACAACACGCTGCTGATGCCGATGAGCGCCCTGCAGGCGAGGCATCACGAGGAGAACGCCGAGATCGTCGCGCGCATCGTGCAGCGCTGGCGGCGTACCGGCTTCCTCTCCGAGAAGGAGCAACTCCGCCTGCACTGCTCGCTGCAGAACATGCGCATGGCGTGCAACAGCAGCTTCCTGATCGACAAGGAAACCGACGACGGCTACAAGGCCGATGAGTTGATCGCGCTGCTCGATGTCCTCTTCGACGACCCGCAGGCCAAGGTCGTCGTCTTCAGCCAGTGGCTGCGCACGCACGAGCTGATCATCCGCCGCCTGCGGCAACGTGGCTGGGAACACGTGCTGTTCCATGGCGGCGTTGCCGGCGACAAGCGCGGCGCCCTCGTCGATCGCTTCCACAGCGACGCCGACTGCCGCGTCTTCCTCAGTACCGATGCCGGCGGCGTTGGCCTCAACCTGCAGCACGCGGCGGCGGTGGTGGTCAACATGGATCTGCCGTGGAATCCGGCGGTTCTCGAGCAGCGGATCGGCCGCGTCCATCGCCTCGGCCAGACGCGCGGCGTGCAGGTGGTCAATTTCGTCGCCCGCGGCACGATCGAGGAGGGCATGCTCTCGGTGCTCGCGTTCAAGCAGTCGCTGTTCTCCGGCGTGCTCGACGGTGGCGACGACGAGGTCGTGCTGCAGGGAACACGGTTGTCCAAGTTCATGGAGACGGTCGACCGCGTGACCGGCCAGATGGCCGGCGAAACGACCGCCAGCGAAGACGAGCGTCACGATACCCCGCCACTCGAGGCAACCAGCGAAGCCGGTGTCGCCGCTGCCGCAGACGGCGAAGAGGAGTACCAGGGAACGGGGTCGCCGCTGCCGGTTGCGGCGCAGGTAGAGGTGCAGGTAGAGGCGCAGATGGTGCCGCAGGCTGGCGAGCCACCGGCAGCAACGGTGGCTGAGGCGCCCGCGGCGGCAACGGGCACACCGGCTCCGAGCACCCCGGCCCCGCCCGCCGACCCGTGGTCGCCGCTGCTCTCCGCCGGCGTGCAACTGCTTGGCGAACTCGCCGCCGCGTCGAGCGGCGAGCGCCCATCGCCGTGGGTGCAGACCGATCCGGCGACCGGCGAGCGCTTCCTCAAGCTGCCGGTTCCCGATCCGCAGACCGTGCAGCGCCTCGCCGAGGGCCTGCTCGGTCTGCTCGGCGGACGCAAGTAAAAGAACGGGAGCACTCGCAGGACAGGAAATCCGGCGCCAGCCAGCGCGTGTTCATCAGCCTCCATAAGCCCCCCTCGCGGGTGGCTGCGGGTGCAATCGCCTCTTCCATGCGCAAGGCGGACAGCAATGAAACGGACCTCTTCTATCGATACGCGGGATACTTCTGACGACGCGCCGAAGCTCACGCCAGCGGACTTCGAGCGCGCCCGGCCGCGAATCGCCGGCAGGGATGTCAGTCGCGCCGAGTGGCAGGCCGCAGTGCGCCAACGCGTCGGCAAGTTGCGGATCAGCATCATGCTCGATGCGCCCATCGTGGAACACTTCAAGGCGCTGGCTGGCGAGCGTGGCTACCAGACGATCATCAACGACACCCTTCGCCGCGTCATCGAAAGCGGTCACCTGGAAGCCGACCTGCGGCAGCTCATTCGCGAAGAACTCGCGCGGCGCTGAAGAGACTCCACACTCAGCGGAGTCGTCCGCTCGTTCGATAGCGTGCCACGGCGGCGTTGCCAGCGACAAGGGCTGGATCCTCGGCGAGCGCTTCCTCAAGCTGCCGGTTCCCGATCCGCAAACCGTGCAGCGCCTCGCCGAGGGCCTGCTCGGTCTGCTCGGCTGACGCAAGTGAAAGAACGGGCGCGCCCGGCCGTTGGCTGGGCGCGCCCGCGGACTGCCGGGCGGTGCTCCTCAGCCGATGCGGAACATCAGCGAATCGGCACCCGAGTTCAGCGCGACGCTGATCGGCAGCTGGTGCGTCGTCGGACCCCAGAACTGCCGCGGACCCGGCGAGGAGAAGAGGTCAGCCGCCGCCCAGTCGTCACGCCGCGAAGCGAAGAACTTCATCGCCGGCGAGTCCATCTTCACCAGCGCCTTCTCGATCACGAACTCGTCCTTGCCGTGCCGCCGCTCGATGTTCAGCAGGCCGGCGAGCGGGATCGCCTGCGGCGTGCCGCCACTGCTCAGGCCGGTGATCGTCGCCATGTAGCCGGTGCGGCCGTCGAGGATCAGCGAGCCGGCGGTGAGGCCGAGGTTGTAGGTGTAGGCGGCGTCGAACAGCGTCGGCGCGCCGCAGCGGCCCTCGTAACCGAGGAAGTGGTTGTGCGCGGCAAAGGGAACCGCCGGGTCGAGTTCCCGCACCCGCTTCTTCGCCATGTCGATCAGCAACTGCTCGGTGGGGATCAGCGAGACCTGCAGGTTGCCATGCGAATCGCGTTCGGCGAGAAGCATGTTGACGATGTAGTGCGGCAGCGAGGCGAGGAGGGCGGCGTTGTCGGCGCTCAGCTTGCTGCCGACGAAGCCCGCCTTGGCGTCGTCGGCGAGCGTCGCGAACTCGCCGGCGTGGTGCGCGAGGACGTCGTTGAGCTCGGCGATCATCGCGTTCATCTCCGGGATGAACTCGATCAGGCCCTCGGGCGCGAGCAGGACGCCATAGTTCATCCCCTTGTGCGAACGCTCGACGATGACCCGGGCGACGCGGTCGATGATGCTGGCGAGCGACTCCTTGTTGGTGGCGATCTCCTCGGAGATCAGCGCGATCGCCGGCTTCGTCTGCAGCGCCACCTCGAGCGCGACGTGCGAGGCCGAGCGGCCCATCAGCTTGACGAAGTGCCAGTACTTCAGTGACGAGCTGGTGTCCTGCAGGATGTTGCCGACCATCTCGCTGTAGATCCGCGTCGCGGTGTCGAAGCCGAAGGAGATCGACAGCAGGCCGGCGATCTGCAGGTCGCCGTCGATCGTCTTCGGCACGCCGATGACCTGGACGCCGGAACCGTCGGCCTTGACGCCGGTGAACAGCGATTCGGCGAGCACCGCCGCGTTGGTGTTCGAGTCGTCACCACCGACGACGACGATCGCGTCGAGGTTGTGCCTGATGCAGGTCTCGCGCACCTGTGCAAACTGCTCGGCCGACTTGATCTTCGTCCGGTCCGAGCCGAGGAAATCGAAGCCGCCGGTGTTGAGGATGAAGTCGACGTTGGCGTCGGTGATCTCGAACAGCGAGCCCTTGAGCAGGCCCTTGGGCCCGGCCTTGACGCCGAACAGCGTGTTGCCCGCACCGAGCACGCGCTTGAGGCCGCAGACGACGTTGTGGCCGCCGGCGGCCGGCCCGCCGGAAAAGAGGACGGCGACACGCTTGCCGGTGACGGCCGCGGTGCTGGCGCCGGCCGAGCTGAGGACGACGTTGCCGGAAGCGGCGACGGTTTGCGGGAACTGCGCGCGAACCCCTTCCGCATCCCTGGTACCGAGGACCTGGCTGGTGTTGCTGAAGCGGACCGGCTGCGGGTGCTCGGACGAGCCGAAGGCGGCACAGACGGGCAGCGGGTTCTGGCGCACGGCCGTCTCGAAGATCGAGCGGTGCGCTTCGGTGTTGAGGAGCTGTTCTACGAGGGTACTCATGCTTTGACCTCTATGTCACGTGGTGTGGTTACGTGGTTGCCTGCTCCGGGCCGGCGCAGCGGGCCCATTGGCGGTGGTTGCAGACTGCGGTTCGGGGACGGGGCAGACACAAAAACGGGCCAGTCCACCTCTGGACCAGCCCGCTGTCCTGCCATGCAGCCGATTATCCGAGGGTGCCGACGTTGTTCAGGTCGGCAAACGCCTGCTTCAGGCGCGCGCGGAAGGCGTCCTCGCCCTTGCGCAGCCAAGCGCGCGGATCATAGAACTTCTTGTTCGGCTTGTCGTCGCCTTCGGGGTTGCCGATCTGGCCCTGCAGATAGCCCTCGTTCTTCTTGTAGAAGCCCATGACGCCATCCCAGAAAGCCCACTGCAGGTCGGTGTCGATGTTCATCTTGACGACGCCGTAGGAGATGGCCTCGCGGATCTCCTCGAGGGTCGACCCGGAACCGCCGTGGAAAACGAAGTTGATCGGCTGCGCGCCGGTGCCGAATTTCTTCTGCACGAACTCCTGCGAGTTCTTGAGGATGATCGGCTGCAACTTGACGTTGCCCGGCTTGTAGACGCCATGCACGTTGCCGAACGAGGCGGCGATGGTGAAGCGGTCGCTGACCTTCGACAATTCCTCGTAGGCGTAGGCGACGTCTTCGGGCTGCGTGTACAGGCGCGAGCTGTCGACGCCGGTATTGTCGACGCCGTCCTCTTCGCCGCCGGTGACGCCGAGTTCGATTTCCAGCGTCATCCCCATCCTGCTCATCCGCTCGAGATAGCGCTTGCAGATCTCGATGTTCTCCTCGATCGGCTCTTCCGAGAGGTCGAGCATGTGCGAGCTGTAGAGCGGCTTGCCGTGCGATTTGAAATACTGCTCACCGGCATCGAGCAGGCCGTCGATCCACGGCAGCAGTTTCTTCGCCGCGTGGTCGGTGTGCAGGATGATCGTCGCGCCATAGAGCGCGGCAAGCTGGTGGATGTGGACGGCGCCCGACACCGCACCGGCGATGCATGAACGCTGGTTGCTGTTGTCGAGCCCCTTGCCGGCGAAGAACTGCGCGCCGCCGTTCGAGAACTGGATGATCGCCGGTGACTTGAGTTCGGCGGCGGTCTCCATGACCGCGTTGACCGTGCTGGTGTTGATGACATTCACCGCCGGCAGGGCGAACTGCCTGGCCTTCGCCAGATTGAAGATGGCCTGCAGCTCGTCGCCGGTGGCGACGCCGGGTTTGACTTCTGATGCACTCATGATTTGCGTGTCCTGATTCGGTTGATCGAGAAGGTCGGAGGGAGGGTGAAGCCAGATGCGAGGGCAAAACGGACGCCGGAACGCCCGATTCGGTGAAAGTATCTCCGCCGTTCAACGGCGCGTCAAGCGCTGTCTGCTTTCTTCCAGCGGCGCGGCTCGATGCCGCGGGACTGGCCCCGGAACGGGGGCTGGAGGGGGTTCCTCGGCAGCCATGCGTGCGTTCTGCCATCGCGCTCGCGGCAGCGTCTGCTGACCACCGAATGTGGTGGCCCGTTACGTCGCTCGGAGGTCTGTCCTCGCGCAGAGGGCACGTGCGCTCTCCGGCGCTCCCGGCGCTGAAGCCCGACCCAGACGAGACGATAGACATAAGTGTTATTGATCCAGATCAACCGCTTCCGGCCTCGCCTGTGCTATCAAGCGCACAAAACAACAACGTTAATAAGGGGGCATGGATGCCCAAGTCGAGAGAGGAGTCCGGAGGAGGGCGCACGCGCGTGCTGTCGCCAGCCCGTCGGCGTCGTCGGGCTCGTCGGGCTCCACTGATCGGCACAGTCGGGACGCTAGGACGCTTCCCGAAATGCGGGTCGCCGATTGCGCTAGCTCGGTTCGCGCGCATGCGGTCTCGCCGCCGGTTCGGGGACATGCAGAAAACGGCCACGGTCGCGACGAGCCGGTTGCGACGCGGCCGGCACTACTCTGAAGCGGTTCGCGAAACTGGGCATGTCATTCGCGGTCGCGGCTCTGAGGCCGCGAGCAGACCGTTCCTACCCCGCCAGAACTCCTTTCTTGTCCGCCCACCCGATCGACACGTCCTGGTGAACAAGACGGGCCGACCGTGTCGTGCCATCGGTCGCCCTGACCGGTGGCACTGCCCCCATCTTCATTACTTGACCCGAACCCCAACCGAGGTGCCCTCATGACTGCCGCCGCCCGTCAAGTCTTCTTCGTCGATTCCCGCGTCGCCGATTACCAGACCCTGATCGCCGGGCTGGCGGAGGGGAGCGAGTGGCATCTGCTGCAAGCCGGCGAGGATGGTATCAGGCAGATGGAGCGGATCCTGTCGGCGCACAGCGGTCTCGATGCGATCCAGATCCTCTCGCACGGCGCTCCGGGAACCCTGTATCTCGGCGACACGGTTCTGACCTCGGGCAACCTGACTAGCTATGAGGCCGCACTGCGGGCCATTGGCGCGAGCCTGAGCGAGACCGGGGACATTCTGGTCTATGGGTGCAGTGTGGCGCGTGGGGGTGCCGGCGTTCAGTTCATCAACGATGTGGCGGGATTTACTGGGGCGGACGTGGCAGCGTCGGACAACCTGACCGGCAGTACCGAGCTGGACGGCGACTGGGTGCTGGAGAAATCAACCGGACAGATTGACGTCACCATAGCATTGAGCGAACCTGCACAGACGGCTTATTCGTACAGCCCGCTCTTGGCATTCAGCCTGACCCAATCGCGCGGCCTCTATCCAGAATTGGCCATGCTGGCGGTCAAAGCCTATGAAAACCCTGGTTTAAGCGTTAACTGGGGAGAGGTCGATTCGAGCTACCGGGACATGGCTCTCGAAGCCGCCTACGGCGGGATTGACGGTCGTTGGGCGGCGATTACCCAAATAGGCAATCTGGCTCTCTCTGACGGTGTTTTCATCCATGATGGCGCCGCGGCCTATCTCGCCGAATCAATAGTTGACGGCAAGCGCACCATGGTGATCGCTTTCCGCGGAACTGATTGCTGGAGCGATGCTTGGAACTATGGTGGGTTCACTCTGTTTCATTACAACAAGTTCGCGGCACTCCTGAGCGAGTTGGACGCCTATGTGGCTGATCCTGCGAATGCCATTGAGCAGGTATTCGTTACCGGTCACAGTCTTGGTGGCGCCATGGCCCAGATATTTCTGGATGATGTCGTTGAGGGGCGGTTTCCGAACATATCAATTCAAGAGTGTTTTGGAGCTACCTTTGGTTCCCCGGGCGCACATACCCTGGGAGATATTCCACATCTCAGTCATTTCTACAATCTGTACGACCCCGTCCCTCGTGCCGGGAACCTGATCGGATATCACGATACCGGCGATTCATCGGTGATGCTTGATGTTCCCGCTTGGCTTCTTACCAATCATGCCAAGTTTATTTACGCTGAAGAAATCTGGCGCCTTGCCAGCCAGCCCGATCAAGATGTGATCAGCAGCAGCGCCACGTCATTCTGGACTCAGGATGGAGCAACCATAGTTCTAGGGTATGCATCTGCACAAAACAACGATCTTTCGGTGATCAACTTGATTCCAGCGAGCCATATCTGGAATCCCATTTATGTGTTGGGTGGCAGTCAAGGCGATGAAGTTGCCAGCACCGGCGGCGATGACTGGCTCTGGGGGCTGGACGGCGACGACCTTCTCGACGGCGGCGGTGGTGTTGATCGCATGTACGGCGGGCGAGGAAACGACACCTACGTTGTCAATGTTGGTGGTCCAAGCGGTGACGCCGTCATCGAGAACTCGAACGAAGGCACGGACACGGTCCTTTTCGGCACGCAACTGCCGGCGATACCGACGCCCGGAGCAACATACGATCTACCCGACAACGTCGAGAACCTCATCCTCCTGCAGAACGGCTATCTATCGGGCGCGGACGTCGCACTGCATGGCCGCGGGAACGCCCTGGACAATGAACTGACGGGTAACGACGCCGACAACCAGCTTTTCGGAGGTGCGGGGAATGACACCCTGATCGGCGGTATGGGGGATAACCTGCTCGATGGAGGCAGCGGCTTTGATATGGCAGATTATAGCCAGATCGGTCACCCCATTATTCTGGTTCTCGGCGAGGCTGGTGCTGGCCATGCCTACTCAATTGGAGTCGCCTATTACGATACCCTCGTTGATGTCGAAGGAGCCTTCGGTACCAGTTTCAACGACTCATTCACTGGCAACAGCTACGACAATTTTTTCGAACTGGTCGGGGGGTCTGATGTTGTCGATGGCGGAGGCGGAAATGACTGGGTGTCGTATGGTCGATGGGGCTACGGGTTGACCGTCGACCTCAGCGTCGAGTGGCAGGATGTCAACGGCAGGCTCATCAGCATCGAGAATGTTTGGGGCTCGACCTATGGCGACTGGCTCTACGGCAATATCCACGCCAACTTCTTGCGTGGTGGCAGTGGGGTTGATCGCCTACAGGGCTGTGGCGGTGAAGACAATCTGGCTGGCGGCAGTAGCGCAGACACTTTCATCTTCGACGGGCTTGCGATCCCCGACGCGCGTGCTGGAATCTTCGACACGATCAGCGATTACAACCAGGGCAACGCTACCAACCATATCTACTTCGCCGGCGAAGGCGACATCATCGACCTCACCGTGGCGATCGCCAGCCTTTACCCCACGCCGCCCGCCTCGCTCAAGGATCTCGTGCGCGCTGAGAAGGACGCGAGCGGCACGTTTGCCAATCTGTACATCAAGGATCCCAATGGCACCAGCGACCCCGGCGACGATACTTGGCTCAAGATCGCCAAGCTCGATGGCATCCAGGGTGGAAACACCTTGAAGCTCAAGCTGGACGCGGGGAATAGCAATAGCACTGCGAACATCACGGTTGCCGGGGCCGCCGATGCCCGCACGGGTCAGGTAACAACCTTCCAGCCCAACGATGGCAAGGATACCTACATCCGGAGTTCAGTCAGCACAAGTGGCGATATGGGGCAGGATAACGGGTATCTGATGGTCGGCGGCTGGTCTGACGAGTATTACACGTTTATCCAATTCGACTTGTCCGGGCTGCCCCGGGACGCCAACTCTGTCATTCTCAGTCTACATGAGGTATATGGCGAGCATGGTCCGTGGACTTATCCGGAGATGTCGCTCTGGACCGTTGATGGGCAGTGGGCTGAGGGTATGCAGTGGAACCAGAACACCACGACCGCAACATTTGTCAAGAATATCGGGCGGCCGGACGGAATTGGTTGGTTCGAAATCGATATCACTGACATCTACCAACGGTGGCAAAGCGGGGCTTTGGCAAATTCCGGGATCCAGCTTCGTCCTCTATCGACTACTGCAAACCAGGCATATTTTGTCAGCTCAGAATCCGCCGATGTTGCCCATAGACCAACTTTGGTAATTTCCAGTTCGGGTTGGAGCATTACCCCAGCGACCACCTCGGTAAGCGAATCAGGTACTGACATCACGTTGACCGTGACACGCACGTCAGCTACCACGGCACAGACGGTTTACCTCAGCACCACCATCAACCACGGCAGCCTCAACCAGGGCGACTACGACTACTGGTACAGCCAACCGGTTGACTTCAACGCAGGTCAGGCGAGCTATACCGCAACCATTCACATCAACGACGACAGCGAGGCGGAAGGCAGCGAGACCTTCGGCTTCATCGTTCAGGACGACCCGAGCAAGCCTGTTTCTGACACCCTGGCCAGGGCCGAATTCACGATCACCGACGACGACGTCTATGTCGATCCGGGCGCCGGGGAAAGCTGGACAGGCACCAGCGCCAGCGAGACGAGACCGGGAACCAGCGGCCACGACACCTACCGTGGCTACGGAGGCAATGACGAACTGTACGGCCATGGCGGCAACGACCGCCTCGAAGGCGGCTCGGATGACGACCGACTGGAGGGGGGCTCAGGCAACGATACCCTGGACTCCGGTGACGGTGGCAACGATACGCTCAAGGGAGGAAGCGGTGATGATTGCCTCTCGGTGTATGGGTCCGGGGCGGATCTCATCGACGGGGGAGCAGGCTTCGATACGCTGTCGCTCGCTCGTTACGACCTCACGTCT
This sequence comes from Accumulibacter sp., assembly GCF_023806635.1. Taxonomy (GTDB): domain Bacteria; phylum Pseudomonadota; class Gammaproteobacteria; order Burkholderiales; family Rhodocyclaceae; genus Accumulibacter. Next base: position 150,040 of record NZ_JAMTDQ010000023.1, read on the forward strand.
GCAGTGACGCTGACGATTGCCGCGGATTCCAGCGGCACCATTCCCGGATTCAGCCTCCCCGACGGAACGACGGTGAGCCGAATGGAGTCGTTGCGTTTAGCGACCGGCAGCGGCGATGATCGCGTGAGCTTCGCCAACACGACGACACCGGGTACCCAGTTCTGGGACGGCAGTTTGGGCAACGACACCGCAGTGCTCGATTTTTCGGCGTTTGCCAGCGCCCTGTCATCTTCGACGCCCCCTGGTGCCAACAGTTACGAATACTACGTCTATGTCTCTGGCGAAGGCTCACCAAGGCTTTACCTGTACAACGTCGAAAACTTTCACATCCGCGCTGGCGCGGGCAACGACAGCTTGTTCGGCAAGTCAGGAAACGACACCATCGAGGGTGGCTCGGGCGACGACTTCATCAGGAGTGGCGCTGGGGTTGACGTCATTGACGGCGGCTCGGGTCTCGATACTCTAGAGCTCGATCGATCGGCACTGACTCAATCGGTGACCCTGGCAATCACTTCCGACGGCCTTGGCAGCACCCACGATTTCAGCCTGGCCGACGGCACGACGGTGAGCGGCATCGAGACACTGAATCTGCTGACCGGCAGTGGCGACGACCATGTGACCTTCGCCAATACCACCAGCAAGATGGGGCCGCACGTAAGCGGCCAGTCCTGGGACGCCGGCGCCGGGAACGATACGGCCGTGCTGGATTTCTCGGCTTTTGGCAGAGCCATCTCGGCGATCACGGGCCAGTACAGTTACAACAACGATGTCTACTATGTGCAGGTCGCGGGTACGAATACCTATGATCTTGTCACCATTGGCGTAGAAAACGTCTGGATCTACGGTGGCGCCGGGGACGACAGTCTGTCGCGAGTGTCGGGCGCCAACGCGCTGTTCGGCCATGACGGCAACGACACTCTAACCAGCGGCGGCGGCAACGACACGCTGAATGGCGGGACCGGGAATGACTCCATTTCGGTCAGTGGTGGTGGTGCGGACCTCATCGAGGGGGGCAGCGGCTTCGACACCCTGAGCCTCAACCGGTCCGACCTTGCCGCGGCGGTGACGCTGGCGATCACGGTGGACGCCAGCGACACGATCCAGGACTTCAGCCTGCCGGACGGTACGACGGTGAGTGGCATCGAATTCCTGAATCTGACGACGGGCAGTGGGGACGATCACGTGAGCTTCGTCAATACCAGCACGTCGGCGTCGCGATACTGGTATGCCGGATCTGGGAACGATACGGCTGTGCTGGATTTCTCGACGCTTGGCAGTGGAGTATCAGCCAGCCATAGTTACTGGAATTTTGACTATTACTACGCCTATGTTGCTGGCGAGACTCGGGTCAGTCTTGTCGAGGTCAACAACTTCTCGATCTACGGTGGCTTCGGGAACGACTACCTGGGCGTCACGCTTGGAACGAACGTGCTGCACGGTAACGGTGGTGACGACACCCTGTCCGGCGGTAGTGGCAAGGACACGCTGAATGGCGGGTCTGGAAATGATTCCATTTCGGTCAGCGGTGGTGGCGCGGACGTCATCGATGGGGGCAGTGGTTTCGATACCCTGAGCCTCACGCGATCCGACCTTGCCGTGGCGGTGACGCTGGCGATCACGGTGGACGCGAGCGACACGATCCAGGACTTCAGCCTGCCGGACGGTACGACGGTGAGTGGCATCG
>NZ_JAMTDQ010000023.1:151823-153857 GCF_023806635.1 Accumulibacter sp.
GGTCAGTCTTGTCGAGGTCAACAACTTCTCGATCTACGGTGGCTTCGGGAACGACAACCTGAGCGTCACGCTTGGAACGAACGTCCTGCGCGGTAATGGCGGCGATGACAGTTTGACCGGAGGTACTGGCAGCGACACGGTCAGCGGGGGGGCGGGGAAGGATTACATCCTGGGCCGGGACAACGACGATTCCCTCGACGGTGGCTCCGGCAACGACACCCTCGACGGTGGTGGCGGAGACGACAGCCTGAATGGCGGTGACGGCGACGACACGCTGCTCTTCGACGCGTCCGACAGCAGCGTCGACGGTGGCGCCGGGACGGATGTCGGGGTCTTGTCCGGCGCATCGACGGCGCAGGCACGCGCATTTGCCATGGCTGCGCACAGCCTGGAAAAGCTGCAATGGACCGTGGCAGGGAACACCTGGAGTCTCGCGCTCAATGGCGACGGTAGCCGGACCGAGACGGTGAGCGACACGGCGGCGAGCGAGAGCAGCTTTGCTTCGCGCACCACTCGACTTGCCGTCAGCGGAGCGGTCGACTGGATCGACACGCTTGCCGACAATGGCGTGCGGACCTACAACGACCTCGACGATCTGGGCAATCAGGCGTGGACGCAGTTGTTCCAGGTGTATGACGGTTCGGGTCTTGTTGATTTCCGTGACTACCGCAACGACGACGGGACGCGTTTGGTCATCGACGACGACAATCTCGGCAATCAGGGCTGGACGCAGATTCAGCAGAAGTACGACACGCAGGGTCGCGAGGACTATCGCGATTACCGGCTCGACGACGGCAGACGACAGGTCGTCGACTACGATCAGGCCAACGACCAGAGCTTCGTCCAACTGGACCAGATCTACGACGCGCAGGGACGCGAGGACTATCGCGACTACCGTCTCGACGACGGCAGGCGGCAGCTCGTCGACTATGACCAGGCCGGCAACCAGAGCTGGAGCCAGGTCATCCAGCTCTACGACACGCAGGCCCGTGAAGACTACCGGGATTACCGGCTCGACGACGGCAGGCGGCAGCTCGTCGACTACGATCAGGCGAACAACCAGGCGTGGAGCAGGAGCACGCAGCTCTACGACACGCTTGGCCGGCAGGATTACCGGGACTATGCGATGGATGACGGTTCGCGGACCTTCATCGACTACGACCAGGCGGGGCAGTTCGCCTGGAGCGAGTGGCAGAAGGAATTCGATGCGGCGGGCACCTTGTTGCATCAGCGCATCAGCTACGACAGCGGCGACATCGTCTATCAGTGACTCGGTCAGATTGGTGGGCATGGAATGGGGAGCTGTACGGAGTTCCCCGGCCACCACTTGCACGCTCCGCGAGATTACGACTGCGTTGCCGCTTCGAGTCGAGAACCGCTTCCTCAGCGGCGCCGCCGGCAACGACACCCTCGACGGCGGCGACCGCAGGGACCACTACTACATCGACCACATCGGCGACCAGGTCATCGAAACCAACGCCAGCGCCGGCGGCGGCACCGACCTCGTGCACACCACCCTCGCCAGCTACACCCTCGGAAACCACGTCGAGAACGGCCGCATCCTCGCCGCCGGCGCCGCCAACCTCACCGGCAACGCCCTCGACAACCTCCTCTACGCCGGCACCGGCAACAACGTCCTCGACGGCGGCGCCGGCAGCGACTCCGTAACCTGGGCCTACGCCGCCAGCGGCGCCGTCGGCGTCACCTCCAACCTGGCGCGCGGCTCCGGCACCGACAGCCGGATCGCCATCGAGTAACGCGTCGGCTCGCCGAACGCCGACACTCGCACCGTCGACGGCCGGGCGCAGATCGCCACGCTGGCAGCGGCCTCGCGCGGGGCGGTGTCGGCTTCGTCGTCACCTGAGGTCTGCCGCACCGGCCGTCGCCACCAACCCGGCGGGGGCGTCTCTGGCCAAGCTCGATCAGGCCGCTCGCGGCCGCCTTCCGTCGCTGCCGCCGGCGGTATCGAAGCCTGCCATCCCGAGTTCGACAAAAATACGGCTAAGTGATTGTTTGTGCGCAATTCACGGTTCC
>NZ_JAMTDQ010000024.1 GCF_023806635.1 Accumulibacter sp.
TCGTCCAGCCGCAGGTGGCGCTCTTCGGCAAGAAGGACTACCAGCAGCTGATGGTCCTGCGCAACATGAGCCGGCAACTGGCGCTGCCGATCGCGATCGTCGGCGGCGAGACCGTTCGCGCCGCCGATGGCCTCGCCCTGTCGTCGCGCAACGGCTACCTGTCGCCCGGCGAGCGAGCCGAGGCGCCGCGACTGTACCGGCTGCTGCAGCGGATCGCCACCGCCGTCGCTGCCGGCGACGCCGACTTCGGCCGCCTCGAAGCGGACGCGGCGGCCGAACTCGACCGCAACGGCTGGCGAACCGACTATGTTGCGTTGCGGCGACAGGCCGATCTGCAGCCGCCGCGCAGCCCCGACGACGGCCCGCTGGTCGTCCTCGCCGCCAGTCGCCTGGGCAGCGCGCGGCTGATCGACAATGTCGAAATACCTGCCTGCGACGGCCGTTGACAGGTCGCCATGAGCAGCTACAATGCGCTTCCCCAAACTCCCAATCCGGTGAATCCATGCAGAGGACCATGTTGAAGTCGAAGCTGCACCGCGTCAGCGCCACGCACGCCGAGCTTCACTACGAGGGCTCATGCGCCATCGACGAGGATCTGCTCGATGCCGCGAACATCGGCGAGTACGAGCAGATCGACATCTGGAACGTCAATAACGGCGAGCGCTTCACGACCTACGCCATCCGCGCCGAGCGCGGCTCGGGCGTCATCTCGGTCAATGGGTCGGCGGCACGCCGCGCCGCACCCGGGGACATCCTGATCATCGCCAGTTTCGCGGTGTACAACGAGGTCGAACTCGCCAAACATGCACCGTTGCTGATCTACGTCGACACGCAGAACCGCATCGTGCGCATGGCCGGCCAGATTCCGGCACAGGCTGCCGCCTGACGACGCCGGGCGCCGTCTGCCGCCCACCGAAGCCGCGACCGCCGTCGCGGCTTTCGCGTTTATGGGGCGGGCAGCGGCGCCGCGGCGCCCGCATGCTCAGGCGACGTCGACCGGTACCTTCGGCTTGCGTGGGCGTCGTGGCCGCGCGGCGGGCTTCCTCGCCGACGGCACGGCCGCCGCATCGGCGGCCGTGCCGACCTCGCCCACCTCTCCTGCCACACCCTCCTCGCCGGCTTTGCCCTCCTCGCCGACCTCGCCCACCTCTCCTGCCGCACCCGTCTCGCCGACCGCGGCCGGCTGGGCTGCGGCAGCCTGCTCCGGCACCACGGCCGGCGCATCGTCCGCCGCCACCGCCACCGGCGGCGGGGCACTCGCTGCCGGCTCGGCGTCCGTCCCGGACCGGTCGACGGCTGCCGCTGCCTCTGCCGCCGGTAGCACGTCCGTCACGGCGGCGACGCCGGTTTCCCCGGCATCCTTCGGCGCACGCGCACCTCGCTTGCCACCCTTGTCGACCGCCTTGCGCCTGCCCTCGCTCTTCCGGCGCGGGGCGGGCGCGCCGGCAGCAGCGTCGCCCGCCGGCTCGTCGGCCGCACGCGCCGCCTCGGGCAGCGGCGCCGGCGACGAATCGCGGGTCTCGTCGAGCGGCACTTCGGAGCCGGACTCGCCGGCGGCCGCGAGCCCGTTGCGCCGGAAGACATAGGTACCGGACTTCTCGTCGCGGCCGATCGCCAGCAGACCGCGCGCCTGCGCCTCCTCGAGCAGGTTGCCGAAGGCGCGGAAGCCGTAGTAGGACTCGTTGAAATCCGGCTTGCGGCGCTTGATCGCCTCCTTCAGCATCGACGCCCAGATCTTGCCGCTGTCGCCGCGTTCGTCGACCATCGCGTCGAAGGTCGCGACCGCCAGCTCGATCGCCTTGCTCCGCCGCGCCTCGAGTTCGGCACGCCGCTCGGCATCCTCCTCGGGCGTCCGCCTCGTCGCCTGCGCCGCCTCGCGCGAGTCGCGCCGCGCCGCGCGCTGCATCTCGCGCACCAGGTCGTCGTAGAAGATGAATTCGTCGCAGTTGCCGATCAGCAGATCCGAAGTCGATTGCTTGACACCGACGCCGATGACGTACTTCGCGTTCTCGCGCAGCTTCGAGACCAGCGGCGAGAAATCCGAGTCGCCACTGATGATGACGAAGGTATCGACGTGCGACTTCGTGTAGCACAGGTCGAGAGCGTCGACGACCAGCCGGATGTCGGCCGAATTCTTGCCCGACTGCCGCAGGTGCGGGATCTCGATCAGCTCGAAACTCGCTTCGTGCATCGTCGACTTGAAACCCTTGTAGCGCTCCCAGTCGCAGTAGGCCTTCTTGACGACGATGCTGCCCTTGAGCAGCAGCCTCTCGAGGACCGGTTTGATGTCGAACCGGTCGTACTTCGCGTCACGGACGCCAAGGGCGACGTTCTCGAAGTCGCAGTACAGCGCCATGATGGCGGTTTCGGGCGCTACGGCCATGATTCATCTTCTCCGCAAAGGAATGTTGCGCCACGCCGACGGGTGGCTGCCCGCCGCGTGCTCGACGCCGGCGGGCGCTGGCTCTGGATGCCCAGAGCCGAGATGGTAAACCCTTGGCGACAGGAAGCAAGCGCGACGCCGGCTGGCGGATCGCCGCCGCGGCCGGGGTCAGGCTGGCGACCGGCCGGTGGCCGGCACTTCGGCGACGTCGACCACCTGCCCGCCGGTCATCGCCAGCAACTCCCGTGGCGAGAGGCTGAAGACGCAGTGCGGATGGCCGGCGGCGGCCCAGATGCGGTCGAAGTCCAGCAGCAGCCGGTCGACGAGGACGATCGTCGATCGCGGGTGGCCCAGGGGGCAGACGCCGCCGATCGCGTAACCGGTGTGCTCGCGGACGAACGCGGCGTCGGCCTTGCCGAGCGGACCGACCAGCGCCGCCACCCTGCCCTCGTCCACCCGGTACGCGCCGCTGGCGACGACCATCACCGCCGTGTCGTCGGCCAGTTGCCGGAAGACGATCGACTTGGCGATCTCGGCGACGCTGCAGCCGAGCGCCGCAGCGGCTTCCGCCGAGGTCCTGCCGCTCGCCGGCAGCCGCAGCACCGCTGCGCGGTGGCCCAGCGTGCGCAGCAGGTCGGCCACCCTCTGCGCGCTCCCGGGAAGTCCGTTCTCCATGGCCATCGATTCGTCCTGGCTCACTCACGAGGTTGCCGGCGTGCCGGCGGCGGCAGTTTACTGCAACCGGCACCGCCGGCGATAGCCTGTCGCCAGGCGGCCGCCGGCAGATGGTGTAAACTGCCGCCGACCAGCACGAGGATCGCCATGCAAACCACCGCCGACCTGCACCCGGAGATCCGCGAGGCCATCCGCGATCTCTGTCGGCAGTTCCCCGACGAGTACTTTCGCCGCATCGACGAACAGCGCGCCTACCCCGACGACTTCGTCGCCGCACTGCTCGCAGCCGGCTGGCTGGCGGCGATGATCCCCGAGGAGTACGGCGGCTCCGGTCTCGGTCTGACCGCCGCCAGCGTCATCATGGAGGAGATCAACCGCTGCGGCGGCAACGCCGCCGCCGTGCATGGCCAGATGTACAACATGGGCACGCTGCTGCGCAACGGCAGCCCGGCGCAGAAGGAAAGGTACCTGCCGGCGATCGCCGCCGGCCGGCTGCGCATCCAGTCGATGGCAGTGACCGAACCGACCACCGGCAGCGACACCACGCGCCTGCGCACGACCGCCGTGCGCCGGGATGGCTGCTACGTGATCAATGGCCAGAAGGTCTGGATCTCGCGCGTCCGCCATTCCGACCTGATGATCCTGCTCGCCCGGACGACGCCGCTCGCCGAGGTGCGGCGAAAAGCCGAGGGCCTGTCGATCTTCATCATCGACCTGCGCCAGGCGATCGGCAACGGCCTCGAGGTACGGCCGATCGCCAACATGGTCAATCACGAGACCAACGAACTCTTCTTCGACGGACTCGAGGTTCCGGCCGAGAACCTGATCGGCGAGGAGGGCCAGGGCTTCCGCTACCTGCTCGACGGGCTCAACGCCGAGCGCGCGCTGATCGCCGCCGAGTGCATCGGCGACGGTTACTGGTTCGTCGAGCGTGCCACCCGCTATGCCGGCGAGCGCATCGTCTTCGAGCGACCGATCGGCAGCAACCAGGGGGTGCAGTTCCCGATCGCCGAGGCCTTCATCGACATCGAGGCGGCCAACCTGATGCGCTACGAGGCCTGCGCCCGCTTCGACGCGCAGCGTCCCTGCGGCGCCCAGGCGAACATGGCGAAGCACCTCGCCGCCAGGGCCTCGTGGCAGGCGGCCAACGTCTGCCTGCAGACGCACGGCGGTTTCGGTTTCGCCAGCGAGTACGACGTCGAGCGCAAGTTCCGCGAGACGCGCCTCTACCAGGTGGCACCGATCTCGACCAACCTGATCTTCGCCTACGTCGCCGAGCACCTGCTCGGCCTGCCGCGCTCGTACTGATCGGCGGAGCCCGGCATGCGCCCACTCGACGGCATCACCGTCGTCACCCTCGAACATGCCATCGCCGCGCCCTTCTGCACGCGCCAGCTCGCCGACCTCGGCGCACGCGTGATCAAGGTCGAGCGGCCCGGCAGCGGCGACTTCGCCCGCGCCTACGACCAGCGCGTGCACGGCCTGGCCTCGCATTTCGTGTGGACCAACCGCTCGAAGGAAAGCCTGACCCTCGACCTCAAGCATGCCGCGGCGCCGGCGCTGCTCGCCCGGCTCCTCGCCAGGGCCGACGTCCTGGTACAGAACCTCGCACCGGGTGCGGCCGCCCGTCTCGGCCTGTCCTACGAGGATCTGCGCGCGGACTGCCCGCGACTGATCGTCTGCGACCTCTCGGGCTACGGCGGCGACGGCCCGTATCGCGACCGCAAGGCCTACGACCTGCTGATCCAGAGCGAAGCCGGCTTCCTCTCGGTCACCGGCAGCGCCGACGCGCCGGCCAAGGCCGGCTGCTCGATCGCCGACATCGCCGCCGGCATGTACGCCTACAGCGGCATCCTCGCCGCCCTGCTGCAGCGTGCGCAGAGCGGCTGCGGCTGCCGGATCGAAGTCTCGATGCTCGAGAGCATGGTCGAGTGGATGGGCTACCCGCTCTACTACGCCAGCGCCGGCGCCGCACCGCCGCCACGCGCCGGCGCCGCGCACGCGACGATCTACCCCTACGGCCCCTTCGCCGCCGGCGACGGCAGACTGGTCATGCTCGGCGTGCAGAACGAGCGCGAGTGGCAACTCTTCTGCCGGCAGGTCCTCGAACGACCGGATCTGGCGGATGACCCGCGCTACGCGTCGAACGCCAGCCGCAGCGCCAAGCGCGACGAGTTGCAGGCGCTGATCGCCGAGCAGTTCTCCCGCCTGGGCAGCGAGGAGCTGATCGCCCGCCTCGACGCCGCGCGCATCGCCAACGCGCGCATCAACGACATGCACGAAGTCTGGCAACACCCACAGCTCGCCGCACGCCAGCGCTGGACCGAGGTGGCGACCCCGGCCGGTCCGATCCCAGCCCTGCTGCCGCCGGGCAGCAACAGCGGCTTCACGCCGCGCATGGACGCGGTACCCGCGCTCGGACAGCACACCGAAGCCATTCTCGGCGAACTCGGCTGCGACGCAGCGGCGATCGCCGCCCTGCGTGCCGCTGGCGCCGTCTGAGCGGCCACCGTGGTCGGCGCGACGGCTGCCGCCCTGCCGGAGTGGCGCCATCCGCGCGGGCTGGAAAAACCGAAGCGGCACTTGCCGCAGCGACAACCGTTGGAGAGCACTGCGCGATGAACAACTGGACTCCCGGCTCCTTTCTCCTGGCCCTCGCAGCCGCCATCCTGCTGCCGGCACTGATCGTCCATTTCACCCTCGGCAGGAAAGGCGGCCACCAAATGTTCCGCGATCTCCCGCCGGAAAAGGTCAGGGACCTGCCTTTCGCCATGCTGCGCTCCAGGCTGCGCAACGACCTCCGGGGATCGCTGGCAACGCTCGCCGGAATCGGATTCGCGCTCGCGGTCTATCCCCTCGCCTGTCGCTGGGGCGTGCCGATCAACTTCCTCGGGCTTTCCGAGCGGCAGCTCGTCTTCTCGCTGATCCTTGGCGGCGGCCTGCTGTTCATCGTCGTGGTCGCGCTGTTGCGCCGACGCCGGCCGGACTGAAGCACCGGCCACCGGCGACGGCCTGCAGGACGCGGCGGCCGGCACCGGCGGGTGGCCCGCGGTGCTATCATGCGCCGTCCCGCCACCGCCCCGCCCAGACCCCCTCCCGATGACCCGAAAAGCCAGGCGCCAGGCCGCCGTCACCACGCCCGCGGCAGCCGCCGTGCGGGCTGCCGCGAATGCCGCGCCAGGTGTTCCGGCGGCTCGGCAACAGCGGAACCTGCTGCCGCTCGGCCTGCTGCTGCTCTTCGCCGTCGCCATCGTCACCGGCATCGTCCTCTACCTGACGCGCGACCGCCTGCCCGAATCGCCAGCCCGCGCGGCCCCCGCGGCCCCCGTGGCGGGCGCCGCGGCCGACGGCACGCCAGCCGGCCACGTCGGAGCCAGCGTCTGCAAGAACTGCCACGAAGCCGAATACCAGGCGTGGTCCGGATCGAACCATGATCGCGCCATGCAGCACGCAACGCCGGAGACGGTGCTCGGCGACTTCGCCGACGCCAGGTTCCGTCAACACGGCGTCGAATCCCGCTTCTACCGGCGCGGCGACGGCTTCTTCGTGCGCACCGAGGGTCCCGACGGCAAGCTCGCCGACTACGGGATCAGCTACACCTTCGGCGTCTACCCGCTGCAGCAGTACCTGGTCGCTTTCCCAGGCGGCCGCTACCAGGCGCTGTCGATCGCCTGGGACTCACGCCCGAAGGCGATGGGTGGACAACGCTGGTTCCACCTGCAACCCGAGCGCCGGGTCGGCCACAAGGATGCGCTGCACTGGACGGGCAACTACCAGAACTGGGCCCTGCAGTGCGCGGAATGCCACTCGACCAACCTGCGCAAGGGCTACGACGCCGCCAGCAACACCTACCGCACCACCTTCAGCGAGATCAATGTCGCCTGCGAAGCCTGTCATGGTCCCGGTTCGCGCCATGTGGCGTGGGCCGCCGGGGCAAGGCCACCGTATCCGGCGCAGGGCGACATCGGCCTGCCACGACTCGGCAGCCGCTGGCTCGAGGCGTGGAAGTTTCCTGCCGCCGACGCCCGCGTTGCCGTGCGCGAACACCCCGCCGACCCTGCCGGCATGAACGTCTGCGCCGCCTGCCATGCCCGCCGGTCAACCCTGAGCGAAGAGCGCAGGCCCGGCGCGGTACTCGCCGACAGCCACCGGCTGGCGATGCTCACCGCCCCCAACTACCACGCCGATGGCCAGCAGCGGGAAGAGGTCTATGTCTGGGGCTCCTTCCTGCAGAGCCGGATGCAGCAGAGCGGCGTCACCTGCATGGACTGCCACGAACCGCACTCGCTGCAGACCCGCGCCAGGGGCAACGAACTCTGCAACCGCTGCCACAACGCCGCCGAGCATGATGCGCCGACGCACCACCGGCACCAGACCGGGGGCCCGGGCGCGCAGTGCATCAACTGCCACATGCCGACGCAGAACTACATGGTCATCCACGCCCGGCAGGACCACAGCCTGCGCGTTCCGCGCCCCGACCTCTCGCTCGCGCTCGGCACGCCGAACGCCTGCAACCAGTGCCACGTCGACCGCAAGCCGGAGTGGGCTGCGCAGGCGATGGACCGCTGGTACGGCAGGGCCTGGCGCGATCGCCCGAGCTACGGGCCGACGCTGCATGCGGGGGCAACGCGCGGCATGCAGGGCTTGCCCGGCCTGCTCGAACTCGCGCGCAACCCGGCGGCACCGGGCATCATCCGGGCAACGGCAGCGACCCTCGCCCAGCCACACGCCACCCCGGAGACGCTGCAGACGGCGCACACGCTGCTCGCCGATCCCGATCCGCTGCTGCGCATCGCGGCACTCGGGCTGCTCGATGCGGCGCCACCCGATGTGCGCCTGCGGATCGCCGCGCCACTCCTCTCCGACCCCGTGCGCGGCGTCCGCATCGAGGCGGCGCGCCTCCTCGCCGACGTTCCCGGCGAGCGATTCGGCGCCGCACGGCAGGCCGCGCAGGCGGCGGCGATGCAGGAATACGAGAACGCACTCGACCTGGATGCCGACTGGCCATCTGGCCGCGTCAACATCGGCATCCTGCGGCTGCGGCAGGGGCGTGGCGACGAGGCGCTGGCGGCCTTCGAACAGGCGATCGCGCTCGATCCACTGTTCGAGCCGGCTTACGTCAATCTCGCCGATACCCTGCGCCGGCTCGGCCGCGACGCCGAGGGAGAACGGGTGTTGCGGCGGGGGCTTGCCCAGCTGCCGCGGAGTGCCGAGCTGCACCACGCGCTCGGCCTGCTGCTCGTGCGCCAGGGCGACCAGCGAGCAGCGCTGCGCGAGATCTCGGAAGCCGCGCGCCTCGCCCCCGACAACCCGCGTTTCCTCTACGTCGAAGCGATCGCCCTGCACAGTGCCGGCAGGAAGAGCGAAGCCCTGGCACTCCTGCGCCGCGCCGACCAACGCCATCCCGGCAACCCCGACATCCTCGCCGCCCTCAAAACTTTCGGTGACAGTATACAAAACTCGCCATCGCCGGCATCACCCGGGAGGTGAAGCCTCCTCCTGGTCGTCAGCTTCGGGCCGTGGCCTGGGGCCGCGCTTCTGCGGTCGCAGCCGCCGATTCAGCCGACCTTCCAGTTCCTCGACGAACGCTTCCTCGCCCAGTGGTCGACCTGTTCGGGTATGGGCATGGATCTTGTCGACAAGGGACTGCTCCACCGCCGCACCGAGGTACTCGGGCCAGTTCCCAACCATGGCCAGCAGCGGCGCGACCCTTGCCAGGCCGTCGTCCTCTCCCCGCAGGTGTGCGCGGACACTCGACCACGGCCATTCCTCGGCATGCGCGCACAGGCCGGCACGAACCGGGTTGTTCTCGACGTAGCGCACGGCGGCCAGCAGGTGCGTCTCATCGAGCAGGAAGGAATGGAAGCGCTCCTGCCAGAGATGGCCCTGCCACCCCTCGCGAACATTGATGCGTCGCGTGAATCGCCGGTGCGTCTCGCTGATCGCGCGGCGCAGGCCGTCGCTATCCTGCGGCACCATGATCAGGTGCACATGGTTCGGCATCAGGCAATAAGCCCACACCTCGGTCCCGGCAAGAGCACATGAAGCCGACAACAGGCGCAGGTACTCGCGATAATCGTCGTCGCAGAAGAAGGTCTGCTGACGCCGGTTGCCCCGCTGCGTCACGTGATGCGGATAACCCGCCGCCACCACCCTTGCAAGTCTCGCCACAGCTGTCCTCCAGAACACGTTTGCCGGGAGTTGAGTATACTGTCCCCGTGCGGGTGGAGGGATCCGCAACGCCGGGGAAGTTGCGCAGTCTCGTGGGAAGTTAACGCTGCTGTCGCCTTTTCCCGACAGTGATACGATGAGGCTTCAGCGAGTTGGCGGAGACCGCACATGACGGCGTTGAACAGCCCTCACGACCGCTTTTTCAAGGCGGTGTTCGGGCGGACCGAGGTGGCGGCGGAGTTTCTCGAGCGGTATCTGCCGGCGACAGCCGCGCAGGCACTGGACTGGAAGACCTTGCGCACCGCCAAGGATTCCTTTCTCGATCCGGAACTGGCGCTGCATCCCGCCGACCTGCTCTACACTGTCGATCTCCGCGGCGGCGGAGCCGGCTATGTGCACGTGCTGTTCGAACACAAAAGCTACGTCGAGTCGCGAATCGGCCTCGACCTCCTGCGTTACCGCGTGCGGATCTGGGAACAGTGGCTGAATGCCGGGAATTCAGGTCGACTGCCTGTTGTCGTACCGGTCGTGGTCCATCACGGCACGGCGACCTGGCGCGTGAGCCGGCAATTCGCCGATGAGGTGGAAGACGTTCCGCCGCTGCGCGACTACGTGCCGGCATGCGTCTATCACCTGATCGACTTGAGCGGATACCGCGACGACGAGCTGCAGGGCGCGGTCATGCTGCATACGGCGCTGCTCACCCTGAAGTACATCTTCCGGAACGAGTTGAGCCAGCGGCTGCCGGAAATTCTGGGACTGCTGCGCGACCTCGCGCAGAGCTCGATGGGCTTGGACTATGTCCGTACGCTCTTGCGGTACCTGGCGCAGGCGGCGAGCATCGATCGCTTGACCGGTGACCAGTTGCGCCAGGTGGTGACAGAAACTTTGAGTGGTGGAGGTGAACTCATGCTGACGATTGCCGAGCAATGGGAACAACAGGCGATGGAGAGAGGGATCGAGAAAGGGATCGAGAAAGGAATCGAACAAGGCATCGAAAGGGGAATTGAACAAGGAATCGAGCAAGGCGAAGCACGGCTGCTGAAGCAGTTGTTGAGCTGGCGCTTCGGAGCCTTGCCATCCTGGGTCGAAAGCCAGCTCGCAGGCGCTGGGCCGGAGCGCCTGGAGGCATGGGCGAAGCGAGCACTCGATGCACCCGATCTCGCGACCGTGTTCGCCGAACGATCCCGGTAACCGATCGGGATGTGAAAGGCCATCCGGAGCCGCGCCGCGGTCGGTACCCAAGGGGATCGGTGACTGATTGCCGATGTTGAACACCCGATGCGGCGCATCACTGCTCTGTAGACGCATTCAGCGGCGATCAACGGCGTATCCCGCTGACGCAACGCCGGGGAACTTGCGAGGGCTGGTGGGGGAGTTAACCATACTGTCGCCTTTTCCCCATTCAAGCCTTGCAATCAACGCACCAAAGTTCCACAATTGCAAGCATGATAAAGCGAACGCTGGCTACCGAACTCAAGGCCGCAGTCGACTACACCCCTGCCGTTGCGCTGCTTGGACCGCGTCAGGTCGGGAAAACCACGCTGGCCCTGGAAATCGGCCGCCAGATCGACGCACTCTATCTTGATCTCGAGTCGGAACAGGACCGCGCCAAGCTCGCCCAACCCGAGCTCTACCTGGCAGACCATCAAGACAAGCTGGTCATCATCGACGAAGTGCATCGTGCCCCCGGGTTGTTTCCAGTACTGCGCGGATTGATCGACCGCGCTCGGCGAGCAGGTCGCACAACCGGTCAATATCTGCTGTTGGGGTCCGCGTCGCCTGATCTGCTCAAGCAGTCAGGCGAAAGCCTGGCCGGACGCATCAGCTATCTTGAGTTGGCGCCTTTCAGCGTACTGGAAACACCCAATCTGCCAAGCGATGAACTCTGGCTACGCGGTGGGTTTCCGGACAGCCTGCTCGCGGCCAATGCAGCCCGCAGCCTGCGATGGCGCCAGGATTTCATCCGCACCTATCTGGAGCGCGATATTCCACAGTTCGGGCCTCGCATCGCCGCCGAAACCCTGCGTCGCTTCTGGGGCATGCTGGCCCATCATCAGGGCGGTCTGCTCAACATCGCCCAATTCGCGCGCAACCTGGGCGTAGACGCCAAGACCGCCGCGGCCTATCTCGACCTGTTGGCGGACTTGTACCTCGTGCGCCGTCTGCCCGCCTGGCATGCCAACCTGGGCAAGCGTCTGGTCAAATCGCCCAAGGTCTATGTGCGCGACAGCGGCCTGGTCCATGCCCTGCTGGCCATCCCCGAGAAGGAAACCCTGCTGGCACATCCGGTGGTCGGGCAAAGCTGGGAATGCATGGTCATGGAAAACCTGCTCATCGCCGCTGCCGGCAAGGCACAAGGTTACTTCTATCGCACCAGCGGCGGTGCCGAAATCGACCTCCTGCTGGTTTGGCCGGACAACAGCCTATGGGCGGTCGAAATCAAGCGCAGCCTCAATCCAAGAGTCGAACGCGGCTTTCATGCCGCCTGTGAAGACCTGGCCCCCGCGCGCAAGTTCGTCGTCTACCCCGGCCAGGAACGCTATCGAATGGCCCACGACATCCAGGCCGTCTCACTGCTCGAACTGGCAACCCGAGTTGCCGAAGGCTGACTACAGCACCGGCAGGGCCACGCCGCTCCGATTACCGATACCCACCCTCATGGCGATGAGGCGCAGCCGAAGTGGCAATCCAGTGCCACCCGACGCGGTGGTCACAAGTTACAGGTCGCTCGCCGCTAATTCGGTGACAGTATATTAATTCGGAACTGCGCCTGCTTGCTCCCCCGATCCAGGGCACGAAGAAATTAAGTATACTGTCACCATTTTCAACCGTTTTCCGCGAAAGCGCGACGACAACTCGCCGAGATCTCGCAAAAAAGCAAGACCTGACCGCTGGCGCACTGAAAATGCCTCCCCGCATGGTACAAAATGTACAATTTGATCGTAACGTTTTATGGAGATCGCCATGCGCACCGTAACTGCCACCGCCGCCAAGCAGGGTCTGGCCCAGGTCATCGAAACTGCTGCCCGGGAACCCGCGGTCATCCAGCGCCAGAAGCGGGACGTGGCCGTCGTTCTTTCCATCCAGGAATATGAGCGGCTCACCCGTCTCAATGTCGCCGAGTTCCAGCGCTTTTGCGACCGTGTGGGGGCCGCTGCCGAAGCCGCCGGCATGACCGAGGAGACGCTGGCCCAACTGCTGGCCGATGATTGAGCAATGCCTGTGGGTGCTGGACACCAACGTCCTGGTCAGCCGCATGCTGACGCCCAAGAGCATGGCCGGCCAAGCCGTTGACCACGCCCTGGAGCGAGGCATCCTGCTGGTTTCCGAGGCTACGTTGAATGAACTGGCAGAGGTGCTGGGCCCGTCCAGGTTCGACCCGTACGTCAGCCGCGCGGACCGTAGACAGTTCCTGGAATTGCTGGGCGGCGTGGCCAGGGTCATACCCATAACCCGCATGTTGCACGCCTGCCGCGATCCCAAGGACGACAAGTTCCTTGACGTGGCGGTGAGCGGCAACGCTGATGCCATCGTTACCGGCGACCGGGATTTGCTCGAGTTGGACCCGTTTCACAGCGTGCGCATAGTCAGTCCGGCAGACCTCCTGGCCGGGACCTGGCACCGCCTCTAACGGTCATTGCAGTTGCGGCCGCCCCGGATGATGAAGGAAGATGCGGGCGGGGAGGCATCGGGTAGAGGTCGCGCAATATTTTGGTGGTCGGACCCCGAAAGCTAACGCGACCCGCTGAACCGACTCGTACCCCGGATTGCTGCCATCGAGCGCACACATTAAGTATACTGTCACCGCTTTCGACCGCCCACGGGTCGGCAATCGTCGTCAGTGTGCGTGCCGATGATGAACATCCGGGAAATGCGGATGCTTGTGGGTCACCGCCGCGTGCGTGTGGTGGTGGGAATGGGGCTCGCGATCATCGTCGGTGCAATCGTGTTCGTGCTCGTGATGTGCGTCGTGACGATGGACGTGACTGTGCCCGACAGGCTCGTGCGTGTGTTCGTGCTCATGCTTTTCCGTGAGGTGCAGCCAAACGCCCCATGCCATCAACGCGCTCGCCAGCCAGAACGTGGGGCCGACTGATTCGCCCAGCACGACCACTGCCAGGAAGGCACCGATGAAGGGCGCGGTGGAGAAATAGGCTCCCGTGCGTGCCGTGCCGAGTCCGCGCAGGGCCAGCACGAACAACACCAGACTGACGCCGTAGCCCATGAGTCCGAGGGTCATGACCGTTGCCGTTGTGGCGGCCTCGGGGATCGTTGCCCCCAGGCTCAGCGCCAGGGCACAATTGACCAGACCTGCGATCAGGCCCTTGCTGCCGGCGATGAACAAGGCATCCGATGCCGACACCTTGCGCGTCAGGTTGTTGTCGATGGCCCAGCACAGACAGGCCAGGATGATCGCGAACGGGCCCAGCCAGCCATTGCCTCCCGCGGCGCCTGGCAACCAGGACAGCAGCACGCCTCCGGCGACGATCGCGACCATGCCGAGGACGATGCGCCGGTCGGCGTTCTCCTTGAATACCACCCAGGCGATGACGGCGGTCAGAACCGCTTCGAGGTTCAGCAGCAGGGATGCGGTCGATCCACTGGTTTCAGACAGCCCGAACATCAATGCGACGGGCCCCAGCACGCCGCCGAACAGGATCGCACCGAACAGCCAGGGCCACTCCCCGTGCGTGATGCCCGAGGATCGCCACCCCCGATCACGGATCAGCCGGGCAAGCGCGAGGCCCAGGCCGCTGCCCAAGTACAGCAAGCCGCCCAGCAACAGTGGCGATGCTGCCCCGATCAGCAGTTTCGCCAAGGGTGTGCTGGCCCCGAACAGGGCAGCCGCCGCGATGGCGCAGAGAACACTTCTGTTCATCGGGACGCATTCTCCTCGCTTTTTCCTTCAATTGACAACGTGATCTCGGCGAGCAGCAAACTGCTGGCCACTTCCGCCACAGGAGTTGCCGGCGACAGCCGGCCACTGCCAAATCCCTGCCCATACGGAAAGTGACCGCGCGCACAGTCACGAGACCACCAGCGAGAAACCCAGGGCAGAGAGGCCGCGAAGGGCAGGATGGCACGGGAACGGCAGCGGCGCCGCCCGCGAATCCAACCCGCGAAGTTCCGCCAGGGCGCGCCACGGCCAGACGCAAAAAAAGCCCGAAACGGGTTCGGGCTCTCGAAGGTGGTGCTGCCGAGGCTGCCGAATGAAGGCCAACCGTCCGGGCGCGATGGAAACCACGCCGCGCACCCTGGATCCATCGGATGAAAAGGCGCTCTCGCATTAAATATACTGTCCCCGCATTAACACAATTACATATACTGTCCCCGTTTCTAGTCCCCGTTTCTACGTGGATTTCAATAGTGATACTGCCCCTGCAAGAACTCCACGCGATCGGCTTTCACCAAGTAGACACAGCGATGCTCTTGGGTCATGCGCCGCGACCATACGTCACCGCCCAGGTACTTCAGAGGCTCTGGCTTGCCGATCCCGTCAAATGGGTCCCTCAACACCGCCTCTACCAGTTCAAGGAGACGTCTGGCTGTACGACGATCAGTCTCGACCCATTAGCGCAGGTCCTCGATAAACTCCGGCTGGAACACCGCAAGCCGGGCGACCTTAGCCATCAAACCCCAGTTCCTGCTTCAGGGTATTCACAGGCGTCGGCTGCACCTCGCCCCCCCCGAGCGCGTGCCAGGGCAGAGAGCATTCGCTCTGCGTTCTTGGGGGAACGCAGAAGGTGAGCGGTTTCTGTAAGACTCTCCAGTTCGTCCGCAGCAATAATGGCCACTGCCCCGCCGGAACGGCGACGCACCACCACAATCTCGCGATCATCCACGGCCCGATCCATCAGCGCTTTCAACTGATCACGGGCCTGGCTATATGTTGTCTCGATGGTCATAGCCAACTCCAGATAACTTGTACAGAATCATTGTACATAAAGCCCTGTTGCATCCTGCACCTTTTCACCTCGGAATACGCTGACGGAATGTGGTGACTCATTCGGTGACAGTATACTCAATGCATGCGCCCCGGCCGTGGGCAATCGGCGTGGCAGCATCCCGGGCCTTGACTTCGTGCCTTCGCAACCCGGATCTCTCGTATGGCCGACGCGTTCCCGCGCGATCCGGCCGGCGAACGCCGGACGCTGGCGATCGGGACAACGCAACGCCGGCGCAGCCGCTGCGGTCGGGGCGTGCTACACCCTCCCCGGCTGCCAACCGTGCCAACGACTTCGCCGACCGGCAGCGCGCGACCACACCGGCTCGTGCCCTGTGCCTCGCGCCCCTTGAACCGAAGCGTCGACCGCTGTGGCCGGAACGATTGGAGCGCGAGCGGGACGCTCTGCCTGCCCGGCGAGGTTTGGCTGCGGGCAAGGAACACCACCTGACCCCGGCGCGTGCAACGGGGAGGCCAGACGGTCGCACGGGCTGCGGCGGATCAACGGGGTCTGCACGCCTGAGATCAAGACCATGCTCGGCAGCGACAAACCGGAACGCGAGCCATCCGATGGCGTGGCATTCGAGCCCGCGGTTGCGGGCGAGGGCCGGGTCGAAGAAGCTGCGCTCGATCCGATCTCGAATGCCGCCGTCCTGGCAGACGAGGCCGACCACCGGCAGTGACGTCGGATGAACCCCGAAACACGGCGCCGACGCAGACAGGTCGGCTCCTCAGCTTGCGGGCGCTCGGCTCCCGTATCCTATCGGGGATCGCCCGCCTGCAATTAAGTATCCTGTCCCCACAAAAGCGGAGACGCTGTTGCTCTCCCTGACGAAGCCGACGCCGAAAACCGGCGGCAAGCGGTCCTCCTGCTTACAGCGGCCGGAACGTCTTGCGTGCCCTTCTCGCCAAAGCCAGCAGTCGCGTCCACTGGAGGATCCACTTCTGTCGCCCCATGACCAGGCACGACCATCTGCCATCCGAGAGACAGCCATGCCCGGCTGTCGTGCGGACTGCGTAGCACCAGAGAGCGTTTGGCTTACTGCCGCCGTTTTCGCCACGCGGATCGGTAAAAAGTGACAAACTGATGATCCCGTTGATAAAATGTCAGCATGTATCGTCACAGAATGGTCTCCGAACGGTTGCAACGGCTGGTGGAAGCCTTTCCAGTGGTCGTTCTCAGTGGTGCCCGCCAAGTTGGCAAGACCACCTTGCTCCGCCACCTTTTCCCCAAACTCGACTACGTGGTGTTCGACGCCAGCCTGGACGTCGAAAATGCGCGGCGGGAGCCCGATCTTTTTCTGCGCAACCATCCCGCACCGGTCATCCTGGATGAAATCCAGTATGCGCCCGAGGTAGTGGCAGCCATCAAGCGTCACGTCGACCGTGACCCCCATCGTGTGGGCCAATATCTGGTGACCGGATCGCAACAGTGGCAGGTTCTGCGTTCCGTTTCGGAAAGCCTGGCCGGACGTGCAGCCTTCCTGGACCTCTATGGTTTTTCCCTGCAGGAAATCGCCAATTCAGATACCGGCTGGCTAAGCCGCTGGCTCGAAGCGCCGGATGCCTTCTGCGACTGGAGCCGCCACGCTGCACTTCACGAAACCAATCTGCCGTTATGGCTCTGGCGGGGAAGCCTGCCCCGCGCAACCGAAATCGACGAAGACCTGATACCGGACTTCTGGGCCGGCTACCACCGCACTTACGTCGAGCGAGATGCCAGGCTGGCCGGTGGCATCGAAGACTGGCAGGACTTTGGCCGCTTCGTTCGTCTGATGGGCGCGCTGACCGCCCAGGAAATCAACTACAGCCAGTTGGGCCGGGAAATCGGGATGACCCCACAAACCGCCCGGCGTTGGTTGGGCATCATGGAAGGCACGTATCAGTGGTTTTCCCTCCCGGCCTTCTCGGGAAACCCCGCCAAGCGAGTCTCCTTACGCCCCAAAGGACACCTCGCTGACACCGGCCTGGCCTGCCACCATGCGCAAATCTCCTCTCCCCGGGCCTTGACCGCCCACCCCCTGTTCGGCGCCTTGTTCGAAACGGCCATGGTCAGTGAACTGATCAAACAAGCTTCCCGGCTACCCACCCGCCCAACATTTCACCACTGGCGCGCCGCCGGCGGGGCCGAGGTCGACATCCTCCTGGAACGTGACGGCATGCTCTATCCCATTGAGATCAAGCTCACCGCCAACCCAAACCGGCGCATGGCAAAAGGTATCGAAGCCTTCCAGGCCGCACATGCCCATTTGAACTGTGGCCCAGGCGCACTCCTCTGCCCCGTGGAACAAACGCGCTGGGTCAGTGAAAACGTCTTGGCAATACCGTGGAACCTGATTTGATGAATTCGATGAATTCGGTGACAGGATGAATTCGGTGACATGAATTCGGTGACAGTATACTCAATGGCAAGCTCGGACAGCTCACACCTCGCCGCCCTCATCCCCCCAGCGCCATCTTTCGCAACAACAACCCGCGGGGTAATTGACCACACCGCCCTCTGGCACGATGGGCTGGGGTGGATTGAAGCAACCTCAGGGCAGCGCTTGGCTGGCACGCCGCGCATTACGCTGTAGGAACCCGTTTCATCGGGCGATTTGAACTGACCGTGAGGTGACGATCCTCCCGATCACCTCAACTGCCCACAACAATCCGCCGACTGTCGGCCAGAAGCCTCCCAAGATAGATATACTGTCCCCAATTACGCTTCCCCTCGCCCGATGGCGTGATACTCGAGCCCCAGGCTGCGGACGAGGGCGGGGTCGAAAAGGTTGCGGCCGTCGAAGATCAGCGGCTGCTTGAGCAGCGCCCGCATCTGCTCGAAGTCCGGGCTCTTGAACGCTCGCCACTCGGTGACGATCAGCAGCGCATCGGCATCGCGCAGCGCGTCCGCCTGGTGGCTGGCGAAGCTTAGCCCCGGCAGGTCGCCGAACACCCGCCGCGCTTCGTCCATCGCCACCGGGTCGTACGCCCGGATCGCCGCGCCGCGGCGCAGCAGTTCGTGCACGATCACCCGGCTCGGCGCTTCGCGCATGTCGTCGGTGTTCGGCTTGAAGGCCAGGCCCCAGAGGGCAAAGCAGCGTCCCTGCAGATCCTCGCCGAAGCGGGCGACGACCTTGTCGACCAGCACCCGCTTCTGGCTATCGTTCGCCGCCTCGACCGCAGTCAGCACCCGCAGATCAACGCCCAGGTCGTGGCCGGTGCGGATCAGCGCCTTCACGTCCTTGGGAAAACACGATCCCCCGTAGCCGGTACCGGCGTAGAGAAAGTGGGTGCCGATGCGCGGGTCGCTGCCGATGCCGTGCCGCACCAGTTCGATGTCGGCGCCGACCCGCTCGGCCAGCCGCGCCAGTTCGTTCATGAAGCTGATGCGCGTCGCCAGCATGGCGTTGGCCGCGTACTTGGTGAGTTCGGCGCTGCGCGTATCCATCAGCAGCAGCTTGTCGCGGTTGCGGGAGAACGGCGCGTAGATCGCCCGCATCAGCAACCTGGCGCGCTCGTCGTCGGCGCCGATGATGATGCGGTCGGGGCGCATGAAGTCGTCGACCGCGGCGCCTTCCTTGAGAAACTCCGGGTTGCTGACGACGGCGAAGTCCACGCTCTCGCCGCGTTCGGCCAGCACTTCCTGCACTGCGGCGCGTACCCGGTCGGCGGTGCCGACCGGCACCGTGCTCTTGTCGACGATCACCTTGTAGTCGGTCATGTGCTGGCCGATGCTGCGCGCGGCGGCCAGCACGTACTGGAGATCGGCCGAACCGTCCTCGTCGGGCGGCGTGCCGACGCCGATGAACTGCAGCGTCCCGTGATGCACCGCGGCGGCGATGTCGGTGGTGAATTGCAGCCGGCCATCGGCGGCATTGCGCTTGACCATCTCTTCCAGACCCGGCTCATGGATCGGGATGCCGCCGCTGTTGAGGATCTCGATCTTGCGCTTGTCGACATCGAGACAGAGCACGTGGTTGCCCATTTCCGACGGGCAGGAGCCGGTGACCAGGCCGATCTAGCCGGTACCGATAACGGTGACTTTCATGAGATGCCAACTTTCCTTTCAACCTAGATTCCTCTGTTAAGCCTTGACCGGATTTGATGAACGCCAGATTTGGCAAGGCTTTGCGGCCGATTTTGGCAACTGCGCCACAGTTCCTTTTGGGTGTCCCAGAGACATTCGAAAAATCCAATCTTCATAGCAACTTAGCTGCCATTCCTGGCTTCAACTGAGGAATCTAGGTTCAAACCTGGTAGTAGTGGCGATACCAATCGACAAAGCGCGCGATGCCTTCAGACAGCGGCGTGCCCGGCGCGAAGTCGATCCACTGTTCGAGGGTGGCGGTGTCGGCGTAAGTGGACGCCACATCGCCCGGCTACATCGGCAGCAGGCGCTTCTCGGCCTGGCGCCCGAGCTGCTGCTCGATACAGCCGATGAAGTCCATCAAGGGGACCGGTTGATGATTGCCGATGTTGAACACCCGGTACGGCGCGTCGCTACTCGCCGGATCGGGGTTGGCCGCAGTGTAATGGGGATCGGGCGCCGGCACCCGGTCGTTCACCCGCAGCACGGCTTCGACGATGTCGTCCACGTAGGTGAAGTCGCGCTGCATGCGGCCGTGGTTGAAGACGTCGATCGGCCGACCTTCAAGGATCGCCCGGGTGAACAGGAAGGGCGCCATGTCGGGCCGGCCCCACGGTGCGTAGACGGTGAAGAAGTGCAGGCCGGTCGTCGGCAGACGATAGAGGTGGCTGTAGGTGTGCGCCATCAGCTCGTTGGCCTTCTTGGTCGCGGCGTACAGGCTGACCGGATGATCGACGTTGTCGCGTTCGGCGAAGGGCATGCGGGTGTTGCCGCCGTAGACGCTGGAACTCGAGGCGTAGACCAGATGCTGAACCGCGTGCTGGCGGCAGCCTTCGAGCACGTTCACGAAGCCGACCAGATTGCTGTCGACGTAGGCGTTGGGGTTGAGCAGCGAGTAGCGCACACCGGCCTGGGCGGCCAGGTGGATCACCCGCTCGAAACCTTCACCGGCGAACAACGCAGCCATCGCCGCCCGGTCGCCAATATCCCTCTCGATGAAGCGAAAATCGCCCTGCCCTGAGAGGCACGCCAGGCGGGCGTGCTTGAGGTGAACGTCGTAGCAATCGTTAAGGTTGTCGATGCCGACGACCGTGTCACCGCGACGAAGGAGGCTCTGCGCGGTGTGCATGCCGATGAAACCGGCGGCGCCGGTGAGGAGGATTTTCAAGCTTGCTGACTCCGATCAAACCGGTACCTTACACCGCCGTGCGGCAAAAGGAAGTGGGTCTCCCCATTTCTCAAGGAACAACCCGCACACGGGGCGGCGCATGACCTGGAGTTAAGTATACTGTCCCCGTATTCATTCCAACTTGGTAGGGAATGCGAGGCAGTATGGCAGTTGCGAGCCGCCGCCCGCGACCACCTAGAGAATGGAGTTAACGATACTGTCCTCGTGTTCCGTCCCCGTTTTTGCATGACAAAGCGCCGGATTGCCGCGCTACGCTCGGAATGACGGCAACCCCCCGGCCCGTCATTCCGAGGCGGCGGAACCAACGCGGCAATCCAGCGCGTCCCCCTTACGTAACCCAAACATCCGAGAGCGCCGCTCTACCCAAAAAAACCAACCTTCTGCTTCAACACATGCCACACGAAGATCGGCGCGGACACAAACATCCGCCGCCACAGCCTTCGAGGTTGCTGAACTAGCCTTGGCAGCCACTCCAAGCCCAGGCGTTGAAAAACCGGATGCGAACGCTTGACCCGCCCGGTATAGAAATCGAACACCGCCCCGATCGCGCCTGCAAATTTCACATTCAACCGGGCGCGATTCTCGAAAATCCACTTCTCCTGCTTCGGCGCCGTCATGCCAACCCAAAGAACATCGGCTTTGCTGGCGTTGATTGCCGCGATCATCGCGTTATTGTCCTCGGCCGAATATTCCGGCTTGAACGGCGGCGAATACGTCCCGGCAACCCGAATTTCGGGGTGATCCACTGCCATGCGTGCACGGATCGCTGCCAGCGTTTCCTCGGTTGCCCCCAAAAAGAACACGCTCATGCCACCCGCCGCAGTCATGCGCCGGTGCAAGCCAAAAAACACATCCGACCCCGTCACTCGCTCGGCGATACGCCCTCCCTGCAACCGGGAAGCCAGCACCACGCCGGCGCCATCGGGTATCAACCAATCCGCGGCGCGCAAGGCGCGAGAAAATGTTGGGTCATCCAATGCGACCGCATACGAATGCGGGTTAAGGCAGGCCAGCCAGGCGCAACGCCGAACATCCGCCCCTTGCACTGTGGAAAAAAGGCTGTCCGCGCACGCCTCAACCGAAAGCGCTTCCACCCCATAACCCAGAACAGCCTCCTTCATTACCGCCCTCCAGCGCGCGAAACGGCCATGGCCTGCTTGTAAATCGCCATCAACGCGGCGTAATTGGCATCTTCCGTATATTTCTCCTCAAACTCGCGCCGGGCGCCTAGACCCAGGTGTTGCAAGCAGCCCTCGGCCTCCCAGGCCGCACGTACTTCTTGCAGTAAAGACTCAGGCGAAGCCGCCTGAAAAACCACACCGCTCTGCCCATGCCGAACAATGCTGGCCAACGGCCCCAGGTTGGAGACCGCCGCCGGCGTACCAAAGGCAAACGCCTCGCGCACCACCATAGGAAACCCCTCGAACCACTCAGAGGGCAACACCAACAAACGCGCCCCGGCAATCTGAGTCTGGGCCTCGGCACCGCTAAGCTGACCAAAAAAGCGCACAGGCAAACCTTCGGCCATGGCCTCAAGCTGAGGGCGCAACTCACCATCGCCCGCCAAACGTAATTCTGGTGCTCCAGGCCCCCACAGTCGCCAGGCTCGCAGCAACGTGGCCACGCCCTTTTCCGCCGTCAACCGGCCGGCAAACACCACATAGTTGCCACGTTCATGCCAGGGGGCTACGGGTGGCATGCCGGGGTAGAAGTTGGGCTTTACATGCACCTTGGACAAGGGCAAACCGGCATCCGCCATCACGTTTCGCTGGAAGTCGGACAGTGCCACGAAGGCATCCACCTGGTTGCGCCAGGTTCCCATGGCGCGTCGCAGCCACACACTGAAAGCCAACGGTGCCGTGGCCACACGGCTGCCCCGGTAACAGCCATGCCGCATGGCAGGGAGGCTGCCACGAGCATCCAGGCAATCGGTGCAAACCTTGCCGGCCCGCATGGGAATGCCCGCCGGACAAAACAGGCGATAGTTATGCAGCGTCAACACCCGCGCGGCACGGTCGCCAATCGCATGAAAAATACCCGGTGAAATCAACGGAAAGGTGTTGTGTACATGCACCACATCCGGCTTTAGCCGCTCCACTTCTCGCCGAACCGCCCACGTCATCCACGGGTTCCACGGCGTGGACAATCCACCGCGCACCGCGCCCCAAGCACCCTGCCCGCGTATCTCATCGCTGTGCCGGGTGAACTCGACTACCTCATGCCCCCGCGCCCGCAGCAGGGTTCGTTCCGCTTCAAACACCTGGTTCTCGCCGGAAGGCGCGGCGGAACCGTAGAAGTTATGCACCAGCAAAACCTTCACGACACCACCTGCGCAGATTCATGCATGACCCGGCGATAAAGCTTGTCGACCACCTCAGCTTTTTTATCCCATTCGAAGTCGTGCGCGCGCTGAATGGCGCCGTGTGCCAAGCGGCTGCGCAACGCCTCATGCTCCGCCAGACGTTGCAACGCCAGCGACAGGCCGGCAATGGTTTCAGCGGGGTGGGTCACCGGCACCTTGATGCCGCATGACTCATCCACCACGCCAGCAAACCCGCAATGATCGAGGCACACGATGGGCAGCCCCATCGCCATGGCCTCGATAGTGACCGTGGATGTCAAATCGCGCAGGCTGGTAATCAGCATCGCATGCGCCTCGGCCATCACCTTCAGCGCGGCTTCGCGCTCCAGCCAGCCATAAAAATAGCAGCGATCGTTTAGGCCAAGGTCACTGGCCTGGACCTGCCATGCCGCCGTAAGGGGCCCTTTGCCCAATACATGCAATTCCCATGGTAAGTTTTTGGGTAATGCCGCCAAGGCATCCAGCCCTAAATTCAATGCCTTGCGAGGTACGTGCAACCCAGTCCAAACAATACGCAAAGGCTCATCCGGCAACCTGACACTGGGTGTCACAGACAAGCCTGCCAGCGGCAAGCCCACCTCACTCATCAAGGTGCTGACACACCCCCAATAGCGTTCCGCGCCAGTCTGGTTTTCTGGCGTGGCGGCAATAAGCCCGGCACCCGCCGCGCGCGCAGCGAAGCGAGGGCGCCGCGAAAAGTTCATTTGCCACAAGTTAAGGAAGTTGTAACCCAGGTAATACAAAGCGCCATAGGCACCTAAGCGCGGCAAGAAACGCCATGGAAACGCTCCCATGCCCCCCACCGGCCCCCAAACGAAGGGAATGCCCAGCCGCCACAGATAGCCAGGTTCGCGAAATCCGACCATGGTGAGTTGGTGTGCTACATCAAAGCCCACTTCGGCATCCAGTTCCCGCGCCCGGTCATAGGCTTGCGCATGCCAGCGCCGGTAATACCAGTAATAAGACGGTGGCCACAACTTGCGCAGCCAGCGATTGCGCTGCTTACGTAGAAAATGGAAGTGCACGTTGCTGGCGAATTCAGGGTGTTCCGCCAAGTAACGCTCGATGTCCGCGCGGAATTTCTCTTCCTCTACCAGCACCCACAAATCATGGTGCTGGGCCAGGGCTGCGACAAACCCCCAACCAACGCCCGGCTCCGACCCCTTGTACGGGCTGCACGCATAAGCCGAAACCAACACCTTCAAGCGCCTGCTCACCGCCAACTCCGCGCCAGCAACACCAACAATTCTCCATAAAGGCCGGTCTTGTCCTGGCGGCCTAACAACCAAAGCGCAAGATAAAGCTGAGGATCAGGGAGAACCCCGCTTACGGTAGCCATTTTCTTTGCCAACGTTTCACCCATATGCAAAGCCTTTGCCAGGGCTGTTTCGGCTTTGGCATTGCGTTTCATCAATAGCACCGGGGCAATGGCGTAATAGAACGCATCGCCCAAGGCAAGCCCATTCACCATGCTTGCTTCCCAATCGAATACATACAGCCCCTGATCGGTCCAGGCGCAATTCCAGGGCGCAAAATCGCCATGCGTACGGTGGCGGTGAATCACCTGAGCTGACTCCGCCAGTTTTTGAAGGCGATCATGCAAATCCCGGCACGCATGCAGCACCTCGCCTGGCATGGTTTCATCCATACATTCCGAAACATGTGCCAAATAGTCTGCCAACGGCACCGTTTCCAGCTCCACCATAGCCAGTTGCCCAAGAAACTCAGCCACGGATTCATCCAACTTACGGGCAGATATCCGCCGGCGTGGCCGGTATTCCTGATAAAGCGTTATCGCCGCATCAGACGAGACTAAATCAACCAACCGTGGCACGGAACCCGAAATGAGGGAGCCCGATAACGCCGATAGCGCCGCAGCTTCATTGTGGAGTGAAGCGCAAGCCCTCGGAGTCTCTGCCACTTTGAGGATGACGCTGGGCAGTTCGTCGCCCAGTGGCAGGACCACAGTTTTCCGGTTGTCGTCCGGTGTGCCCAGATACAGGGCGTAATCAGTAACCTGGCGGCCAACGCGTGCAGGTACTCCCGCCAGTACCGCACCGTGTTGGACAAAGCCGGGGGACTTTGTGGCGATTAGAAGAACACGGCCGCGCAGCAGATCAAGATAACCGAACCGTGCCAACGTGCGCGCAAGCATCACCCCCATCCGCGCAACCCGTCTTCCTGGCCGATGCAGGCTCAAAGCCATGACCGCATGACGAGCGGAGGTAAGTGGCACAACAACACGCGGATTGCCGGCCGGCAACAGCCCGTATTCGCGAATCGATACAAACTGCGTTGGCAAACTAGCGCGGAACTTGGTGACTTGTCTATGGTTTCCCCAAGCACAAAGCCAATTCAGCCCTGCGAGGTCTCCGGGTGCTGGCATTGCATAGTCGACCAGTGCTATCAGCCCGCAGGTGGGGGTAGACATGGTTGGCGAATCTGGGGCCTGACCTTCGGCGCTTCGCCACCAGGCGGTATCCGCGTCGCTGAGGCCGCTAAAGGAAAGCGGCCCGT
Organism: Accumulibacter sp.; assembly: GCF_023806635.1. GTDB lineage: Bacteria > Pseudomonadota > Gammaproteobacteria > Burkholderiales > Rhodocyclaceae > Accumulibacter. Next base: position 25,314 of record NZ_JAMTDQ010000024.1, read on the forward strand.
CCGCCCGGAAAGGCAGCAGCCAGCGCCAAGCGAATAGATAGTCGCGGGAATTCCGATGGATCGTCATCGTTCAGCGACTGCGCGGCGATTTTGTTGGCCACGGAAGCGGATCGTTCTTGCAGGCGCGCCGCCAACAACCGCTAGTGGAGGGACATCCTTGGTTACCACGCTGCCGGCGCCGATCACGGCGCCATGACCGATCGTGATTCCCGGCATGATGATCGCGCGGGTGCCAATCCACACGTCATTGCCGATTATGACGGGGCGAATTGGCAGAGCGCCCTGTTGATTGATCGGTATCTCCAGACTATCGAATGCGTGAGAGCTGGTCATCACCACAACATCCGGCCCCATCAACACGTCGTCACCAATCGCGACGTCATTTCCGATTCGGCAGTTATGACCGAGTTGCGACCGGCTTCCTATCCGCAAGCCGATGCCCGCACCAATCTGCGCATTGTGTTTGACCACAACTGACTGTCCAACGGATTCGGCAATGCGCTTGAGCAGCACCCGACGAAGCAGGTAGCCGAGTTTCCATCCGGGCATTGGTTAAGTCGGAAACCACCGGGCGAATCCGTAATAAACCAATAGACAGAGCATTTTCATTTTTTCTACGCCTGTTACTTGAAGCGGTTTGCGCGCAGCGCTCAGTTGCGCGAGGGGCGTGAACAACAGCCCGCCAGTTCCATCAGTACTTCATCTCGGGTCTGCTCTATCGGACCGTCGGTAGATACCAGAAGCGCCCGCGCATTCGCCGCTGCAAATGTCTTGATTGCCCTGACCTGACGCGCTACTTCGGCGAGGGGCAGTTCGTTTTTCCGGTTGGCCAGTGTTTGCGGATCGCCATGCAAACAGAAGACTCGATCGGGCAACGGGGCCAGCTTGGTGACCAGCGAGATTAGCGCGATCGGTAGATTGATGCGAAATCGCCAGGGATCGAGGATCATGTCATATGCGTACCGGTCAAAGATCACGACGGTCGGCAGCTTGGCGATCCGCGGGCGAATCTTCAACCAATAGCCGAGCGAGTAATCCAGCATCAAATACAGCAGGCGCAAGCTTGAGCCAAGCCGGCCGGAGGGCTTGGCGCCGTGCGGATCCGTGGTCGCGCCGACAGTGGCGGCGGATTTTCCCTTGAGACGTGCAAGTGGGGGCAACAGTCCTGGTTTCAGATGCTGAACATAAATCGAATTGTGCGTCGCCTGGTCAAGTACCGGTTTGATTGCGTCGATAAGAGTGGACTTGCCTGCGCCATCGACACCGAGGATGGCAATCAGTTTTCCCTGTGGTCGAAGGTATCGCCCCAATTTGGATTGAATGTTGCCGAGGCGCCCCAGAAGCAGTTCAAGCGGGTGGGAAGCAAGCCCGCTGGCACCAACCAGAGCGCCTAGCTGGCTTGCCCCGCGTTGCCGTATCGCCGACCCGGCCTCGGCCAAAGCCATCTCTTTGAACATGACCAAACTCTTGTGCCCTAGCGGTGCCAGCAAGGCCGCAATCTGATCCCAGGATTCCTCAACACCCCGGCGGGCAGCGGTGGCATAGCGCTCCGGATAGACGCGGTTATTGAGAACTTCCTTGAGGACGCCCAGGATGCCGGCAAACCCGTCGGTCAGCACCGGAATATTCCTGTACATCAGAATGGGCCACGGGGCATGTGCGGATAGCAGGGACTGCCCTTTGTAAAACAGGCCCACGTTCACATCGATACACAGTCCCCACCACGCCAACGGCGCTTCGGGAGTGGTTCCAAACGCGCAGGTCTTGAAGAATCCAGTGGATCTGCTGACGCCAATACAGACGCCATGGGCGTCGCGCACGGCCGCCTCGATTGCCGCGCTAGCGGCCTCGCCGTCGGCCGGGTGAACCATCAGGTCGAGATCGCTACCACCCGCGCTTTCGGGAAGCGGTTCGTGATTGCGCATGACGGCAAAGCGGACATTTCGGTGGGCCAGTTGCCGGAACAGCGAATGCAGCAAGACCGCTTCTGGAGACTTGTCCATGGGCTAGGCAAAAAAGCGCCGGGTAACCCGAACTGCCAGCCAGAAGCGAAGCATCACACCATAAACGAGGGTACGAAGCCATGCTGGCTCGGGAATGCCGCTGTAGCGATCCTGGACAAGTCGACGTTCCACACGTCGCCGCTCGACCTGAACCGAACTGATATTGGTGTCGTGCCAGGTGAAACTAGCCAATACCCGGGGTATATGGGCGATACGGTAGCCGGCTTTGGCGATCCGGACATACCAATCGAAATCCATCGTGACCCTGAATTCCGGTGCCAGCAACAATCCTGCATCGATCACCCGGCGGCGAACGAAGGTCGTACAACTTGGGAGGTAGCATCCGTAATAGACCAGCATTGACTTGGAGAAAAAGTACTCCCGCTTGGTCTTGATCAGTTTTCCGTCACTGCCGACGAAATCGCAATCGCCAAACACCACATCGACTTCGGGGTGCGCCGCAAAGAAACTTGCTACCGTCGCAAGAGTCGAGGGCTTGTAATACTCATCGGTATTCAGCCAGCAGAAAATATCGCCGCTGCCCATCAAGAATCCCCGATTGATGGCATCGGTTTGACCGCGGTCCGGTTCAACAATGGGGATCAGCTTCACGGTGTCGGGATTGGCCTGATAGGTCCGCAGGATATCTCCTGTTGAATCCGTCGAGCAGTTGTCGAGAACGATGTGCTCGATTTCTATGGTGCTATCGGTTTGGGCCTTGATGCTGTCGATACATTTTTGAAAGTACTTTCCCTGATTGAATGAGGGAGTAATGATCGATACCTTCACGGTGCACTCGCAGGAGATCGTGGAACCGGATTATTGATGGCGGTATTGGCGTTCCATAAGCAGAGCAAGAAGAAAATATGGATTGGCAGTACGGTGGCGGCGTCGTGTGCTTCCGTGATTCCCCGGGTCAACGCGAACATCACAATGGCGACACCGAAGGCAGCCTGAGCGTTGCTTTTTTTTGAATGGGAATAGAGTGTGATCGCGCGCTTTAGGAAAAGCACGTAGCTTCCCAGGAGAAAAGTCAACCCAATCGCACCATAGGCGAAGAGTGTCTGAAATATCTCATTATGGGCATGTACCAGTTGCACATCGGCGATTTGCGGCCCATAGTCGGCAAAGGAACGTACGCCATAGCCGAAAAACGGTTCATCAAAAATCGAGTCGATGGTTTCCAGCCATATGAAAGTTCTACCCGAGAGGCTTACTAAGGCTTCACCATCCTGTGCCTGGAAGAAATACACATCTAGATAATCAGATAAATAAAAGAAGGCGGCACCGCCAACGAGAATAACGAGCGCGAGACCGCGCAACTTCACCTTGATGCTGTTAGCGCTGATAATGAAGAAGACAAAAGATGCCAGCAGAAAGGCCAGAATGGCTGTCTTGCTCAAACTACAAAAAAGAGATATTCCAACTACAGCGGCCATGATCGATAGGTGAATCCTCTTCTTAACATTCGGTTCATGGTTTATTACATATATTGCGCACAACAAGCACAGGCCAAGTATTCCGCCGATATAGTTCGCGCCGAGAAAATCTGAATTAGCATCCCGAATATTCAGGCCGCGTGCCGCGAAGAACAATACCTGCATCGATACGGCAACACCACCCCAAAGGACTCCGAGCATGGACTGTTCGCCTATCCGCATTGGGCTTCCTAGGCGGAAAATCAGGTAGATCGCCAGGAGGTCGAATGCGGTGTTCAACCAGATCAATAGCGCGGGGAGCACATTGTCGTGGCCGCGCCAAATAAAGCTGAGGCATGCCCAGGCCCAGAACAAGATCAAGGATATCCCAGCGGCACTGATCCTGACCTGCTTGTGTCGTTTATTGAACGCATAAATACTGGCAACGACAAATACAAAGCCGGCGTCAAATCCAGGCAAGGGAATTGCCGCACTCTTGAAAAAGAAAAATACAAAGGCAAGCGTGGCAGCATTAATACCGCCGGGTTGCCCTAGCTTGGCCATTGTTCTTGGGGATGTATCCAATTGGCTATTACCTGCGGTGTGTATTGGTGCAGAGTGAAAGGAGCGATTCTGTATTGATCGCTGACTTAACTGTGTTGTCAGTCTTGAGGAACTGCGGTAATCCGGCTCGGAAGCAAGCTGCCAAATTGAAACTACTTTGTTGATTTGATGCCCACTCGATGAAGTTCTGCCAGCCCAGCCGTCCATTCAAGCCATAGGAAAGGCTAAAGCGGGCCATCACCACCCTGGTTGCCAGCAGACGCCTAACGCGGGCCATCCAGCGCAAGTGCGATTTCCCGCTGGCGTGGCCGCGTAGTCTGGCGAACTCAAGGTAGAGCTGGTCGCGGTATGTCTCGCGCAGGGTTTCGCCATGGTCGATCTGGACTGCCATCATTTCCGGAATTTTGCTCGGGGGAAAGCCGTTTTGGGCGCAACGTAGCCAGTAATTACAGTCGGCCAGTAAGCGGAACGATGGGTCGAAATGACCGATTTTCTCAAGAACCACGCGGTCGAAGAAGACCGTCGGCTGCATTAGCGTGGCGACATCCTTGTAATACTCAAAATTGAAGCTGCGAGAAAAGCTCAGCTCAGTCGAGAGCCTTTCCGGTTTGCTCTGAACGATACATCCGTCGCCGAAAACAATAGGATGTCCGGCCAAAATCGCGTCAACAGCGACTTGAACCGACCAAGGGAAATAGAGATCGTCGGTGTTGAGATAGGCCAGGATTGTGCCATTGGCCATGCGCATGCCCTTGCCTATGGCATCGTACATGCCGCTGTCTTTCTCGCTTACCCAGCGTAAATTGTACTTATCTGCATACCGCTCAAGAATCGACAGGGTATTATCCGTCGAGAGGCCATCGACAACAACGTGTTCTATATTCTGATAGGTTTGGCCCTGAATTGAGCGCAGGCAGTTTTCTATATGTTCCCCACGGTTCAATGCGGGAGTAATGATCGAAACGAGCGGATATTGTTGTTTATTCATTTCAGCGGACAATATTCACTTTTATGAAAAGACGGCGAATGTTTTGTTCGGTCGATGGTGCCAGATCCAGCGAGCTGTCTTGGTCTGCGGTTCTAAAATACTCAAGTATATTGATCACTTAGTGGTCACGATGATTTAATTGATATAGGTATGTGCGCAAAGCGATTTGCCGATTGCGGGGCCAAGGCAGTGCTCTATTTGTCTTTCCTCAGGCTCCCTAGGACCTCTGAGAAACTTGCTGAAATGGCATTGCGTGTATTTCTGTCTGCCGCTGTCAGCAGACCGGTCAGTAGAACGGCCAACGCTGCCAATGGGGCCGAGGTGACGAGGGGGGTTAGCAAGGCCGGGAGACTATAGGCAAAGAGGCGGGCGGCTGTGCCGTAGGACACGGTGCCGAAATGTGTTTTTACATGGCGGTTCAGTATGAAATAGCTGAACAGTGCAAGTATTTCACCGAGAAGGTAACCACTGGTGCCGAGAAGGGGGAGTGCAAAGACGGTGATGGCGATAACGGTGACTACGTTGGCAATATGGAAGTGATTGACTTGGGTATTGTTTCCGTTGCCATATAAGGCCGCCACATGCATGCTGAAGGTACTGTTGGTGACTACGGTTAAAGCCAGGATCGGGTAGATTGGCAGGACGCCGAGCCATTTTTCGCCCAGTAATGGCACGATCCAGGGCATCAGGGGAGCGGAGAATGTCAAGATGCCGCCTACGAACATGACTTGATACAACACGCCCTTGCTGATGGCGCGGCAGAGGCGTTCTGGATCGTCCTGCAGGTTGGCCAAAGCGCTCAGCGATACTCTCCAAATCACGGAGCGGAAAAAAGTCAGTTTCGTGACGACTTGAGTGGCCGCGCTGACTACGCCAGCAACTTCAACCCCGCCGAGACGGGAAAGGATCAGCGGGATCAGCATGTCCCGGAGATGCCAGGTACAAACAGTCAGTTGGTAGCTGAGCGACTTCTTCAGATTGATGACTAGACTCTGAACGTCGATTCGGAACTGGAGGGCAAGGGGGTGGGCTGCGTAGGTGTAGATACTCGTGATCATCGTGCTGACCATGGTTCCAGCGACAATTCCCCAGTAACTGCCACCCAGCATTACCCAGGGAATCGCAACCAAGTAGTAGGCCAGTTGGGACACGAGTTCAATTATGCTCAGCTCCCGAAAGCGCATCTCCTTTTCCAGGATGGTGCGACCGATAAGCCCGAACTGCTTAAAGATGAAACTGATTCCCACAAAGCGAATGACCGGGCCGATATCGGCATGATTGCCGAACTCGGCAATCAGGTCTGCGGAGAGAAATACGCCGGTGTAGATCAGCAATATGACGGCGATGAGGGCGGAAAAAAGGGCATTCAAGTCGCTTCGGTCGGGCAGAGCCTTGAGTCTGATGAGATAACCGTCGACGCCAAGAACGGCGATCATTCCAAGGAAGGTCCAGGTGCCTTGCGCAACCGCGACAATGCCAAATTCAGCAGGCGTCAGATAGCGGTAGAAAACAATCAGGGATAGGAACGAAAGAGCAATCCCCAAGATCTGACGCCCTACCACATAGACGCTTGAAGCAAGGATCTTTTGACGTAACCCGTCAGACATGGCTATCTGTCCCGGTGACGGACAAGATGTCGCGAATCCGCTCCGCAAGAGAAAGAATCAATAGAACAGTCACACCGTGCCGGTCGCTGTGAAGTGCTGTTGAGAGCGGATTCCTGAGGCATGCTTTAGATCGTTCTGCCGGCAAAGTCCGCATACGCTTGTGCGAGTCCATCATTCAGTCCGACGGTAGAACGAATACCCATTGCACTTAATCTGGAAACGTCCATGAGTTTGCGTGGCGTGCCGTCAGGCTTGCTCGGATCGAATTCGATGACACCGCCAAAGCCGATGACCTCGGCAACCGCTTCCGCCAGTTGGCGAATGGTGATGTCCTCGCCGGTGCCTACGGTTGTTAGTGGCTGCGAAGAAGCGCGGATATCTGGCTGCGAGCGGTTGAGGATGTGGTCGGGGGAGGAATGGTCCGTGGTCGGGACCGATTCGGGTTTCTGGGTGGCTGGTCGACCGATGGTGCGGCAGGAGGGCGCGTCGGAAGGAGCCCGAAGGGCGACTGGAG
>NZ_JAMTDQ010000025.1 GCF_023806635.1 Accumulibacter sp.
GGAACCGTGAATTGCGCACAAACAATCACTTAGCCGTATTTTTGTCGAACTCGGGTGCCCAGGAGGGTGTAGTTGGCGCCGATGCGATCTTCGCCTGTCTGGGACCGGCGCTGGAAATTTTCTCCCGTTATTCCCGTGTGGAGAAGGCTAGCGGTGATGTAGTCTCCCTGCGGGAATACTTGGAACAGGTTTGGGCTGCCGTGGCCAAGGAGGCGTTGGCACAGGTGTTCAAGAACGCCGACACTGCTGGTTTCGAGCCGGACGCGCGGCTCACCGCCATGTGGTTGTGGACGCTGAACGCCGGGGCATCGGGCGGCGAGGAGTCATCCTCCGTGGAGGATCAGGCCGATGGCGACGACCAGGAGGACGGCAAGTCCAGGGTCAAGTCCAAGGGCGGGTTCGTGCTCGAGTTCGACGCTGCACGCAAGATCGCCCAGGGCCTGGGGGCGAGCCTGGAGGACTTGTCGACGCTCGTCGAGGTCTCGGGGGATTCCGCGCGCCTGTTGCCCGTGTCGGAACGCACCCGACATCTCTTCGGCAAGGATCAGGAGGATGCGCCGGCAACCGCCCGGAAGAAGAAGGCCGCGCCGCAACTCGACTTCTTTGCGGAGCTGATAGACGTCGGCGCTGACGAGACGGCGTGGCAGGAAAAGACCGTGAAGAAGGTGGGCGAGACCACGCTGGATCGCATCCACCAGGCGATGATCCTGTTCGCCACGGGGCGCGGCGAGGCGCTGAAGCGATTCCTGGTCGATGATGGTGCCGGCAAGGACCAGCGCTTCTGGCGGCTGGCGCAGGCGCTGTCCGCCCTGTATCCGACATCCACCAGCGAGAAGCGCTGGGTGGATGGCGTGCTGGCGCGGAAGAAGGGCCTGGGATTGTGAGAGCTGGTTTCAACAGTCGGCGCTGGCGGGAAGGCGTATGGGTGCTATCACATGCAACTTCGGAAGGAGGACGATGATGACGCAGATCGTGATGGAGTTTGAACCGAGCGCTTTTTCAGTGCTGCGCCTGGGCCCGAAGGAGTTCGGCGAGGAAATCAAGACCGCGGCGGTGGTGCAGTGGTACGCCGAGCGCCGTATTTCGCAGGCAAAGGCTGCGGAAATCCTCGGCATCAGCCGCCGACATTTTCTCGAGGAACTCTTTCGCCGCAAGGTGCCGGCCATTCAGGTGACGGCGGATGAACTGGAGCAGGAAGTCCATGGCGAGCTCCAGGCCCTGGGTCGTCAATGCCTCGCCGCTGACTTTGCTCGGCAAACTGCAGCGGCTGAATCTCCTGGGACAGTTGGCCCCTGCGCTGACGGTGCCCGAGGCGGTGTTTCGCGAGGTGACGGCGGGGGCCGAGCGGGATCAGGCGAGTGCCGCTGCGTTGGCGTGGGCGCGTGAGCGCATGCGGCCGGATGTCCCGCTGGTGTCGTCGGTCAGTGCCTGGGACTTGGGGGCCGGCGAATCGCAGGTGATTGCGCATCGCCTGAGCAACCCCGCCGTCGCGGTGCTCGACGATGGCGAGGCACGCGCTTGCGCACAGGCGCACGATTTGCCACTGATCGGTACCCTGGGCGTGATTCTCCGCGCCCGCAAACAGGGCTTCATACCGGCGGCGAGGCCACTGATCGAAGAATTGGTCGCCGCCGGATCGTTCCTTGATCGCAGTTTGGTCGAGCGCGAGCTGGCTAAGCTGCACGAATAGCCGCCGCGCCGTTCCTTGAGGATGGAAGAATGAAGCTGAAAGCCTGGTACGACGTGATCAAACCGCGCGAGGACTTGCGGGAGGGCAAGCCGCTGGACGCCTCGGAATTTGCCGTCCATCTGGACAAGGTGCGCATCGGCACGGCGCCGGACGACTACAAGATTCCGCTGCGCTTCTTCGACCGTACCTACCTGACCGGCAATCTGACCGGCCTGGCCGCCGAGGTCGTGCGTCGGCTGTCGGGGCTGACCACCGAGACCAGCGCGGTCTTCAACATGACGACGCAGTTCGGCGGCGGCAAGACGCACGCCCTGACCCTGCTGTATCACTTGGCGAAGAACGGCTCGGCTGCCAATGCCTACCGTGGCGTGGGCAAGATCCTGGAGCGTGCCGGTCTCGCCGGCGTTCCCGACAGCTGTGCCGTCGCGGTGTTCGTGGGCACGGAATTCGACTCGCTCACCGGCCGTGGCGGCAACGACGGGACGCCCTGCCGCAAGACACCGTGGGGCGAGCTGGCCTGGCAACTGGGCGGCGTGGAGTCGTTTGCCCATGTGGCGCAACACGATGCCGAATTCGTCGAGCCCAAGGGCGACGTAATCGACAAGATGCTGCCGGCGGATCGCCCGTGCCTGATCTTGCTGGACGAGGTGCTGAACTATGTCAGCACGTACCGCGACCATGGCTGGCACAACAAGCTGTACAACTTCATCCAGGCGCTTTCGGAAACTGTTCGGGGCCGCCACAACGCCGTCTTGGTCGGTTCGATCCCGGCCTCCGAGCTGGCTTACACCGACAAGGATCATGCCGACCAGCAACGCCTGAAAAACCTGCTCGATCGACTGGGCAAGGCGATCATTGTTTCCGTGGAAGGCGAGACCTCCGAAATCATCCGGCGCCGTCTCTTCGAATGGGACGAGCGGGCCGTCACCCCCGATGGCCGGGTAATCCTCAACAAGGATGCCGAGGACGCTTGTCGCGCCTACGCCGACTGGATTGCCGAACACCGCCAGCAGTTGCCGAGCCTGATCAACCCGGACCTCGCCCGCGATCAGTTCCGCGCGACGTATCCGTTCCATCCAATGGTGATTTCCGTGTTCGAGCGGAAGTGGCAGACCTTGCCTCGATTCCAGCAGACCCGTGGGGTGCTTCGGTTGCTGGCATTGTGGGTATCCACCGTGTACCAGGAGGGTTACAAGGGAGCATTGCGCGATCCGCTGATCACGCTCGGAACGGCACCGCTAGACGATGCGACGTTCCGTGCCGCGGTGTTCGAGCAGTTGGGTGAAACCAGGCTAGAAGGCGCGGTGACGACGGACATCGCCGGACGAAGGGATTCGCACGCCGTGCGCCTGGATGCCGAGGCTATCGATGCCATCAAGAAGGCGCGCCTGCACCGCAAGGCCGCAACGACGATTTTCTTTGAGTCGAACGGCGGACAGGTCGGCGTCGAAACCCATGAAGCCAGTGTGCCGGAGATTCGCTTGGCCATCGGCCAGCCCGAATCCGACATCGGCAATGTCGAGACCGTGCTGGATTCGCTGACCGACGCCTGCTACTACCTGAGCGTCGAGAAAACCCGTTACAAGTTCGGCGTGAAGGAAAACCTCAACAAGCGATTCGCCGATCGCCGCGCCACCGTCAATGGGGGACAGGTCGACGAAGAGGCAAAGCGGGAAATCCTCAGGATTTTCGCGCCGCGCGAAGGCGTGGATCGCGTCTTCTTTCCCGAGAAAAGCCTGCAGATTTCCGACCGGCCGCTGATCACGTTTGTCCTCGCCGACCTGAATCACACGCTTGAAGACGAAAAGGGGACGCTGGATTTTGCCGACCAGATGGTGAGGAACTGCGGCAACTCGTCACGGACTTTCAAGAGCGCAATCATCTGGGTCGTGCCCGACTCGGCGCAGGGAATGCGCGAGGAAGCACGCAAGCTGCTGGGTTGGCAGGCCATCGAGGACGAGGCCATCGACCTCAAGCTTGACGACCAGCAGCGCAAGCAACTGGCCGAGAATATCCAGAAGGCGCGCCGCGACTTGAAGGAATCGATCTGGCGCGGCTACAAGCACCTGCTGTTGCTCGCCAAGGACAACACGCTACGCCAGATCGACCTTGGACTGGTCCATTCGAGTGCGGCGGAATCGCCCATCGCCAACATCCTCAGTCGCCTCACCGCCGATGGCGACGTCGAAAAGAGCGTGAGCCCGAATTTTCTGGTGCGCAACTGGCCGCCGGCTTTCAAGGAATGGCCAATCCGTAAAGTGCGTGCCGATTTCTTTTCCTCGCCAATATTTCCGCGTCTGCTGAATGCGGAATCGATCAAGGACACCATCGCTCGCGGCATCGAGAACGGCATGTTGGCCTACGTTGGCAAAGGAACGTCAGGCAAGTATCAGCCATTCGCGTTCAAGCAAAGCGTCAGCCCTGGCGACATCGAGTTTTCCGACGATGTTTTCTTGATCACCGCCGAAATCGCCCAAGCCTACCTCGATCAGCAGAAGCAAGTTGCCACCAACACTTCTGCCGAGCCTGGCACATCCACCAGTCCGGCCCCTGCCGACACAACGGCGACCCCATCCGGGAACACACCGCAACAGCCAGCCCCAAGGCCAGTTCCCGCTTCGCCATCCAAGATCAACAGCATTCGCTGGACGGGTGACGTCCCCGCACAGAAATGGATGAACTTCTATACCAAGGTACTTTCGCGCTTTGCCACGACATCGGGCCTACGACTACGCATCCAGGTGGAGGTAGCACCGAACGATGGTCTGTCCAAGCAACAAATCGAAGACACCAGAAGTGCGCTAAGAGAGCTCGGGCTGGATGATGGCATCAATGAAGGGTAATGCCTGCTTTGCTGGTAAGTCACGCTGCCCGACGGTTGTGACGGACTCGAACCCAGTCCGTCTTTTTGAAAAAAGGGTTCAAGGATGTGTCGCCGTGGGGACGCCCGCAGCTCGCCGCCCGCGCGAGCGGGGGCATGCACGGGGCGCCGGGTGGTCATGCGCCAGAGGATCCGGTATCGTTGCGCTCCGGCGAACGTCGCGCCCACACCACCCAACGACGCACACCATCCAGACGCCCCCCGACCACCATCTCCTGTGCCACGGAGTCCACACTGGTCTGCTCGTGACTGGACGCGGCCGTGCAGTGCTTGTCCGTTCGGTCGCTGCGAAACGCGCGGGCGCGCCAGCCGGCAGCCTGGACGGACGGGATGTCGGCCACTGACCAGGAGGGGCGCCCGCGGTGACCGTCGCCGCCGGACGAGCGATGAGCACATTGGCGCAACTGCATCTGGAGATCGCCGCACGCGTACAGGTCATCCGCGACGGCCGGCCCGACTGGCAGTGCGCGAAGGGCTGCGATGGCTGCTGTCGGCAGCTTGCCGACGAGCCGCGTCTGAGTAAGCGTCCAGTCGGCCCACCTACCAATCCCGTGCCAGTTGCCGCACCCTCTCG
>NZ_JAMTDQ010000026.1 GCF_023806635.1 Accumulibacter sp.
CGTTCGCGGGATGAGCGAGCGCCTCAGCCCTCTGGGAGAGGAAGACGTAACACCTTGAACGAGGTCGACGGCTGTCGAGCATCCAGTTGCGGCACTTCGACGAAGGGAATACCGGTGGCTTGCAGCATTTCCAGGAAGCTGGCTTCCGGAAGTTCGGGAAAAGCCAGCTTCTCGCGTCGCGCGATGTCGATGTCTTCGGTGGCATAGCGTGCGCCGACCACACCCAGTTGATTCAGGAGCAAGCCGTAGGCATGGGATCCGATCAGCACCCCACCCGCCTGAAATACGCCGTGGTTGTGCAGGCTGGCCAGGGTCGCGTAAGTCTTGGCGTCGGCCAGCGCAAACCCCTCACGCCCGAGAAGCCGCAGCGAAGTCGAGGCGGCCTTGGTGTCAACGATGGCCAGCCGCATCGTCCGGGCGGACGCATCGGCTTCCGGTGCCCCGATGGGACCAGCCAGGTAACGTTCTCGCTTCCTGCCGTCGCCGTCGTAGAACTGGTGGGCGTAAAAGCGAAACCCATCCGCATTGCTGCGCTCGAGCACGCTCCCGGCCGTGCCGACGAAGACCCTGGCGCGTCCGCGGGCGTGGTTTTCCAGGTCGGCAAACAGCACCATCAAGGCTGCTGGATGGGATCGGTACAGCGCACTCATCGGTGGTTCATCCCGTATCCGTCAAAGGCCGAGCATAGAGGATACGGTCGACCCGGGTCAAGGTGGCCGGCGCTTGCCGGGGCCGGGTTGCATCGCAGCGCGTCGCCACCAGTCATCGGCGCCTGCCGATCGCCAGCGACCGTGGTGGGGAATCGTCGACGCCGGCGAAGCGCTCAGGCGGCGCGGTCGTCGCCTTCGAACAGCGGCAGCCGCTCGCGGTCGATCGTTTCCGCCTGCTCGCGCAGCGCGGCGCGGGCGAGGACGTGCGAGGCTACCGGCAGCGTCAGCCAGACGATGGCGATGATGGCGAACGCGCGGCCGATCCAGGCGGCGTCGCCAGCCAGCAGCGCGGCGCCGAGGACGATGCAGGCGACGGCCAGCGATCCCGCCTTGGTCGCCGCATGCTGGCGCGACAGGCTGTCGCGCAGGCTGAACAGGCCGATGCTGGCGAGCAGCAGCAAGAGGGCGCCGAGGGCGAGCAACAGGGAGCCGGCGTAGGTCATGGCTCGCCGTCGGTGGAGGAATCGGCGGCCCGTCGGCGGGAGATCAGTCGCGCCCAGGCCAGTGTCGCGACGAAGCCGATCAGGGCGACGCCGATCGCGACGTCGAGAAACAACACCTGGCCGGAGGACAGCGCCGCTGCACAGCAGAGCGCGATGGCTGCCGCGAAGAGGATGTCGAGCGCGATCAGGCGATCGGCGTCGCTCGGGCCGCGCACGAAGCGCAGCACCGCGAGGGCGACGGCGACGAGCACGACGGCCACCAGCAGGTCGATCGACAGGCTGCTCATCGCCGCACTCCGGCCGGAAAGAGCAGCACGACATCGGGCTCGAAGTCGCGCCGGATGCCGGCGACGGTGCCGTCGGCTCCATCGAGGTCGAGCAGGTGCAGGAGCATCTCGCGGCGTTCGGGATCGATGTCGATGACGCTGCTGCCGGGCGTCAGCGTGACCAGCGCGGCGAGGACCGCCGCGCCTGCTTCGCTCATCGGCGCGGTACGCAGGCGCACCAGCCCGGAGCGCGCCGGCCGGCGGCGCAGGATGATGCGCGCGGTCGCGATGCCCGACACAATGCAGTGCAGCATGAAGCGCAGCAACAGGCGGACGAGTGCGGCGGGGCGGCGCATCAGCTGCCTCCACGCAGGCTGTCGGCGGCGGCCATGACGTAGGCGATCCAGCTCTCCGGCAGCAGCCCGAAGGAAAGGATGAGCAGCAGCAGTCCGCCGAGCGCGGCGTGCGCCGGCAGCAGGCGGTCGTTCGCCGGGGCGCGCCAGGACTCGTCCGGGTGCGGTTTCCAGAAGGCCTCCAGCCAGATCTTGAGCATCGAGTACAGGGTCACCGCGCCCGCAGCCAGCGCAAATGCGGCCCACAGGTACTCGCCCTGGAGCAGCGTCTGGCGAACGACCAGGAACTTGCTCCAGAAACCGCTCGACGGCGGAATGCCGATCAGCGACAGGGCGAGCAGCAGGAATACCAGGCTCAGCCCGGGTCGGCCGGCGTACAGTCCGCCGACGCGTCGCAGGTCGTAGTGGCCGCAGGCGTGGAAAATCAGGGCTGCAGTCAGGATCAGAGCCGCCTTGACCAGGCTGTGATGCAGCATGAAGAGGATCGCTGCGGCGTTGCCGGCAGGCGATGCGAGGGCGATGGCGAGCAGGATGTAACCGATCTGGCTGATGCTGTGGAAGGCCAGGATGCGCCGCAGGTCCCAATGATAGGCGGCGCCGAGGGCGCCGCTGAGCATCGACACGACGGCGATCCAGCCGAGCACGGCGAAGAGCAGGTCCGGCGCTGGCTGAAAGACGGCGCCGAGGGTGCGGACCAGTGCGTAGAGGCCGATCTTTGCCAGCAGCGCCGAAAAAAGCGCCAGCAGCGGCGCCGGCAGGGTGTGGTAGGAAGCCGGCAGCCAGGCGAAGAAGGGGAAGGCTGCCGCCTTGATCAGGAAGGCGAGCGACAGCAGGGTGAGCAGCGGCAGGGCGATGCCCGCCGGCAGCGCCGCCGTTGCCGCACCCAGGGCGCGGAAGTTGAGCTGGCCGGTGGCGGCGTAGAGCAGCGCCACCGCTGCCAGCAGCAGCAGCGTGCCGAAGACGTTGAGGACGAAATACTTGAGCGTCGCATCGAGCTGGCGCAGGCCGCCACGGAGGGCGAGCAGGCCGAGCGCGCAGATCAGCGTCAGTTCGAACCAGACATAGAGGTTGAACAGGTCGGCGGTGACGAAAGCGGCGCCGGCGCCGGCCACCAGGCCCTGCAGCAGCGGCTGCAGGGTCGGCGCGGCGGGCGCAGCGTCGGCGCTGCCGCCGGCCTGCCAGAGCAGGACGACGTTCAACATCAGCGCGGCGACGAGGACCAGCGCGGCGCTCAGCCGGTCGGCTGCGAACTCGATGCCGAAGGGCAGGGGCCAGCCACCGGCGACGACCGTCAGCGGACCGTTGCTGACGACCTCGCCGGCGAGGGCGAGGCCGCAGGCGGGCAGCAGCAGTGCCCCAGCCAGGCTGGCACGCTGCTGCCAGGCCGGCGGCAGCAGCAGGCAGACGAGGGCGGTGGCGAGCGGCACCAGCAGCGGCGTCAGGACGAGCATCAGGCGGTCTCCTCGAGCGCCGGCTTGCTGCCTTCGACGGCGACCGGTTCGGCTGCCCGCAGCTTCGCGGTATCGGCACTGCCGGCGGTCTGCAGCAGGCGGATGGCGAGCACCAGCGAGAAGCACAGGAGGACGAAGCTGATGACGATCGCCGTCAGCACCAGTGCCTGCGGCAAGGGATTCGCCGCGACCGCGAGCTGCTGCGCGCCGCTGGCAACGAAGGGTGGCATCTGGCTGAGCAGGCGGCCGCTGGCGAAGACCAGCAGGTTGATGCCGTTGCCGACCAGCGCGAGACCGATCAGGCAGCGCAGCAGGTCGCGCGAAGAGGCCAGGTAGGTGCCGGCGGCGATCACCGCCGCCAGGGCGAGGGCGACGGCCCAGATCATCGCTCCGCCTCGACCGCCGCCAGCAGCGACAGGCAGAAGCCGCCGACGGCGCCCCAGACGGCGAGGTAGACGCCGAGATCGAAGAGGATCACCGTGGACAGCGGCAGTTCGCTGACCGGCAGCGGGACGATGAACCACAGGTGGGTCAGGAAGGGGTGCCCGCCAAGCACGCCCGGCAGGCCGCTGAGCAGGGCGAGCAGGACGCCGAGCGCCGCCAGCGGGGTGGGCGGCAGCGGCAGTCGCCGGCGCGCTTCGGCGGCGGTGAAGGTGAGCGCGACGGCAGCGCTCGCCGCCACCGCCAGCAGACCGCCGATGAAGCCGCCGCCCGGCGCATTGTGGCCGCGCAGCAGGATCCACAACGAGGCCAGCAGCAGCGCCGGATGCAGGACGCGCAGGAAGATCTCGGCGAGCAGTGCGCGCGGGCCCATCAGCTCCTCCCCGCGCGCCGCAGCAGCGGCAGCGCGGCGACCAGCGCCAGGGCGACGACAGCGATCTCGCCCAGCGTGTCGAGCGCCCGGAAGTCGACGATGATCACATTGACGACATTGCGGCCATGCGCTGCCGGCAGGCTTTCGGCGGCGAAGAAGTCCGACAGCTGCGTGTCGAACGGCAGGCCCGCCGCCAGTAGCAGCAGGGCGCTCAGGGCGAGGCTGAAGGCGAGCGCGACGAGCAGCGCCAGCGGTCGCCAGCGCGCTTCGCTGGCCGCCACCGGCAGCGGCGCCGGCATCTGGCGCAGCCGGCGCAGTGTCGTGGCGGCGACGACGACGAAGACCGTCTCGACGGCGAACTGGGTCAACGCCAGGTCGGGGGCACCGGTGAACAGGAAGAGCAGCGCGCTGCCGTAGCCGACGAGACCGCTGACCAGCAGCAGGACCAGGTGATCACGCACCAGCACCGCGGCCAGCGCGCCGCCGGCGATGAGCAGCGCGCAGCCGACGACCGGCAGCGGCAGCGGTGCGGGCGATGGCCAAGCGGCCTCCGCTCCGGCTACGAGCAGCGCCGCCAGCAGCATGAGGGTCACGGCGCCGGCCAGCGTCAGCAGGTAACCCGGCAGGGCGCCGTGCTGCAGGCGCCGCGTCAGCCAGGCGGCCAACCTGTGCACGAACTTCAGCTTCCGCCAATACCAGCTTTCCGGCCCGAGTTCATCGAGATCCCTCGCCCGGTCGAGCAGCGCGTGCAGGCGATCCCAGCCGAAATAGATGAGGACCCCGAAAACCAGGGTGGCGATGCTCGCCTCGGCCACCGGCCACGCGTCATAGGACGAGTCGACCTGCAGCGGGTCGAAGCTCGGTGCGATCGCCTGCGCCGCCGCGCCGAGCAGGGGGTCGACGAGGGTCGGGCGCAACCCGAACAGCACGGCAAGAGCGACCAGCAGCAGTGGCGGCAGCAGCATCGGCAACGGCGCCTCGTGCGGGTGGGTGGTGCGATCGGCGGCGTCGCGGCCCCAGAAGATGTGGATCGCCGCCACTGCCGCCACCGCCACCGAGACGCTGCCGACGAACAGCGTCGCATGGCTGACCAGCGCGAAGACACCCGCTTCGACCTTGGCGAGGGTCATCGCGTCCTTGGCGACGAAGCCGAAGGACAGCGGCAGGCCGGCCATCGACAGCGCGGCGAGCAGGGCGGCAACGGCAGTCCATGGCAGGTGGCGGCGCATGCCGGTCAGGCGGTCGATGTCGCGGGTGCC
The DNA here is from genome assembly GCF_023806635.1 of Accumulibacter sp. Classification (GTDB taxonomy): domain Bacteria; phylum Pseudomonadota; class Gammaproteobacteria; order Burkholderiales; family Rhodocyclaceae; genus Accumulibacter. Next base: position 5,297 of record NZ_JAMTDQ010000026.1, read on the forward strand.
GGCGCCGTGGTCGAGATTGCCGGCGACGAAGAACAGCGGCGCCTTGTACAGCGCGTGCGCAAAGAACAGCGCCGCGACGGCGAGGGCGGCGCCGTGTCCGGGCAGGCCGACGAGCATCGTCAGGGTGCCCAGGGTGGCCACCGTCGACCACGCCAGAATGCGCTTCAGGTCGCGCTCGCGTACCGTCTGTACGGCGGCGACGACGGCGGTGAGCGTGCCGACGCCGACCAGCGAGTACTCCCAGAACGGCAGATCGCTGAACGCGGCGTCGAGCCGGGCCAGCAGGTAGATGCCCAGCTTGACGAGGGTTGCCGAATGCAGGTAAGCGCTGACCGGGGTTGGCGCCGCCATGGCGTTGGGCAGCCAGAAGTGGAAGGGAAACTGCGCCGACTTGCTGAACGCACCGATGAAGAGCAGCGTCAGCGCGGCGGGCAGGCGCGCATCGGCGGCGATTGCCGGTGCGGCGGCGATCAGTTGTCGCAGTGAGTAACTGCCGCCGATCTCGGCCAGCAGGATGATCCCGGCGAGGAGGAACAGCCCGCCCGTGCCAGTGATCAGCAGCGCCTGCTGCGCCGCCTTGCGGCTGCTCTCGCGCGCGTGATCGAAACCGACGAGGAGGAACGAGAGGACGCTGGTCAGCTCCCAGAAGACGAAGAGCAGGAGCAGGTGATCGCTGCTGACGGCGCCGATCATCGCCAGCATGAACAGCAGGAGCAGGGTGAAGACGCGCCAGCGTCGTCGGTCGCCGGCCAGATAGCCGGCGCCGTACACGGCAACCAGCGTGCCGATGCCGGTGATGAGCAACAGGAACTGCGCCGCAAGCCCGTCGACGTAGAGAGCGAAATGCAGATCAAGCGCCGGGATCCAGCGCCACGAAACGCGCCACGGCAGCGGTACGCTGATCAGCCCGCCGACCAGCAGGCCGAACAGGCTCGCCGGCAGCAGTGCCCAGGGCAGCGCCGACGCGCCCGCTGTCCACGCCAGCGGTGCGTCGCTGCGGGCAGCGCTCATCTCCTCATGGCGCGCCGTGGCGCGCCCGCCATTCGCGCCAGGCAATGACACCGAGCGTCACCGCCGTCAGTGGCAGCACGAAGCCGACCATGACGCTGCCGTAGGCAGCCGTTGCCGCGTGCTGCTGCGCGGCAAGCAGCAGCCAGGCGGTGTAGGCGACGTAATAGGCGAAGAAGAGCGCGCCTTCCCAGCGCGCGATGAGGTGGCCGCTGAAAAAGATCGGCAGGCAGGCGAGGGCGACGGCGATCATCACCGGCAGGTCGAAGGCGATCATGGCCGCGCCCACCGGCAGCCCGGCCGGCGCCAGCAGGGCGGAAAGACCGAGGACGCCGAGCAGGTTGAAAGTGTTGCTGCCGATGACGTTGCCGACCGCGATGTCGCGCTCGCCGCGCCAGGTGGCGACCAGCGAAGTCGCGACTTCGGGCAGCGAGGTGCCGGCGGCGACGATCGTCAGGCCAATGACGGCTTCGCTCAATCCGAGGATGCGGGCAAAGCTCACCGCGGCATCGACCAACCAGCCGGCACCGATGACGAGCAGCACCAGTCCGCCGGCGATCAGCAGCAGCTGGACGCCCCAGTGCCGGTCCCAGGCGGCGGTATCGCTGAGCACCTCCTGCGCGCCGTACTCCGCCTGCGTCGCGCGGCTCTCGCGGCGGCTCTGGCGGACCAGGAACAGCGTGTACCCCAGCAGGAGACCGAAGAGCAAGCCGCCATCGACGCGCCCGACCTGGCCGTCGAAGGCCAGCGCGAGAACGAGCAGCGAGGCGCCGATCATGATCGGCACTTCCTGCCGGATCAGTTGCGGGGCGACCACCAGCGGCGAGATCAGCGCTGCGAGGCCGAGGATGAAGAGGACGTTGAAGATGTTGCTGCCGACGACGTTGCCGAGCGCGATGTCCACCTGGCCGGCGAAGGACGAGCGCAGCGAGACGGCCAGCTCGGGCGCGCTGGTGCCGAAGGCGACGACCGTGAGGCCGACGACGAGCGGCGAAATGCCGAAGGACAGCGCCAGTTTCGAGGCGCCGCGGACCAGTACCTGGGCGCCGGCGATCAGCGCCACGAGACCGAGGCCGAAGAGCAGAAGCATCATGTGTCCATTTCCCTGTCGTTGCAGTCCGTCGGGCGATCACGCGGCCGCGCGATGAGCCGCCGTTGCGGTCGTTGCTTGCTGCCTCAAACCGTGCCCGCCCGCTGCCGCCTGCGGCGTACGCACACTGACGCTTGCCGGAAACAAAGGTTCCCGCTCTGCCGCTCGCCCGGCGGTCGCCGACGCATCGCCACTGCAGGCGATCCGTCGCCGCAGCCGCGCTGCATCTGCTTGCGGTCACCGCGGCGGGCCGCTCGTCGATCGGGCCATTTCCGCAATATATCAGTGCATGCATTGTAGACTGTGCGCGGGATGGGGTGTCCGACGCAGCCAGACGGGCGACCGCGGCTGTCTGCCGCAACATGACGGCCGATGAATCGATATCGAGCTGTGACTTAGCGCACGGCCGTGCAAATGGGAACGATGGAAGATATGTGGCATTGGATCGACAGGCAGCACCTTTTCGCGAAGGCTTGCCGGGACTTGGTTCCCGGCAGTGTGGAGCGCGCGGTAAATGATCCGCGCCGGTTTGGGAGACGTGCGCCCGGCCGCAGCCCCGCCAGCTTCCCGCGCCACTGGTGGCATGCATCGATGACGACTTCTTGTGGAAAGCTCCTGACCATGATTTCTTGTTGCGCTCTGATCCAGCCGTCCCTGCTTTGGGCGGACCAGGGCGACGTGATCAACCTGAATGCGAGTGTCTCCGTTCTCTCGGATGACAACCTCTTCCGGCTGCCGTCGTCGGCCGACCCGAAGTCGGATACGATCACGACGACGACGCTTGGTCTCAATTTCGACAAGGCAATCGGTCTGCAGCGTGTCATCGCCAACGTCAACGTGATCGATTACCGCTACCGGCGCAACGATTACCTCGACTTCACCGCACTCAACTACGATGCCAAATGGTTGTGGGCCGCGGGCACACGCTGGACGGGCGAGCTGGCGTTCCAGCGCAGCCAGTTGCCCAACGATTATGCCAATGACCGCACTCTCGGTCGAAGGAACGTACAGACCTACGAGCTCAACCGCTTCGAGGCCAATTACTGGTTCCATTCGAGCTGGGCAGCGATCGCCGGGGTGCTGTCGACGAGCCTGGACAATCAGGTGCAAACCAGTGTCGACGGCGATTATGATGCGGATGGCTACAATTTCGGTCTGCGTTATCTCGGCGCCGCGGGCAACTCGGCGACCGCACGCGTCGTCCACCTCGAGGGCAATTACTCGAAGCGGCCCTTCAACAGTGTCTTCCAGTTCGACAACGGTTTCACGCAGGACAACTACCAGCTCGACTTCGCGTGGCGCCTGAGCGGGCTCAGTCAGTTGCGCGGGCGAGTCGAATATCTCGACCGCCAGTATCAGCATTTTTCGCAGCGGGATTATGCCGGGCTGGCCGGCAATCTGCAGTACGCCTATGCGATCAGCGGCAAGAGCACCCTGACGCTGGCCTACATCCGGGCCCTCGAGGCCTATCAGCAGCTCACCACCAGTTATTACGTCCTCGACGATGTCGCTTTGTCGGCGCAGTGGCTGGCGACGAACAAGATCACCGTCAATGGTCTGCTCGGTTATGGGCGCCAGGATTACCGTGGTGCGATCGTCCCGCTGCCGGCTGGCGTCCCGCAACGTGAGGACAAGACCGCACGACTTGCCTTCGATGTCGCCTACCAGGCGGCGCGCTGGCTGCAGTTCAAGGCTGGCGTCACCCTGCAGAAGCGCGACTCGAATTACGAACTAAATGAGTACCGGGATCGCACCGCTTTCGTGTCGGCCACGCTTCAGTATTAGACGCCAGCCGACACCTTCCACCATCAGTTCAGAAAGGATGCACGTGAACGCCCCGAAAACGATCCTCACCCTGCTTGTCTCGGCGCTCGCCATCACGGCCTGCGGCGGCGGTTCATCGGAGAAGAAGCCGGCCACACAGGTGGCGGCGAAGGTCAATGGCGGCGAGGTCTCGGTGCACCAGATCAATTTCATCCTGCAGCGCACGCCTTCGATCCCTGCGGACCAGGTTGATGGCGCCAGACGGCAGGTCCTTGAAGGGTTGATCGACCAGGAACTGGCGGTGCAACAGGCCGTCGAGATGAAACTCGATCGTACACCGAACGTCATGCAGATGCTCGAGGCCTCTCGCCGCGAGGTCCTGGCGCGCGCCTACCTGGAGCAGGCCGGTGGCGGCGGCGTCAAGCCATCGGCGACCGAAATCCGGGCTTACTACAACGACCATCCCGAGCTCTTCGCCAAGCGCAAGGTCTATCGGCTGGAAGAGATCAACTTTGCCGGCACACCGGAACTCGTCGGCAGGGTGAAGGAACAGCTGGCCAGGGGCAAGAGCTCGGCAGAAGTTCTGGCCGCGCTGCGCACCGACGGTGTCGCCGTCAGCGGCGGCGTCGCGGTCAAGGCCGCCGAGCAGATTTCCCTGGACGCGCTGCCACGACTGGCGGCGGCGAAGGAGGGGCAGCCGCAGCTCTTCGAGGACGCCGGCAAGGCGGCGATCGTCACCGTGCTGGCGACGAAGCCCGATCCGATGGACGAAGGCAAGGCGCCGTCCTACATCGAAAGCTACCTGATCAACAAGCAGAAGGCCGATCGCGCGACCGAAGCGATGAAGCAATTGCGGGCCAAGGCGAAGATCGAGTATGCCGGAGACTTCGCCGGCAGCAAGCCGGCCGCGCCGGTGGCCGAGAAGGCGGCGCCAACCGCCAGCGAAGCCGTGATCAACAAGGGCGTTGCCGGCCTCAAGTGAGAAGCGAGAGAACCATGAACCATGGCATGAAACTGCTGCTGGGGATTCTGTTGGCGCTGCAGTTGCTGGTCGCGGCGCCGGCGCGGGCGCAGGACCGTGCCCCCGATTATCGCCTCGGGGCCGGCGACGCGATCAGGATCAGCGTTTTCCAGAACCCGGACCTGACCGTCGAGACACGCGTTGCCGACAGCGGCATCATCACCTATCCGCTGATCGGCTCCGTCCAGCTTGGCGGCAACACGATTCCCGAAGCGGAGAAGGCGATTGCAGACAAACTGCGCGAAGGCGGGTTCGTCCAGAAGCCGCAGGTCAACATCCTGCTCACCCAGGTCCGCGGCAATCAGGTGTCGGTCCTCGGCATGGTCAGCCGCCCTGGCCGCTACCCGATCGAGACCGGCAACACGCGTCTCTCCGACATGCTGGCAACGGCCGGCGGCGCGGTTGCGGGCGGTTCCGACGTCGTCATCCTGTCGGGAATCCGGGAAGGCAAGCCGTTTCGCCGCGAGATCGATGTGCCCGCGCTGTTCGGCCCCGAGCGCAGCAACGAGGATGTCCTCGTCGCCGGTGGCGACGTGATCTACGTCCATCGCGCACCGGTCTTCTACATCTACGGCGAGGTACAGCGGCCCGGTCCCTACCGCATCGAGCGCGACATGACCGTGCTGCAGGCGCTGGTTCAGGGCGGTGGCCTGACGCTTCGTGGCACCGAGCGCAGCATGCGCATCCATCGCCGCGGAGCCGATGGCAGAGTCACCGAGATCGCTCCCGAAAAATCCGATCTGGTGCGCGCCGACGACGTCATCCAGGTGCAGGAAAGCCTCTTCTGATCTCACCGGCGAGCAAGAGAAATCCATGACGCTGCAACAATTTTTTCTGATTCTCTGGGCGCGCCGCCGGTTGGCTCTGGCGGTTCTAGGCCTGACGGTCATGACGACGCTGATCGTCAGCCTGTTGCTGCCGAAGCAGTACAAGGCCACGACGGCGGTGGTCGTCGATGTCAAGTCGCCCGATCCGATCGCCGGCATGGTGCTGCCGGGGATGATGGCACCGGGCTACATGGCGACCCAGGTCGACATCGTGAACAGCGACCGGACCGCGCAAAGGGTGGTGAAATTGTTGCGCATGGATGAGAGTCCACTGATCCAGGAGCAGTGGCTCGAGGACACCGATGGCAAGGGCCGGATCACCGACTGGCTCGCCGAGTTGCTGCAGAAGAAGCTTGATGTGAAGCCCTCGCGCGAGAGCAACGTCATCAACATCGGCTTTGCCGGTCAGGACCCGGCCTTCGCGGCGACGGTGGCGAACGCCTTCGCCCAGGCGTACATCGACACGACGATCGAGCTGCGCGTCGAGCCCGCAAAGCAGTACGCCGCCTGGTTCGACGGTCAGGTGAAGGCGCAGCGCGAGCGCCTCGAGGCTGCGCAGAAGGCGTTGTCCGACTTCCAGCAGGAAAGCGGCATCATCGCCACCGATGAGCGACTGGACTACGAGATGCAGAAGTACAACGAGCTCTCGTCACAGCTCACGCAAGCCGAGTCACAGGGAGCGGATTCTGCCAGCAAGCAGAAGTTCGGCAGCTCGGACACGCTGCAGGAAGTGATGACGAATCCGTTGATCAACCAGCTCAAGGCCGACGTCGCGCGCCTCGAGTCGCGGCTCAAGGAGCTCTCGGGCAACCTCGGCGAGAACCATCCGCAATACCAGCGCACCCTGGCCGAGGTCAACGAGCTCAAGGCGCGCCTGAAGAGCGAGACGGTGAAGGTCACCAGCTCGATCGGTACGGCCGGTCGGGTCAGCCAGGCAAAGGAGGTCGAGCTGCAGGCGGCGATCGAGGCGCAACGGAAAAAGGTGCTCGACCTGAAGAAACAGCGTGACGAGATCAGCGTGCTGGCGCGCGAGGTGGAAACGGCACAACGCGGTTTCGACGCGATCGGCCAACGGATGACGCAGAGCAAGCTCGAGTCGCAGTCACTGCAGACGAACGTTGCCGTGCTCACCCCGGCTTCGGAGCCGCTCAAACCGTCCAGCCCGAGGATCGTTCTCAACCTGCTGGTGTCGATCTTTCTCGGCACCCTGCTCGGCGTCGGAGCGGCGCTCGCTCTCGAGCTGGCTCAACGGCCTGTGCGCTCGGCCGACGATCTCGTCCTGATGCTCGACGTCCCGGTCCTGGTCACTCTCGAGTCGAGCAAGCCCCCCGCTGCCGGGACGTGGCAGCGGCGATTCTGGCGCAGCCTGTCGCTGCGCAAGGGTAGGACGGATGCTCGACTGCAAGTCGCGGAGGTGGGACGATGAACCTGATGATCCAGAAGATCCCGGCGGAACCGGGGCCGTCGATCGGCGCGATTCTGATCGACAGCGGTAGACTGACGCCCGAAGCGGCCGAGCTCGTGCTCGATCGCCAGAAGACAGAGGGAATCCGCTTTGGCGCCGCTGGCGTCGCACTCGGCCTGATCTGCGAGGAAGACATACAGCAGGCGCTCGCGCGCCAGTATGGCTATCCTTTCCTGGCTCCCGGCGACGACTCGGTCAGCGAGGAAGTCGTCGCCGCGTTCAGGCCGTTCAGCCCGATCGTCGAGCAACTCCGCGCGCTGCGCAGCCAGCTCATGATGCGCTGGCTGGATGCGCGGTCTGGGCGCAGGGCTCTCGCCGTCGTCAGCCCCGACACCGGCGAGGGACGCAGTTTCATCGCCGCGAACCTGGCGGTCGTCTTCTCTCAACTGGGTCAGCGCACGCTGCTCGTCGACGCCGACCTGCGCAGACCGCGCCAACACGGATTGTTCCGGTTGCCGAACCGGCAAGGTCTGTCGAGCGTACTGGCCGGACGGGTCGAGGTCGGTGAGGCGATCACGCGGATCCCGGGGATGATCGACCTGTCGGTACTCCCCGCTGGGGCTGTGCCGCCCAACCCGCAGGAGTTGCTCTGTCGGCCGCAGTTCGCCGAGCTGATGGCGGGGCTCCAGACGCAGCATGAGGTGGTCGTCGTCGACACGCCTGCGGCCGGCGAGAGCGCCGATTACCAGTTTGTTGCGGCGCAATTGGGCGGTGCGCTGGTCGTCGCCCGGCGCGACGTCAGCCTGATCCGAAACATCCAGTCTCTCGTCTCCTCACTGCAGCAGGGCAACGTGGCCGTCATCGGCACGGTGCTCAACAACGGCTGAGACACGACGCGCAAACGGCAAGGCACGGGCAGCGGCTGAGCGCGTTCGGCTCTTCGGCGCGCCGACCGGGGTGCGTCGTCTGGACGGCTTGCATGGCGACAAACGCTCGCCGTGATGCTGGCTCTCGTCGTCCGTCGGCGCAGCGTGCCGATTCGTCAAGCTTGTGGAGACCCCCGACCAGCTTGGCAAGGAGCATGACCAAGCCATCATTCCTCGCCGCGCGGCATTTCGTCCCGGAGGGCGTGGACCTGATCACCTCGACCAGCCCGGCGATGGCCGGGCGCCAAAAACGTGTTCGGCAACGGGGCTTGCGGCTCGCGACGGGATGCCGGTGCGTAATGCTGCCGTCGGCGTGACAGAGACAACGCGTCCGCCACAGCCACGCCAGTAGCCACTGCCCCACCAGCGCTCCGGCGGCATCGGCGACGGGATCGTCCCGGCCGGCACTGAAGTCGGGGAATCTGCGCAATACGTCACCGACCGGCGCCGCCTTCGCCCATAGGATGCGGATTGTCGTATCCGTCGAAAGCCCGTTCGCGCAGACCGCCATGAAGCTGCCCAGTTCCGTCTCCTGCCCCACCGACCGCGCGCTCCCGGAGCACCCCCTCCACATGCGCACACGGCAGCGGAATCAACCCCGGCGCAGCCCCTTGCGCGCCGCTCGCGACCTGGCTGGAACCCCGCAACGGCAAGATGATCCGTGCAGCGATGCGCAGTGCCTCCAGGCGGGCCGGGGATAGATCAACAATGGCGATGGGCACTCCGCTGAACATCAACACCAGGGAAGCGCAGTGGCTGGCGTGGTTGCCGATCATCGCCGGCCTGGCCGCAATGTACGTGCCCAGCTTCGCCGATCTCATGCGCGGCATCTGGTCGACCGACCAGCAGGCGCACGGGCCGATCGTCTTCGCCATCGCCTGCTGGCTCGCGTATCGCAAGTGGCCGGCGATGTGGCAAGTCAGCGAACGGCAGCCCCCCTCCGCCTGGGGCTGGCCGATCGTTGTGTTGGCGCTCCTTCTTTACTCAATCGGCCGCTCGCAGGATATCCTGCTCTTCGAGATCGGCTCGCTGATCTGGGCGCTCGCCGGCATCCTGCTGCTGACGCGCGGCAGCGCGGCGCTGAAGGCGCAGTGGTTCGCGCTGTTCTTCATGCTGTTCATGATTCCCTTGCCGGGCGTGGTCGTCGACACCGTCACCATGCCGATGAAGATGGCCGTTTCCTATGTCGCTGAGCACATCCTCTATGCCGTCGGTTATCCGATCGCACGCACCGGCGTCATTCTGCAGATCGGCCACTACAAGCTGCTGGTGGCCGACGCCTGCGCCGGTCTCCACACCCTCTTCACGCTCGAAGCGCTGGGCCTCCTCTACCTCAATATCGTCCGCCGCGACTCGCTGGTGCGCAATGTCACGCTGGCCATCCTGGTCGTGCCGATCTCATTCACTGCCAACGTCATCCGCGTCATGGTGCTCACCCTCATCACCTACCACTTCGGCGACGAGGCTGGGCAGGGCTTCCTGCATGGCTTCGCCGGCATGGTGCTGTTCCTCACAGCGCTGTTGCTGATCATCGCAGTTGACTCGGTCATTCAGTGGGGCGTCCGGCGTCTCGAAGAACGCGGTATCGTCAAACCCAGGGCGGTGGCCAGGGGATGAAGCTCCCGCTGCGCAACCTCATCCTGATGATGATGATGGTCGCCGCATCCGGCATGGCCATTGCGCTGAAGCCGACGAAGAAGATCGCGGACCAGGGGCCGAAGGTCGAACTCGAGACGCTGATCCCCACGAGCTTTGGCGAATGGCGGCAGGACATCGCCAGCGTGACGCAGGCGGTCGACCCGCAGCAGAAGGAGATGCTCGAGAAGATCTACAACCAGACCCTCTCACGCACCTACGTCAATGCGCAGGGCTACCGCATCATGCTCGCCGTGGCCTACGGCGGCGACCAAGGCGATGCGATGCAGGTGCACAAGCCGGAGGTCTGCTACCCGGCGCAGGGCTTCACCCTTCACGGCAAGCACGCTGACACGCTGCAGGTGCGCGGCGGCGATCTGCCGATCACCCGAGTTTCCACCTCGCTCGGTAACCGCAACGAACCCGTGACCTACTGGATCACCATCGGAGATACGGTGATCAAGAGCGGCGGCATCGAGAAGAAGCTGGTCGAGATGAGCTACGGCCTTTCCGGCAAGGTACCGGACGGCATGCTGGTGCGCGTGTCCTCGATCGACCCCGACAAGGCCAGTGCATACCAGATGCACGACCGATTTTCCAAACAGATGTTGGGAGGCATCGCCCCTGAGGCACGCTGGCGGCTCGCCGGAAAACTCGGAAGTGAGTGAAGCATGACCAGGAAAGCAACCATCACTGGTAAGCCCCGCCAGAACGGCGCCTACTTCGTCCAGTGCTTCTTAAGAAAGGGCTACAAAGGGCATGGGATCACGCGCCGCGCCTCGCTGTTCAACACCGAATGCGGGGATTCGACCACCGTCGTCGGGATGATCCAGTTGGCGCAGGAGAGCGAGATCTACAACGTCCCCGCAATAGGCCACGTGGCGCTGCGGCGATGGGCTGCCATCGTGGCCAACAACGCCTACCCGGTCGAGTTCAGCCGCGACAACCTGGCGACCCAAGACCAATATCATCCACGTTGCGACCGAAGCAGCCTTCAGAGCTTGGTGTTTTTGGGCTCCTCCCGCATCTGTCCAAAGCTTGCACTGCAGCCCATTGAGAATGAGTGCCTCCTCGCCGGCCCACTGCAGCCGACCAACCGGCCCTACGCGCTGGACAAGATCGCCAGCATCGAGATGTGCTGGAGCTGCAGCCGCCGATACGGCACCAAGTACCTGGCGATGATGCCGACCAACCTCTACAGCCCGGGCGACTACTTCCGCCCCGAGAGCAGCCACGTCATCCCGACCCTGATCTGCAAGTTCAACGAATCCAACGTAGCCGAGGCTCGGACGGTGACGGTGTGGGGTACCGGTAGACGAAGAAGGGAGTTCCTCTACAGCGAGGATACGGCCGATACCTGCGTCTTCCTGATGAACTTGCCGGACGAACGATACAACAGCCTCCAAGGCCGCGATAAATCAAAGACCGGCCCGTTTGATCCGGCTCTGGTGAATATCGGAGTGGGCGACGATGCGACGATCCGGGAACTGGCCGAGACGGTCAAGCTGGTGGTGGGCTACAAAGAAGGGATCGTCTTCGATACGACGCTGCCGGACGGGACGCCGAGGAAGTCGCTGGATGTGGCAAAGCTCAACGGCATTAGCTGGAAGTCACACGCTGACCCGAGTGAGGGCTTACGCGAAGTGTATATCGATTACCATGGTACAACTCCGGCTTTCGGCTCAAGGTACCTTACATGAGTTTTTCGGAGATTATGGCATACGCGATAGGCATCGGTATGCCGATCACTGTAGTCGTTTTCGCGACGATCGCGTGCATCGTCGGGGCGGTGCTCGTCTCTAGTCGGCCCTATATCGTCCTAGCTGGGTTCTGCCTCGTCTTTTTCTTCTTCTCGGGCTCCTCTTGGGGCACCTTGGAGGCAACGGGCCGATCGATCTACGGCCGCGGCACCGGGCTCGTATACTTCCCATTGCTCCTGTGGGGTCTTCTCGGTGGCTGGCTCTGCATCAAGGTCGGTCAAGTGTTCTCCGGCGATCGTACAGTGCGGCAGACGCCGACAATTCTCTACTGGTTCGCGGGTTGGACTGCGCTACTTTTTTGTCACGTGCTGTGGGCCATGACGACCGGCATCGAGCTCAAGGACGCGCTGTCAGCAACGGGTTTTTCGAACATCCCCTGGATGGGGATACTGATCATGGTAATGATTGCAAGCGGCACTAGCGAAACTGTCGTCGACCGGCTTTCGAAATCCATTGTTATCCTAGCGTTTGGCCGATCTCTTTTCGGCCTGGGGCGCTGGGTAGCGTTTGGCGGCGATCCAGCCAATGCCTACCAGAACTACGGTGGCGTCAATGTCAAGATCACCTTTTTTGACATCAACGACGGGCTGCTCTGCGCGCTGGGGCTCACGATATCGGCTCTCTACCTGCTGGGTGAGAAACAGAGCGAGCGCATCGGTAATATGTGGAAAGCTCTGTACGCATTCGCCGCGCTCACCTGTACCTTGTCGATCGTTCTCTCCTACCGGCGCAGCGAATGGGGCGGGCTGATGCTTGTCGCTCTCTACATCTTCTTGCTCCTGCCCCGCGACTACAGGTTGCCGGTTGCCGTTCTTGGGCTGCCGGCTCTGTTTACAGGGATCGTGTTCGTCGCCATAAAGCGGCTTGGGCAGACGCGCGGCGTATCCGGCGGACCGCTCGCGTTTGTCTACGACCTGTTGCCGAAAAGCTACGGTGCCGACGACGACCGGGTTCTTGAGCTGCGTTACACGCTTGAGACTATCCTAAACAACCCGGTTGCGGGTGTCGGTGCCTGGGGGTCGTACGATGGTGCCAGTCGCATCGCTTGGCAGGGCAACGAGGCCGGCGGCAGCTTTGTGCACAGTGGGCTGCTGCATATTGCCCTGAAGAGCGGCATGATTGGCATTGCGCTGCTTACAGGCGTCGTAGTGGCCTTTGTCGTGCACGTCCGCTCATTGCCGCACGATTTGTCCGTGCCATGCAAGGTGCTTGTTGCCGCTGGCGTTGCTGGTCTGATTTTCATGATCCCAGACTTTCTGATCGGCACACCTATCCCTCAGGTGCGAACGACACAGATGATCGCCTTTTGCGCCGGTCTTCCGTACCTCGTTTCGGCCGCCTTAACACACAAGGGAGTGCGCGCGTGAGTCAGGCATTGCACAACGCCGCCAGCAATTTTCTGGCGGGGTTGCTACCGGCCATGGTGCTGCTGGTTGCGACACCGGTTCTCGTTCACGGCCTGGGGACAGAGGGCTACGGCCTGCTGGTGCTAATTCTCAGCGTGACCAGCTACATGTCGATGTTTGACATCAACATGACCGCGGGCTCGGTCAAGTTCATCGCCGAGTATCATGCCAACCGTGATGCGCGCCGCGTCATGCAAGTTATCTGCTTTGGACTCGTCATCTACACCGTGATCGCAGCCGCGGGCGCCAGTTTTCTGATTCTCGGTGCGCCCTGGCTAGCGTCCGTATTCGCCAAGTCCTTTGATGATCAGACGGTCCGGCTGGTCCGCATTGCTGCCTTGGGGTTTGTTTTTTCTCAGTTCCAAGCCTACCTGATGAGTGTGCCGCAGGGTCTGCAGCGCTATGACATCAGCGGTCGGGTCGAGACAGCATTCGGTATTCTCGCCCCGTTATTTTCCGCACTTTTTGTCCTTATGGGTGCGCAATTAATAGAGGTCATCTGGTTACGCAATGTGCTGGGTGCTTTGAGTCTGGCCGCACTCGTGATGTCCTGCATTAAGCTGCTGGACAACAGGGTGCATTGGTCCTGGCCGGAAAAGTCAATTCGAGAGAGGATGCTGGGTTTTACCGCGTTTGCCTACCTGAGCCGCGTGGCTTCAATTACCTATGCGCATGCCGACAAGCTGGTCATTGGTGCAGTTCTTGGGGCTAGGGACGTGGCCTATTTTACCGTGCCGGCGCTGCTCGCCAACCGCATATTTTCGCTCGCTTTCCGCTCGATCCATATGGTTTTCCCGATGACCAGCGCCTTGCTGGCGAACAGCCGCTTGGCCGAGGTTGAGCGGCTCGTGATACAAGCCACACGGTACACGTTCTACCTCAATGCGGCTGCCGTGGCCGCCGTCAGCGTTCTTTCAGGATGGTTCCTGGATGTCTGGCTGGGCCCAGAGTTCGCCGAGAAAGGGTGTTGGATCATGGCCCTTGTCGCGGGCGGCGCACTGATCGATTCTCTGACCAATGTTCCCTCGTTGGTTACCGATGGTGGTGGGCGCACACAGCTGACCGGTTCGTTTGCCTTGGTTCGCTGTGTGGCTGGTTTGTTGGCAGTCTATTCCGGTGCCATGCTGGGTGGAATTGAAGGTGTGGCTCTGGCGCATTTCGGGACATCGGCGGTCTTTACGGTTGCCTTCCTCACGGTGTTTTTTCGAATCGTTTCTCCTGTGTCGATATGGACGTGGTTCCGTCAGGCGATTGCGCCGGGCGCCGGCGTCGGTCTATTGATCGCTGGCGGAGGGTACATATGCTCCGGGTTGCCGGTTGATCGCAGTCTGCAGGTGGCCATCGCCATTGCGGTGATGGCGCCGGTCATGCTGGTGGGTGGGTGGTTCTTGGTTTTCCAGGAGGACGTTCGCGTCAAAATCAGGCAGCGATTGCCGTGTTTTCGGCGGGTCCAGTAAGGGATGATGAAAATACTCATAGTCAGCGAAGACGTCCCGCATCCATCCATGGGCGGCCTGGGCCAGCATGCTGTGACACTGGCCAAAGCTCTCGCTAGGCAAGGGCACCAAGTGGATTTCATGGGGAACGGGCGACATGCCTACGATCCGATTATCGGGCTGCCCGGCCGTTTCTTTTCGGAACTGCGCTGGCGCTTTGGTGGTTGGAAGGAAACCGGGCTCGGATTCTACAACCCACTGCGCCGCTTGGTAATAGCCCGTGCTTTAGCGCGGGCTATCCTCACGCGTGCTGGGAACTATGATGTCATTCATTACCACGGCCATGCGCCTGATGTGGCTGCCTTCATTCCATCCACCATCAACTTCGTTCAGTCAAGGCACGACCAAGGAGCCGACTGTCTCTCGCATACGCGCTTCCGCAACGGGGCGATCTGCAACGAAACCAGCCCGCGCGCATGCGCTGGCTGCATCTCGGATAATCCGAATTTTATCCAGACGGCACTTTCGGCAATGGCAGTTCGGCACTACAGGGCACGGGTGGTAGAAGCCTTTCGACGCCATAAGACTATTTTTGTCTCGGACATGCTGCGCCGTAATTTAACTCGTACGGCGGGCCCGGGTGACTGGGGCGTCGTCGTTCATAACTTCATCGACTTGGGAGCGGTTGAGAGTGCTGCCAACAACCCGTTCAGACTACTGCCGGGAGACCCCGAGCTACTCGTTGTCGCTGTCGCTGGTAAGCTCTACCCGCCCAAGGGCGTGGACAAGTTTCTTGAGGAAATCGCCCCCCGGCTCGATAAGGCAACACGTGTCGTGATCCTCGGCGACGGCCCCCAGGAAAGCGCGCTGCGCAGCAGGTTCACGGGGGCGCAAATAACCTTCATGGGCTGGCGAGAACGTGGAAAAGCGCTGGAGTTGCTGGCTGGGGCGGATCTGATTGTGGTCCCGTCTGTTTGCGAGGAATCATGTGCTACGACGATCTTTGAGGGTTTGACTCTTGGCAAGCTCGTCTTTGCCCTAGACCGTGGGGGCACTCCGGAACTTGGCCAATACGCCATGTTTCCAGGACAGCTACAGGTGTTTCCTGACATGGCCAGTTTGACCGCAGGTGTTCTTGCTTCCAGGCCGTACCCCAATCAATCCGGATACAGCCCGTCGAAGTGGAATGCGGACGTGGCTGCAAGTCGTATCGTCGACATCTATCGTATGCCGTGCAAAAAGTTAGGAACAGGTACAACGCCATGAAGGTCTCAGTAATAACCTGCACTTGGAACAGCGTTGCCACGCTGGCTGCGACGATCGACTCAGTACAGGCCCAAGACTATCCGAATGTCGAGCACCTTTTCGTAGACGGTGGATCGAGCGACGGAACGTTGGATATGATCGCCGTGCGCTGCCCGTACGCAGTGGTCGTCAGGGGTGTGTTCGGAGGCATCAGTCGCGCGATGAATGCCGGAATTGAGGCCGCGAGCGGCGAGGTGATCGCGCATCTTCATTCGGACGACTACTACCTCGCGCCGGATGTACTTGGCCGGGCCGCGCGGGTGTTGGAAGAAAGTGGGCGCGACTGGCTGATTGGCCGTACGGTTAATGATGTCGATGGGCGGCTCGAGTCGGTTGCGAAGCCACGTTCCAGCTACAGCCCGACATCCTTTGCCCAAGGACAATATTTCATTCCGCATCCGGCAACCTTTGTCCGGCGTGTCGTCTTCGAGCGTGTCGGCGTCTTTGACGAGCGTCTGCGCTACGCGATGGACGTAGACTTGTGGCTGCGCATCGGTGCTGCTGGGATCGTGCCGGCTGAAGTTGATGATTGCTTGGCTGTTTTCCGCATGCATTCCGGCAGCTTGTCGAACGCGAATGCGATGGCCTCGATGCGCGAATGCTACCGTGTCAACTTACGCCACGCCGGCCATTGGCCGCTTTCCTTCACCAAGTTCTCGGCGCGCTATGCTTACCGCTTCGTGCGTCGTTACGTCCTTGAACGTCGGGCCACCAGCCGGCGCAGGTCAACCTGAACGCAGGAGCGATCAAACAAGCCATGAGAATACTTGCCATCTACCCCGGATTGAACCCGGTTTTCGATGAAGTCGCCTTTGCTCTGCCGCCCCTGCTGGCGCAGGGCTGTGAAGTGAGAGTCATCGCCACTCGGCTGTCTCGCCTGAAGAGCGACCAGCCGTGTGACAACCACGAGTTGTTCCGTGGCGTAGAGATCTACCGGCCCTACGCGGATCCTGAGGAGCTCTCCGCGAATCCGGGGCGTCTGCATACCGAAGTCATTCGGCTCGCAGACGAATTTTGTCCCGATTTCCTGTTCGCCAATTCCTTCCGCTCGCTGGCGGCAGTGCGCATGATCGGGCGCCGGCATCCGGTCCCCGCGCTATTGCGCGTGGAGTCGATCGATCCGCTGTCCTCAATGCGCCGGCGCTATTATCTCGGTGTGCCGACGATTGGCCGCATAGTCGGCAGCCTGCGCTGGTGGCAGGCCGCCGGCGAGGTGGACGCGCTGATGACTAACGATCCTGCTGACGGGCAGCAGCTCGACCGATTCAGGCCCCGCGGCCGCCGCCTTTACTACGCCGGGCATTGCGCGCAGCAGCCCGAGGACTGGCGGATGGCGCCGGCACGCGACCGTGGCGAGATGATCTATATCGGCTCGCTTGTGCCTCACAAGAACTGCGCGCGGTGGCTCGAGACGGTTCCGGCCATTCTCGAACGGACCCCGGTCGAGCGCTTTACGGTAATCGGCCGAGGCTCTGACGAGCGCGTTGTCGAGTCCTTGCGGCGGCGATACGGTGACCGCGTGCAGCATATACTCGGGGTGACGCGGTGTCAGGCGCTAGAGCGCCTATCCGGCGCTTTTCTTGCCTACAGCGAAAGCACTTCGGGCTGGGGGTTCCTGTGCGATGCTTGGTCGACCGGCACGCCCGTCCTCTGCCCGCAATCAACCTTCGGCATCGTACCCGACGTCAACGGTATGATGCCGAAAGGTCGCGAGGAACTGGTTGCGACGGTCGCCCGGCTTTATGAGGACGATGGCTATTATCGTGGCTTGCAGGCGGGAGGGATGCGCCGCTTCAACTCGGAGCACACCAGCAAGGTTGTTTCGCGGCAATACTTGGAGATATTCAGAGATGTCGCGGAAGGGCGAGCCAGAGATGCGCGACCAGCTGTTGCCAAATGAAACATGGAGGAACCTTGCATGGGGTTGGAAACGGCGGCGAACGATTCGGAAAAGGCTGATCCGATCCGCATCCTGTTTCTGATGCGCGACGCCCTGCCGCCATTTCGACCGGATGTCGGCGCACTGTTCGGGCACTACCTGCCGGTCGAAGGCATTTTCAGTGACCTTCTCGGGCAGCGTGCGCCGGGGCATTCTGGCGCCCTCGAATGGCCCGCCGGGTGCGCCTCGGCCGCTGGTGTTGCCAACAAGGGCATGCTCGCCGAGTTCTTGCGGCCAATGCGCGATGCTTGGGGCCTTCTGCGCCATCGTTTTCCGTTCGATGTTGTCCAGGTGCGCGACAAGATTCGTACCGGGGTGGTTGGCTGCACTTACGCCCGAATTTGCGGCAAGCCCTTCGTTTACTGGATCTCGTTTCCCTTTGTCGAGGGATTTGCCCTGACTGCGCGCAATCGTAAAAAACCAAATCCCCTTATATGTATCGCTGACATGCTGCGTGTTTCGTGGTCGCGGCGTATTTTCTACGGCTTCATTCTTAAGCAGGCCGATCACGTCTTCGTGCAGAGCGATGCGATGCTGGACTGGTTTTCAGAGAAGGGATTCGATGTTGGCAAGATGACGGCGGTTCCGATGGGAGTGGACACTGATTTCCTGCGGCGCGAAAGCATTGTTCCCTCCGACAACCCACGCCTGGAGGGGCGCCGTGTGATCGTCTATTTGGGCGGTTTGGGGAAGGCCAGGCGTTCCGACTTCTTGCTCGATCTGGCCCTTGCGGTAAGGGAATGCGAGCCGGATGTTCTGCTGGTTCTCGCTGGAGACGCCGTATCGCCGGGAGAAAGGACGTGGATCCGTGAGGAAATTGAACTGCGCTCACTGAATGAACATGTCCTGCTGACTGGCTGGCTAGCACAGGAACAAGCCTTGAGCTATGTCATTCGCGCCGAGGTTGGGTTGTCGCCAGTTCCGCGGGGCGAACTTTATGACATATCATCGCCGACCAAGCTGGTCGAGTACTTGGCTCTCGGTTTGCCCGGCGTTGCCAACGACATCCCTGATCAGCGGCTCGTTATCGAGCAAAGCGGTGCCGGTATCTGTTGTCCGATGGAGGTTGATGCTTTCCGTGACGCAGTTCTCCGCTTGCTCACCGACGAGACGCTACGTCAGCGGTGTTCTGAACTCGGTCCTACCTGGGTACGTGCGAACCGCTCCTACGGTCTTCTGGCGCGACGGGTAGCTGGGTCCTACCGGAAACTGCTCGGGAGGTGCGTGTGACGCGCGCCTTGACCGTCGCCCTGGTGCTGCTCGCGGTCGCTGCCATACCGAACAATGCAGCTGCGCAGGGCAGCGGTGCGAGCCCGGCACAAATCCTTGGTGCGGCCTTGCACGGTGAAATTGACGTTGCGCGGGCCCGTCGTGCTCCGCGCCCGCGTAGCTTCGCCCACACCGGTGAATGGGCAGAGATACGCAGCGCGCTACTCGAAGGCCGTCGCGCGGGGGAGTTTCGGGATTTTCTTGCCGGACTCGCTTCCCAACTCGGCGAGCCAGCGAGCTTTGTCCTCGACGTTCCTCAGAAGGGCGTCGACTTTGCCGCGCACGCGCGCTGGGAAGTGGCTATCAAGCAGCAGGTTGAGAGTGCCTGCCGCGGTGCTCAGAATCTGGCCTTCGCAGCGCTGGTCACCGGGCGGGCGGACTATGCCCGCGCTGCGCGGCGGAAGCTGCTGCTGCTGACCGAACTGGATCCCCGCGGCCCGACCAGTATCGCGGAGGGTGACTTGTCGGCGCGTATGGTCGCATGGACTCTGGCGCTCGGTCTCGACTGGCTTTATTCACAATGGTCGGCGGCAGAAAAAGAGAAACTGCTGGCCGCGATCAGACCGCGCGTCGATGATTTCAGCGAGCGCTGGATCCACGGGCCGCGTTCCTTGGTGAAGCAGCCGGCGGATTCCCACGGCAACGAGATCATCGGTGCTTTTGCTGAAATTGGGGTGCTGCTCGCGGGCGAGACGCCGGAGGCCGATCGCTGGATGCGTGACATCGTTCCGGTCTATGCGCGGCACCTCTCGCCGTTCGGCGGCGATGATGGTGGATACGCGAACGGTACATCCTACGCTTTCGTCGATATGACCGAATTCAGCCTTCGCCACTGGGACACGCTCCGGCGAGTGCTCGGCCTCGACCTGACGCTCAAGCCATGGGCTCGCAACTTTGGTCGCTTCCTCGTCTATTTCCTGCCGCCGGGGACGCCGGTCGGTGCGTTCGGCGACGCCGCGGAACAGAACTCGGCGCTGGAATGGGCACTTACCGCCCAAGCCTATGCGGCGCGTGTGCCGCTGCCGCTGCATCGCTGGTATGCACGGCAATGGTTCCAGGGTAGCCGGCCGTCGATGGACGGGCTGCTGGCGCCGTACGTTGAATTCGACGTTTCTGATCTACCCGAGGGCGTTCCGAATGCAGCACATTTTCCGTCGATCGGCTGGGTGGCGATGCATTCGGACCTGCGTGATCGAGGCCGCACCTCGGTCTACTTCAAGAGCAGCCCTTACGGTGCCAACAGTCACGGGCACTACGACCAGAACAGCTTTGTGCTCAACGCCGGCGGGCGGCCGCTGCTGATTGACAGTGGCTATTACGACTCGTACGGTTCGAAACATCATTTCGGCTGGACGTTTCGAACGAAGGCGCACAACGCGGTGACAGCCGACGGCGGGCGGGGTCAGGAGAGCGAGCGACGCATGGGTTGGGATGCAGCGGCGCGGGGGAGAATCATCCGCTTTTCAACCGACGGCCGTGTCGATGTCGCAGTCGGCGATGCCACCGAAAGCTACACGGGCTTGCAGAAAGCCGTTCGCGGGCTCGTCTATGAACGCAACGAGGAGCGGATCATCGTTTTCGACCGCCTCGCCGCCGAGGCGGCGCGAGTCTGGGAGTGGAATCTGCATGCGCTCAATCGTTTTCATGTGCTTGAAGATGGCCATATCGAAGTCCGTAATACAGATATGCGCGTGTGCATCGATTTTCGAAGCTCGGCGAAGACAGCGTTTGGCCAGCACGACCGTTTCGATTTTGAACCGATCCGCGACGCACGCAACCCGCGTCCGTCTCAGTGGCACGGTACTTGGGTCACCGAGGCGGCAGCGGCGCACTTTGATGCGGTCGCCATCCTGACGGTCGGTTGCCGGCCGCAGCCCCAACCGCACGTGACCTTCGACGCCGGGGGTTCCGTCGTCGACTTTGGGGGGGTTCGCTACCGCTTTTCCGGGGGCAGCATTACACGGACAGAGGTGCCATGAAAAACAATCGACGAATTCTCTACGAGGAAGGAAGCCGGCGATGAGCGGGCAACGACGAAGGATTGTGATGATCGGCACGCACTTAGAAACCATGGGTGGGATTTCGTCGGTGGTCAATGTGTACCGGGCTGCAGGTTTGTTCGCTCGCTGGCCGATAACCTATATTGCAACGCATTGTGATGGCAGCGGATTGGACAAACTAGGTGCTCTCTTCCGAGGATTCGTGCAGTTTATGGTTCTACTGCTGTCGGGCCGGATCAAGCTGGTACACGCGCACGTCTCTTCGCGCGCCAGTTTCTGGCGGAAGTCCTTGTTTCTCTTGCCAGCGATGGTCTTGAGTATACCGGTTGTGCTGCATTTGCATGGTTCAGAGTTTGCCATTTTCTTCGAGAAAGAATGCGGGGACTGTCGGAAAGCTTTGGTGCGTTTTGTCTTCAACAGAGCCAGCCGGGTCGTCGTTCTGTCTGCAGCGTGGAAACAATGGGTTCAGGGCATGTGCACCAATCCGCATGTTCTGACGATCTACAACCCCGCCCTGTTGCCCCGGCAGTCGACCGAGTGGTCGTGCCGGAAGGCCTATACCGTACTGTGTCTTGGGCGCCTCGGAAAGCGCAAGGGCAGCTACGACTTGCTCGATGCCGTAGCGCAATTAACCAACAAGCATCCTCATGTGAAATTATTGCTTGGTGGGGATGGTGAGATCGAGCAGGTACGTGTTCGCGCTGCCGATTTGGGGATATCCGACCACGTGCACTTGCTGGGTTGGGTCCGGGGAGAGGGCAAGGACAGATACCTTCGGTCGGCAACGATTTATGCCCTGCCTTCCCACAACGAAGGCTTGCCGATGAGTGTCTTGGAGGCTATGGCGGCGAGTCTGCCCATCGTTTCGACGTCAGTCGGGGGGATACCCGAGGCAGTCTCCAGCGGCACCGAGGGATATCTGGTCGAACCCGGGGATATCCCTTCCCTCGTTGCGTGCCTTGATCGTCTGCTCAGTGAGGAAGGGCTGGCCGAACGTATGGGTGTGGCGGCACGGTGCAAAGTGGAAGCAACGTTCTCCGCGCAGGCGATCCTGCCGCAGGTGGAGGCGATCTACCGGGAACTCGGTGCGGCATGAGTTCGCTCGCCTGGAAGATCAACCGGCTGAAGTTGATGAGCCCGGCCGAGTTTGTCTGGCGTACCGCCAAACATGGCCAAAAGATCGCTGCGCGATTTGGTATCGGCACGGCGAAGCGACCGCCCGCTGCCAGCCTTGATGCTCTTGGGAGATCCTTTGTTTGCATCCCGTCGGCGACTAATGACGTGGGTGATCTCATCACGGTAGCTGACGAGATCATCGCGGGTCGTTGGCGTGTTTTTGCGATGGACGCCTTGCCGCTTGGTTTTCCGCCGCGGTGGAACCGCGACCCGAAGACCGGAACGGTGGCGCCGCTTGCTCCAGGTAAGTCGGTCGACTATCGCCGCGAGGAACTCGTCGGCGATATCAAGTACCTTTGGGAGCCGGCCCGGCACCTGGAACTGGTGACGCTGGCTTTGGCTTGGCGCGTATCCGGCAACCCGGCGTATCTGGGCGTCAGCCGGACGCTTCTGGATTCTTGGCTCGAGCAGTGTCCGTATCCACTCGGGGTGCACTGGACAAGCTCGCTGGAACTTGCGGTCCGGCTGGTCAACTGGGCGTTCGCCTGGCATCTGCTGGGCGGCGAGCATTCGCCCCTGTTCTCGGATGCGGATGGCGCGGCGTTTCGCGATCGCTGGCTGGCAAGCGTCTACCAGCACTGTCACTTCATTGCCGGCTATTTTTCCCGCCATTCGTCGGCGAACAACCATCTCTTTGGAGAATACATGGGGCTGTTCGTCGCCAGCCTCAACTGGCCTTGTTGGAGAAAAAGTACTCGCTGGGCGGTACTTGCCAAGGCTGGGTTGGAGGAGGAGGCGGCCCGCCAGAATTTCTCTGACGGTGTGAACAAGGAGCAAGCCGTCTATTACCAGCACGAGGTGATGGACATGATGCTCATCTGCCATGTCGTCGCAACGGCCAACGGCACCTCGTTCTCGGCTCCGTTCATGCAGCGGCTGGAACGGTTGGCGGAGTTCGTGCATTCGCTCATGGATGTGAACGGCAACGTGCCGATGATCGGTGATGCCGACGATGCCGAGATGGTGCGGCTTGCCTACACGCCCGGCTGGAACCGCTTTCGCTCCTTGCTGTGCAGTTGCGCGTTGCTTTTCGGGCGTGCCGATTTCAAGGCGAAGGCCGGAGATTTCGATGCGAAGAATGCCTTGCTGTTCGGTGAGTCAGGGGTACAGCTGTGGCAGGAACTGTCGGCGGCAGGGACCGATACGCCGCGCCGTGAGTTCCCTCAGGGTGGTTACTGGGTGCTGGGCGATCAGTTCGGCAGGCCGAACGAGGTGCGGGCCGTAGTAGACGCCGCACCGCTCGGCTATCTATCGATTGCCGCGCACGGGCATGCGGATGCGTTGAGCCTGATGCTCTCCGTAGGCGGAATGCCATTCCTGATCGACCCAGGCACCTTCGCGTACCACACGCAGAAGAAGTGGCGCGATTACTTCCGCGGTACGTCGGCACACAACACGGTACGCATCGACGGGCAGGATCAATCGGTGATCGGCGGCAATTTCATGTGGCTGGCCAAGGCCAAGGCCACTTGCGAGCAGTGGTCCTCAGACGAGGGCTGCGATCATTTTTTGGGCAGCCATGATGGCTACATGCGCCTCGGCGATCCTGTCCTGCATCGGCGGACGATCGACTTCGACAAGACGGCCAGAGTACTCACCGTCATCGACGAAGTTTCGTGCCAGGCCGTACATGAGGTCGAGCTGTTCTGGCATTTCGCACCGGGGTGTTCGGTATCGCTTTCAGCCAAGCAGGTATTGGCAAGCCACGGGGCGCAACGCCTGCTGATGGATTTTTCCGGTGACGAGAGCGTCGCCGATCTGGTGCAGGGCGATGATTCGGCCCCGCTCGGCTGGTATTCGGAAGCCTTCGACAGCAAGGTGCCGTGCGTGGTCATTCGACAGCGCGCGCACGTCGAGGGCGCCGCGAAATTCGTTTCCATGATTTCCATTATTTCTTGATTCAGGGAGTTCCAATGCAGATCAGTATTTTCGGTATGGGCTATGTCGGTGCAGTCTCGGCGGGCTGCCTCGCCAATGACGGCCACGAGGTGATTGGCGTCGATCCCAACCAGACGAAGGTGGATCTCATCAAAAAGGGCCAAACGCCGATCATCGAAAGGGATATCGGCGAGATGGTGGCCGCGAACACGGCCTCCGGACGCCTGCGTGCGACGACTGATGTTGGCGACGCGGTACGTGGTTCAGACATTTCCCTGATCTGCGTCGGTACGCCATCGCAGTTGAACGGGAATCTCGATCTCTCGTACGTGCGCCGCGTGTGCGAGGAAATCGGTTCGGCAATCAAGGAGAAGGGCGGGTTCCATGTCGTCGTGGCGCGCTCGACGATGCTACCCGGCACGATGCGCAATGTTGTCATCCCCACGCTGGAGCAGTACTCCGGCAAGGTGGCCGGCAAGGATTTCGGTGTCTGCAACAACCCGGAATTCCTGCGTGAGGGCACCGCGGTTCATGACTACTACAACCCGCCGAAGACGGTGATCGGGGAATCCGATCCGCGCGCCGGCGATTTGCTGGTGAAGCTCTACGAGAAGATGGACGCGCCGCTGGTGCGCACGGATATCGAGATCGCCGAGATGGTGAAGTACACCGACAACAACTGGCATGCGCTGAAGGTGGCCTTCGCCAACGAGATTGGCAACCTTTCCAAGGCGCTCGGCATCGACGGCCACAAGGTGATGGAGATTTTCTGCACGGACACGAAGCTGAATCTGTCGCCTTACTACATGAAGCCCGGCTTCGCGTTTGGGGGTTCGTGCCTGCCGAAGGATGTCCGCGCACTCACTTACAAGGGCCGCAGCCTCGATCTCGACCTGCCGATCCTCAATGCAATCATGCCCAGCAACCAGTGTCAGGTTCAGAAGGGCCTGGACATGGTGCTTGCCTATGGCAAGAAGCGGGTCGGTATTCTCGGCTTCGCGTTCAAGGCAGGCACCGATGACCTCCGCGAATCGCCGCTGGTGGAAGTGATCGAATCACTGATCGGCAAGGGCTACGACATGCGTCTTTTCGACCGCAACGTGAACTTGGCGGCATTGACCGGCGCAAACCGCGATTACATCCTGAATCACATCCCGCACATCTCGAAGCTGATGGTCGAGAGTATGAAGGAGGTGCTGGCGTTTGCCGAGGTGATCGTCATCGGCAACGGTGCAAAGGAATTCGCCAGTGTTCTTGATCAGTTGAAACCGGGCCAGGTGGTGGTCGATCTCGTGCGGATCGTTCCGAACAAGAGTGAAGCGGGGCGCTACGATGGCATTTGCTGGTAAGCCGCGACGTGTTCTCGTCATCGTCGAGAACCTGCCTTCTCCCTTTGATCGACGGGTCTGGCAGGAGTCGACGACACTACGTGACGCCGGGTACGAGGTGACGATTATCTGCCCGACGGGCAAGGGGTACGAAAAGGCGTTCGAGGTTGTCGAGGGTATCCACATCTACCGCCACAACCTGCCGATGGAAGCTGAGGGCGCCATCGGTTATGCGCTTGAGTATTCGGCAGCGCTCTTCTGGGAGTTCGTACTGGCTTGGAAAGTGTTGTTCAAGCGCGGGTTCGACGTGATCCATGCGTGTAACCCGCCGGATCTGATCTTTCTGGTTGGCGGATTCTTCAAGATTTTCCTCGGCAAGAAATTCCTGTTCGATCATCACGACATCAACCCCGAGTTGTACGAGGCGAAGTTCAATCGTCGCGACTTCTTCCACAAGCTGATGGTGTTGTTCGAACGGCTGACGTTCAAGACGGCGAACGTTTCGATTGCCACGAACGAATCGTACAAGCGCATTGCCATCGAACGCGGAGGCATGGAGCCGAACAAGGTGTTCGTGGTGCGCAGCGGCCCGAAGCTGGATCGGCTGCGAATCGTGCCGCCAGTTGAAGCATTGAAGCGTGGCCGGAAGCATCTGGTCGGGTATGTGGGCGTAATGGGCAAGCAGGAAGGCATCGATTCTTTGCTGCGGGCAGCAGCGCATATCGTCCATAAACTCGGTCGCCAGGACGTGCACTTCGGGCTGGTCGGCGGTGGCACTTCGCTAGATGAGATGAAGGCCTACGCGCAGGAGATCGGGATTTCCGACTACGTGACATTCACTGGCCGCGTGCCGGATCAAGAGCTTCTCGATATGCTGAATACAGCCGATGTCTGCGTGAACCCCGACGTGGCGAATGAGATGAACGACAAATCCACCATGAACAAGATCATGGAGTACATGGCACTTGGCAAACCGATCGTGCAGTTCGACCTGACCGAGGGCCACTTCTCAGCGCAGGAAGCATCGCTCTATGCGCGCCACAATGATGTAGAGGACATGGCCGCAAAGATCATCGAGTTGCTCGACGATCCTGAAATGCGTCAGCGGATGGGTGAGTTTGCCCGGAATCGGGTAATCAACGAGCTTGAATGGCAGTACGAGGTGCCGAAGTTGCTGGCGGCGTATGAGGAGTTGTTTCGAAAGTAGTCACGCAGTGGTCAAGCCGGTCTCTGTGTGTGCTCCGTCTTGCGGTGGAGTCCAACTCAGTCCAACTCCAACTCCAGACCACCGCGTCCGCGACTACGCGCAGGCTTCCCGCCGAAGCCCACCTTGCCACCAGCGCCGAGGCACAGCTTTCTTCCGCAAGGCGAACAGGGCCTGTCGGGAATCCCTGAAGCTGCAGCCAGAGCGATCGGCTCCGGCTGCAGCTTGCCCTTGGCCTGGATGGAGTGTAAGCGTCCGACACAGCCACCCCTCGGGGGCGCCGCGCTCAGCCTGTCGTCTTCAGTGGCAGCAGTTCGTCGATGCGGCTGTTCGGCCAATTTGGGAGCTTTTCGAGCGTCTCGGTGAGCCAGGCCATCGGTTCGATCCCGTTCAGGCGAGCTGTCTCGAGCAGCGACTGGATCGCCGCGGCGCGTTGGCCGGCAGTCTCGGAGCCGGCGAACAGCCAATTCTTCT
>NZ_JAMTDQ010000027.1 GCF_023806635.1 Accumulibacter sp.
TCACGTCGTCGCCGGCGACGACGGCGATGCTGATCGTCGGCGCGGTGGTGTCGAGGGTCACCGTGCCGCTCACCGCGCGGCTGGTCTCAACCAACGCCAGGAGATCCTCCCCGGCACTGGCTGCACCACCAGCCGCTTCCTCGATGACGCGGCCTCGCGCAGTGCCGAACTCGAAGACAAGCGGGTCCACGTTCTCGGCAATCCGCAACAGTCGGACAAAACTTGGTCCGCCGTCTGCTCCCGGCGTGCCCGTCCCGGCAGCCGTCTCGTCCAACAGATCGTCAAGGCTCGCCCCGCTGGTTATCGCCTGGATCACCTTACTGACTTCGGCCACGCCGGATGTCAGGGCAGCCTCCGTCCGGCCTGGCGGAATTGCCGCGCTGACCTCGCCATCCATGGTCAGCGTCTCGTTGGCCCGCAGTAGCACGGCACGGCCATCCGGGGTACTCAACTCGACACGGCTGGCGCTGCCGGCGACGATGATGTCGCCTTCGAAGATCATGTCACCGACCTGCAACGGCCGCAGACTGCCGTCCGGCTGCTTGATGTATGCCTTGCCCTGAATTGCTGAAACGCGTGCCACCGGAATCAGATCAGCCATGACGAACTCTCGCGACCAAGTTTGGGAATGCGCACGATAGGCCCGTGCACGACGCCCGCCTACTGTACCGAAGTACGGGTACCGGCACGGCGCGGTTCAGGTTCAGCCGCCGAGGTCCACACCATTGACGAGCAGCGAGAGCTGCAGCCGATCGCGCACCGCCAGCTTGTCGAACAGGGCACTGACGTGGAACTTGACGGTACGCTCGCTGATGCCGAACTGGCGGGCGATCTCCTTGTTGCTGGAGCCTCTGGCGAGCGCCAGGGCCACCTCCTGCTCGCGCGGAGTGAGCTTGCTGCGCCAGGCAGCGCGGGCGCTATCGCGCTCACCGAGCAGCCTGGCAGTTGCCGCCAGCAGACGCTTCATCAATCCCTGCCCGATCCAGATGCCACCGCTGCCGACGACGGCCGCCACCTGCCGCAGGACCACCGGCGCAGCGTGGCCATTGCAGAAGCCGGCCGCGCCGGCATTGAGGGCAGCCAACGCCGACTCCTCGTCCGGTTCGTCTGCCAGGATGACGAACGGGCGCCCGGCCAGAGAACGAAGCATTTTCGCGACCAGCTCGGCAACGTCGCACCCGGCTGGCAGCAGCACCCAGATGATCGCAGCATCCGCGGGCACGGTATCGAGGGACCCCACCATCAGGTCCGGAAACGCTTCCCGCCAGGAATCCCGCTGGCGCGCGTCGGCCGAGAGAAAGACCTGGCGCATTGGTCAACGTTCCGAGAAGGCACGCGCCCGGGCACGAAGAACCGGTTTCAGGAGGTACGAGAGGACGCTCTTCTCGCCGGTGACGATATCCACCTCGGCCACCATGCCGGGAATGACCGGCAGATTGTTGCCGAGGGTCGGTTGGTGCGTGCGTACGCGGACGACGTAGAACGCATTGCCCTTGTCGTCGATCACTGTGTCGGCGCCGATGTGCTCCAGCTTGCCTTCGAGACCGCCGTAGATGGCGAAATCGTAGGCCGTGAACTTGACGACGGCCTTCTGACCGGGATGCAGGAAGGCGATGTCACGCGGATGGACACGCGCTTCGAGAAGGAGGTTATCCTCCAGCGGGACGATTTCGACGATGTCTTTCCCCGGCTGGACGACACCACCGACCGTGTTGACCAACAGACGCTTGACCGTCCCCTTGACCGGAGAACGCAGGACCGATCGGCTGACCTTGTCGGAGAGGCCGACCCCTCCTTCGGCGAGGCTCTTCAGACGGGCCATCGTCTCCCCCAGTTCCTTGCCGGCCTCGTTGCGAAAGGCCAGGGTGACTTCCTCGATCTTGCGGTTGGCTTCGTTGATCGCCGACTGCAGGCGACCGATCTGCGCCGCAGCCATTTCACGCTCGCCACGGAAGCGCGCGACGTCGCGCTCGAGGCGCAGCAGTTCGACTTCCGATACGGCACCCGAGCCGATCAGGGGTTTCGTCACCGCGAGTTCGCGTGCCGCCAGTTCATGAGCCCTGGTCGCCTGTTCGTGCCTGGCGCGCACCTCGACCAGTTCCTGCTGGCGCTGCGCGAGCTGCTGGCGAGCAATCGAGATCGTCGTCTCGAGTTCGCTGCGCCGGGACTCGAACAAGCGTCGCTCCTCTTCGGCAGTCTTCGCATCCTCCTGCAGCACCTCGTTCGGAACCGTAAACGCTCCACCTTCGGCGAGGGCCCGCAAGCGGGCGGCCTTTGCCACCAGCGCTGTGTACTGCACGCGGCTCTCCCGCACCGACGAGACGAAGCGCGTCTGGTCGATGCGCAGCAGGACCTGGTCCGGCTCAACGATATCCCCTTCGTGGACCAGGATCTCGTCCACGACGCCGCCGTCGAGACTCTGCAGCACCTGCAACTGGCGCGACGGGATGACCTTGCCCTCACCACGCGTCACCTCGTCCACCTGCGTCACCGCTGCCCACATGACGAAAACCGCGAAAGCGATTGCGATCGACTTCAGCAGAACGCGCGCCCGCAGAGGTTCCTGCTGCAGGATGGCGTAATCGCTGTCGGCCGCAAAACCATGTTGTTCGCGCTCCTTCTCGACGTTGATCGCACGATTCACCCAGGAGTCGAAGGCCGGCTGCAGGCGCGCCCGCAGCCACTCGAGTCCACCGAGGAGACGACGCAGGAGGACGATCGCCGGCTGCCTCATGGGGTTGCCCGTCCGACCCGCCCGGACTGCAGGGCGGCGACGACCTCTGCCCGCGGTCCGTCGGCGACGATGCGGCCCTCATCAACGACGATGATTCTCGTCGCAAGGTCGATCAGGCTCGTCCGGTGGGTGACGAGGACCACCGTCTTGTACGCCGCGAAGCGCATCAGGCGGTCCTTGAAAGCCTGTTCGGTCGAGAAATCCATCGCGCTGGTCGGTTCATCGAACAACAGGATCGGCGGATCCAGCAGGACCGCGCGGGCGATCGCCACCTCCTGCCGCTGACCTCCCGAGAGCGATTCGCCGCGTTCGCCGATGAGCATGTCGAAGCCCTTCGGATGGCGATTGACGAACGGCGCCAGGCCGGCGACCTCGGCGGCGGCAACGATCGCCTCATCGTCGGCGTAGGGTGCGCCGATGGCGATGTTTTCGCGCAGGGTACCGTAGAAGAGGGTCGCATCCTGGCCAACGCAGCCGATATTGCGCCGCAGGTCGGCCGGGTCGAGCTGACGCAGGTCGATGCCGTCGATGCGCACGACGCCGCTGCCCGGCTGGTAGAGACCGAGCATCAGCTTCTGCAGCGTGCTCTTGCCGGAGCCGGTGCGGCCAATGATGACGACGCGCTCGCCCGGCAGGATGCGCAGCGAGACGTTGCGCAACGCCGCTTCGCCCTGCTCCGGATAGCTGAACGAGACGTCGCGGAACTCGATCTCGCCACTGAGTTCCGGTCGATGGACAAAGGCCATCGCGTCCGGGCGCTCGATCGGCTGTGCCATCATCTGGTCCAGTGAGGACAGGGCCATGCGCGCATTCTGGTACTGCATCAGCAGTCCGACTGCCTGCGCCAGCGGCGCGATGGCGCGGCCGCCGAGCATACTGATGGCGATCAGCCCGCCCATGGTCAGCAGGCGTTCCTGGATCAGGTAGACACCGGCGATCACCAGGGCGACGCTCACCACTTGCGTCACCGCTGCCGCACCGTTGCTCGCCGACGACGACAGCAGGCGCAGTTGCACCCCGCTGCGCGCGAGGAACGCCGTCGTCCGCTCCCACTTGTTCTGCACGACACCCTCGGCACACTGCGTCTTTATCGTCTCCAGCGCCGTCAGGCTCTCGATCAGGGCGGCATTGCGCTGCGCCGTGGCGCGGTAGGTCGTTTCCGCCAGCTCGTGCATGCGGTGCTGCACGAGATAGGCGTACACCACGCCCACGACCAGGCCCAGCAACGGGATCAGGACCAGGGGCCAAGCGATCCAGACGATCAGCAGCAGGAAAATCAGCGCGAAGGGCAGATCGATCAGCGCCGAGACGGTGGCCGAAGCGATGAAGTCGCGCACCGATTCGAACGAACGCAGGTTGGCGGCGAAGGAGCCCACCGACGCCGGTCTCGTCTCGAGGCGCATGCCGAGGACCCGCTCCATGATCAGCGCCGACAGCTTGACGTCGATGCGCGCGCTGGCGAGGTCTATGAAGCGGCCGCGCAGCAGGCGCAGCATGTAGTCCATGGCGATCACCAGGAGCACGCCAAGCGCCAGCATCCACAGGGTGTCGGTCGCGTTGTTGGGGACGACGCGATCGTAGACGTTCATCACGAACAGCGGCATGACCACAGCAAAGACATTGACCAGCAGCGCGGCACCGAGCACGTCGCGGTAGAGGCCGCGCTGTTCGAGCAACGCCCCCCAGAACCAATGACGATCGGCCACCTGGCCGACTTCCGGCGTGCGGGCATCGAAGCTGAAGCGTGGCCGGGCGAAAATGGTGATGCCGAGGTAGCGCTCGCCCAGCACCATGCGGGGCAGCAGGACCTCTCCCTGGCCGGTCTCGGCAAAGAGCAGGCGAGCCGTCTCGCCGCCATCCTGCCAACCGAGGAGAACACAGGCCTCGTCGCCCTCGAGCAGCAGGATCACCGGCAGCAGGCTGCCGTCGATGCGATCGAGAGGACGGCGCACGATCCGGCTGGCCATTCCCGCCCGCGAAGCCGCGCGCGAGAAGAGCGACGGGGTGAGTCGCTCGGCGCCCAAGGGGAGCCCGGCCGACAACGCTGCGCGTGTACTCGGTCGGCCATGGAGCCGCGTCAGTTCGACAAGACACGCCAGAAGTGGGTCGTGATGCAGGAGATCCTCGCGCAGACCGGCAGCGGACCGGCTGCGGTCGCCGCTGGCTGTCGGGTCCGGTGCGGGCGTGACGGGCATCACACGCGCTCCAGCCGCGGCGTCGGCAACTGCGGCTCGCCGCACAGGGCGGAATCGTGACAGATCGCCATCAAGACTGCTTCCTCCTCGTCAATCCACCGGGCACGCCT
>NZ_JAMTDQ010000028.1 GCF_023806635.1 Accumulibacter sp.
AGGTTGTCGTTGTCGCCCGTCGTGTCGGCCACCCGCGTCAGGTTGCTGATGAACGGGTCGCTCACCGTCACCCCGGTCAGCGTCTGGTTGCCCGTGTTCTGCACCGCAATCGTGTAGCTGATCACTTCGCCCGCCACGTCGGCGCTGCCGCCCGGAACGCTGGCGTTCTTGACGATGTTCAGCGACGGGTTCTGCGCGACCGGGATCGAGGCGTCGTCGGTGTCCGAACCGGTCTCGTTGGAGTCGGCCGTCGCCGTGTTGACGATGTTGCCGCCGGCGTCGATCTCGGCTTGCGTGACGATGTGGCTCGCCGTGTACGCCCAGGTTTCGCCGACTTCCAGGTCGTTGTCGTTGTCGCCGACCGTGTCCGCCACCCGCGTCAGGTTGCTGATGAACGGGTCGCTCACCGTCACCCCGGTCAGCGTCTGGTTGCCCGTGTTCTGCACCGCAATCGTGTAGCTGATCACTTCCCCGGCCACGTCCGCCGTGTTGCCCGGAACGCTGGCGTTCTTGACGATGTTCAGCGAGGGGTTCTGCGCCACCGGGATCGAGGCGTCGTCGGTGTCCGAACCGGTCTCGTTGGAGTCGGCCGTCGCCGTGTTGACGATGTTCCCGCCGGCGTCGATCTCGGCCTGCGTGACGATGTGGCTCGCCGTGTACGCCCAGGTCTCGCCGACTTCCAGCAGGTTGTCGTTGTCGCCCGTCGTGTCCGCCACCCGCGTCAGGTTGCTGATGAACGGGTCGCTCACCGTGACTCCGGTCAGCGTCTGGTTGCCCGTGTTCTGCACCGCGATCGTGTAGCTGATCACTTCGCCCGCCACGTTGGCGCTGCCGCCCGGAACGCTGGCGTTCTTGACGATGTTCAGCGACGGGTTCTGCGCGACCGGGATCGAGGCGTCGTCGGTGTCCGGAGCGGTCTCGTTCGAGTCGGCCGTCGCCGTGTTGACGATGTTCCCGCCGGCGTCGATCTCGGCCTGCGTGACGGTGTGGCTCGCCGTGTACGCCCAAGTCTCGCCGACTTCCAGGTCGTTGTCGTTGTCGCCGACCGTGTCCGCCACCCGCGTCAGGTTGCTGATGAACGGGTCGCTCACCGTCACCCCGGTCAGCGTCTGGTTGCCCGTGTTCTGCACCGCAATCGTGTAGCTGATCACTTCGCCCGCCGCGTCCGCCGTGTTGCCTGGAACGCTGGCGTTCTTGACGATGTTCAGCGACGGCTGCGCCCCAAAGTAATTCGCATCATCCGGCGACACCACCACCAGGGCCGAATTGACCCCATCGCTGACACTGGCCACGGCCGATGCTCTGTCGGTCTGCTGCCCCGCCAACGCCGTCGTGGGGATTTCGTCCGAATAGACGGTCGCTCCCGCCGCAACCGTCGCAAACTGCTGACCGCCAAAGGTGAAGTCCAGGACGGGAACGCTCCCGGTGATCGTCGTGTCGTTCAGGTCAACCGTAGCAGTCAGATTCCCCGTCGAGTTGTTGGTCACTGCCACGCGATACTTGACGCTACTACCCGCCAGGATGATTGGCCCGGTCGGAGAGTCGGCGGGAATCCACGTCGTACCCCCATCGACTGAGAGTTCTTTCTCGATGACGACTGCGCCTTGTCCACCAAAATAGTTTGCGTTGTCCGGCGCGACGCTGATTTGCGTCGTGTTCGTGCCGTCGCTCACAGTCACCAGCGCCGACGCCTGGTCGGTGTGCTGGCCGACGATGGCAATACCGCTGATCACGTCGGAGTAGATGACCTGTCCAACGGCCACCGTGGTGGTCTGGCTGCCACCGAACTTGAAGTCGAGCGCAGGGTCTCCACCAACCACGTTGACGTCGCTCAGATTGACCGTAGCCGGCAGCGAACCGCTGTTCGTCACCCTGACGCGGTAATAGACCTCCTCACCCGCGAGGATCGTCAACCCGGGGGCGTCGTCGGCGTCGTGCCAGTTGACGTTGTCGGCCGAAACCTGCTTTTCGATCACGACCGCGCCCGTCGCGCCAAAGTAGTTGGCATCGTCCGGCACCACGACGACCGTGCTCGTGACGTTGCCGTCCGTCACCGTCACGCTGGCCGAAGCGCGGTCTTCGTGGGGACCTGCCGTTGCGATCGCCTGAATCACGTCACTGTAGATCGTCGTATTCGGCGCAACGATCGTCGTCTGACTGCCGCCGAACAAGAAGTCATGCGGCGAACCGCTTCCGGTGAGGATCTGGTCAGACAGGTTTACCGTCGCCGGCAAGGCACCGCTGTTCGTCACAGCGACACGGAAGTAAACGAATTGTCCGACGGTGATGGTCGGCCCGGGTGCGTCGTCGGCGTCCAGCCAATCCGGATCCACGCCAGTCGCCGAAACCTGCTTCTCGATCGACACGAAGACCAATGGCGTGGTATCGGTGAAATCGATCGTCACGCCGCCAGCGCTGGCGCTGCCCCTGTTGATGATGCTCGTGGTTCCCGGTTCCAGGTTGCCCGCGCTGTCAATAAGCACCTTGAAGGTCACCTGGTACGAACCACCGACCGGCAATGTGTCGCCCGGATCGAGGATGACGCCGAGGCCGTCGAGCGGGAACGGCGTTCCTGGCACGTCATCGGGAATCTGCGAGATCGCCCCGTCAGCATCCTTGAAGTAGGTACTGCCCGTGACGTAGGTGGTATCCACCGGCAGAACGTCCCGCAGGCGAATGTCGGATATCGGCGAGCGGCTGGTGTTGTTGATGACGATCGTGTAGAGCATTTCGTCGCCCGCGCTGACCACGCCGTTGCCATCATTGTCGGTACTGAGACTGCCGTCCTTGCCCGCCCCGAACAGCGCCAGCGGTGGGATGCCGGTTCCCACATCCAGTCCGGGCGCACCCGCCGACGCCGTTGACGGATCCTGTCCCCACGCCGCGACCAGCTTGACTCCAGGCGTCAGCGTATAGACCAGCATGCCCGTCTGGTTACGGTCCACGGTGTCGTAGATCTTGGCCCGGTCGAGTTCGCGCAGGCTGACAGAAGTGTCGTACTTGTTGCCGTTTGGATCGGTGAGGGCGCCGG
Organism: Accumulibacter sp.; assembly: GCF_023806635.1. GTDB lineage: Bacteria > Pseudomonadota > Gammaproteobacteria > Burkholderiales > Rhodocyclaceae > Accumulibacter. Next base: position 3,032 of record NZ_JAMTDQ010000028.1, read on the forward strand.
TCAGCGGATTTGCATCGTAATCGATGTAGATCGTCGCGGGGGCATTGCCGTTGCCCACCGGCGAAACCCAGACCGGGTTGCCATTTTCGTTCGGATTGGTGCCTGAGGTCGGGTCGCGACCAATCCCCAGGCCGACCAGAACCTGCGGCGACAGCGACTCCTTTGGAATCAGGGTGAAGCCCCAGTCCCATGCCTGGTTGCCGCCGCTGGTATCCGTCGAGTTGGTGGTGGAGAAAGCGTAGAAGGTCGGCGCGGTGCCGGGTCCCGCACCATCGGGATCGAGCGTGTAAAAGTGCGCGCCGTAACCGTCCGGAACAGTCTGCTTCAGGTACGAGCCCGCTGCCACCGACAGATCGGTGGTGGTGATGGTGTTGCCGCTGGGTCCCGTCCGGGTTTCATACTTGACCGTAATGCCACTGGTGCTGGGGTTGTAGAGCCAGACGGTGGTCGCCTCGTTGTTGGTCGCTGCCGTCGACACCGGGGTGTAGTAGCTCGAAGACCAGAGGTTGAGGGGGAGCAGTGCGGAATCCCGGCTCTCGTAGTTGGACCCGATGTCACCGGTGAGGAAATGCACCTGCACGGGTTTGTCGGATGACACGCGGCCGCCCACGTTGACGCCACCATCGACGAAGTGCGGCTGTCCCTCGCTCAGGGTGACCGTGGTTTCGAAGCTACCGTTGGCGTCCTTGTCGATCTGCACCGTGGCCCCGCCGGGCCCCGCCATGATGTACAGGCTGGTGTACTCGAACATCTGGGCATCGGCGCTGTCCGGGATGTTCGCGCCGACCGGAATGCGATACTCCGTCCCCCAACTCTTGGTGTCGAAGACCTCGACCGCACCCGCCAGCAGCGTGTTCGAACCGCTCGCCCAGCCGACGTGCGTCAGCGCGACACTCTTCGTCGCCGCGATCTTGTCGCGCCCGTCGAAGTCGATGACCGACTGCAGGGTTCCCGTCTGCACGGCGTTGTTGAGGACGATCACCGTCCCCGCGTTGATCACGTCAGCCGCATTGCTCGCCACCCCAGGCGCAGCGCCGTTGCTGATGTCCCCATCACCCCAGATCTGGGTACCGCCAGGGTTGATCGCACTGTAGAGATCGTTCGGATTGGCGATATCGACGTCGTAGCCGTTTTCCCATTGATCGTAGTAGATGATCGTGTTGTTCGCCGACGCCGCGATGGAAATGTAGGTCTGGACCGGATTGGTCGGATTGGTGGAACCCGATCCCGACTCGATGGCCTGCAGACCCGCCAGCAACTGGTCTTCCGGAAACGGCACGTAGAACACTTGCGTCGGAGCCGGATTGGGACCATCGGTAAACGTGGTCGTCGCCACTTCTCCGGTCGGCACGTCGTCGACCGTTCCGATTTGGCCATCCTCGCCGGAGAAGATCGCCTCGGCCGTGAGCACCAGGGAAGAGTTGAGCGCGCTCTGCGGAACCACCCACGTGGTGTCGATCGACGCAGGCAGCGGGTTGCCGTTGGCGTCGAGGCCGCCCTGGAAGGTATTGGCGACCGTCCAACTGGCATACTGCAGGTCGTCCTGCGTGCCCAGGACCCCGTCGAAGCCCAGATTGATCACCTGGAAGCGGATGCCGGCCATCTCGCCGAACCCCTCTGCCCGGATCGACACGGTCTGGCCCGGTGCATAGTCCTGCTTGTTGGTTTTCACTGTCGTTGCCATCGCTCCAAGCTCCTGAAATGAAGTCCAGTTGAATCAGTCAATCGAGACGCGCCAAGTTGAGGCCCTTCAGCAGTCGGACCATGGCTCCCGGGTCGGCCGCCGGCCACTTGTCGCCCTTCGTCCACGGTCGCCGTGCCGCCTGGCAAGACCCGCGAAGGACTACCCCATCGTGTCAGAACATCTGCCGACCCTACCCGCAAGGCTGGCGTTTTTCCATTCCCCAAACGGGTAATCCCGGAGCACCGCCCGCTCCTAGTCGCGCGGCGGCTCGGTGACGGCCGCGAACAGCCGCGCCGCCACCTGGCCGCGTCGCCGGACACCAAGCTTGCCAAAGACGGCCTCCAGGTGTTTCTTCACTGTGTCGGGAGAAACCTGCAACTGGCGCGCGATCTCCTTGTTGGTCAGCCCCTCGGCTGCCAGCCGGGCGATCATCCGCTCGCGCCCGGTCAGGCTGCGCGCCGGGCCGGCCGCAGCGCTTTCCGCGGCAGCCCGCGTTGACCGCACAGCCGACAGCCAACCGCGGAAAGCCTGCGCCATCAGCCAGCGGGGCAACCACAGCCCCCCTCGGTTCACCTCGCGCAATGCTCGGGCGTAGAGGCTGACCGGGGCATCGATCCGGATGCTGCCGCAGACACCCAAACGCAGGATCTCGTCGACGGCCAGCGGCCAGGCATCGTCCCAGAGGAGCAGCAGTCTCGCCCCCTCCTGGCAAGCCACGATTGCGATCTGATCCAGCGATCCCGCAGCGGCCTGCCGCAGCCAGCGGGTGTCGACCATCAGCAGGTCGGCGCCGCCGTCAGCAAGGAAGAGACGCACGGCCTCCGGCGCTTCCACCACGGTTGGCCGCAGCCGCATCGCCAGCGCGGCATCCAGCTCGCCAGCCAGCTGACGGACGAAGTCCCGCCGGTCGGTGAGCACGATCACGGGCACGGATCGTTCCTCGACAGGCGCCAGCAAGGGCGGCACACGCAGGGCGTCGCCCCCGCCACCGATTGCCGCCATGAACTGGTCCAGCGGCCGGCATCGCCGCTCGCCGCGGCGACGGTCGTGCTCGCCATCCGTCCTGTGCAAGCCGTCGCCGCGGCGCCGGCCGACGCCCCGCCGCTCGGCCCGCCGTCGATCCGCCAGCCCCGGCAGACCGGACTCGTCGGCGCCAGCATGCATCGATGACAGGCGGCAGCGGATGCAGCGATCGAGATCAGCGAGCGTGAACGGCCGCACGAGCACCTCGTGCGACCTCCTCAATGCCTGCATCTCTTCGCCGTCGCTCGCGCTGCCGTCGAGCAGGAAGACGGCCGGTATCGCGGCGACATGGCCCGATCCGTCCAACGATCGCTTGCGCGACCATACGTCTGGAAGGCAATCGGCGATGATCAGGCTTGGTTGCGGACTCCCTCTGGGCAAGTCCGCCGTCAGTGCCATCGCCACGGCCCGATAGTCCAGCTCGCGCAGGCTGTTCAGCAGGTGCTGCGCGACGTCGCCACGACTGCAGGCGACCATGATCAGCAGCTGCCTCTTGGACAGAGACATCCTTGCGGACACGCTTCCGGTGTTCAGCGGCTCGAACACTTTAGGCCAGGCAACGGATCGAAAGAGGCCCTGAACGCGACGCGGATCATTCGCGCGCTCCCCGTACGGGATTCAGAGCGACGACTCGCCCGGACCACGCGCGGACCGCCAAGCGCCCGCCCGCCGCGGTGCACACTCCAGTTCGACCACCACCAAGACACCGCGACACTCGAGTGTTCTCCAGAATAGGGGGGACAAGGCCCCGAGAGCCTTTCGTGCAACCTGAGGCCACCTGCCGATCAAACCGCGCAGAGGACGTGACGCCGCGAATCCGTCGCGACCTGCGTCGCTGTCGTCTTCGCAGCGACACCCACCAGGCCAATGCGGCTGCGCCAACAGCCTCTGGCCAACCGCAGCCGTCGCCCGATCAGGAACGCCGGTCCTGCCACCGTCGACGGGCCTTGACGATTGGCACCAGACGAGCCCGGACAAAGAGCTAGCAAGATTCACGCCAAGGCTCGGAGTAGTCTGATATAAGTTTGCTTTCCCGCTCTCTGGATGGGCTGCACCGGAAGCACTGTAAGCTTTTCCGACAGACGGGCAGTTCCGGGCAACACGAAGTCGTACCGTTTCCCGGCCAGCGAGGACTGCCACAACCGCAGCGCGCGGGGCTCCGTGACCGGCCACCGCGCAATGGCCACCTGCCGGCTGCGCTCCTTCCCGCATGGTCTCAGCTTGAACACATCGTCTACGACCCCCAGGGCGCCCACTGCGAGGATGCAACCGGGCAGCGAGAGCGACCCGATGGCGAAGGAAAGCGGTATAGTTTCCGTCCATGAGCAGACCTCTGTCCGAGCCAAGCAAGCGCTGTGTCGTTCTCCTGTCGGGAGGTCTCGATTCAGCGACGACGCTGGCGATCGCCCGCGCCAGCGGCTTCGCCTGTCATTGCCTGTCGGTCGACTACGGACAACGCCACCACAGCGAGTTGCGGGCAGCGGCGGCCGTTGCCGTGGCGCTGGCGGCCAGCGAGCACCGCATCGTGCGCCTGCGCCTGGAGGACTTCGGTGGCTCGGCGCTGACCGACCCGGCGGTGGCGCTGCCGGTGGACGGGCTCCGCCCGGGCATCCCGGCGACTTATGTACCCGCCCGCAACACCGTCATGCTGTCACTGGCCATCGCCTGGGCCGAGGTCCTGCGCAGTCAGGACGTGTTCATCGGCGTCAACGCTGTGGACTACTCGGGTTATCCAGACTGTCGCCCCGAGTACATCGCGGCTTTCGAACGGATGGCCAACCTGGCGACCAAGGCGGCGGTGGGAGGTTCGGCACTGCGCATCCATGCGCCGCTGATCGATCTCGGCAAGGCCGAGATCATCCGCCGCGGTATCGAGCTCGGGCTCGACTACAGCATCACCGTCTCGTGCTATCAGGCCGACGCGGCCGGACGCGCATGCGGAGTGTGCGACTCGTGCCGACTGCGGCGCGCCGGTTTTGCCGCCGCCGGCGTCGCCGATCCAACCCCTTACGTCAACCACCAGGATGCGGAAGCGCGCCGATGAGCGTCGCCGATCCCGCCACCACGGTCGTCTGGCTCGCCTTTGCCATCGGCCTGGTTTTCGGCGCCGTCGCCAGCTGGACGCGCTTCTGCACCATGGGAGCGGTTGCCGACATCGCCAACCTCGGCGACTGGAGTCGCATGCGCATGTGGCTGCTGGCGATCGCGCTGGCCATCCTGGGCACGACGGCGCTGCACTCGGCGGCACTCATCGATGTCGACAGGTCAATCTACCGCGGCCGCAACCTGACCTGGCTGTCGCATCTCGCCGGCGGCCTCTGTTTTGGCTTCGGCATGGTGCTCGCCTCCGGCTGCGGTGCCAGAACCCTGCTGCGCATCGGCGCCGGCAGCGTCAAGGCGGTGGTCGTGTTCATCGTCCTCGCGCTGGTGGCGTCCATGTCGCTGCGCGGCGTGCTCGCCGTCTTCCGCGTCGAGGTGCTCGAACGGGTCGCACTGCATCTGCCGGACGGCCCGGGCCTGCCCGAGTTGATCGCCACCCTCGGGCTGACACCCCGGCCGGCGCCGGCGCTGTGTGCCACGCTGCTTGGCGGCGGCCTGCTGGCTGCCGTGCTGCTGTGTCGTCCCCGCCTGGCTGCCCCGCAGGTCCTCGGCGGCGCCACCGTTGGCGCGCTGGTCGTCGCTGGCTGGTACGTCAGCGGCCATCTCGGCCATCTCGCCGAGGACCCGGAAACGCTGCAGGAGGCCTATCTCGCCACCAACAGTGGGCGCATGGAATCGCTGACCTTCGTCGCACCACTGGCTTACACGCTGGAGTTGCTGCTGCTGTGGTCCGACAGCAGCCGCCGGCTGACCTTCGCGATCGCCAGCGTTCTCGGCGTCGTCTGCGGCAGCCTCGCCCATGCGCTCCTCAGCGGCAGCTTCCGCTGGGAAGGCTTCGACGATCTGGAGGACACCGCCAACCACCTCGTCGGCGCCGCGCTGATGGGCTTTGGTGGCGTCGTCGCACTGGGCTGCACGATCGGGCAAGGTGTCAGCGGGGTTTCGACGCTCGCCGCCGGCTCCTTGATCACCCTGTTCGCGATCATCGCCGGCGCCCGGCTGGCACTCGCCTACCAGTACTGGCGAGCCGCCGGTAGCGGCTGAAGGGGCGGCGCCCGCGATCTCAGTCGCTGCGACCCAACCCGCCCGCTTCCGCGAGGCGCGCGATCAGCACCTTGTCGACGCGGTGGCGATCCATGTCGACGACCTCGAAGCGCAACCCCTCGACGACGAAGTGATCGGCGGGCAGCGGAATCCTGCCGAGGACGTACATCACGAACCCGCCCAGGGTATTGAACGCATTCTCCTCCTCACCGGGCAATTCCGTGTGGATCGCGAGAACCGCCTTGAGGCGCTCGATCGGCACGCTGCCGTCGGCCAGCCACGAGCCATCCTCGCGAACGATGATATCGAGTTCCTCCGGGGAGTCCGAAGTCGGCAGGTCACCGACGATCGAGGTCAGCACGTCGGTCAGCGTCACCAGACCCTGCAACCCGCCGTACTCGTCCACCATCAGCGCGCACTGCTGATGCGCCCGCCGGAAGGTTTCGAGCAACTGGGTCGTCGTCACGCTCGCCGGAACGTACAGCGCCGGGCGGACGAAAGCCTCCACTTCCAGGGGCTGCCCGAGCAGGGCGCCCTGCAGCAGATCGCTGGTCCGCAGGACGCCGACGATCTGGTCGAGGCCGTCCCGGCAGACGACGATGCGCCGGTACGGGCTGTTCGCCAGGCGACGACGGATCAACTCTTCGCCGTCGTTCAGGTCGAGCAGATAGATGTCCTTGCGGTGCGTCATGATGGCGCTGATCCGCTGCTCGTCGAGACGCAGGACGTTGGAAACGATGGCCTGCTCGCTGGCGTGGAACACCCCGGCTTCGGCGCCCTGCCCCATGAGGACCTTGATCTCGTCGTCGGTGACCGTCGTGTCCTGCGCCCGGCGCGCACCGAGCAACCCGAGGACCATGCTGGACGAGGACGAGAGCAGCCACACCAGCGGCCGTGCCAGACGCGACACGACGCCCATCGGCCCGGCAACGAATGAGGCCACGCGCTCGGGCGCCAGCAGGCCGAGACGCTTGGGAACGAGTTCGCCAACGACCACCGAGCAATAGGTGACGGCCACCACCACCAGCGTCAGGGCGACCGTATCGGCATGCGGTGCCAGCAGGGCGATCGAGCCCAACCACTCGGCCAGCGGTGCTGCCAGAGTCGCCTCACCAATGGCGCCACTGAGGATGCCGACGGTGGTGATTCCGACCTGGACGGTGGACAGGAACGTCGACGGTTCCTGCTGCAACGCCAGCGCCGAGCGCGCACCCGAGAAGCCATCCTCGGCAAGCTTCTGCAGGCGCGACTGGCGCGCGGAAACCACGGCAATCTCGGACATCGCCAGGATGCCGTTGAGCACGATGAGAAGCAGCAGCAGAACCACGTCCATCGGGGATTCCGTCAATCAGGCTGTGCCGCCAGCCGCAAGGCTCCATGCGGAAGCAGCCCGCCATGCCAGCCTGGCGATGTCTCTCGGGAGCGGTCCACCGCTGGATCGAGTCTCGAGGCTTGCCTGCCATCCGCAGCGCCATGCGGATGGCAGGGAGTCATGATTATACGAGCTTGAGTGGCGGTCATTTTGCTTCGGCGACACGCACGTCACCGCTCGCCATGACCGGCGAACCGGGTACCGTTTCCCGCAGCTGCGAAGGACCGTGGAGCGACGCGTCGCTTGCCGGGAAGGTGCCGAGGAGGTGTTGGGGGGTTGACCGAAGCGTCAATAGCCAATAGAGTCGAGGCCCTGCAGTATCAAACAAGCAAATTCGCAGCGTCTTCGCTGCATCTTCGCCGCCCTGTTCGCGAGCTTTTCCCGAGAACAGAGTTCCGGCCTCAGGGGTTGCGTACCCCGAGCATCCGAGGCTTTGCACCCGCCTGCAACCGTCCATCGCCGCGTTGTCTTTCGTGCGCGACGACGAAAGTGAAGGAGAGAGCATGTCCACAACCATTGCATTGAACGGCTTCAACCCGCGTCGTGTCGACGTGAGCCTGAGTTTCCTGCAGCACAGCCTGATGGTCGTCGGGCTGATGCTGCTTCTCGGCAGCTTCAAACACTGGATCGAAGTCGACCGCACCGACAACGCCCAGACCATCGTGGCCGGCGAAACGGCAGCCGCACCGGCAAGCCAGGGTGACGAAGCCGGAACTGCCCCGCAACCGGTCCTTTCGGCGCGGCTGCATCGCGTTCTCGACTCGGTGTCGCGCCGCTACCGCGTGGCACCGGAAGCCCTGGTGCCGGTCTTCGAAGCGGCACAGCGGGTAGGTCGCGAACGGCGCCTCGATCCGCTGCTGATCATCGCCATCATCGGCATCGAGTCGCGCTTCAATCCCTTCGCCGAAAGCCCGGTGGGCGCCAAAGGTCTGATGCAGGTGATTCCCGGCTACCATCTCGACAAGGTCCCGGCGGGCGCCGGTGAGACGCCCTTTCTCGACCCGGTAACGAACATCCAGGTTGGCGTCCATGTCCTCGAGGAGGCCATTCGCTGGCGTGGCAGCCTGACCGCGGGGTTGCAACACTATGGTGGCGCTCCCGATGATCCGGATGCGAGCTACGCGAACAAGGTCATGGCGGAGAAGGAGAAGCTCGAACAGGCGGCTCGCCGAGGTCGCGCCTGAGGGGTTGCCGCCCTCGCCGGCCAGTCGTTGGAAATGGCGACCTCTGGCACCCCTGCCGCATTGCCAGTCTTCTCCATGGCCGTAGCGGTTGGCACCCGGCCTGGGACGAGAACGAATCACTTGGGCTGCTGGTCTCTACTGGTCGTTCTGGTGACGGAGCGCACTGCTAAAGGTGCGCACCGGTACCGGCGATTCGCCTGATGGCCTGCCTGGCTTCCGGCGAGAGAACCAGTTCGGAATGGGCTAGCGGCGTCATCAACCGCTCGTCGAAGCACAAGCGATCGTCCCCGTCCTCGCGCAGGTACTCGGCTTCGATGAGATTGCCGATGAAGGCCGAAAAGGTCGCCTTCTCGGGAAGCTCGGCGGTATTGAACTCGTAGAGCAGGGACAGCCGCTGCGCCAGCAGGTGGCAGTTGTCTTCCAGTTGCCGCCGCGTCGTCTGGCCACTGCCGTGGCTCTGCAGCAGCGCGAGGGTGAGGAAATGACGTTCGAGCAGTGGCCGGATGGTCTCGCCGAGCAGATGCAGTTCGGCAAACTCGTCGCTGATCGCTTCCGGCGCAGCGACCTCTGTCTCCCGCGCCTCCGAAACCAACAGCCGGCGCGCCACCAATGCACGAATCGCCGCATCGCTCGCCGCTTCGAGTTCATCCGGGGACCAGCGCAGGAAGAGTTCCGCTCGCATGAGGCCGCAGATACCGCAGACCGCCTGCGCCACGCGCGCTCGATCGAGCTTGCGGTTCAGACTCAGCAGACAGGCGATGACCGCCGGCAGGGCGAAGAGATGCAGGACGTTGTTGCGGAAGTAGGCGAGAAGCGAAGCCTGGCCGTCACGAACACGGATCAGATCGCCCAACGGGTCGGCGAAACGCTCGACGACCGTCAGGCGCTCGTTGTAGGCGATGATTGCCGGCGGTCCGAGCCCACAGGGAATGCTGCTCGGCGCGTAGGGCAGCTCGGCGGCCAGCGCCTGGTAGTGCTCGATCATGCGCTGCAGCGCGTGCTCGTCGGCGGTATGCTTGGGCGTCGCGAGCAACGCCAGCGCCATCAGATTGACCGGGTTGAGGACGGCCGCCTCATTGATCCGCTTGGCGAGCTCGGCTGCAGCCCTGCGGGTCACACTGCGGGCCCACGGCGGCTCGTCGCTCTCATCCGTGTCTCGCCAGCCCGCTTGATGTAGATCGAGAAAGCCTGCCAGGGCAAGCGGCTGCCCAAAGTTCACATGCACCTTGCCAAAGACCCGCTTGATGGCGCGCACGCTGCGCAACAGCCCGAGGAGCGACTCCCGCTGCTTCGGCTTGCCGGCCAGTTCGCCGAGATAGGTGCTACCTTCGATGATCTTCTCGTAGCCGATGTACACCGGGACGAAAATCAGTGGCCGTGCATGCTCACGGATGAAACTCTGCACGGTCATGCCAAGTATCCCGGCCTTTGGTGTCAGCATCCGTCCACTGCGACTGCGGCCACCCTCGATGAAGTATTCGATCGGAAAGCCGCGCGCCAGCATCAGGTGCAGGTATTCATGGAAAACGGCAGCGTACAGGGGCTCGCCCTTGAAACTGCGGCGCAGGAAGAATGCGCCGCCGCGCCGCAACAGGCCGCCGACCAGCGGCAGGTCAAGGTTGGCACCGGCAGCGATATGAGGCGGTGTCAGCCCCTGCCGGAGAATGACGTACGACAGCAACAGGTAGTCGATGTGGCTGCGGTGGCAGGGCACATAGACGATCTCCTGGCCGGCTGCGATGCGCGTGACGGAATCGAAGTGGTGCAGCTCGATGCCGTCGTAGAGTCTCGTCCACAACCAGGCGAGGAACAGCTCGAGGGCGCGCACGACGCCGTACGAGTAGTCGGAAGCGATCTCCAGCGCGAAGCGACCAGCCCGCGCCCTCGCTTCGGCAACCGGGATGCCGTGTGTCAATGCCTCCTGCTCGATCGCTGCGCGCACGCGCTCGCCGGCGATCACGGCGTTGACCTGCGTGTTGCGATGCGACAGGTCGGGGCCGATCGCCATTTGCCGCTGGCGGCGAAAGTGCACCCGCAGGATGCGCGCCAGCTTGCGCAGTGCCTGCTCCTCGTCGAGCCCGCCCTGCAGGAGATGGCGAAGCGATATCGGCGGGTTGTAGCGCACCAGCACACTGCGGCCATGCAGAAGGATTGCCGCCAGTTGCCGCCAAGCGCCAGGCGGGCGCCAGGTCTCCGAAAACAGCGCCTTCAGGACCGAATCCTGTTTGTCGGGGCTGCGTCCCCAGAGTATCACCACCGGCACCAACTGGACGTCCATCTGCGGATCGGCAACGGCCTGGTGCATCAGACCGGCGAGCAAGGCCGAGTGACTGCCACCATTCCGCGCCCGGCCGGCGAGGCTGCGATCGCGGTTCAGGAAAAAGAACGAGCGCGGCCAGCGCTGCTTGCCCAGCAGCAGCGGCGAGTCGGCTCGCGGCAGCCCGGCCCGCCGCGACTCCTCCAGGAGGAGCAGCAGATTGGAGAGATGCCTGTCCTGCAGGACGTAGCAAACCGGTCGTGCGGGATCGAGCTGCAGTTCCTGCGGGCGTTCGGGAAAGACCGTCGTGCGCACCCAGGCATAGAGCACGCGACGCGCCAGCGGCAGGAACCAGTGCGACAGCTTGAAAGCCTTGTCCACGGGCTTGCGTCGCCGGTTTCTGCCGCCCTCAGTCCTCCTCGATGACCTTGTGTTGTCCCGCCAGTTGCTGCTGCATTGCCGGTGGCACCTGAGCGTAATGGGAAAAGGCGATGCTGTATGAACCCTGTCCACCAGTAAGTGACTTGAGGCGCGACTGGTAGCCCTCAAGCTCTGCCAGCGGCACCTCGCCGCTGATCGCCATGACACCCGGTCCGCGTGGCTGCGTTCCGGTCAGATGGCCACGCTTGCTCGACAGGTCACCCGTGACGTCGCCGGTCATCGAATCCGGCGCGAGGATCTCAATGTCGACCACCGGCTCGAGGATGATGGGCTTGGCGGCGCGGATCGCCTCGACCGTTGCCTTGCGGCCGGCGGTGAAGAATGCGATGTCCTTGCCGTCGACTGGATGCGACTTGCCATCATGGACGGTGACCCGCAGGTCCTCGACCGCGAAGCCGGCAACGACGCCATCGGCGAGTGCCTGCCGAACACCCTTCTCCACGGCCGCCATGAAGACGCCGGGGATCACTCCGCCCTTGACGATATCGACGAACTCGAAACCGGCACCGCGCTCGAGCGGTTCGACCCGCAGCATCACTTCACCGAACTGGCCGGCACCGCCGCTCTGCTTCTTGTGCCGGCAGTGGCCTTCGGCACTGGCGGTGATGGCCTCGCGGTAGGCGATCTGCGGCGGCTTGGTGTCGAGTTCCAGCTTGTACTGCTGCGCCAGGCGGCTGAGCTTGGCGCGCAGGTGCATTTCGCCGATGCCGCGTATGACCGTCTCGTTGGTCGTCGGATGACGTTCGACCTTGAAGCAGGGATCCTCGATCTCGAGCTTGTGCAGGATCTCGAACAGGCGCTGTTCGTCGGCCTTGCGCCGCGCCTGCACCGCCAGGCCCTGCATCGGCTGCGGAAACTCGAGCGGCACCAGATGGATGTGATCCTCGTCATGCGAGTCGTGCAGCACGCAGTCGAACTCGATCTCATCGACCTTGGCAATCGCTCCCAGATCACCGGGAACGAGACTGTCCACCTCGACATACTCCTTGCCCTGCAGGCGATAGATGTGGCCGACCTTGAACGGCCGCTTGCCGTCGCCGACGAAGAGTTGCGAGTCCTTGCGGATCGTTCCCTGATGGACGCGGAAGACGCCGACCTTGCCGATGAACGGATCGCTGACGACCTTGAAGACGTGTGCCAGGACGTGCTTCTGCGGGTCCGGCTCGGCCTGGAAGGCTTCACTCGGACCGCCCGGTTCGCCACGGTAGAACGGCGGCGGGTTGCCTTCGGCCGGATTGGGCGCCAGGCGGGCAAGAACGTCGAGTAGCTGCGGGATGCCGGCGCCGGTCCGTGCCGAAACGAAGAGGATCGGTACCAGATGGCCGGCACGCAGGGCGCGCTCGAAGGGCGCATGCAGTTCATCCGGGGTCGGATCGACACCTTCCTCGAGGTAACGCGCCAGCAGATCCTCGTCTTCCTCGACGATCTGGTCGATCAGCGCGCGATGTGCCGCAGCCACCGACTCGAAATCGCTGTCGCCATCATCATGACCGAGAACCTCGACCACCTCGCTGCCCTGTTTGGTCGGCAGGTCGAGCAGCATGCATTCGCGGCCGAAGCGCTCCCGGATGTTGGCAACCAGCGCAGGCAGGTTGACGTTCTCGGCGTCGATCTTGTTGATCACGATCATCCGGCAGACACCGCGAGCGGCGGCCATGCGCATCATCCGTTCGCTGGTGAGTTCGACGCCATTCTGCGCATTGATCACCACCAGCGCCGTGTCCACTGCCGCCAGGGCTCCGATCGCCTGCCCGGCGAAGTCCGGGAAGCCCGGCGTGTCGATCATATGCACCTGCACGCCTTGCCAGGAGAAGCTTGCCAGAGCCGAATTCAGCGAGTGCCCGAGTTCCTTCTCCTGCGGATCGAAATCGCAGACGGTGCTTCCCTTGTCGACGCTGCCCCGGCTGCTGATGGCCCCGGCTGCGGCGAGCAGGCTCTCTGCCAGCGAAGTCTTGCCGGCAGCGCCGTGGCCGACGAGAGCGACGGTGCGAAGGTTACTGGTGGCGGTCTGGCCCATTCATCATCTCCCATTGGTAGTCGAACGTGTCTCGCAACGCCGAGAAGAGCCTGCTGGCATCCGGGTTGCCGGTTTTGCCGGACATTCTACCGCGAGCCGGTTCGCAACGCGCGCCCGGCATCGGCGGCGGGGGCCGGCTGCAGCAACGATCAGCGGCTCGTCGCCCACCGCCACCGGGTTTCCGCGTCGCACGCAGCACGCAGGCGTCGGCAGCGTCGATGACGGGGACAGATCTGTCGTGTTTTCGCCGCAAAACAACGCACAGCAGGCCATTGTGCCAGCAAATGCGACGACATCCAGTTGGTGGAGGGAGCGGGTCTCGGCTACATTTGCAGGCCCGGACAACGACAGACCAAGCGTCAGGAGACACGATGGAGAACGATCAGCGGCAGGCCGACCTTCGCGAGGCGGCCCTCGAGTACCACCGTTACCCGACTCCGGGAAAGATCGCGGTTCAGCCGACCAAGGGGTTGAGCAACCAGATCGATCTCGCACTCGCCTATTCTCCGGGAGTCGCCCACGCGTGCCATGCCATCGTCGACGCTGCCGATGCGGCGAGCCTGTACACCTCGCGCGCCAACCTCGTCGGCGTCATCACCAACGGCACCGCCGTGCTCGGTCTGGGCAACATCGGCCCGCTGGCCGCCAAGCCGGTGATGGAAGGCAAGGGCTGCCTGTTCAAGAAGTTCGCCGGCATCGATGTCTTTGACATCGAACTTGCCGAAAGCGACCCTGACCGCCTGATCGACATGATCGCCGCCATGGAGCCTACCCTCGGTGGCATCAACCTGGAAGACATCAAGGCGCCCGAGTGCTTCTACATCGAGGCAAGGCTCAAGGAACGCATGTCGATCCCGGTCTTCCACGACGACCAGCATGGCACCGCGATCATCTCCGCGGCGGCGATTCTGAACGCCCTCCGGATCACCGGCAAGAAGGCGGCGGCGGTGAAGGTCGTCTGTTCGGGTGCCGGCGCGGCGGCGATCTCGTGCCTCAACCTGTGGTGCGATCTCGGCGTATTGCGCGAAAACATCATCGTCTGCGACTCGAAGGGCGTCATTTACGTCGGGCGTGAAACGGACATGGAACCGACCAAGGCACGCTACGCCCGCGACACGGAGGCACGAACCCTCGCCGACGCGATCGACGGGGCCGACGTGTTCCTCGGGCTCTCGGCCGCCGGTCTGCTGCACCCCGAAATGCTGGCGCGAATGGCGGCACAACCGATCGTCTTCGCGCTGGCGAACCCGAACCCGGAGATCATGCCCGAACTGGCGCGGGAGGTGCGGCCGGACGTGATCATCGCCACCGGTCGTTCCGACTACCCCAACCAGGTGAACAATGTCCTGTGTTTCCCCTTCATCTTTCGCGGCGCACTCGACGTCGGAGCACGGGGCATCAACGAGGAGATGAAGATGGCCTGCGTCAAGGCGCTGGCGGAAATGGCGCGACAGGAAGTCAGCGACGAAGTGGCGATGGCCTATCCCGGCGAGCAGCTCACCTTCGGTCGCGACTATCTGATCCCGAAGCCGTTCGATCCGCGCCTGATCACCACCATCGCACCGGCGGTCGCACAGGCGGCAATGACCACCGGTCTCGCCAGCAGACCGATCGCCGACTTCACGGCCTATCGCGAAAAACTCCGCGAGTTCGTGTACCAGACCGGTGTCGGCATGCGCGCCATCTTTTCCGCGGCGAAGCGCGGACGCAAGACCCGGATCGTCTATCCTGACGGCGAGGACGAGCGGATGTTGCGCGCAGCGCAGACGATCCTCAACGAGGGCCTGACCAGACCGATCCTGATCGGCCGCCCGGACGTGGTCGCCGCGCGCCTGCAGCGCATTGGCTCCAAGCTGCGCATCGGCTCGCAGATCGAAGTGGTCGATCCCAACAGCGACACGCGCTACCGGGAATGCTGGACGGCCTACCACGAGCTGCGCAAGCGACACGGGGTGACGATCGACATCGCGAAGTCCCGTCTGCGCAACGACAACACCATCATAGGCGCCATGCTGGTGCGGCTCGGCCAAGCCGACGGGATGATCTGCGGACTTTCCGGACGCTTTGCGCACCATTTGCGGCAGGTCGACGAAATCATCGGCAAGACGCCCGGGTGCACGACGATGGCGGCGATGACGCATGTCCTGCTGCCGGGCCGGGCACTCTTCCTCTGTGACACTCATGTGAATGAAGACCCGGACGCCCAGCAGCTGGCCGAGATCACGCTGATGGCCGTCGATGCCGTGCGGCGTTTCAAGATCCGGCCGAAAGTGGCGCTGCTGTCGCATTCGAACTTCGGCTCGTCGCAAACCGCGTCTGTGCGCAAGGTCGCCGACGCCCTGAACCTGGTTCGGGCCCGCGCGCCCGAACTGGAGATCGACGGCGAGATGCACGGAGAAAGCGCGCTCAGCGAAACCATTCGCCGGCAATCCGACCCGCAATCGCCGCTGACCGGCGAGGCGAACGTCCTGGTCATGCCGAACCTCGACGCCGCCAACATCTCCTACAACCTGCTCAAGATGACCGGCGGCGACGGCATGTCGGTCGGCCCCATCCTGCTCGGTGCGGCCCGCCCGGTACACGTGCTGGCACCCACCTCAAGCGTTCGGCGAGTGGTCGACATGACCGCACTCGTGGTGGTGGACGCGGCGAGCAAGTAGCGCGAGTGCTCCTCTCGCCAGCCGTCGGCCGCTGGCACAGCAGGTCGGAAGAGACAGCCGGGCGTTCCCGACCGGTCCGTGCCGGGCCGACGAGCGACCCCGCCGCGAGCGCGCGGCTTTACAAATACCTCCCGCCAATGCATCATCGGGCGAGGCTCTCCCTGGAGTCGGGGTGTGATGGTCTACAACGAGTTGCAGGGTCCGATGGCAAACAACAATGGCAGCCAATCCGCAGCAATCACCACTTAACGGTTTCGCCCGTGCGCTGGTCCAGGCCGGTCGGCTCAAGGAGTCCGAGGCGGAAACCCTGCTGGCGCAGGCGGCATCGAAAAAGACGACGCTGATCGAAGAGGTGGTTGCCGCGAGAAAGGCGAGCTTCATCGAGCTGGCGCGCTTTGCCGCCGACAAGTTCGGCTATCCGCTGCTCGACCTGGCTGCCTTCGACGACGCGCACATCCAGAAGAACGCGATCGACCGCAAGCTGATCGCGACGCATCGTGTCGTTCCCCTGCACAAGCGCGGCAATCGCCTCGCCGTCGCCCTTGCCGATCCGACCAACCTGCGGGCACTCGACGAGATCCGCTTTCAAACCGGACTGCAGGTGGATCCGGTCGTCGTCGAGGAGAACAAGCTTGCGCCCCTCGTCACCCGCCTTTCCGAATCGACCGAAGAGACCCTGCGCAGCCTGGCGAGCGAGGACATCAACCTCGAGTTCACCGACGAGCAGGCCACCGAGAAGGCTGAGGACGCGGCGGCACTCGAAGTCGACGACGCGCCGGTCGTTCGCTTCATCCAGAAGATGTTGCTCGACGCGATCAGCGAAGGTGCCTCGGACATCCATTTCGAGCCTTACGAGAAGAGCTATCGTATCCGCTTCCGTACTGACGGGGTGCTGCGCGAGGTGGCAGCGCCGCCCTTGGTCATCAAGGAGAAGATCGCATCGCGGATCAAGGTGATCTCTCGTCTCAACATCGCCGAGAAGCGGATCCCTCAGGACGGGCGCATGCGCCTCGTCCTGACGAAGAGCCGGGCGATCGATTTCCGCGTCAGTACCCTGCCGACGATGTATGGCGAGAAGATCGTGCTGCGGATCCTCGACCCCGCCTCGGCGACGCTGGGAATCGACGTCCTCGGCTACGAGGAAGACCAGAGAGCGCTGCTGCTCGAGGCCATCCATCGTCCTTACGGCATGATCCTGGTGACCGGCCCGACCGGTTCCGGCAAGACGGTTTCGCTTTACACCTGCCTCAACATCCTCAACCGGCCCGGTGTCAATATCGCGACGGCAGAGGATCCGGCCGAGATACCCCTGCCCGGCATCAACCAGGTCAATGTCGACGAGAAGTCAGGGCTCACCTTCCCGATTGCCTTGCGGGCCTTCCTTCGCCAGGACCCGGACATCATCATGGTGGGCGAGATCCGCGACCTCGAGACCGCCGAGATTGCCATCAAGGCGGCCCAGACGGGCCATATGGTGCTGTCGACGCTGCATACCAACGATGCACCGGCAACTCTGACGCGCCTGATGAACATGGGGATCCCGACCTTCAACCTGGCCTCGAGCATCCTGCTGATCACCGCCCAACGCCTGGTCCGCCGCCTCTGCACCTGCAAGAGGGAGCTGGCGACGCCGGTGGAGACCCTGCTCGACGCGGGCTTCGAGGAAGGCGACCTGGACGGAAGCTGGACCCTCTACGGTCCGGGCGAGTGTGATCGCTGCAAGGGCACCGGCTACAAGGGACGCGTCGGTCTCTACGAGGTCATGCCCGTCAGCGATGCGATCCAGCGCATCATCATGGAGAACGGCACCGAGCGCGACATCGCCCTGCAGGCGCGACAGGAGGGCGTGCTCGACCTGCGCCGTGCCGGCTTGCTGAAAGTGAAGCAAGGGCTGACCTCTCTCGACGAGGTTCTCGGCAGCACCAACGCTTGAAGACGGGGGAAGAATGGCGACTGCAGCAAAACCTGCGAAGAAGATCGTACCTGAAGTCAAGGAGTTCGTTTTCCTTTGGGAAGGCAAGAACAAGGCGGGCAAGATCGTGCGCGGTGAGCAGCGGGCCTCCAGCCAGACGGTCGTGCAGGCCACCCTGCGGCGGCAGGGCATCCTCGTCAGCAAGATCAGCCGTCAGCGTTTCCGGGGCGGGCGGACGATCACCGAAAAGGACATCACGCTGTTCACCCGACAGCTGGCGACGATGATGAAGGCCGGGGTACCGTTGCTGCAGACCTTCGAGATCGTCGGCCGCGGCCACGACAACCCGGCCGTCGGCAAACTGCTCCTCGACATCAAGGGCGACGTCGAAACCGGAAGTTCCCTCTCGCAGGCCTTCCGCAAGTATCCCGTGCAGTTCGACGCCCTGTATTGCAACCTCGTCGCCGCCGGCGAGCAGGCCGGCATTCTGGAGACGCTCCTCGATCGCCTGGCGACCTACAAAGAGAAGATGATCGCCATCAAGTCCAAGATCAAGGCGGCCATGTTCTACCCGGTGGCCATCATCGTCGTCGCCTTCATCATTACGGCGGTGATCATGATCTTCGTCATCCCGGCCTTCAAGGAGGTGTTCAAGAGCTTCGGCGCCGATCTGCCGACGCCGACGCTGATGGTCATCGCCATGTCGGACTTCGTCATCGAGTACTGGTGGCTGCTGTTTGGTGGCATCGGCCTGTCGATCTACGGCTTCTTCTACACCTGGAAGCGCTCGGAGAAGATGCAGATCGCCTTCGACCGGCTGTTCCTCAGGCTGCCGGTATTTGGTGATGTCATCCGCAAGTCGGTCATCGCCCGTTGGACAAGGACGCTGGCTACCATGTTCGCGGCCGGCGTGCCACTGGTCGAGTCGCTCGAGTCGGTCGGCGGCGCCGCCGGAAATTACGTGTACAAGGCGGCGACGCGCCAGATCCAGAACGAAGTGAGCACCGGCACCAGCCTCACGACGGCGATGCAGAATACCCAGCTGTTCCCGAACATGGTCAACCAGATGGTGGCCATCGGCGAGGAATCCGGTGCCCTCGACTCGATGCTCGGCAAGGTTGCCGACTTCTTCGAGCAGGAGGTCGATGATGCGGTCGAGGCGCTGGCGAGCCTGATGGAACCGATGATCATGGTCGTCCTGGGGGTTCTGATCGGTGGCATGGTGATCGCCATGTACCTGCCGATCTTCAAGCTGGGTGCCGTGGTCGGCTGATGCCGGGAATCCTCGCCGGCGAGCTCGACTCCGCGCTGTTCACCTTCCTCGGCGGCCTGATCGGACTGCTCGTCGGCAGTTTTCTCAACGTCGTCATCCACCGCCTGCCGCGGATTATCGAACGTGACTGGCGCGCCCATTGCGCCGAGCTGCGTGGCGAGGCGCCGGCGTCGGCAGAAGAACCGTTCTCGCTGGTCAGGCCGCGCTCACGCTGTCCGTCGTGTGCCCACCAGATCAGCGCCGTCGAGAACATACCGGTCCTCAGCTGGCTCCTGTTGCGCGGCCGCTGCTCCGCGTGCAGCGCCCGCATTTCGCCACGCTACCCGCTGGTCGAGATCCTCAGCGCTCTTCTTTGTGCGTTCGCCGCGCATCACTTCGGGCCAGGGTGGAATGCCCTCGGCGCCATGTTGATGAGCTGCTGCCTGATCGCCCTGACCTGCATCGACCTCGACACCCAGTTGCTGCCGGACGCGATCACCCTGCCCTTGCTCTGGGCGGGACTGCTGTTCAACCTGTCGGCCACGTTCACCGACCTCCAGTCGGCCGTCATCGGCGCGGTTGCCGGCTATCTCTTCCTCTGGCTGGTCTACTGGACCTTCAAGCTCGTCACCGGCAAGGAAGGAATGGGCTACGGTGACTTCAAGCTGCTCGCTGCTCTCGGCGCCTGGTTGGGATGGCAACTGCTGCCGTTGACCGTGCTGCTGTCGTCCTTCCTCGGCGCCGTCGTCGGCATCGGCCTGATCGTCCTCGCCAGACGCGGGCGCAGCGTGCCGATCCCTTTCGGGCCCTATCTGGCGATCGCCGGAATCCTGGCTTTGTACTGGGGCAAGCCACTGACACGGGCTTACGTCGGGCTCCTTTGACCCGACCGTTCCCCGCCGGGGACCACGATGCTGCGCGTACGGCTGGGTGTATCATCGGCGGCTGGCAGCAGGCGGAGGGCTGCATGGGCGTTGCGCCCGCCAGCCACCGCCAGCCAGACCGGCTTGAACAACAAGAGGAATCAACAAGGATGAGACGAGACCCGTGCTTCCACATCGCCGTTCTGCCGGGTGACGGCATCGGCCCCGAGATCGTCGGCGCCTGCCTGCAAGTGCTCGACGTCCTGCGCGAACGACTCGGTGGCCTGTCCTTCGACTTCCGCCACCTCGAAGGCGGCGCCGCGCATTACCAGAAGACCGGCATCGCGTTGTCGCAGGAAAGCCTTGACGAGTGCAAGCGAGCGGACTCTATCCTTCTCGGTGCCATCGGCCTCCCCGACGTGCGTTATCCAGACGGCACCGAGATCGCGACGCACTGCGATCTTCGCGCGGCGATGGACCTCTATGCCGGCTTGCGACCGATCCGCAGCTACCCCAGCCTGCCGCGCGTCCTGATCGACAAGCAGGCGGCGCGGATCGACCTCGTCGTGGTACGCGAGCAGAGCGAGGGGCTTCTGCAGTCGCGCCTGCGTGGCACCGTTGACGATGACGGCATTGCTCGCGAGACGATGATCATCTCGCGCACCGGCAGCCGCCGGATTGCCGAGTTCGCGTTCCACGTTGCAGCGCGACGTGCCAGGAGCAGGCGGAGACCGGGCCGGGTGACCTGCGTCGACAAGGCCAACGCCCTGGTCTCCATGGCCTTCTTTCGCAAGGTTTTCGATGAAGTGGCGGCGACGCACCCGGAGATGCAGGCGACGCACGCCTACGTCGATGCCACGGCGATGAACCTGGTGCGATCGCCCTGGGACTTCGACGTGCTGCTTACCGAGAACGTCTTTGGCGGCATTCTCTCCGATCTGGCCGCTGGACTCGTTGGCAGCCTCGGACTGGTTCCCTCAGCCGACATCGGCGACCAGCACGCCGTCTTTCAGCCCGCCCACGGCAGCGCGCCCGACATCGCCGGCCAGGGAATCGCCAACCCGGTTGCACAGATCCTCTCGGCGGCTCTGATGCTCGACTGGCTCGCCGAGCGCCATGGCGAGCCGCGACTGGCGCACGGCGCGCGCATCATCGAGCATGCGGTCGAGAAGGCGCTGGCGCTGGTCTGCCCGGTCGAGTTCGGCGGCGAGGACGGTACGAAGGCCATCACGCGGGCGGTGATGGCACAGATCCGCAAGTCCTGAGCTGGCGTCGCGCTTCGCGGGAGGAATCTCCCCGGTGCTAGAATCGCGGCCCACGACAACCACCCGGAGCCTTGAACGATGATCGACGCTGAGCACACTGCCGCGGCCGATACCCCCTTGCTGCCAGCGGTCGAACGAACGACCGGCGGATCTCCGCAGTGCGCCATCATCTGGTTGCACGGACTCGGTGCCGACGGCCACGACTTCGAGCCGATCGTCGACGAATTCGACTTCGATCAACTGCCAGCCGTCCGCTTCGTCTTCCCGCACGCGCCGATGCGACCCGTGACGATCAATGGCGGCTTCGTGATGCGCGCCTGGTACGACATCGTCTCGCCCGACTTCGCGCCCGGACGCGAAGAAGGCGCGCACGTTCGCGAATCCGCGCGCCAGGTGGAGGCCCTGCTGGCACGCGAGAATTCGCGCGGCATCCCGGATGAGCGCATCGTCCTCGCCGGGTTCTCCCAGGGCGGCGTCATCGCCTTGCACTGCGGTCTCCGCCATTCGCGGCGACTGGCCGGAATGCTGGCGCTTTCCTGCTATCTGCCGCAGGCGGACACGCTGGCGGACGAAGCTCAGGCGGCCAACGGCGACGTGCCGATCTTCATGGCGCATGGCCGCGCCGACCCGGTCATCCCCTACGACCTGGGCAAGCGATCGGCCAGGCTGCTGCAGGCACAAGGCTACCCGCTGCAGTGGCGTGGCTACGCAACCGCACACTCGGTCTGCCTCGAGGAACTGGAAGACATCGGCGGCTGGTTGAACCACGTGCTCGCTGCCACGTTCTGAAAAGCGCCGTTGCCCGACACCCGGACGATCGGCGCGCCGCCGGTGCGACCGCCAGTCGACGCCGCTGCCGGACTTGGCTAAACTGGCGGCAATTCCTTGCCATGTCCGGGGTGAATCGTGTGCGTAGAGTGATCTTCAATCAGAAGGGCGGTGTAGGCAAATCAACCATCGCCTGCAACCTGGCGGCGGTCGCCGCCGAGCGCGGTCGACGGACGCTGCTGATCGACCTCGACCCACAGGCGAACGCTTCCCGCTACGTCCTGGGAGCCGCTCTCGACGAGCAGAAGAGGACGCTCGCCAACTTTTTCGATGACATCCTGGGCTACCGGCTTTTCCCCGAAGCGCTCGCCACCTATGTCGTGCCGACGCCCTACGCCAATCTGGCGCTGCTGCCATCGGACGCACGCCTGGAGGAAGTCCAGTTCAAGCTGGAGTCACGCTACAAGATGTACAAGCTGCGCGAGGCACTCGAGAAACTCGATGGCTACGACGAGATATATATCGACACCCCACCGGCACTCAACTTCTTCACACGCTCGGCGCTGATTGCTGCCGATGGCTGCCTGATTCCCTTCGACTGCGACGATTTCTCGCGGCGTGCGCTCTACGCCCTGCTCGACAGCGTGCGCGAGATCCAGTCTGACCACAATCACGGCCTGCACATCGAGGGCATCGTCGTCAACCAGTATCAGGCTCGCGCCAACCTGCCGCTGCGGCTGGTGGAGGAACTGCGCGCCGAGGGACTGCCGGTGCTTGCCACTTTCCTCTCCGCGTCGATCAAGATCCGGGAGTCGCACCACCTCGCCCGACCCATGATCCATCTCGACCCGCGGCACAAGCTCAGCCTCGAGTTCGGCGCTCTCTACGACTGTCTTTCCCAGTCAGCCCCGCGGCACTGATCGAGAGCCCGCGGGCTTTCGGCAGCCACCGGGCACGGTGGCTCTCCGCTGCGACATTCCGGGCACATGCGGACCGCGCACGGGTGAGCGGGCACGGTCTTCGTGCATCCAGGAGGCGACTCCTTTCGTAAGGGGAGAGCGTCGCAGCAACCCGCTGCGACGATTCCGAAACCTGCGAGGAGAGAACCATGAATGCCCTGTCACGACTGATCCTGGGAACCGCTTTCTCACTGACGCTGGTCGCCTGCGCCGGTGGCCCCGGCACACGATCGCCGTCGCTCTACGATCGCCTCGGTGGACAGCCCGCGATCACCGCCGTCGTGGACGACTTCGTCGCCAACGTCGCCGCGGACAAGCGGATCAACGCTCAGTTCGCCAACACCGACATACCCCGGCTGAAGATGCTGCTCGTCGAGCAAATCTGTGCCGGCACCGGCGGCCCTTGCCGATACACCGGGCGTGACATGAAGTCGGCGCACGCTCACCTCAAGATCAGCCAGGCAGACTTTGCGTCCCTGGTCGAGGACCTGACGCGGACGCTCGACAAGTTCAAGGTTCCCGCAAGGGAGCAGAACGAGTTGATCGCCATCCTGGCACCGATGAAGAGTGATATCGTCACGGTCAAGTGATGCCGGATGGCCCACCGCTGGTCACCCGCTCGACGGTCGAGTGGCGGCATCAGCCATGGATGGCTCCAGCCAGCCACTCGACCGGCGCCATCGTCGCGTACCCCCGAGCCGTTGCCCGGGTCGCTCGCCTGACGCGACTTTTCTCTGCCGCCAGAGGCCGATTCGTCGCAGAATGTCGCCCACCAACCCGGCAACGGACGCCGGACGAGGGAGAAGCGACTTGGACCAATCACCGCGAACGGTTTCCCCAGGCAGTCGGCCAGACGAGGCCCTGATCGGCAACGACGAGTTCCGCGAGCTGGTCCGCCGGCGCGGTGCGACACTGCTCGCGCTTTGCGGCAGCCTGACCGCCATGCGCACAGGCGGAACCCGCCTGATGCGACCGCTCGTCGGCCGACTGCTGCTGGAAGCCGGGCAGATGGAAACACTGCTGGACGAGTACGGCGCGCGCCAGAATCATCACTGGAGCAGATTCCGCGCCCTGGTGGCGGCGCTGAAGAACTTCGCCGGCATCGGCGAGGTCCTGACCTACATCCAGCGCCGCCTGCCGAGCTACCGCCTTCTGCCGGTCGCCGGGGACTTTCCGGCGGCAACCGGTGAGCGCGTGCAGCAACTGACCGAGGTCGTCGGCGCTGTCGCCGACGCGCTGATCGACGAAGCGCGGAAGGTCGGCATCGAGCCGCCGCCGATCGCAGCGGCAGCGGTCGAGACTGAAGACGTCCAGCCGACGGGCCGCCTCGCCCGCGACCGCGGCGACCGCATCGGCTGCGACACCGCCACTACCGTTCCCCGCCTGGCGACGGAATTCCTCAATCTCGCAGTCGATGGCGAGCCGCTGCGCGCGGCGGCACAGGTCGCTCCCGCCGACTATGCCGCCTGCTTCCCCGACCCGGTCAGTGAGGAACGCCTGCGCCAGCTCACCTTCCGTTTCCACAACCTGCAATCGCTTTACGACACGCACGTTGCCGGCACCTCGAGCGAAAGCGCCGACGGCGACCTGCCGATCCTGCGCGGTCACGCCAGCGTCATCTACCACCTGCTCGAGATCGCCACTGATCTCGCCCACTACTACGAACGGCACACCAGCCCGCGCACCGCAGATGCCATTCTGCGCGAGCGGCCGGTGGTCGATGCCGACGCCACCATGGCCACCCTGTTCGGCTACGCCATGGCCTTCTCCAGCGAGTTCCTGGCCAGCGGCCAGCGTCTCTGCCAAGGGATCCTGGGTCGTTACGCCGAGCCGGGACGACTCGCCGTGCCGGTGCCCAGCTACCGCGGCTTCCACGTCCGCCCGTCCAACCTGGTGGCGCGCATCGTCGCCTACTACGGCAGTTCGGTGCAGATGCAGCTGGACGACCGTCTTTTCGATGCCGCCTCCCCTTTTGAGCTGTTCCGCGCCAACGAGACGATCAACGCCAGCAAGCGCCGCTGGCTGGCGACGGAGATCGCCCGGGTCCACCCCGACTGCGCCGACCCCTGCGCACCGCAGACTGTGACCGCCGCCGTCCGGACGATCGTGCATCGCCTGGCCGACGAGGGCAGGATCATGCTCTACCGCCAGCCGCTCGAGTTCTCCGGGCAGCTCGGCCACAGACAGGGCAGCGTGCTCGAGAACAGTGTGGCCGAGATCGCCCATTTGCAGGCAATGGGCCAGCTCGAAATCCGTACGGACCTGACCGTGACCTTCATCGGCGACAAGCGCGTCCTCGCCGACCTCGACGTCCTTGCCCAATGCGGTTACGGTGAGGACGCCTTCGGCAACAACGTGGTACTGCCGAAAGCTCTCTCGTACCTGCGGCGCTAGCGGCAACCAGAAACCTGGCTCATGGATGACGGCACGTCCGCCCGCGCCCTCGACAGACCGCCAGGGAACGTCGCCACATCCTCCCCAACGTTCCAGTCCATCGGCTTGCTACTCGACCGTCTCCGACTCGACCACCAGGTCGAGCACGAAGACATGGCGCGATGCGTCGGCCGGCACCTGCTTGCGTTCGTAGCGGTTGACGCGCAGCACGGTGCGCACGCCGGGCTGGTGCATGAAGCCCTGGATCTCGTTGTCGAAGGGGCGCCACTCGCCCGGTGGATCGATGCGCAACCCCTGTTCGTCGAAGCGGCGCTCGCGCACCTGCAGGCACGGTCTGGGCGCGCCGGCGCCGGGTCGGCAGGGCACGGTCTGCGGCGCCACTTCCAGGAAGACGCGCTTCGCCGCGCCGTAGCTGCTCTCCAGGTTCGCCTCACCAGAGAACCGCAACTGCTGCTGCGTCGGCGACTGCAGGCGCAGCATGGGCTCTGCGCCGGCCTCCCAGTGCACCGCCAGCGGTTGCGACAGAACCGCCGACAGCACCTGGTCGGCCTTCATCAGCGACGCGTCGCAAGCCATCATCGTCGCCCCCAGGCGGCCGAGCATCAACTGGCCTTGCGGGCTCATCCGCCAGCTGCCGAACATCGTGTTGCAGCCACCCTTGACGTTCAGGCGCGCGCCATCGAAGCGCATCACGAAGGGCTTGCCAGGCACGATCAGGCCGTCGAGCGGCTGGCCGTTCGCCTCGCTGGCCGACTGCAGGGTCCACACATGGCCGCGCAGGCCGCGCACCAGCACCGGGTCGGCGGCGCGCCGGGGCGCTGCCGGCTGCGCGCCGGTGTCGGTGGAGGCGGTGGCCGAGGCGGCCGCAGGAATGGCGCATGCTGCCGCCAGCAACCACGGGACAAGGCGGTTCGGGGTGTTCATCTGGGATCCGATCAGTCGTTGGCGACGGTCTTGGTGAGCAGGTTCTGCGCGCGGTCCCAGGGCGGCACACCGTCCTGGGCATCGAGCGGCAGCAGTCGGCCTTCGCCGACACGGAACTGTCGGACACGCTCGCCGGGCAGCGGCAGCGTGATGGTGTTGCCGGCATCGTTCCACTGGAACCGCCCGCTGCGCACCACCGACGCCGGCTGCCGGTCGACGTACTGCGTGCTCAGCTCGAAGCGCCCGTCCGACCGCAGCACCAACCGGGTACGGATGCCGGGGCAATCGGCGCAGGGCAGCACGCCTTCGTAGGTGCCGGCCCAGTTGAGCGCGTTGCGGCTGTCGTGCATGTCGGGCAGCGCGGCGACACGCGACGCGCACGCAGCCAGAGCGGCGGCGAACAGCACGGCCATGAAAGGGCGGCCGAAGGCTGCAAGGGTGCTCGTCATGCTCGGGTTTCCGGTCGGTCGAACGTTGGCCAGTGCGTGCCACCGGCTGCAGCGGCAGCACCACGAATCCAGCCCTCATGAGGAAAGTATCGGCCGACCTGAACGCCATTGTCAATCGTGAGTCTTTTCCAACATGGTATGAGTCTGAACTCGGGTGTGGATTTCGAAGGGGGAATGAGTCTGAAGTGGGGTAACGGGATCGATCATAGGAGGCATGGTGATCGATATGAACGAAACGAGACTGACGACGCTGGAGCAGGTACGGGCGTTCCTTGGGGGAACAACCGAGGTCGGATTTGGTGCAACGGGCGCCGGCGAGGATGAACGCTATCGGCATATTTCAGGGGTGCTGGCACGGTTTGGGTACAAGCGTCTCAAGAAACCGGACAAGGGGCTGATTCTGCGCTACCTGCAACGGACGACGGGCTACTCTCGTCAGCAGATCACGCGACTGGTGAGATGCTGGTGCGAGGGACGGGCCCTGCGGAAGAACTACCGCGCCCCGGCGCATGGATGGGTACGCAAGTTCACCGATCGCGACGTCGAACTGCTGGCGGAGACGGACGCCCTGCACAACACGCTGTCGGGCCCTGCGACGGTGCACCTGATGCGTCGGGCACTGGAAAGCTACGGCGACAGCCGCTATGCACGACTGGCGACGATCTCGGTAGGGCACCTCTACAACCTGCGCAAGGCGCGAGGCTATGTTGCCCGTCGGCAAGTCTTCACCAAGACCCGCCCGACCGGCATCGCCATTGGTGTGCGCCGGGCACCGACACCGGACGGGCGCCCTGGCTTCATCCGGATCGACAGCGTGCATCAGGGCGACCAAGACGGGGTCAAAGGCGTTTATCCTATTTCCCTCTGTTAGCCGCTGTCGGGAAGCGGTAAGAGCAGGGTTGGCAACGCAAGAAGCGCCTCTTTGCGCGGCCTGGCGGCCAGGATTTTTTCGATGATGTAACGTACCAAAGCGGTCCAGCGGTCTGGTTTGGTCAACTGTGGCGCATTTGTCTTGATCGTCTCGAAAGCCCTGCGGGCACTGGCGATCATGGCTTTGATCTGGTCGCCGGCGGCATGGGTCAGCGTGATCAGGAGACGGGATTGCCCGGCATGCTGAGTGAGGCGTGCGACGCCGGCGAGGAGTAGCGGACGGGAGGTGATGGCTTCCCGACGAGTCTTCGGATGGGCGAGGCGAACGTACCAGCTCCACCAGTTGTAAATCAGAGCGACGGCTCGGGCCGACAGGTTGCAGCGCTCGAGATCCTGCGTCGTATAGCCACCCCATCCCCACTGGTTGGTCA
Organism: Accumulibacter sp.; assembly: GCF_023806635.1. GTDB lineage: Bacteria > Pseudomonadota > Gammaproteobacteria > Burkholderiales > Rhodocyclaceae > Accumulibacter. Next base: position 30,901 of record NZ_JAMTDQ010000028.1, read on the forward strand.
GCTCGTCAAAGCCGTTCTCGCAGTCGGCCCGATCACGATACAACTGTCCGAGCGCCGCGAGATCGTACTCGCTGTGGGTCACCAGAACGGCGTACTCCCAGTTCTTCGCGAGTTCCTCGCTGTTGCCGAACGGGAGTCTGTGCTGGCCCTTGCCGGCTTTTCGCGCGCGCGCTTTGACGGTCGTCTCCGGCTTCTGGCGGGCGCGCCGGACTGTTACGTCCCGCCCTATTCAAGCCTCTCCGTCCCGAGCTATTCCGGGGTGA
>NZ_JAMTDQ010000029.1 GCF_023806635.1 Accumulibacter sp.
GGTTCGGTCGGCCTTAGCTTATCCGACTGTCCGAAAAACCGGAACCGCCGCAGTTTCGGGAGAAGTGAGCGGAAATATATGAACGAAATCTTCGTATTTACAAAGGGGCCGCCGTCTTGGCAAAAACTGCTCGCGAAGCCTGATCTTCATTGGAAGGTTGGGCGCTCAGCCCGAACTTTGGCTCACTGCTGGGAGGCCGCGGATGGATTTCCGCCAGAGGTTTTCGCAGCGTTCGAGAGTGCCAACCATCCACTACTTGCCAAAACCGAACCGCTGATCGCAATCCCAGAGTGCAAGGTCAGTCTTCCGGGCGAAGCGCGGGCTTCACAGAACGATATCTTCGTTCTATCGAGGTCCAGGAAAGGACCAGTGGCTATAATGGTAGAGGGCAAGGTAACGGAGACCTTCGACGACACCGTAGAAGTGTGGAGGTCAAAGGCAACCAAGGCCGAAGTCTCGGGAAAGGAAGAGCGTCTCGCTTATCTGCGAAGAGAACTGGGTTTATCCGGTGAGATGCCCGGCAACATTCGATATCAACTCTTGCATCGCGCCGTGTCCGCCATCATTGTCGGTGAACAGTATCGCGCCGCGGCCGCAGTTCTACTTGTCCACTCATTCTGCCCGAAGCAGTCGGGATGGGGCGACTTCCAGGCCTTCGCGCGGCTCTTCGGAGTGGAGGCTGAGGTCAACGTGTTGCGTCTTCTAGGCTCAGCATGCAGGGTGCCGCTGTTCGCGGTTTGGGTCACTGGAAACCAAGAGTTTCTGAGGGCCTGATGCGCCGGGGCCTGACAACACGCTGCACCCGACGTCCACGCCTCCGTTTCGCTCCCGCGTGGCCGCGGGTGAGTAGTGGCAATAGCGGCAATAGGGGACAGACCACAATTTTCGCCGTCCCGCCAGTGCGAACTGTTTCCCAAAGTGAAATGATGCAGCATGGAATTCGAAGCTGATCCGGTCAAGGCCGCGCAAAACCTCAAGAAACACAAAGTGAGCTTCGAGGAGGCCGCATCTGTATTCGGTGACCCGATGGCTTATACCTTTCGTGATCCTGATCATTCGGTTGGCGAACATCGGTGGCTCACTTTCGGCATGTCGGGAGTGGGCCGGTTTCTCGCGGTTATCTATACGGAGCGTCGAGGAAAATTGCGCTTGATCAGTGCGCGAGCAGCCACGAAACAAGAGCGGAGCATATATGAAGAAACTTGATGAAATGCGAGAGGAATATCGGCGCGAAGACCTTGGCAAAGGGGTGCGTGGAAAACACTACGCAGAGTACCAAAAGGGTTCCAACCTGGTTCTGCTGACCCCCGAACTTGCGAAGATATTTCCGACCACTGAAGCGGTTAATACAGCGCTTCAGTCACTTGTAGGGATTGCCAAATCCGCCACAGGCCTAACCCGGCGCTCAACACGGACGCCCCGCAAGCGGGTCGCCGGCTAGGTCCACGTGTGCGCCGGGCATGGTGCGTTACTTCATAGGTGCAAGTCCTATGGCCAGGTTTTGCCGCACCTGCGGTGAGAACCCGATATGAGGCGTGATGCATCCGGGGCGAGCGGGCACGTGACCGCGAAGCCCTCCATCTGCGGCTGGGGTGCATTTTGTAAATCCGGCGCCTATGCAGCGAAGGTAACGAGTCTTACCCCGGGAGGTCTCCCCGGTGCCTCAGAGCAACGAGGCTGGGCGTTGGGTGACTGGCGCTGAATACCGTGGAGAAGTCAGCAGAGGGCATAGTAGGTGGCGCTTCCCACCGAAGGCCCGAACGATGAAAGACGAAGGACCGTGACGAAGAGAGACGGGATCGCATCTGACCACCTGCCCCTGCAGGCTGCGGCAACCCCGCAGGATGAACTCGCCGCTGGTTTGTCAGGGAAACCGGAGTCGATTCCTTCCCAAGCGTTGCTGGCCCAAGTGCTGGACCGGACTACCTGACCGGCGGCAGTTTCGGCGTCGAGTCCTCGGTGCTGGCGCTCGTGCTGTGCACCGCCACCGGAATCGTGATGCTGGTCATGGCGCATCGGCGGGGACTGGTCGTGCCGCCGATCTGGAAGCGCACCGGTTGATCTGGCGCTACTCGCTTGCAGCCTGCAAGTCCTCTGGCCAGGTTTCGCGGAACCGAAGGCAAGGAGAAGGGCAAGTGCGTCGCCGCGACGTGCGGTGCGGGGGAGACACGATCGAGAGCTGCGGGGCGATGCGCGGAGTTCACTCCACTGCGCCCTTGCTGCCGAGGTATTCGGCCAGCTCGGCGTAGCGGTTGCCGCTCACCCAGCGGTTCTTCCGGTGCAACTGGCGGGCGAGCGAGACGGGTGTCGCGCTGGCGGGCACACGGCTCTCCATTCCCTGCGCGTCCCAGCCGACGAAGGACGGCTTGTACGAGTAGTCGGCGACCGTCCGCGCGTTGACGTCGGCGCCCAGGGCGACGAGTTCTTCGGCGACCTGCGTCTTGCCGGCCAGTACGGCGAAATGCAGGGCGGTGAGGCCGGACGCGTTGCGGGCGTTCACCGGCACGCCGGCCTCGACGAGCAGTCGGCACATTCGCCGGCTGTCTTCAGCCGCGACATGCAGCGCGCTGTTGCCCTGGCGGTCGGTGAGACTTGCGTCTGCCCGGTGGCGCAGGAGAATCGCCGCCGATGTCTGGTTGGCGAGATGCAGCGGCGTTCGCCCGTCGCCATCGCGCGCGTCCGGGTTGGCGCCGTGCGCCAGCAGCCATTCGAGGAGGGGCGTGTCCACACCCTTGACGGCCGCGTGCAGCGGCGTGCGCTGGAACGGCCCGGCGGCGTTGAGGTCGGCGCCGCGCGCCACCGCCGCACGCGCCGCTTCGAGGTCACCCGTGGCGATCGCCTCGAGGAGGGACTGCTGCGGCATGCTCGTCTCAGCCGCCAGTGCCGCCACCGCGGCCATCCACAGCGCCACCGCCGCCATCCAGCGGCGTCGCCGATCGCCGTTCCGCATGTCTCGCCAATGCCGCAGCCCCGCTGCCCACATCGCCTCGCCCTCCATCCCTCGCCCGCTCGTCCGCTGGCATGATCGCCTACGGAAAGAGTCCTGCCGGCAGCTGCCAGCGCGCCCGCAGCCCGGCCAGCCGGCGCTCGAACTCGTGCAGGGGCAGGCGCTCGTTGCCGGGCAGGGTCCACAGCGCGCGCACCCGCCAGCGCCCGTCTTTCTCGTGCAGCAGCGCCTTCACCGTCAGATCGGTTTCCTGCCACTGCCGGCCCTCGACGTGCACGATTTCGTTGCCTTCGAAGTAGGCCCAGGCGCCGGCGGTCTTCAGGTGGAAGACCTTGAAGCGGCTGCCGCCGCCGGCGATCCCCAGTTCGCCGCGCAGCGCGTCGAGGATCGCGCTGCGCGCCGGGCTGCCCACCGCCGGCACCGAGGCGCCGGCCGCTGCCGGCTGGGCGAAGGCGGCCAGGGGCGAGAGGGCGAGGCTGGCGGGCAACGCGACCGCGGCGCCCACCACCCACAGCACGCCGAGGACCAGCGGCGTGCCGCCGGGCCTGGCGAGCGGCAGGTTCGCCAGTTCGTCGACCCGCAAGGTCCTCCTGCGCAGGCGGCTGATCCCCTTCGGCAGCGCTACCGTTGCCACGAGCATCAGGGGCAGGGTGAGGAACAACAGGCTCTTGTCCAGCATGGCGTCTCCCATCGTCCGAGAGGAGTGGTTCGCGTATCGTTCACTGGCGGCGGGCGATCGGATCGTGCCTCGTGCCGGCGGAGCCACTGCCGGCACCTGGCGCGGTGCCGGCGGGCACTGTCCGTCGAGACGGGCCGTTCGCAGGCGGCCGAAGCCGGAACGGTCCGCGACATTATCCGCCGTTCGATGGCAGTGGCGAAAGGCGTGCCGACCTCCTCGCCGTAACCGCCGTTCGGCGGCGCCGACACGGAACGGCGAGGCTCGATGAATGAACTGCGTGGCGGCAGGGCGTCCGTCCTGGCATTCGCTTGCCCGGCAAGGCGCCGTTTTCCTGCGCTGTGGCGAGCGGACGCGGCGAACGATCGTCTCCACGCTCGCCGACGCTGACGAGGGCCGCGGCGACGGAGGCGCCGGACCAGCGTCGGGACTGGCTCAGGCAGCGCCGTCCTGCCGCGCCGGGCGCCGGCGCACCGCCTGCGCGCTCTTGTGGGCCAGGTGGCGCAGCAGCAGTCCGGGCGGCATGCGCAGCCACTGGTAGCGGGCGGCGCCGAGGCGTACGGCGATGCTGCGTGCGAGCGGCGGTGGCTCGTCGGGAAGTCGCGGCAGGGTGCAGCGCGGATAGAGCCAGTCCATCGCCCGCACCATGGTTTTTGGCGGCGGGGGCAGCGGCAGCCCGTCGGGCACGGGCGTCGCCAGCCAGCGGCGGCAGTAGTGCAGGGCATACCACAGGGGACGCTCGACACCATGACGGCGGGCACGCATGCTCAGTGTCCGCCAGTCTTCTGGCGACCGCAGATGGATGCGCAGGAGGCTGTCGATGTCGACCAGGTCGCGCAGGTTGTCGGCCAGCTCGGAGTCCTGGAAGAGATGGATGACGGCATGCAGGATCTGGTCGAGCGGATGCAGCACCAGGAAGCGCTGCCCGGCAAGCTCCTGCAGGTCGGCGAAGAGCAGCGCCCGGTCTGGTTGCAGACGACCGGTCACCGGGCTGATGGTGTGATGGACATCGACTTCCATCGGCTGGCCGGGAAAGCGCAGGGGCGGCAGCTCATGACTCCATTCCCGGTAGTAGCGGTCGGCGTAGTCATCGACGGCCTGTGCCTCCCAGCCAGCGGCCAGCAGGGCAGCTTCGGTCTGCCGCAGGTCTTCGCGGTTGACCAGCAGGTCGACGTCGTTCGGCAGGCGGCCGCGTGCCGTCGCCAGGTCCTGGATGATGTAGGCGCCCCCCTTGAGAACGGCGACGCGCACTTCGCCAGGCAGCACGCTGGCCAGCGCTGCCAGTTCCATGCGCAAGAGGTGGACGCGATGCGCCGAATAGGTGGTCGCCGAATCGAGATGGCCGCGGACACAGTCCGGGATCGCAGCGAGGTACTCGGCCTGCGAGCGGATGCGGTGGGCGAGCACGCCCAGCAGCCGGGCGCGCCGTGCGAGGCGGATCAGCGTGTCCCAGTCGCGCAAGTGCAGGTCGCGCACCCGTCCGGGGTCGCACAGCAGTTGCAGCAGCCGGAACGGGTCGGCGGCAGGCTGGTGGTCGATCATGCGCGGTCGCTCGCAGCGCTCGAGTCGGCGAGCAGCGCGCGGACCGACTCGATCGCTTCATCCAGATGGCTGTACTCGAGCGCGAACGCGGGGCAATGCTCGATGACGTCCGCCACAGCGTTGAACGAGATGGCGCCGAGGACCTCGTAGTTGAAGCTGTTGAAGGCGAGGTGCGCGAAGGCCTCCTCGGCCGGCAGGCGGCGGGTGCTCAACGCCGCACCCTGGCGAAAGCTGGGAAAGATGACCAGCCGCGGGCGTGCCGGCAGCCGGCGGGCGTCGACGCTGGTCTCGCCGGGAGCGAGGTGTGCCACGTCGCCCTTGCGGGTGCCCTTGTAGACCGGGCCGAGAATCACGTCGTCGGCATAGTCGCGAATGACGTCGATCGAACGGTTCTTCAGTGCCAGCGGCTTGAGCATCGGCCACAACTGGCCGCTGCGCGGACAGAGGACGCCGAACTCGTCGGACAGCAGGCGGAATCCACGCAGCATCATCGCCGCCGTCAGCGTGCTCTTGCCGGAACCAGGCGGCGCCGCCATGATGACGCCGTGGTCGGCGAGCGCAAGGGCGCCGGCGTGCAGCAGGACGTGCTGGTTGAAGCGCTGCGCAAAGCACCAGTTGACGCCCCATTCGAAGTGCGCCAGTGCCTGCTCCTGGGGAAAGGGGTCGAAGGGCTGCACGCCGTCGATCAGGAAGCGGGACTGCGGGCGCAGCCAGGCGCGCAATCCCCGGCCGCGGCGGATTTGCGTATGGAAGTCGGCGAAGGCCGGTTCGACCACGGCAAAGGCGCCGTAAACGCGCTGCAGGTCGGCAACGAAGCCCGCGAGGTCGGAGGCCACGCGCACGACGGCAGCACCATAGTCGAGCGTCAGCGAAGCACTGGCAAGACGCTGGCGGAGAATGAGGGGAGAGAGGTTGCGCAGGCGGAGCGGCTCGGCAGTCATCCGCCAAGCATGCCCATCTCCTGCAGTGAACGCAACACCTGACGGAGTTCGTCGGTGTCGGTATCGAGTTCGAGTTCGTCGCGCAGAAAGCGCAGCGCCCGATCCAGAGGCAGCGGCTGCTGGCCGTCGCCGATTTCGCTCAGTGCTTCGAAGATGATCGTGGCGGCCGGCGTGAGGATGTGCGTCTGCCAGTTTTTCTGATCGAATGCGACGCCACCTTCCCCCAGCCGGCGGTAAAGGGGGCGCATCAGACTGCGGGCGGGGGTGCGTGCCCCGGAACGGACTGCCGCCGATCGGTCACGAGATGAGGTTGGTATCCGGGTTGGCGTACGGTACACCCGAATTGATCGAGTTCCAGCACGACGCGTGTGCCACCGGCCGGGGTGCCGTGCCCGTGTTTTCGTAAACCAGGACATTCCCCTCTATGACATCGTCGGGGCCGCCCCCGTTGTTGACCGCCGGCTGGTACTCCCGCACCCAATCGTCATTCTGATCCTTGGGAATAATGTACGGGATCGGGTTGCTGCCGTTCGCCTGCAGACCCCTCTCGACACATGCGTGCAGGCTGCTCGACGACACGGCCCTGCCGGTGGAAGGCAGAACGAAGATCGCCGGCACGGCCGCGGCCTTCTTCAGCAGCTTGCGCCGCTGCTCGGTTCTATCGTTTGAGGTCTCTGACATGTGCTTTCCTTGGTATCGATTGCGGCCTGAGCAGAATCATTTTAGACGTTCCAGCCTGCGGATGTTTGCCTACTACATCACGCTCTGCCGAGAAAGCCTGCCATGACAGTCACGGGGGCTTGCCACCCGGTGACCTCGTGCCTTGCTTTCCCCATTCAAGCAAGTTATGTGCCATACGGATTGAGAGGATGCAATCCTTCAGTAAATCATTGCCGTAGCATGTGATTCCACGGCTGCAGGAGGATTCGGTGGCGGGAAGTGTAAAAAAAATCGACACCTGTCGCAGTCGCGGGGCTTGTGAACGCGGCTTTCGCCAGCAGGCCGGGAGGGCGGCCTCGAGCGCATCGGAGCCGCAAGCGAGGGCAGCGGCGGGCAGATCAGCCGACCACCGCCGTGTCGGCTTCACAGCTTCAGACGTTCGATCAGCTCGGTTTCCAGCCTGATGCGATTGGCGGTTTCGCCAAGATCGCCGCCGCTGATCAGGAAGGTGTCTTCGACGCGCTCGCCAAGGGTGGAGATCTTCGCCGTGTGCAGGTTGGCGCCATGTGCCGCCAGCGTCAGGGCGATCGTGTACAGCAGCCCGGGACGATCCGTCGCGCTGACCGAGAGGACGTAATGGGCGCCCTTCTCGTCTTCTTCGATGGTCACCAGTGGCGGTACCGGAAAGTTCCTCACCTGTCGCGACAGCCGTCCGCTGCCCGGCCCTTCGGGCGGCCCCTGGCGGCGCAGGCGGTCAGTCAGTTCGTGTTCGACGTAGCCGATCATGTCGCGGTCGTCGCCGCGCTCGCCGAGGTCGAGCAGCATGAAGGTGTCCAGCGCGTAGTGGTCGCGCGTGGTATGGATCTTGGCGTCCACGATGGTGTAGCCGGCGCGACTGAAGAAGCCGACCAGTCGCGCAAACAGGTCGCGCTGGTCGCGGGTGTAGACCAGCACTTCGAGACCTTCACCCTGCGGGTTGAGGCGTGCCCTGACCAGAGGCTCGTCGCGACGGATGCGGTAGTGCAGGGCACGCGCGTGCCAGGCGATCTCTTCCGCCGAATGGCGCATGAAGTACACCGTGTCGAGATGCTTCCACAGCCGCTGGTGAACCGAGTCGGGCAGGGCGAAGTAGCGCAGCAGCCGCACGGCGTGCTGCTGTCGTTCTTCGATCAGGCCTTGCCGGACCGGTGCCTGGCCGCCATCGAGCAGGGTGCGGCAGGTACTCCTGAATAGCTGCTCGAGCAACTGGCCCTTCCAGGTGTTCCAGACCTTCGGACTGGTGCCACGGATGTCGGCGACCGTAAACAGATAGAGGGCGATCAGTTTCCTTTCGTCGCCGACGGTCCGGGCGAAGGAGCTGACCACCTCAGGGTCGGCGATGTCCTGCTTCTGGGCGACGCTCGACATCAGCAGGTGGTGCCGTACCAACCAGACGACCAGCTCGCTGTCCTCGGCAGCGACGGCGTGCGCCGCGCAGAACTCGGCGGCGTCGACCGCGCCGAGCTCAGAGTGGTCGCCACCGCGCCCCTTGGCGATGTCGTGGAACAGGGCGGCGACATAGAGCACCCACTGGCGGGGGAAATCACTCATCAGCTCACTGCACAGCGGATACTCGTGGGTGAACTCATCGGAGAGGAAACGGCGCAGGTTGCGCAGCACGTGCAGGGTGTGCTGGTCAACCGTGTAGACGTGGAACAGATCGTGCTGCATCTGGCCGACGATCTTGCCGAAGTTCGGCAGGTAGCGACCGAGCAGGCCGAACTGGTTCATCCGCCGCAGTTCGTGCAGCACGCCGCGCGGTTGCTGCAGGATGGCGAGGAAGCAGCGGCGATTGTCGGCGTCGCGGCGGAAGGCGTCATCGATCAGCGTCCGCGCATGCCACAGGGCGCGCAGCGTGCGTGCCGTCATTCCCTGCAGATCGGCATGCTGCTGCATCAGCAGGAAGGCTTCCAGCAGCGCCGCCGGCGTCTTCTGGAAGACGTCGTCGGCGGCGACGTCGAGCAGTTCGTGTGTCTTCCGGAAGCGCTCATTGATCGGCGATGGCTCCTGCTCCGCCGGCGGCGAGATCGCTGCGCCGATGTTCTGCAGCAGGATGGTGTTCAGCTGCGTCACCATCTTCGCCGTCCGGTAGTACTGCTGCATCAGCCGCTCGCTGGCGAGACGGGTCGCGGTCGCGACGCAACCCATGCGGCCGGCGAGCGCCGTCTGGTGGTCGAAGAGCAGCCGGTCCTCGCGCCTGCCGACGTGCAGGTGCAGGTGGCAGCGCAGACGCTGCAGGAAAGCCAGGCTGCGCAGCAGTTGCTCCTCCTCGTCGCGGGTGATGAAGGCGTGCCGGGCGAGATCCTCCCAGGAGTCGCCGAGGCCGGCGGCGCGCGTGATCCAGAGAATCGTCTGCAGATCGCGCAAGCCGCCGGGGGCTTCCTTGCAGTTGGGTTCCAGGGCGTAGGGCGAATCCTGGTAGCGGCGGTGGCGCTCCTCTTGCTCCATCCGCTTGGCGTCGAAGAAGGTCCCACGATCGAGCCCGTCACGAAGCTGCCGGCAAGCTTCCGCGAACAGCGTGCCGTCGCCGGTGAGCGGCCGCGCTTCGAGCAGGGCGGTGCAGATCGTCAGATCGTCGGCAGCGGCCTGCGAACACTCGGCGACCGTGCGCACGCTGGGTGCGATCTCGAGACCGATGTCGTAGAACAGCGCGACGGCGAACTCGACGCGGCTGGTCAGCTCCGGGCCCGCTACCGCCGGCAGCAGGAGCAGGACATCGACGTCGGAGGCGGGGTAGAGTTCACCGCGGCCATAGCCGCCGACGGCCAGCAGTGCCATTTCCGGCGGCAGGGACAGCGCCTGCCAGAGGTCGCGCAGCACTTCGTCGACCAGGGCGCAGCGCGCCTGCAGCAGGTACGGCGCGTCGTCGTCGTCGAGAAAGCGCTGTCGCAATTCCGACTGGCCTGTCCGCAGCCGCGAGCGAGAACGCTCGACCAGAGACTGGCGACCGGTCTCGCCCATGATCATCCGGCGTCGCCGATCCAGCCGGGTCGCGGCGGTGTGGCCGAGGAAACGGTGAGGACCTCGTAGCCGCCGTCGGTGACCAGGACGGTGTGCTCCCACTGCGCGGACAGGCTGTGGTCCTTGGTGACGATGGTCCAGCCATCGGCCATCGTCTTGACGGCCGCCCTGCCGGCATTGATCATCGGCTCGATGGTGAAGATCATGCCTGCTTCAAGGGTGATGCCGGTGTGCGGCCGGCCGTAGTGCAGGACCTGTGGTTCCTCGTGAAACCTGGCGCCGATGCCGTGGCCGCAGAACTCGCGCACCACCGAGTAGCCGCACTGCTCGGCATGCTTCTGGATCGCGTGGCCGATGTCACCGAGATGGGCGCCGGCGCGTACCTGGACGATGCCCAGCCACAGGCACTCGAAACTGACCTCGCACAGGCGCCGGGCCTGCAGCGAGGTTTCGCCGATCTGGAACATGCGGCTGCTGTCGCCGTGGTAGCCGTCACTGATCACCGTGATGTCGAGATTGACGATGTCGCCGTTGCGCAGCGGGCGGTCGCCAGGCACCCCGTGGCAGACCTGATGGTTGATCGAGGCGCAGATCGAATTGGGATAGGGCCGGTAGCCGGGCGGCGCGTAGTTGAGGGGCGCAGGAATGCACTTCTGGACGCCGACGATGTAGTCGTGACAGAGCCGGTCGAGTTCGCTGGTGGTGACGCCGGCCCGCACGTGTGGCGTGATGTAGTCGAGGACTTCCGCCGTGAGACGCCCGGCGACACGCATCCTGGCTATTTCCTGTGGGGTCTTGCGGCTGATGCTCATGCTGGGCGCTCGGCGGCGGGATCGGGAGGAGCGAAGGATAAAGGAAGCGGCCGGCTTAGGCAATTTGCCCGCACAGCCGGCGATCGACGCCGGCGATGCAGAAAAACCGGCTTTCGCTGCGCCCGGAATTGAAATCATCCTTGTCTTGGTGGTACCATCCTCGGCCTTTGCTGGCCGGTGCCGGCAATGAAGGAAGTGCGTGCCGTTCCGGCCACGCCGGGCTGGTCGAGGTGGCCGGTCCCAATACGCACATCCGCCTGTTCAAGGGTGTCTGCCGCGCAGCTGGTGCAAGGGCAGGCTGTAGCTGGGCGGATGGTGGTCCAACCCTGATGGAGAAAGCCAAGATCCATGTCTACAACGATGCGCCAGATGCTGGAGGCCGGTGTTCACTTCGGTCATCAGACACGCTTCTGGAACCCCAAGATGGCGCCGTACATTTTCGGCGCGCGCAACAAGATTCACATCGTCAACCTCGAGCAGACACTGGCGAAATACAACGAAGCGATGAGCTTCGTGCGCAAGCTGTCGGCAAACAAGGGAACGATCCTGTTCGTCGGCACCAAGCGCCAGGCGCGCGAAATCATGGCCGAAGAGGCGACCCGCTGTGCTTCGCCGTTCGTCGACCAGCGCTGGCTGGGCGGCATGCTGACCAACTTCAAGACCATCAAGCAATCGCTCAAGCGCCTGAAGGAACTCGAGCTGATGTGCGAGGACGGCTCCCTCGACCGGCTCGGCAAGAAGGAAGCGCTGATGCTGACGCGCGAGCTGGACAAGATGCACAAGTCGATCGGCGGCATCAAGGAGATGGGTTCGCTGCCCGACGCGCTGTTCGTCATCGATGTCGGTTACCACAAGATCGCCATCACCGAGGCCGTCAAGCTGGGGATTCCGGTGGTCGCCGTGGTCGACACCAACCACTCTCCCGATGGCGTGGACTACGTCATTCCGGGTAACGACGACTCGTCGCGTGCCATCCGACTCTACGCGCGTGGCGTTGCGGACGCGGTCCTCGAAGGTCGCAGCCAGTTCGTCGAGGAACTCCTCGATGTCGTCGCCGGTGACGAGTTCTTCGAGGAAGAGGCGGGCGAGTGATCTGAGCGCTGCGTCCCGGCCGGGGCGCAGCGTGCCGGCGACGTGGCCGCCTCTGGTGGCCGGCGCGCATGGCGCCAGGGTCTGCGCATGTACTGGATGACGGGCGCCCCGATCGACGGGCCGGCGCCTGCAAGTGGAGAATGAAATGGCGGAAATAACCGCAAGCATGGTGAAAGAGTTGCGCGAGAGGACCGACGCGCCGATGATGGAGTGCAAGAGGGCGCTGACCGAAGCCGGGGGCGACATTGGCAAGGCAGAGGAGATCCTCCGTGTCAAGCTCGGATCGAAGGCGAGCAAGGCAGCCAGCCGCATCACTGCGGAAGGTGTCGTGGCCATCCAGCGGACCGCCGATGGCCTGTTCGGGGCCATCGTCGAGATCAACTGCGAAACCGACTTCGTCGCCAAGAACGACGAGTTCCTCAAGCTGGCCAGCGATTGTGCCGGCCTCGTCCTGAGCGAGAACCCGGCCGACGTCGCCGCCCTCTCGTCGCTGCCCATGGGAGATGGCACCGTCGAATCGACGCGCACGGCGCTGGTCGGCAAGATCGGCGAGAACATGTCGCTTCGTCGCTTCGTGCGCACCGCCGCCAGCGGCCGGCTGGCGTCGTACGTCCATGGCGGCGCGAAAATCGGCGTTCTGGTCGATTACAGCGGTGGCGACGATCAACTCGGCAGGGACCTGGCGATGCACATCGCAGCGTCGAAACCGAAGGCCCTCGATGCATCGGGCATCGACGCCGAACTGATCGACAGCGAGCGCCGCATCGCGGCGGAGAAGGCGCGCGAGGCGAACAAGCCGGAAGCGATGATCGAGAAGATCGTCGAGGGCTCGGTGCAGAAGTTCCTGAACGAGGTGACCCTGCTCGGGCAGGTCTTCGTCAAGGCCGAGGACGGCAAGCAGACGATTGCCCAGTTGCTGAAGAGCAAGGGTGCGTCGATCGCCGGCTTCACGCTGTTCGTCGTTGGCGAGGGCCTGGCCAAACGTTCGAACGACTTTGCCGCCGAGGTGGCGGCGCAGGCTGCCGCTGCCGCCCAGAGATGAGCGCCTGATCGAGGGAGCCAGAAGCCGATGTCCGCCCCGTCACCGAGATACCGACGCATCCTCCTCAAACTCTCCGGCGAAGCACTCATGGGCGGCGACGCCTACGGCATCAATCGGCAGACGATCACCGGCATCGTTGCCGAGATCAAGGCGATCGTCGACCTCGGTGTGCAGGTCGGTGTGGTCATCGGCGGCGGCAACATCTTTCGCGGGGTCGCCCCGGCTGCGCGCGGCATGGACCGCGCGCAGGCCGACTACATGGGCATGCTGGCGACGGTGATGAACGGCCTCGCGCTGCACGATGCGATGCGGGCGGCAGGGATGGTATCGCGCGTGCAGTCGGCGCTGAACATCGAACAGGTGGTCGAGCCGTACATCCGGGCGAAGGCGATCCGCTACCTCGAGCAGGGGCGGACGGTGATCTTTTCCGGTGGAACGGGCAATCCCTTCTTCACCACCGACACCGCGGCGGCTTTGCGCGGTGCCGAGATCGGTGCCGAGATCGTCCTCAAGGCGACCAAGGTGGACGGCATCTACACGGCCGACCCGAAAAAGGATCCGCAGGCGACCCGTTACGACCGCATCAGTTTCGATGACGCGATCGCCCGCAATCTGGCGGTGATGGATGCCACGGCATTCGCCCTCTGTCGTGACCAGAAACTGCCGATCAATGTCTTCTCGATATTCAACCCGGGGGCGCTGCAGCGGGTCACGATGGGCGACAACGAAGGCACCCTGGTCCATTGCTGACGGGAGCAACAGATGGCGATAGCAGAAGTCAAGAAGACGGCTGAGCACAAGATGCAGAGATCGGTCGAGACACTCAAGACGGACCTGGCAAAGGTCCGTACCGGGCGCGCCCATACCGGCCTGCTCGACCACGTGCATGTCGAGTATTACGGCTCATCGGTGCCGATCAATACGGTGGCCAACGTGACCGTGATCGATGCCCGGACGCTCGGCGTCCAGCCGTGGGAGAAGAACATGCTGGCCAAGCTGGAGAAGGCAGTGCGCGACAGCGACCTCGGCCTCAATCCGTCGGCACAGGGGGATTTGATCCGCGTGCCGATGCCGCCGTTGACCGAGGCGCGTCGTCGCGAACTGATCAAGGTCGTCAAGGGCGAGGGCGAGGCAGCCAAGGTGGCGGTGCGCAACCTTCGCCGGGACGCGATCGCGACGCTGAAGGAGATGCTGAAGCACAAGGAGTGTTCCGAGGACGACGAGCATCGCGCTCAGGACGACATCCAGAAGCTGACTGACCGTTACGTGGCGGAGATCGAGAAGCTCCTCAGCCACAAGGAAACCGAGCTGATGGCGATCTGAGCGCTGTCTACGAGGGGATCAGGATGCAGCGTTTTGCCAGCTCGACGCGTGATGTTCCGCCGCCACTGGCCGTTCCCCGGCATGTGGCCATCATCATGGACGGCAATGGCCGCTGGGCGAAGAAGCACCTGCTGCCGCGCTTTGCCGGTCACCGGCAGGGTGTCCGGACGGTACGGACGATGGTCCGCTGCTGTCTTGAGCGTGGCATCGAGTACCTGACGCTGTTCGCATTCAGTTCGGAGAACTGGCGCCGGCCGCAAGACGAGGTGTCGCTGTTGATGCAGCTTTTCGTCCGCGTCCTCAAGGAAGAGGTCAGGAAGCTGGATCGCAATGGCGTGCGCCTGCGGGTGATCGGCGACCTGACACGCTTCGAGCCCGACCTGCAGGCACTGATCGATGCTTCGGAGCAACGGACGGCTGCCAACAGTCGCCTCGTCCTGACGATCGCTGCCAACTACGGCGGGCGTTGGGACGTCCTGCAGGCGGTGAGGCGCATGCAGAAGGAACATCCCGGGCGAGGCGACGAGTGGGACGAGGGCGACCTGACGCCGCACCTGGCGATGAGCTACGCGCCGGAACCCGATCTCTTCATTCGTACCGGCGGCGAACAGCGGATCAGCAACTTCCTGCTCTGGCAACTGGCCTATTCGGAGCTTTATTTCACCGACGTGCTGTGGCCGGAGTTCGACGCGGACGCTTTCGACCTCGCTCTGGCGTGGTATCGGCAGCGCGAACGCCGCTTCGGGCGGACCAGCGAGCAGTTGCTGGGCGCGCCGCCGACAGCGGCGCCAGCGACGGATCCACGGGCCGATGCTTAGGACGCGGGTACTCACCGCGGTCGTCCTGCTTGCGGTCTTCCTTCTGGCCCTGTTCCTTCTGCCGCCGCTCGGCTGGTTGCTTTTCGTCACCGCCGTCGCTGCCGTTGCGGCCTGGGAGTGGGGCGCGTTGATGTGTCTTGCCGGCGCGTCGAGGATCGCGCTCGGCGTCGCCCTGGTGACGATCTGCCTGCTGCTGGCGATCGCGGAGCCGGCGGCAGTCGGTCTGGCGGCGGGTTTCGCCGATTCGGCGTGGCGGCTGGGCGCCTGCATCTACCTGCCGGCGGCGGTCTTCTGGTTGCTGCTGGCACCGATCTGGCTGCGGCGGCGGTGGCCCCTTGGCAGCATGGTCCCGGCGCTGGCAACCGGAGCCGTCCTGCTGCTGCCGCTCTGGCTGGCGCTGGTCCAGTTGCGGCAGGCCGGCCCGCTGGCGGTGCTGGCGATCATGGCCGTGGTCTGGCTGGCGGACATCGGCGCCTACTTCAGCGGCCGCCGCTTCGGCAAGCACAAGCTGGCGCCGGCGATCAGTCCCGGGAAGACCTGGGAAGGGGCGATCGGCGGCTCCCTGCTGGTGATCGCCTATGGCCTGCTGCTCTCGTCGCGCCTGCCGGCGGCGCTCGCCGGCAATCCGTTGCTCCTGTTGCCCGTCCTGTTGCTGCTGACGGCGATCAGCGTCGTCGGCGACCTGTTCGAGTCGCTGCTCAAGCGGCAGGCGGGCCTCAAGGACAGCAGCAACGTGTTGCCGGGGCACGGCGGGGTGCTCGACAGGATCGACAGCCTGACCTCGACCCTGCCGCTGGTGGCACTCGTGTGGCTGGTGACCGGCGCTTGAGCAGCATCGCCACCAGCATGCAGAGGCTGACGATTCTCGGCTCGACCGGTTCGATCGGGGTCAACACCCTTGACGTGGTACGACGTCATCCCGATCTCTACCGCGTCGTCGCGCTCTGCGCGCACCGGCAGAGCGAGCGCCTTTTCGAGCAGTGTCTCGAGTTCAGGCCGCAGTACGCGGTGGTCGGTGACGAAGCCGTGGCGGTCGAACTGTCCGGCCGCCTCGATGATGCGGGCTGTGCGACCGCCGTCAGCCACGGGCCCGACGCGCTGCTGCGCATGGCACAGTTGCCCGAGGTCGATGCCGTCATGGCGGCGATCGTTGGTGCCGCGGGGTTGCCGCCGACGCTGGCGGCTGCGGTTGCCGGCAAGAAGGTCCTGCTCGCCAACAAGGAGGCGCTGGTGATGGCCGGTGCGGTCTTCATGCGGGCGGTTCGCGACAACCATGCCACGCTGCTGCCGATCGACAGCGAGCACAATGCGATCTTCCAGTCGCTGCCGAGCGATTATGCCGGCGATCCGCAGGCGAGCGGCGTGCTCGGCCTGTGCCTGACCGCCTCGGGCGGGCCGTTTCGTGGTCGGTCTCTGGCCGACCTCGAGTCCGTCGGTCCGGAAGAAGCCTGTTCGCACCCGAACTGGGTCATGGGTCGGAAGATTTCCGTCGATTCGGCGACGATGATGAACAAGGGGCTGGAGGTGATCGAGGCCCGCTGGTTGTTCAACGTGCCGCCGGAGCGAATCCAGGTCCTCATCCATCCGCAGAGCATCGTCCATTCTCTGGTCCAGTATGCCGACGGGTCGGTGATTGCTGAACTCGGCAATCCGGACATGCGGACGCCGATCGCGCATGCTCTGGCCTATCCGCGCCGCACCACCGCCGGGGTCGCACCGCTCGACCTTGGCGCCATCGCCAGCCTGCATTTCGAGCGTCCCGATGTCGAGCTGTTCCCCTGTCTGGCGCTGGCCTACCGCGCCCTGTGCGCGGGAGGAACGGCGTCGGCGACGCTCAACGCGGCGAACGAGGTCGCGGTGGAAGCCTTCCTGGAGGGGCGCATCGGCTTCACGGCGATTCCCCGCCTGATCGAGGAAGTGATGGACCGCATGCCTCCAGGCGGTGAGCCCGTTTCCCTGGCCGAGGTGCTGGCCGCCGACCGGGCGGCGCGCGAGGTCGCCGAGCAATGTCTGCTCACCGGTGTCTGCACATGAGCGGGTTCCTCTACTATCTCGTGGCGTTCGCCGTCGTGCTCGGCATCCTGGTCGTCGTGCACGAGTTCGGGCACTACCTTGCTGCGCGCTGGGCCGGGGTCAAGGTCCTGCGATTTTCGGTCGGATTCGGGCGGCCTCTGGTCACGCGACGCTGCGGGCGTGATGGCACCGAGTGGGCCCTGGCCGCCTTCCCGCTCGGTGGCTATGTCAAGATGCTCGACGAACGCGAAGGTGAAGTAGCGGCCGACGAACTGCACCGCAGCTTCAATCGGCAACCGGTTGCGCGCCGGATAGCGATCGTCGCGGCCGGACCGGCGGCAAATTTCGTCCTCGCCATCCTGCTCTATTGGGGCCTGTTCTGGTACGGCAGCGAGGAATTCAGGCCGATCCTCGGTCCGCCCGTGATGTCGAGTCCAGCCGCTGCGGCCGGGTTCGACAATGGCGAACTGGTTCTGCAGGTGGCGGGTGAAAAGGTGCAGACCTGGCAGGAGATGCGCTGGCTGCTGCTGCAAAAGGCGGTCGATCACGACGCGGTCGACCTCGAACTGCTCAACCCGCGACAGGAGGTCGTCGTCCGCCGCCTCGATCTGTCGGTCGTCCGGCAATCGGGCTGGGAGGGTGATGCGCTAGAGAGGCTGGGCTTGCGGCTTTACCGGCCGCGTCTGCCGCCGATCATCGGCAGCGTCAGCGTCCGGAGCGCGGCCGAGGCTGCCGGGCTGCGGGCCGGCGACGAGATTCTGGAGATCGATGGCGAGCCGATCGAGAGCTGGGCGGATCTGGTCCGTGTGGTTCGCCAGTCGGCGGGTCGGACGCTGCAGTTGGACGTGCTCCGCGAGGGGCTGCGGCAAAGGTTGAGCGTGCAACCGTCTGCGGTCGAGGAACAGGGAAAGGAGGTCGGCCGCATCGGTGCCTCGGTGCGCGACGCTGGACAGGCACGCGAGCAACTGATGGTCACCGTGCGTTACGATCCGCTCTCGGCGTTGGGCAAGGCGCTTGTCGAGACCTGGGACAAGTCCACCTTCACCCTGGTGATGATCGGTCGCATGATCACCGGCGAGGTCTCGTGGCGCAACCTGAGTGGGCCCGTGACCATTGCCGACTATGCCGGCCAGTCGGCAAAGCTGGGTGTCGACTACTACCTGAAGTTTCTGGCACTGGTGAGCATCAGCCTCGGCGTCCTCAACCTGTTGCCCATCCCGATTCTGGACGGTGGGCATTTGCTGTATTATCTGGTGGAAATAATCAAGCGCGGGCCGGTTTCCGAGCGCACGATGGAGATAGGTCAGCAGATCGGCCTGACCTTCCTGATCATGCTCATGGCTTTCGCTTTCTACAACGATATCAACCGCTTGTTCTCCGGCTGAGCCTATGAAGAAGAGCCTGCTTGCAGGTCTGGTGGCCTCCCTCCTTGCCTCCGCCGCGGCGGCCATCGAGCCGTTCACCGTGCGTGACATCCGCCTCGAAGGAATCCAGCGCGTCGAGGCCGGTACGGTCTTCAGCTACCTGCCAGTCAAGGTCGGTGACACGATGACCGACGAGATGGCGGCGCAGGCGATCAAGGCCCTGTTCGCCACCGGGTTTTTCAAGGATGTCCGCATCGAGATGGATGGCGGGGTCGTGGTCGTCGTCGTCGAGGAGCGGCCGGCGATCGCGCAGATCGATTTCATCGGTCTCAAGGAGTTCGACAAGGAGCAGTTGACCAAGGGTCTGAAGGAAGTGGGCGTCGCCGTGGCGCGGACCTTCGACCGGGCAACGCTGGAGAAGGCCGAGCAGGAACTGAAACGCCAGTACCTGACACGCGGCAGGTACGCTGTGGCGATCACGACGACCGTCACGCCGCTGGAGCGCAACCGGGTGGCGATCAACTTCACCATCGACGAGGGTGAGCCGGCAACCATCCGGCAGATCAACATCGTCGGCGCCAATGCCATTCGCGAGAAGGACCTTCTGTCCGCGATGCAACAGAAGACGGGCGGCTGGCTCAGCTGGTACACCAAGGACGACCAGTACTCGCGGCAGAAGCTGTCGGCGGACCTCGAGACGCTGCGCTCGTACTATCTCGATCGTGGCTATCTGGAGTTCAGCGTCGAGTCGACGCAGGTGTCGATCACGCCGGACAAGAAAGAGATCTACATCACGATCAGCATCAACGAAGGCGAGCGTTACCTCGTCTCCTCGGTGAAGCTTGCGGGCGACCTGACGTTGCCGGAAGAGGAGTTCAGGAAGCTGGTGAAGATCAGGGCGGGCGAGGTGTTCTCGCGCGAGCGGCTGAACGAGACCACCAAGGCGATCACCGACAAGCTTGGCCACCAGGGCTACGCCTTTGCCAACGTCAATGCGGCGCCGGAACTCGACAAGGAGAAGCGGCAGGTGGCTTTCACCATCTTCGTCGATCCAGGAAAGCGGACCTACGTCCGCCGCATCAATGTCACCGGCAATACCAAGACCCGCGACGAGGTGATCCGGCAGGAGATGCGCCAGATGGAGGGTGCCTGGTACGATGCCGACCGCGTCAACAAGTCACGCGAGCGGATCGACCGTACTGGCTACTTCAACGAAGTCACCGTCGAGACACCGCCGGTACCGGGAAGCATCGACCAGGTCGACGTCAACGTCAACGTGGCCGAGAAGTCGACCGGCAACATCTCGATCGGTGCCGGCTACTCGACGGCCGAGAAGGTGATCCTCTCGGGCTCGATCTCGCAGTCGAACATCTTTGGCAGCGGCAAGTTCCTCGCCCTGCAGGTGAACACCGGCAAGCTGAACCGCACACTGGGGATCAACTACACCAATCCCTATTTCACCGTTGACGGCATCAGCCAAGGCTTCGACCTGTATTACCGGACGCTCAATCCGACCTCGCTCGGCTATGCCTTCCAGTCCACATCCTGGGGCGGCGGCATCCGCTTCGGCTTTCCGCTGGACGAGAAGGACATGCTCAACGTCGGCTTGGCGATCGACCAGACGACGATCGACATCACGCCGATCACCATCGCGACACCGATTCAGTACATCCAGTTCCAGAGGGAGCATGGGGATTCCAACATCACCCTGCCGGCGACGGTGTCGTGGGTTCGTGACACGCGCAACAGCGCGATCAACACCACCAGCGGTGGCGTGCAGAAGGCGGGGGTCGAGGTGGCCATCCCGGGTGTCGACCTTTCCTTCTACCGCCTGACCTATTCCAATCAGCAGTATTTCTCGCTGACGAAGGACCTGATCCTGATGCTCTACGGCGAGGTGGGCTACGCGAACGGGCTCGAGGGACAGACGCTGCCGTTCTACAAGAACTTCTACGCCGGCGGTGTCGGCTCGGTGCGCGGCTTCGAGACGGCGAGTCTGGGGCCGGTGGACCCACTCTATCCGGATACCCGCCTGGGCGGTACGCGCAAGATCGTTCTCAACGCCGAAGTGCTGATGCCTGTCCCGGGTTTCGACAAGGCACTGCGTCTCGGACCCTTCATCGACGCCGGCAACGTCTTCAACGAAACCGGCTATACGATCTCCGAAGGCGGACTGCGCTGGTCCGTAGGACTGACGGCGGCGTGGATTTCTCCGCTTGGACCGTTGAAATTCAGTTTTGGGCAGCCTATCGGCATCGAGAAGAATGATAAGATCCAGAAGTTTCAGTTTCAGATGGGAACGACCTTTTGATGCGGGAGAATTAGCTTGAATAGAACGATTGCCACGCTGCTCGGAGTCCTGCTTGCGACGCTGCCCATGGCCGGAACCGCGGCGGCCGATCTGAAGGTTGGGTACGTGAATACGCAGCGGCTGTTCCGCGATGCGCCGGCGGCCGTCAAGGCGGCGAAGAAGATCGAACAGGAATTCTCCAAGCGGGACCAGGACCTGCAGCGTCTGGCGAAGCAGGTTCAGGGCCTGCAGGAATCGCTGGAGAAGGGCGGCCTGACCATGTCCGAGCCGGAAAGACGCGCCAAGGAGAAGGATCTCGCCGAATTGTCACGCGAGTTCCAGCGCAAGCAGCGCGAGTTCCGCGAGGATCTCAACCTGCGGCAGAATGAGGAAAACGCTGCCATCATCGAGAAGGCGAACAAGGCGATCAAGCAGCTTGCCGACAGCGAGAAGTACGACCTGATCGTGCAGGATGTGGTCTGGGTCAGCCCGCGGCTCGACATCACGGACAAGGTCATCAAGGCACTGTCGGAATCCAGGGACCCGGCGAAGTAGTCCACACCAGCGCCACCGATGGCGGCCGGTTTGCGACTGGACGAGATCGTCGCCCGTCTTGGCGGTGTGCTGCAGGGCGACGGGTCGCTCGTCGTGTCGCAGGTCGGCACGCTGCAGTCGGCGCGGGCGGGCGAGATTGCCTTCCTCGCCAATCCGAAGTACCGCGCGCAGCTGCAGACGACGCTGGCATCGGCGGTCATCGTGCCGCCGCAGTTTGCCGCCGAGACCGAACTGCCGCGGATCGTGCACCAGAATTCGTACGCCTACTACGCGCGCGTCGTTGGCCTGCTGAATCCGCCGGCAGCCCGCCGGCCGGGTGTCCATCGCGGTGCCGTGGTGCACTCGCCGGTGCCGGCATCGGCCTGCATCGGCGAGAATGTCGTCGTCGGCAGGGGGGTGCAGCTCGGCGACAACGTGACGCTGCAGCCCGGTTGCGTGATTGGCGACGGGGTGGCGATCGGCGACGATTCGCTGCTGCATCCGAACGTCGTCGTCTATGATCGCTGCGTGATCGGCAGGCGGGCGATCATCCACTCGGGGGCGGTGATCGGCTCCGACGGCTTCGGTTTTGCCAGGGAGGGCGAGCGCTGGATCAAGATTCCGCAGATCGGCCGGGTGGTGATCGGCGATGATGTCGAGATCGGAGCCAACACCTCGATCGACCGTGGCGCGCTCGACGACACGCTGATTGCCGACGGAGTCAAGCTCGACAACCAGATTCAGGTCGGTCACAACTGCAGCATCGGCGAGAACGCCGCGATGGCCGGCTGCGTCGGCATCGCCGGCAGCACGCGTATCGGTCGGCGGTGCACCATTGGCGGCGCCGGCATGATCAGCGGCCACCTGGAACTCGGCGACGACGTGCACATTTCCGGCGGCACCCTGGTCGCCCGCAGTCTGAGCCGCCCGGGGCAGTACACCGGGGTCTTCCCGCTCGATGAACATGCCGACTGGTTGCACAATGCGGCGCAGCTCAGACGCCTGGCCAGGCTCGTCGAACGGGTCGCCGAACTTGAGAAGAAGATCAAACTGATGGAGACAACGTCTTGAACGCTATGGATATCAAGGAAGTCCTCGAGCACCTGCCGCATCGCTATCCGTTCCTGCTGGTGGATCGTGTCCTCGATTGCCAGCCCGGCCGGTCGATCCATGCCTACAAGAACGTGACGATCAACGAACCGTTCTTTCCCGGGCACTTCCCGCATCACCCGGTGATGCCGGGCGTGCTGATCACCGAGGCGCTGGCACAGGCCGCCGGCATCCTGTCGTTCCGCAGTCTCGGCGAGAAGCCTGACCTGCACTCGCTCTTCTTCTTCGTCGGCATCGACAAGGCGCGCTTCAAGAAGACGGTGACCGCGGGCGACCAGCTCCATCTGCACGTCAGCATCCAGCGCCAGTTTCGCAACATCTGGAAGTTCGAGGCGCGGGCGGTGGTCGATGGCGAGACGGTCGCCGAAGCCGAGCTGATGTGCGCCAAGAGCAACATCGCCTGAGATTCCGGAAGCGGCCGCCATGATCCACCAGACAGCCATCATCCATGCCGGTGCGCGACTCGGGACGAACGTGACGGTCGGTGCCTATTCGATCATCGGCGAGGACGTCGAGATTGGCGACAACACGACCATCGGGCCGCACGTCGTCGTCACCGGGCGGACGCGCATCGGTTGCGACAACCGCATCTACCAGTTCGTGTCACTCGGCGAGGTGCCGCAGGACAAGAAGTACGGCGGCGAGCCGACGTGCCTCGAGATCGGTGACCGCAACACGATCCGCGAGTTCTGCACCTTCAACATCGGCACGGCGCAGGATGTCGGCATCACCCGTGTCGGTGACGACAACTGGATCATGGCCTACGTGCATATCGCGCATGACTGCCAGGTCGGCAGCCGCACGATCTTTGCCAACAACGCGCAACTCGCCGGTCACGTCCATATCGGGGACTGGGCGATCCTTGGCGGTTTCGCCGGCGTGCACCAGTTCTGCCGCGTTGGCGCGCACAGCATGATCGCTGCCGGATCGGTCGTCATCCAGGACGTTCCGCCCTATGTCATGGCTGCCGGCAACAGCGCCGGCCCCTACGGCATCAACGCCGAGGGCCTGAAACGGCGAGGCTTCTCGCCGGAGGCGCTGCTGACGCTGAAACGTGCCTACCGCACCATCTACAAGTCGGGCCTGATGCTCGAGGAAGCGCGCGCCAAGCTGCAGGATGAGGTCAAGGCTCATCCCGAGATACAGCCGTTGCTCGACTTCCTCGCCGTTTCGAGGCGCGGCATCATCCGATGACCGCTGGCGTGGTCCGGATCGCGCTGGTGGCCGGTGAGGCATCGGGCGACCTCCTGGCCAGCCAGCTCATCGAGGCCATCCGCCGCCGGCTGCCGCAGGCGGTGTTCTTCGGCATCGGCGGTCCGCGGATGCTGGGCAAGGGCTTCGACTCCTGGTACCCGCTCGAGAAGCTGGCGGTGCGCGGCTACGCCGAGGTCCTGCGCCACTTTCGCGAGATCGTTGCCATCCGTCGCGGTCTGCGACGGCGCCTGCTGGCCGACCCGCCGGACGTTTTCATCGGCGTCGATGCGCCCGACTTCAACCTTGGTCTGGAGCGGGCACTGAAGCGGCACGGCGTGACGACCGTCCATTACGTCAGTCCGTCGATCTGGGCCTGGCGTGGCGAGCGCATTCACAGGATCGGCGCGGCAGTCTCGCGTGTCCTCGCACTGTTCCCCTTCGAACCGGCGATCTACGAGCGGCAGGGGATTCCCGTCAGCTACGTCGGCCATCCGCTCGCCGACATGCTGCCGCTCGACGATGAGCGTGACGCGACGCGTGAGCTCCTGGGCTTTCCCGAACAGCAGGCCGTTTTTGCCCTTTTGCCGGGCAGTCGGCAGTCGGAGTTGCAGTACATGGCCGATACCTTCATCGAGACCGCGCGCCGGATTCACCGGGCGATCCCCGATGCGGCCTTCGTCGTGCCGCTGGCGACGCGCGAGACGCGCGGCATGTTCGAGGCCGCGCGGCAGCGATGCGCCGCCGACGACCTGCCACTGCGTCTTCTGTTCGGCCACGCGCACCAGGCGATGATGGCTGCCGACGTCGTTCTCGTCGCCAGCGGGACGGCCACGCTCGAAGCGGCTCTGCTCAAGCGACCGATGGTCATCGCATACAGGATGGCGCCGTTCTCCGCCTGGCTGATGCGCCGCATCGGCGGCTACCTGCCCTATGTTGGCCTGCCGAACGTTCTCGCCGGCAGGTTCGTCGTCCCCGAGTTCCTGCAGGACGACGCGACGCCGGCGAACCTCGCCCAGGCCGTCCTCAACCTGTACGCAGACCGGGGCGTGCGCGCCGGTCTGCAGACGCTCTTTCATTCACTGCATCTGCAGTTGCGGCAGAACGCCGCCGAGAAAGCCGCCCAGGCCGTCATCGGCTGCCTGCCGGCTGCGATCCGCGAGCATGCCGGCGCTGCTGCAGGCTGAGGGGCTCGCCTGCGGCGTCGATGAGGCAGGGCGTGGCCCGCTGGCCGGCCCGGTTGTGGCTGCAGCGGTAATCCTCGATCCGCGGCGGCCGATTGCCGATCTCGATGATTCGAAGAAGCTCGGCGCTGCGCGGCGGCTGCGGCTCGCCGACGAGATCCGCAGCCAGGCCCTCGCCTGGGCCGTCGCCGAGGCGTCGGTCGACGAGATCGACCGCCTCAACATCCTGCAGGCGAGCCTGCTCGCCATGCAGCGTGCGGTCAGCGGGCTGATCGATCGCTACGGCGTGCTGCCAGCGCAGATTCTCGTCGACGGTGCGCATTGCCCGGGTTTCGCCGTTCCCGCGCAGGCGGTGATCGGCGGCGATGGCCGCATCGGCCAGATCGCTGCCGCGTCGATCCTGGCGAAGACGGTGCGCGATGCCGGCATGCAGGCGTTGCACGCCGCCCATCCGCAGTATGGATTCGACCGCCACAAGGGCTACCCGACGCCAGCTCACCTGCGTGCCCTGCTGGCGTACGGGCCGTGCCCCGCGCACCGGCGCAGCTTTGCCCCGGTTGCCCGCCTGCTGCCGCCATGAAGCGGATCAGTTCGCGCGACAATGCGCACTACCGCGAGCTGAAGCGCCTGCACGCAAGCGCCCGCGAGAGGCGTCGCAGTGGCCGCCTGCTGCTCGACGGCATGCATCTGATCACTGCCTACCAGCAGCGCTGTGGCAGCCCCCTCGAGATCGTCATCAGCGACAGCGCTGCCGGGCGGAGGGAGGTCGTCGACCATCTGGCGAACTGCCCGCCCGCCATTCCGGTCACGCAGTTGCCGGATGCACTGTGGGGCGAACTGGCTCTGGTCGATACGCCGAGCGGCATCATGGCCGTTGCCGCCTGGCCGCAGCCGGCCACGACGATCGACCTGGCGGCCGATACGGTCGTGCTCGATGGCGTCCAGGATCCCGGCAACGTCGGCTCGATCCTGCGCAGCGCAGCGGCGGCCGGGTTTCAGCAGATCCTGCTGTCGGCGGACTGCGCCCAGGCCTGGTCGCCGAAGACGCTGCGTGCCGGCATGGGAGCCCATTTCCAGCTCGCCATCCACGAGGGCGGCGACCTGCCCGCGTTTCTCACCTCCTACCATGGCCAGAGCATCGCGACCGCCGTCGGCGCGGCCGCCGACCTCTACTCGGCCGGACTGGCGCCAGCGGTCGCCTGGGTCTTCGGCAGCGAAGGGCAGGGCTTGCGCGCGGCGGTGCTGGCGGCGACGCAACTGCAGGTGAGCATCCCGATGCCCGGCGACTGTGAGTCGCTGAACGTCGCCGCTGCCGCCGCCGTCTGCCTGTTCGAGACGGTCAGGAGAAGGCATCCGGCGGCAGACGGCGGCGGCTGACTGCGACGCCGTCGGTGGGCCAGCAGCATCGGTCGCGCGCGATATCCGCGGTCGCCGAGTCGACCTTGCCGGCGTCGGTGGGCGTGCCATCGTTCGGCGGGCTCATGCGTAGTCCGGCCGGAAGGCTTCCTCCGGACGGGCCAGCGGTGCGTCACCGCTCCAGTACGGAGAGAGCTTTCGCAACTTCGCGATCACCGGCGGGACGGCGGCGATGACTTGCTCCACTTCCTGTGCCGTGTTGTAGCGTGAGAGCGAAAAGCGTATCGTCCCGTGCGCGGCTGTATAGGGGATCGCCATCGCCCGCAGGACATGCGACGGCTCGAGTGAGCCCGAGGTGCAGGCCGATCCCGAGGAAGCTGCAATGCCCTGCTGGTTCAGGAGCAGCAGGATGCCTTCGCCCTCGACATACTCAAAGGCGATGCTCGTGGTGTTCGGCAGACGGTAGAGCGTGTCGCCATTGACGAAGGCGTTCCTGACGCTGCCGAGAATGCCCCGTTCGAGGCGGTCACGCAGGCGCTTGACGGTCGTGTTCTCTTCCCTCATGTACTGCTGGGCGAGTCCGCAAGCAACGCCCAGGCCGACGATCGACGCCGAGTTCTCGGTACCGGCGCGTCGCCCGCGCTCCTGGTGACCGCCGCGCAGGAGTGGGCGGAAACGGGTGTTGCGGCGGACATACAACACCCCGATACCCTTCGGTGCATGCAGCTTGTGGCCGGAGAGCGAGAGCATGTCGATCTTCGTCTTCTTCAGGTCGATGGCAACCTTGCCGACGGCCTGTACGGCGTCGGTGTGAAAGGGAATGCCCTGCGCGTGCGCCATCTCCGCCATCTCCTCGACCGGAAACAGCGTACCCGTTTCATTGTTCGCCCACATCGCCGAAACGATTGCCACGCGATCGTTGAGCAGCGAAGCATACTCGTCGAGATCGAGCCGCCCCTTGCCGTCGACGCGCAGGCGATGCACGACGCAGTCCTCCTTCTCGAGCCACTGGCACAGGCTGAGGATCGCCGGGTGCTCGACCGTCGTGGTGATCACCGTCCGTCGTTCCGGATTGGCTTTCAACGCGGAGAGGATGGCGGTCGCGTCGGCCTCGGTCCCACAGGAATTGAACACGATCTCGCTGTCGTGCGCTGCGCCGAGCAGCGACTGGACCTGCCCGCGCGCCTCCTTGAGCGCCTTGCCGACGCGCGATCCAAAGCTGTGGATTGAGGAAGCATTGCCGAACTGCTCGGTAAAGTAGGGCAGCATCGCTGCCACGACGGCTGGATCACAGGCGGTGGTGGCATTGTTGTCCATGTAGATCGGTTGCATGGCTTCTCCCATGGAATGACTCAGCTACGCGCGGACCAGTGGGGCGATCGGCAGCACCTGCACCAGTTCGCCCAGCGTTTCGCTGAGCTTCTGTTGTACGCCGCCGAGCGTGGCGGCTTGCATCGCGCATCCCTGGCAGGCACCGCTGAGTTCGACGTAGATGTTCCTGCCATCGATCTCGACCAGGGTGACATCGCCGTGCTCACGTTGCAGCAGAGGTCGGATCTCCTCCAGGGTCTCCTCGATCCTGCGGATTCGCTGGTAATTGGTCAGTTTGGGCATGTCGGGCGTGCCGCTGCTCGCCACAGGCGCCCGCGTCGGCTTCACCTCCCTGGCGTAAAGCCGGCCATTGACGGCAATCAGGATGTCCTCGATCTTCTCGTGACACGCCGAGCAGCCACCACCGGCCTTGGTGTAGTTGGCCACTTCCTCGATCGTCCGCAAGCTGTTGGCGCGGACCGTGTCTTCGATCATCACGGTATCGATGGCGAAGCACTTGCAGATCAGTTCGCCCTCCTCGTGATCATCCTTCCAGCTCTCACCGCGATAGTCGGCAACCGCAGCCTGCAGCGCCTCACGCCCCATCACCGAGCAGTGCATCTTTTCCGGCGGCAGTCCATCGAGATAATCGGCGATGTCCTGATTGCTGACCCGCAGCGCTTCATCCAGCGTCTTTCCCTTGATGATCTCGGTCAGTGCCGACGACGAGGCGATTGCCGAGCCGCAGCCGAAAGTCTGGAAGCGCGCGTCGTCGATGACCTCGGTCTCCGGATTGACCCGCAGCATCAGGCGGAGCGCGTCACCGCACTTGATCGAACCGAAGTCACCTGTGCCATTCGCGCCGTCGAGGGGCCCCGAGTTTCTCGGGTTGAAGAAATGCTCCCGCACCTTGTCGGAGTAGTCCCACATGGCGGTCTCCTCAGGCGGTGAACGACTGCCCGCAGGCGCAGGCGCCGGCAACGTTCGGATTGGTGAACCGGAAGCCGGTGCGGGTGAGGCTGTCGACGAAATCGACACTCAGGCCGTCGAGCAGCGAGTGGCTCAGCGGATCAACCAGCAGGGGGGCCGCGGCACCAACGTCGAGTGCCAGGTCATCAGCGGCCTTGTCCTGCTCGAGGCGAAGACCGTACTGCAGGCCGGCGCAACCGCCGCCGGAGACAAAAATGCGCAGGCCGGCAACCGGCGCCTCGGTGGCCTTGACGAAGCGGATGATGGCCTTCAGCGCCGCAGGGGTCAGGTGGATCATGAGGTGCTCTCCTTGAGAAAGGGTGGGTTCCCTGAGGCGGATACCGCAAGCTTCGTACCAGGCTGGTAGAGTGCACGCAACACCATGAATTTGAACGACTACTCCGATCTCGATCGGGGCCTTGAGGATGTCGTAAACCCGACACGCCGGATTGCCACACGATCGCCGGCGACCACGCCGGCGGCCGTTCCGAGTTCAGCCGCCTGCTGCCTCGTAGGTGTAGCAGTCCTTCGGACAGACGCGGCCGCAGGCACCACAGCCGATGCAGTCGCCGGCGTTGGCGATGGTCATCACCATCATTTCGTCATCGTCATCGGCATCATCGTCCGCCTCGGCCAGCAACTGCTCGCTGCGCTCGACCAGATCGAGAACGTTCCGTGGACAGACCTTGTAGCAGCGGCCGCAGCCAATGCACTTCTTCGGATCGAGAAAACTCACGAATTGCGGGATCCACTCGTCCCCGCCGCGGGTGCGTCCGGTGATGATGCCCATGCGCCTATCCTTTCAGCGCCGCCTGCAGCCGGGCATTGGCTTCCGCCCAAGACTGGCACGCGAGGATCGTTGCCTGTGAGGTTTCCGGAAGCTCCTGCCAGGCCGCAGGCAAGCCGTCCTCGACCAGATCGTGAAGCCTCGCCGCCTGCTCTGCGGCGAGGCGCTTGAGCTTCTTCACCTGCCGATCGAGTTCCCTGATTTCGTCTTCGCTCATCGTCCCACCCTCACAGACCGGCCACTTCGGGGAATCGGCCAATGACGCCGAGCGCCGCGGCGAGATGCTTGTCGGCCTCACTCTTCATTTGCCGCAGCGACTCGAAACCGAAGCGATGCACGTCGCGCAGCGTCCGATCCATGGCCACCAGCTTGCCGACCGTGATCAGCGCGCGTCCGAAGCCTTCATGGGTGACGTGCAGGAATGGCACCGCCATCTGTCCACATTCCTTTTCGATCAACACGGCGAGGGCGTTGTGGAAGACCCTGACGCGGGCCAGCGTCGGCTCGTCGGGGTCGCCGACGGTCGGCAGCGCGCGCTTCTGCGCCTTGCTCACGACGTAGCCGGCGAGGATCGACGACGCCGGCTTGCCGTCCCACAGGCCATAGCTGTCGAGCGCCCGGGTCTGGCGCAGCATCTCCCGGATGAATTCGGTGGCATAGATTGGCGAATCAGCGGACTCGATGCCGGATACGAGGGCAACACCGGTACTCATGGGCATTCTCCGGGAAAGGGCTGGCTTGGACAGGTGACGGAAGCGGATGGCTGCAGGCGCTTGGCAAGCAGCCGGCGGTGCAGCAGTCGGACCAGCAACAGGCCGCTGACCAGGCCGATGGCGGCACCGAGGGCGGCGGCGGCGTCGCCCGCGAAGGACGACACGGCCGCGCCGAGCAGCAGCAGCAGGGCCGGGAGGAGATAGCCGATCGCCACCCCGAGCGCGAAATTCGCCTGATCCAGTTCGAGGAGCACCGGGTCGCCGACCGAGGCGTTCGGCGGTGCGACGATGCGGATGATGCGCCCGCCACCGTCAGCGCAGACGGCGCGTGCCCTGCAGCCCTGACAGCTCGAAGCAACGGCCATGCGTACGTCGGCTGAGTCGCCGTGCAGCGCGACCAGCCGGCCGCGGGCTTCCAGAATGTCCGCCATCATTCCTCCCAGCCCTCGTCGAGCATGCGACCGAAGCGGGTGTCGTCGCCGTCGCGGCGGCGACTCGCCTTGTCGACCCAGTCGATGCCGCCGGCGCGGATCGCCCGGCTGAGTTGCCGCAGGAGGAGGTCGATTCCGGTCTCGTCGTCGAGCCGTACGGGTTGCACGCCAGCGGCGAGCAGCTGCTTCACCGCCGAAGCGCCGGCGGCCAGGCAGTAGACGGCACCGCAACCTGCCAGGGCAGCAACCCGTGCCGGCAGTCTGGCTTCGTTGGCATCCAGGGCAGCCGGCGGAAACTCGACAATCTCGACCAGTCGCGCCCGCTCACCGTCCACCGCATAGACGGCGAAGCCCGCGGCGGCGCCGAAGTGCTGGTTCACCGTGCTGCGGTCGCTGCTGGCGAAGGCTACCCTGAGCATGTCCGGCGTCTCGCTAGTGGTGGGCGAGGCCAGCGCCAGACGGCGCCCGCGCCAGCGCGTCGACGTCGCCGACACGGTAGATCGATCGGTGGACCGGAAGCTCATGGTGGTTCTCGCGAACGAGGTTGGCGATGTCGAACAAGGCCTGCCGGGCGCCGCGATAGCCGACCCACGCCCGTGCATGGCCACCGACCCAGTCATACTGGGGGAAGCCGGCGCGCAAGAGAGGTACCTGCAGGCGTTGCGCGCCGGGTGCGGCGTGCGAGTTGGCGACGAGGAGCTGGGCGCGCTGCGCCCGTGCGGCATGTTCCAGGTCCTCGAGATCGCCGATGCGCACGCAGGCTGCCGGCAGATCGGCGAGTACGTCGGCATGCGTCGACGCGACGGCGGCGACGATCTCACCGCCGACGCCAGCGAGAAGCTGCGCCAGCGCCAGCAGCAGATCGGGGTCAGCGGCGATGCCGACACGCAGGAAGCCGGTCATGAAATGGGTGTCGACCATCGCGTCCTGCAGTTGCGCGCGTTGGCGCTCGATCACCGGAGGGACTGGCTGGCCCGAGATTTCAGCAAGTGCCAGGGTGAAGGCATCGCAGGCGTCGAGGCCGAGCAGATGATCGAAACGGCAATCCGGTACGCCACTGCGGGCGCGCAGCAGGTCGGCCGCCTTGTGCAGCGAACGACCGATGACGACGGTGGCGGCAGCGCCACCGAGCGTCGCGACGGCGGCTTTCGGCGTCCCGCCCAGCGTCAGCGGGGTACTGTCCTGATCGATCAGATGACCGTCGAGTGAATCGCCGAGGTCGGGCAGGAACACCGGCTGCAGACCGAAGGCTTCGATCCATTCCTTGATCGCTTCGACGTCGCCCGGCGTCAGCATCGACGACGCGAGGACGTTGACCTGCCTGCTGTCGCTCGCAGCCAGTGCTGTCCCGGGGCCGGCGGGAAGCAGCGTGTCGATGATCGCCTCGACGGCGAGGGCAAAGCCGGACTCGAGGCAGCCACGGTAGTCCGGCGTGTTCACCGGTACCACGGCGGTGCTCGCAAACTCCGGATGCCGGCGGCGGAACTCGCGCACCAGGCGTGCCACGTCGCAGCCCTGCGTCTCCGAGAGACCGGTCGTCGGCAGGCCGATGATCTCCGGCCGACTTTTCTCGCAGAGCACGCGCAGGCCCTCGATGACGTTCTCGTCGGCGCTCATGATGGTCGACACCTGATCCATCGCCGTCGTCTGCAGCGGGATCGGCTCGCGGAAATGGCGTACCAGGAACACCTTGCCGAAGGCGGTACAGCCCTGCGAGCCGTGCAGCATCGGAATCGCCTGCCGCAGCCCGAGGAAAGCCAGGGCGGCGCCAATCGGCTGCCCGGCCTTGAGCGGATTCACCGCCAGTGGCCTGGCGCGCTTGAGGATTTCAGGCATCGGCCGCTCCGGCAGCCGGCAGCGCGTCGCCCACGGCCGCCGCGGCGTGCCATGGCGCCGGCGCCCGCAC
Source organism: Accumulibacter sp. (assembly GCF_023806635.1). GTDB lineage: Bacteria > Pseudomonadota > Gammaproteobacteria > Burkholderiales > Rhodocyclaceae > Accumulibacter. The sequence goes on from NZ_JAMTDQ010000029.1 coordinate 32,013, forward strand.
CTTTTGCCACACCGGCGACCCCAGCGTCAGCGCGAGCTGGCGCACCAGTTCCAGCATGCCGCCATAGCCAGCGTAGCCGAATTCCCTTTCCTGATTGATGTCGAGGAAGGGGATGCGGGCCTTCATGGCGGTGTACAGGTTGCGCCCGCCGGCGATCAGGATGTCCGCCTGATGGTCCCTGTAGGCCTGCAGCAGTGCCTTCGGGCTGCCGTCGGTGATCATCTGCGTCGCTTCGCCCATGATCTCGCGGATGCGCGCCTTGTCCTCCTCGGTCGATTTCTTGGTGCCGGTGGCGACCACGGTCATGCCGAGCTCCTGCAACGCGGACACCACCGACCAGCTCTTGACGCCGCCGGTGTAGAGCAGCACTCGCTTGCCGGCGAGCCGCGCTTGCCAGGGTTCGAGGGCGGCGCGAGCGGAGCGCTCCTCGCGGACGATCATCGCCTCGGTGCGGGCCGTGAGATCGCCGTCGCCGAGCACGTGGGCGAAGTCGCGGAAGGCCTGTGAGGTGTCGCTGATGCCATAGAAGCTGCCCTCGAAGAAGGGCACGCCGAAGTCGCTTTCGAGTTTGCGCGCGACGTTGAGCAGCGCCTTGGCGCAGACCACCATCGACGCCTCTGCGCGATGCATGGTCTGCACCTCATGGAAGCGTGCGTCGCCCGAGAGCGTGCACAGAATGCGCAGGCCCAGTTCGTCGAACAGCGGCGCGACATGCCAGAACTCGCCGGCGATGTTGTATTCGCCGATGAGATTCACATCGTGCACCCGAATGCCGGGCCGGTGCGCCGACGCCGCGACCGGTGCCGGCTCGCGAGTGCCGATCACGTACTTGAACATGGCTTCGCCGGCAATGCGATTGCCGAGATTCTTGGTGCCGTAGAAGCCGGCGCAGTCGACCGGTACCACCGGCACACCCCAGCGCGCGCTCGCCGCCCTGGCCACTGCCTCGAGATCGTCACCGATCAGCGCCGGAACGCAGGTGGAGTAGACGAAGACGGCCTTTGGCGCGTAGTCGTCGATCGCCTGCTTGATGGCCAGGAACAGGCGCTTCTCGCCACGGCCCATGATCACGTCCTGCTCGGTGAGGTCGGTGGTCATGCCGATACGGTAGAGCGTCGGGCCCGACGAGCGCGCGCCGCGGTTGTCCCAGGAGGCGCCAGAGCAGCCGATCGGCCCGTGCACGATGTGGGCGACGTCGGCAATCGGCAGCAGCGCGATCTGCGCGCCGTCGAACGAGCAGCCGCCTGCGGTCGCGCCCGGTTTGGTGCGCGCGCAGCCGGATTTCTCGCTCCTGTTGTGCGCACAGGCCGGCTCGTTCAGCAGTTGGGCAATTTCGGCTGTCTTCATGGCGTCGTTCCTCTGTCCCGGCTCATGACGCAAATGCCGTGCCATCGCCAACCGCCTGATTCCGCATGCTTGCCCCTGGGCGCGGCTCTGTCGGGTTTGCGACATTGTCGCGTCGAACGAAGCGGCGGGCCGCCACCGGCCGGTCAGGGCACGGGACCGGCAGGCCCGCGCCCATTGAACGGGCGGGATCAGGTGCGACTGCCCGGAAGCCTGGCGTGGATCCTGCTAGAACTTCATCGTCCGCCACCAGGGAGTCCTGCATGCCGATCCCGACCGACAAGCCGCCAAGCGTGCGTCGCGGCGACGAACTGCGCACACTCGCCGTGCGTGGCGTCGTCGGTGAATCGCTGAAGGCCGGCCGCCAGCCGTTGATCCGCGGCCTCCCGCAAGAGCGTCTGCAAGCGGTCCTGACGGACCTTTTCCCCGGCAAGCGGTTCGCGGCGGCTCCCGCGGTGAGGACTCCCGACGCTGGTGGCGACGAGTTTGCCGATCTCCTCGACTTGTTGCTCGAACACCTGGCGCTGCCCGACGAAGCGGGCACCTGCCTGTGTCATGCCATCGCGACGGCGGCGATGGGCGAGAACCACCTCTGGCAGGACATGGGCCTGCCCGACCGCCGGGCGCTTTCGCAACTGCTGTGCGACAACTTCCCCGTCCTGGCGGCGAAGAACGTCGGCGACATGAAGTGGAAGAAGTTCTTCTACCGGCAGCTCTGCGAGCGCGCCGGCGTGCCGATCTGCAAGGCGCCCCACTGCGCCGAGTGCTGCGACCGCGCACTCTGCTTCGGGCCGGAGGAAGGCCAAGGGTGATGCGGGCTTTCTTCTCAACCCCGTTCTGTAGCGGGCACAGTACCTGGCCGCTTCGACCTTGACACGAGGACTTCCGATGCTCCGTCGGCCCTTCCTCGCCGTCGCCCTGCTGACTGCGGCGTCGGTCCATTCGGACGAGATCCATATCGCCGTTGCGGCAAACTTCGCCTCGCCGATGCAGAAGATCGCCGCCGAGTTCGAAAAGGAGAGCGGCCACACCATCGTTGCATCGTTCGCTTCAACCGGCAAGCTCTACGCGCAGATCAAGGCCGGCGCGCCCTTCGAAGTTCTGCTCGCCGCCGACGACGAAACCCCGGCACGCCTGGAGAAGGAAGGCGACGGCGTTGTCGGCAGCCGCTTCACCTACGCCGTCGGCAGACTCGTGCTCTGGAGCCGGAGGGAGGGCTTCGTGGACGACAGGGGGGAAGTACTCCGACGCAACGACTTCCAGCACCTCGCACTGCCCAACCCCAGGCTCGCGCCCTACGGCGCAGCCGGCATCCAGACGCTGCAGGCGCTTGCTTTGCTCGACAGGCTTCAGTTGAAGTTCGTCACTGCCGAGAACATCAGCCAGGCCTACCAGTTCGTTGCCTCCGGCAACGCCGAACTCGGCTTTGTCGCACTGTCGCAGGTATATCGGCAGGGTCGCATCGCTGCAGGGTCGGGGTGGATCGTGCCGCCGCAGCTCCACGACCCGATCCGCCAGGACGCGCTTCTGCTCGCCAGAGGCAAAGGCAGCCCGGGTCCCGCAGCGCTACTGACGTACCTGCGTGGCGACAAGGCCCGGTCGATCATCAGGTCCTTCGGTTACGAACTGTGAGCATCAGGGGAGCCGCGACCGAAGCCCATCTTCCGGTGAGCACCGTGCCGCCTGACCTGCCGCGGCGCGAGGTCGCGGTGGTTCGAGAGCCATGCTGAGCCCGTCCGACCTCGCTGCGGTCTGGCTGACGCTCAAGCTGGCCGGGACGGCCACGGCCGTCCTGCTCCTGCTCGGCACGCCGCTGGCCTGGTGGCTGGCGCGCACCCGGCACTGGGCGAAAGGCATGATCGGCGCCCTGGTCACGCTGCCGCTGGTGTTGCCGCCAACCGTTCTCGGCTTCTACCTGCTGGTGCTGATGGGGCCGGATGGAATGCTCGGCCGCCTGCTCGCGGCGGGCGGGCTGCAAGCGCTGCCCTTCACCTTCGCTGGCCTCGTCGTCGCCTCGGTGATCTACTCCATGCCTTTCGTCGTGCAGCCGTTGCAGCAGGCTTTCGAAGCCATCGGCGAGCAGCCGCTGGAGGCGGCGGCGACACTGCGTGCCGATCCCTGGGATACCTTCTTCGCAGTCGTGCTGCCGCTCGCCCGACCGGGTTTCATGACCGCGGGAGTCCTCGGCTTCGCGCACACGGTGGGTGAGTTCGGTGTGGTCCTGATGATCGGCGGCAACATTCCGGGCAAGACACAGGTGCTGTCGATGGCCATCTACAACCATGTCGAAGCGCTCGAGTACGAAGCCGCGCATCGGCTGGCTGCCGGCATGCTGGCTTTCTCGTTCACCGTCCTGCTGCTGCTCAACGCGCTGAAGCCGGAGCGGATCCGTTGAGCATCCGGGCTCGCTTCCACCTGCCTTACCCGGCTTTCACGCTGGACGTCGATCTCGATCTGCCGGGACAAGGCATCACCGCCTTCTTCGGACGTTCCGGATCGGGCAAGACGACACTGTTGCGCTGCATCGCTGGACTCGAAAAAGCCGCCGCCGGCTTCCTTTCGGTCAACGGCGAAATCTGGCAGGAGGGCGCGCGCCGGCTGCCCGTGCATCGCCGCCCGCTCGGCTACGTCTTCCAGGACGCGCGATTGTTCCCGCATCTCGACGTCGCCGCCAATCTCGACTTCGGGCGCCGCCGCATCGCCACGCATCAGTGTTGCGTGTCCCTCGCGCGGGCTGTCGAACTGCTCGGCATCGGCCACCTGCTCGAAAGGCGGTGCGAACGCCTGTCGGGTGGCGAGCGTCAGCGCGTGGCGATTGCACGCGCGCTCGCTACCAGCCCACGCCTGCTGCTGATGGACGAACCGTTGGCGGCGCTCGACCATGCGCGCAAGCAGGAAATCCTGCCCTACCTCGAGCAATTGCGCGACGAGATGGAGATTCCCGTCCTCTACGTGAGTCACGCCCCCGACGAGGTGGCGCGACTCGCCGATCATATCGTGGTCATCGACGACGGTCGCGCCGTCACGCAGGGGCCACTGGCCGAGGTCCTGGCACGCGTCGACCCGCCGTTGCGCCTCGGCGACGACGCTGGTGTCGTCTTCTCCGGCACGGTGGTCGAACGGGACGCGGAGTGGCATCTCGCCCGGATTGTCTTCGCTGGCGGCGAGGTCTGGGTGCGCGACGGTGGTGCCGCCGTCGGACGTCGCGTGCGCCTGCGCATCCTGGCGCGCGATGTGAGCATCGCGCGCAGCCGTCATGACGACGCCAGCATCATGAACCTGCTGCCGGCGACGGTGGTCAGCCATGTTGCCGAAGACCATCCAGCGGTCGCCCTGCTGCAGTTGCGCGTCGGCGACACGCCCATGCTGGCACGCCTGACCCGGCACTCCGCTTCGCGCCTCGAACTCGCACCGGGGCAGCAGGTATGGGCTCAGATCAAGGCGGTGGTGCTGGTCGGCTGAGCGCTCGGCAGCCGCCGTCCGCATCGCCGCGGCGCAAGCCGACAATTGCGTCGCAAACCCGACAATTCTCCGAGCAGAATCCTTAACACGCTGATTTGGTGCGGAATAATTGCTGGCACTGGAATTGCAGGTTGATGAGGGCCATGAACCACAACGCGTCGATCGATATCGTCATCAACGACACCACCCTGCGTGACGGGGAGCAGTCGGCAGGTGTCGCCTTCCGTCCCGGCGAGAAGATCGACATCGCGCGCCGCCTTGACGCTGTCGGCGTTCCCGAGCTGGAAATCGGCATTCCGGCGATGGGCGAGGCCGAACGCGCGAGCATCCGGGCGGTCGCCGCACTGCGACTGAAGGCGCGCCTGATGGTGTGGTCGCGGCTGGATCGTGCCGACATCGTGCTGGCGGCGAATCTCGGTGCGCACTCGATCGACATCTCCGTACCCGCCTCGGATCAGCATCTGCGCGCGAAGTTCCGACGGCATCGCCATTGGCTGCTGACGCAGATCGACGAGCACGTGCGGCTGGCGCGTGATCTCGGCTTCGGCGTCTGCGTCGGCGCCGAGGATGCATCGCGCGGTGACCCGGATCTGCTGGTGGCGATTGCCGAAGCCGCACAGGTCGCCGGCGCGGAGCGAATCCGTTTTGCCGATACGCTGGGCGTGCTCGATCCATTCGCCACCTGCGAGCGCATTCGTCACCTGCGTTCGCGATGCGACCTCGAAATCGAGATGCACGCCCACGACGACCTCGGGATGGCGACGGCCAACACACTGGCGGCCGTCCGCGCTGGCGCGACGCATCTCAACACGACCGTCAACGGGCTTGGTGAACGCTGTGGCAATGCGCCGCTCGAGGAAGTCGTACTGGGTCTGTATCTGTGCCAGGGAATCGAGACGGGCATCGATCTCGCCGGCTTGCCAGCGATCTCGCAGTGCGTCGCCGACGCTTCAGGGCGCCCCCTCTGCTGGCAGAAGAGCGTCGTCGGCGAAGGCGCCTTCACCCACGAAGCAGGAATTCACGTCGACGGCCTGCTCAAGGATCCGGCCAACTATCAGGGCTTCGATCCGCGCCTGGTGGGCCGGCGCCATCGTGTGGTTCTCGGCAAGCATTCCGGAGCCCGCGCCGTGCAACAGGTGATGGCGGGCCTCGGCCATGACCTGTCGGACACCTCGGCACGCGCTCTCCTGCAGCGGCTGCGAAGCTTCGTCGCCGAGCGGAAGCAAGCGCCGTCGGCGGCTGACCTCCTGGCCCTGCTGCACTCCTGAGGCAATGGCCAAGGACGATGACGATGGCTGACCGACTCGAACTGCTGGAACCTGGCGACGACGTGCTCTATTTCGACGAGCCCTGTCCGCCGCGCGTCGCGGCCCAGATCGACGCCGCGGCGCGGGACTACGGCCAGCCGGTGGCCGAGCACCGGCTGCTCTTTGCCTATCTTCTGGCGCCCGAGCAGTTGTCGGTTCTGGTCGCGCTGTACCGCTACTATTTCTATCAGCATCGCCTCGACGATGCGCTGCTCGTCGCCGAGCGGGCGCTGGAAGTCAGTGCACGCCGCCTGCAACTGGCCGGAGGCTGGCGCAACCTCGGACCACACACGCTCGGCGAGGTGGCAATGCGCTCGATGGGCATGCTGCGTTTCCATCTGCTGGCGCTCAAGGGATCGGCGGTGATCCTGCTGCGCCTTGGGGAAATCGGCGAGGCTTGCGCGCGCCTGCGGACGATTGCCGGGGTCGACCAGCGCGATGCACTCGGCGCTCGGCCGCTGCTCGAGGTCATCGATCGCCCCTACGCACCACTCACCGAAACCCTGGACTGACAGAGGAGAAAGGCATGGCTTGCCTCAACGACACCTTTGAAGACGAACTCGCCGAGTTGAGTTCGGCGGAGGAATTCCTCGAGTACTTCGGCATCGACTTTTCCGTGCCGGTCGTGCAGGTCAATCGCCTGCACATCCTGCAGCGCTTTCACGACTATCTGGCCACGCAGGAGGCCGGCAAGGCGCCGGGCTATCTCGCCTACCGTCACTGGCTGGCGCGCGCCTACACCGACTTCGTCGGCTCCAGCGCGCAGGCCGAAAAGGTATTCGCCGTCTTCGAGAAGGCGGCAGGGTCGTCCTTCGTTCCCCTCTCCTCGCTGACGGACTGAACCGGTGTTGCCGCGCTGGGACCATGGCGATGCCGTACGACTGACGCGCAACGTGCGCAACGATGGCACGTTCCCGGGCGTGCCGACTGGCGAACTGCTGGTGCGACGCGGTCGCATCGGACATGTACGCGGCGTCGGCAGCTTTCTCCAGGAGCAGATCATCTACTGCGTGCATTTCCTCGCCGAGGGGCGCCTGGTCGGCTGTCGCGAGGACGAGTTGGTCGGCGTCGACGAGGCATGGATCGAGAGTCGTTTCGAGGTTCGCGAGCGGGTGCGCGCGCTGCGCCCGCTGGCCGTCGACCGGCAGATCCGCGTGCCGGCCGGCAGTCGCGGCGAGATTCTGGCGCTCGAGAGATGCGCCACCCTGGGCGTTGTCTATCGGACCCACTTCGACTGCTTCGCGGGCATCCCGCTATGGGTACCCGAGGCGGCGCTCGGCGAGTGGCGGAGGTCGGACCATGCCTGAGGCGGTTGGCATCTACCGCTCGATCAAACTCGCCGTGCAGTTGTTCGGCAGGCCGCTGGAGTCTCTCACGGCCCATGAGCTGCGCCGGGTTGCCCATGTCTCTGCCCGGCAGGAGGAGATCGAGGCGCTGATCCTGGAGACCCCGGAAGCGGCTCGCGTGATGCTGCCGGCAGCCTCGATCGACGTCAACCTGATGGCGATCCGTCGTCGATACGCTGACGACGGCGAATATCGAGCCGAACTCGCGCGGTTCGGCCTCGATGTGCCGTCGTTGCGCCAGGCGGTGGTGCGTGACCTGGTGGTCGAGGCGGTGCTGGAGAACGTTGCGGCGAGGTCGGTACCGATCAGCGATACCGATGTCGAGATCTACTGGCACCTCAACCAGCATCGCTTTCGCCAGGGTGAGACGCGCCTGCTGCGACATCTGCTGGTCACCATCAACGAGGACCTGCCGGGCAGCGGGCGGCAGGCCGCGCGCGCGCGCATCGACGCCATTCGCGCGCGCCTCCTCAGCGAGCCGCAGCGCTTCGCCGAGCAGGCACTGAAGCATTCCGAATGCCCGAGCGCGCTTCATGGTGGCCTGCTTGGCAGTGTCCTGCGTGGCCACCTCTATCCACAACTCGATGCGGCAGCCTTTGCCCTCCCCGAGGGGGGGCTCTCCGAAGTAATCGAAAGCGAACTCGGCTACCATTTGGTCCGCTGCGACGCCATCGACAATGAACGACGGCTGAACTTCGCCGACGCGCGCCAGACGATCCGGGAACATCTCGAAAGCCGACAGCGGGCCTGCTGCCAGAGCGAGTGGATCGAGGCGCTGCGCCGGCAGGCGTGCGTACGCTCACCTGTTGCCCATCGTCGGTGAACATCGACGCCGGCGTCACGGGCGCCTGGCAACACAGGCTGGCATCCGTTCGAATTCGACTGCCAACCAACGGCACGGGTCCGAGCCGGCCTGCCGCTGCTCTTCCGGATCTTCTCGCAACCGGATCGCAGCTTGACCGCCATGCGCCGCGGCCCATATACTCTGATGCCGTCGTTGGATTTCCTGCCGTGGTGAAACCAAACTATCAGTTCGAGAAGCGTCAGCGAGAGCTGGAGAAAAAGCGTAAACAGGAGGAGAAGCGGCTGCGCGACCTCTCTGCCAGGACTCTGCCGGACGGCTCTCCCGGGCTGGACGCAGCCGCTCCGCCCGCATCGACCGCGGACGACGACACGGGCAAACCGGGCTGAGGGGTGGCACCGGGTGGTCCTGCCCGTTGAGGTTAACCCGCCAGTGCTCTCTGCCTACCACACTAAGTACTTCGCCTACGAGTTGACCCGCCGTTGCCCGGTGGGGAGCGTCGAGAAGCTGGCTGGGGCGCTCGTGGATGCGCAGGTAGACCTGAATCCGCATCAGGTCGATGCAGCCCTGTTTGCCTTCAACTCGCCGCTTTCGAGGGGGGCTCTCCTCGCCGACGAAGTGGGCCTGGGCAAGACCATCGAGGCGGGTTTGGTGCTTTCCCAGAAGTGGGCGGAGCGCAAGCGGCGCATCCTGGTCATTACCCCGTCCAACCTGCGCAAGCAGTGGTTTCAGGAACTGGCCGATAAATTCTTCCTGCCCTGCCGCATCCTCGAAGCCAAGCTCTACAACGCCGCAATTCGGCAAGGACAGTTCCGCCCCTTCGAGGTGCCCGAAATCGTCATCTGCTCCTATCAGTTCGCCAGGAACAAGGCCGGTGACGTGCAGGCCGTGCCGTGGGACCTGGTGGTGATCGACGAGGCCCACCGGCTGCGTAACGTCTACAAACCGTCGAACGTCATCGCGAACACGCTCAAGCTGGCTTTGGCCGGCAAGCACAAGCTGCTGCTCACGGCAACGCCCTTGCAGAATTCCTTGCTGGAATTGTTCGCTCTGGTGAGCTTCATCGACGAACATGCCTTCGGCGACTTGAAGAGCTTCCGCGAACAGTTCGCCAACCGGAATCAGGAACAGATGTTCCAGACGCTCAAGGCTCGCCTCAAGCCTGTCTGCCACCGCACCCTGCGCCGGCAGGTCACGGCTTACATCCCCTACACCGAGCGCCTGCCGCTGCTCGAGGAGTTCACGCCCGAGGACAGCGAAGACCAGCTCTACCATCTGGTCTCCGAGTACCTGCAACGGGACAACCTCGAGGCGCTGCCGGCCAGTCAGCGCAGCCTGATGACGCTGGTGCTGCGCAAGCTGCTGGCTTCTTCGACCTTCGCCATCGCGGGCGCGCTGACCGCGATTTCCAATCGCCTCAAGACCAAGCTGCGCAAGCAGGAGCCCGCCGAATCGCTGGAAGACGAGCTGGATCAGGATTACGAAGCGCTCGACGAAACTGCCGAGGAATGGACCGACGACGAGCCCGTTGAACTGCTTACCGCAGCCGACCGCCGGGCCGTTGAGCGGGAAATCGCCGACCTCGACACCTTTGCCCGACTGGCCTCATCCATCGAGCACAACGCCAAGGGCAAGGCGCTTCTCAAGGCGCTCAACATTGCTTTCGCCAAGGCGCAGGAGATCGGTGCCGAGGCGAAGGCCATCATCTTCACCGAATCGCGCCGCACTCAGAGCTACTTGCTGCGCGTGTTGGCGGACAGTCCGTTTCGTGACGGCATCGTTCTCTTCAACGGTTCGAATACCGACGACGGCTCCAGACTGATCTATAGCCGGTGGCTGGAGCGCCACCACGGCAGCGACCGCGTTACCGGCTCGCGCAGTGCCGACATGCGCTCGGCCCTGGTTGATTACTTCCGCGAGCAGGGCCGCATCATGATCGCCACCGAGGCGGGAGCCGAAGGCATCAACCTCCAGTTCTGTTCGTTGGTGGTGAATTACGACCTGCCCTGGAACCCGCAGCGCATCGAGCAGCGCATCGGCCGCTGCCATCGCTACGGGCAGAAGCACGATGTGGTGGTGGTGAATTTCCTTAACCGCAAGAATGCCGCCGATCAGCGCGTCTTCGAGTTGCTGTCGGAAAAGTTCCAACTTTTCGAAGGCGTCTTCGGTGCCAGCGACGAAGTGCTCGGCGCCATCGAATCTGGCGTCGATTTCGAGAAACGCATCGCGGCGATCTACCAGAACTGCCGCAAGCCCGAGGAGATCGCGACCGCCTTCAACCAGCTCCAGCTCGAACTGAGCCTGGAGATCAACGAGTCGATGACGCGCACGCGCCAGCAACTGCTGGAAGACTTCGACGACGAGGTACGCGAAAAACTCAAGGTGCGCGACGAAGCCTCGCGGACCTATCTCAACCGCTACGAACGCCTGCTGATGCAGCTCACGCGGCATGAACTGGAAGGCCAGGCCGAATTCCTGGGTGATGCCTCGTTTCGCCTGGCGGCTAGTCCTGTCCCGCAGCACGGCGCCGCCATCCCGCTGGGCCTGTATGAACTGCCGCGCCGTTCCGGCGAAGCCCATCTCTACCGTCTCAACCATCCGCTAGCCGAAGCTCTGATTGCAAATGCCAGGAGCCGCGACTTGCCGACTGCGGAGATTCATTTCGACTACGGCCAGCATGACGGCAAGGTCTCGTCCCTAGAGCCTTTGGTCGGCAAGACGGGCTGGCTGGAGCTTTCATCCTTTAGCGTGGAAGCGCTCGACCAGGCGGAAGATCATCTGATTTTCTCGGCCGTCACCGACGACGGCCAAACATTGGATGAAGAAGTCGCGCAGCGCCTGCTAACGCTGCCTTGCGCGTCCGCTCCTCGTTCTCTTGCGGTAGAGAACAAGGTTCAGGGCGCACTTGATACCGTTACCCAACATCGTCAGGCAACCATTCAAACCGTCATTGCAGAACGCAACGCCAGCTTCTTCGTGGCCGAAGCCGACAAGCTGGACGCCTGGGCCGATGACCTGAAGGTGGGATTGGAACGCGAAATCAGAGAAATCGACCGCCAGATCAAGGACGCCCGTCGCGCTGCCACGACCGCCCTGACGCTGGAGGAAAAGCTAGCCGGGCAAAAGCAGATCAAGGCCCTCGAAGCCCAACGCAACCAGAAACGTCGTTCCCTGTTCGATGCGCAGGATCAGGTGGACAAGCAGCGTGAAGATTTGATTGCGGTCATCGAAGGAAAGCTCAATCAGACCGCCACTCTGCAACAGTTGTTCATGCTGCGCTGGATACTGAACTGACACCATGCCGACGCGGGACGAGAAAGTCGCCCAGATCGAAGCCGCACTGCGAGGCCGCTTCTTCGCCAACGTTCCGAAGGTTGTTAAGGCAGGGCGTGAGGGCTGGACTGAAGATCAGCATGATCTTGACCGACTTTCGCGCGCATTGGCTGCCTACGCGCTGGTAGGTCGATGCGAGATTGACGATACGACGGCGGCGGGAGCCATCACGGATGGCAGCGACGACGGTGGAATCGACGCCTTGTATTTCGACCGCACAGGCAACCGCCTGGTCCTGGTCCAGTCCAAGTTCAAGCGCACAGGCACTGCGCCGGCACAGGAGGAAGTTCTCAAGACCATCAACGGCGTCAAGGCGCTCCGGGCGAGGCAATTCAACAACTTCAACCTGGCCATCCGCAACCGGCTGGACGAGATCGAGGAAGCATTCGATACGCCAGGCGTAAGGCTCGAAGTGCTCCTGGTTTTTCTGGGGGATGCGATCGGACCGCATGCCACGGACGACCTGAATGCCTATCGGGATGAGCTGAACCAGTTCACGCAGGTGATGGACTGGCAGGCAACTGGGCTTGAGCCGGTCTTCGGATGGCTGATTGCGGAACAAGCGCCGGCGGCGGTCGATGACCAGATCACGCTTGAAAACTGGTCCGGCATCACCACTCCGCGCAAGGCGTTCTATGGCCAGATCAGCGCGGCGGCGCTGGCCAAACTTGTCGAAGACAACGGCAAGGCATTGTTCGAGCGCAATATCCGCCACTATCTGGGATCGGTCGGCGTCAATACAGCGATCGAAAAGACGGTGCGCACCCGCCCCGGTGATTTCTTCTATCTCAACAACGGCATCACCGCCGTGGCCGAGACCATTACGCCGGCGGCGGGGACCAGCCAGAGGTGCGCCTTCGGCTTCAAGAAACTTTCCATCGTCAATGGTGCGCAGACCGCAGGCGCGATCTTCAACGCGACATTGGCCGGAAACGTTTCCCCCGATGCCAAGTTGCTGGTGACCCTCATCGAGATCGGCAACGGTGCCGACGACATCGGCCTGAAGATCACCCGCGCGCGCAATCACCAGAACGTGGTGCGCGGCGTCGATTTTGCCGCTCTCGATCCGAACCAGGAGCGCCTTCGTCAGGAGTTGGCGGCGGCCGGCATCACTTATTTCTACCGGCCGTCGGCGGAAGCGCGTGCCAGGCGGGAAGATGCCTTCACGCTGGAGGAGGCAGCCGTCGCCATGGCCTGCCTGGCCTTCAAGGTCAGGAGCGCCGCCGAGTTGCTTCAGCACCCCAGGCCGATTAACGCCGTTGATTTCGTGGTTACGGCCAAGAAGGAGATCGGCAGACTCTGGGAGCAGGACGGGACGCTTTACGGCCAGTTGTTCCCGGCGACCTTGTCGGGAGTGCGCGCCTGCCGGCTGGTACGCATCTACCGCTTCATTGACCGCATCCTGGCGGACACCGAGCGCTCAGAAAATAGTTACTACCGCCGCATGTTCTTTCGGCATGGCCGCTACTTCATCATGGCGTTCGTCGCGCTACGATCTGGGGATGTCATGAGCAAATCTCAGCTTGAGATTACAGCGGCGGATGAGACACTCCTTTCGCAGCGCACCAACGAGCTTTCCGAGCTGATCTACTCGGCGACAGAACCGCTACAGACGCTCAAGGGATACTTGGCCATCTTCCGAAATCTCACTGACGCTCAGCCACTGGCAGCTAGCGTGCTACAACGATTGGCGGAGGACGACGCGCGGCGACTGGCCACACAGCAGCTACAAGGTGCCCCTCAAGGCGTCCAGGCAGCGGATACTGAAAAGAGAAACTGAATGACCTCGAAGCAAAAACTCGAACTCACCTGGATCGGTAAAGAAAACCGACCGAAGCTGGAGCCGCGCATCCTGCTGGAAGACCCGACGAAGAGTTACCACGCCAGGCACCGTGGCGCCAGCGCCGACTTGTTCGACAATCGGCTGATCTTCGGCGACAACCTGCTGGCGCTGAAGGCGCTGGAGGGGGAGTTTTCCGGCAAGGTGAAATGCGTCTTCATCGACCCGCCCTACAACACCGGCAGCGCCTTCACCCATTACGACGATGGCGTGGAGCATTCCATCTGGCTGTCGCTGATGCGCGACCGGCTGGAGATCATCCGACGGCTGCTGTCCGACGATGGTTCGCTGTGGATCACCATCGACGACAACGAGGCGCACTATCTCAAGGTGCTGTGCGATGAGATGTTTGGGCGGGCAAACTACAAAACGACTGTCACGTGGCAGCGCAAGTACAGCGTCAGCAATAACTTCCAAGGTATCGCAACAATCTGCGACTTTGTTCTCGTCTATTCCAAAAGTGAGAAGTTTCAAAATAATCTGCTTCCTCGAAGCGAAGAGTCTGCCGCGCGGTACAGCAATCCAGATAAAGATCCGCGTGGGCCATGGAAAGCTGTTGACTACTTGAACCAAGTAACGCCGGAAAAGCGTCGAAATCTTTGCTACGACATCGTCAATCCCAATACGGGTGATGTTGTGAAAAACACCAAGAAAGCTTGGAAGTACGACCCGGAGACGCATAGTCGTCATGTCGATGAGAACCGCATCTGGTGGGGGCGTGATGGACGTAATACGGTGCCAGCGCTAAAGCTGTTTCTCTCCGAGGTACGGGACGGGATGACACCGCACAACTGGTGGCCCCACGAGGAGGTTGGACACACCGACGAGGCGAAGAAGGAAATGATTGGCTTGTATGGTGCGCGCGATGTTTTCGATACGCCCAAGCCAGAGCGATTGCTGCAACGCATACTTGAAATAGCCACCAACCCCGGCGATCTTGTCCTCGACTCTTTCGCCGGTTCCGGCACCACCGGCGCCGTCGCTCACAAGATGGGCCGGCGCTGGATCATGGTCGAACTGGGCGAGCACTGCCACACCCACATCATCCCGCGTCTGCAAAAGGTCATCGACGGCGAAGACCAGGCCGGGATCAGCAAGGCGGTGACCTGGAAGGGCGGCGGCGGCTTCCGCTACTACCGCCTGGCGCCCTCACTGCTGGAAAAGGACAAGTGGGGCAACTGGGTCATCAATCACGACTACAACGCCGCCATGCTGGCCGAGGCGCTGTGCAAGCTCGAGGGCTTCACCTATGCGCCCTCCGATGCGGTGTATTGGCAGCACGGCCGTTCCACCGAGCGCGACTTCGTGTACGTGACCACGGCCAGCCTGACCCACGAGCAATTGCAGCAGATCTCCGACGAAGTGGGGCCGGATCGCTCGCTGTTGGTCCTCTGCACTGCCTTCCGCGCCAAGGCGGATGCGTATCCCAACTTGACGGTGAAGAAGATTCCCAAGCAGGTGCTGTCGCGCTGCGAATGGGGCCATGACGATTATTCCTTGCAGGTGGAGAACCTCCCCAAGGAGCCGCCCAAGCCGGGACAACAGATGCTTTTTGGCGAGGAGGGTTGACTCGTGGCTACCCCGAAGCGAACCAAGGACACGCCCAGCGCCGTGGCGAGGAACGATACGAGCACGGCTGAGCTGCTCGCGGCTATTCGCGACATTTGGGAATCGGCGCGCTTGCAGGCAGCACGATCCGTCAATTCGGCGTTGGTGCAGGCCAACTGGCTGATCGGCCGGCAGGTCGTCGAGGCCGAACAGAAGGGAAAATCGCGCGCGGCCTACAGCAGCCGCCTGCTGAAAACATTGTCCGAAACCTTGGAGAAGGACTATGGTAATGGTTTTTCCGTCAGTTCGTTGCAATATATGCGGGCCTTTTACCTTGGCTATCCGGCATTGCTGGGTATTCAACACGCGGCGGGTGTTGGATCGGAAATACAACACGCGGTGCGTGTTGAATCGGCAGGAGGAAGCCCTGAGGCGAAAAGTCACGCACTGTGTGACCTTCCCGTGTCGGCCACTGAGGCTGACTGGCAGCCGGGCCGCCTGCATGCCGGGCTATCGTGGACCCATTACCGGACCCTGCTGAAGGTACGGCGCCAGGAAGCGCGCGACTTCTACGAAATCGAGGCAATCCGTAACGGTTGGTCGGCACGGCAACTTGAACGGCAGATCAACACCTTCCTCTTCGATCGCCTGCTCAAGAGTCGTGACAAGGCTGGCGTCCTGGCACTGGCCAACGAGGGGCTGGTAACAACGCGCCCAACGGACGCCATAAAGGACCCCTATGTGCTGGAGTTTCTCGACTTGCCCGAGTCGCATCGTCTCGTCGAATCCCGCGTCGAGGAAGCGTTGATTTCACGCTTGCAGGACTTCCTGCTGGAGCTGGGCAGCGGCTTCGCCTTTATTGGCCGGCAGGTGCGGCTGACGCTGGAGGGCGACCATTTCTATCCCGACCTGGTCTTCTATCACGCGAAACTGAAGTGCTACGTGGTGATCGACCTCAAGGTCGAAAAGCTGACCCACGGCGACTTGGGTCAAATGCAGATGTACGTCAACTATTACGACCGCGAGATTGCCGAGCCAGGGGATCAGCCGACCATCGGATTGATTCTCTGCGCGGACAAGAACGAGGCGATGGTGCGTTACGTGCTGGACGAAAAGGCAAAGCAGATCTTTGCCAGCCGCTACCAGTTCCAATTGCCCAGCGAAGACGTATTGCGCGCTGAAATCAAACGCGAGATGGAAGAACTCGATTCCGGGAGCGCGCAGTCATGACCCGCCACGTCAACGCCATCGCCGGACGCCTCAGTCTGCGTCATCCGCAGCGTCGCTCGCTGGAAATCCTCGACCGCATCACCGAGATTGCCCCGCCCCGCAAGGGGACGGATGTCCCGGCAATGCTGGAAGCGATCCGCTGCGAGTTCCCCTCGGTGACGGATTTCGAGCGTGACTTTCCCTCCTTGTGCTTCGCCCTCGCCACCGGCGTGGGCAAGACGCGGCTGATGGGCGCTTTCATCAGCTACCTGCACCTGGCGCACCGCATCGACAACTTCTTCGTGCTGGCGCCGAACCTGACCATCTACAACAAGCTGATCGCCGACTTCAGCGACCGCAACCATCCCAAGTACGTGTTCCGCGGCATCGCGGAATTCGCCATCGATGCGCCCTCGATCATCACCGGCGACAACTACGACCAGCACGACCCGCGCAGCGGCACGCTTTTCGGCGGTGTGCGGATCAACATCTTCAACATCGCCAAGATCAATTCCGAAGTGCGCGGTGGCAAGTCGCCGCGCATCAAACGGCTGTCGGAATACATTGGCGAGAGCTACTTCGACTATCTGGCCGGCCTGCCGGACCTGGTGATGCTGATGGACGAATCGCATCGCTACCGCGCCAGCGCCGGGATTCGCGCCATCAACGAACTGAGGCCGATCCTGGGTTTGGAGCTGACCGCCACGCCGTTTGTGGAGACTGCGCGGGGCGCGACGCCCTTCAAGAATGTGATCGTCGACTACCCGCTTGGGCAGGCGATGAAGGACGGCTTCGTCAAGGAACCGGCCGTCGTGACGCGCAAGAACTTCAACCCGGCCGGCATGTCTGCGGAGGAGGTCGAGCGCCTCAAGCTGGAAGACGGCGTCCGCCTGCACGAAAGCGTGAAGGTGGAGTTGGAGACCTACGCACGCGCAAGCGACAAGCCGATCGTCAAGCCTTTCCTGCTGGTGATTGCCCGCGACACCACCCATGCTGGGCAACTTTCCGAGCTGATCAAGTCCGGCAGCTTCTTCGAGGGGCGTTACCGCGACAAGGTCATCCAAGTGGATTCGAGCAAGACTGGCGGGGAAGAAGAAGAGATGATCGACCGCCTGCTCAAGGTGGAACACGCCGACGAGCCGACGGAGATCGTGATTCACGTCAACATGCTCAAGGAAGGTTGGGACGTAACCAATCTCTACACCATTGTGCCGCTGCGGACCGCGAATGCCCGCATCCTCATTGAGCAATCCATCGGGCGCGGGCTGCGCCTGCCCTACGGCAAGCGCACTGGCGTCACGGCCGTGGATCGGCTGAACATCGTTGCCCATGACAGGTTTCAGGAAATCATCGCCGAGGCCAACAAGCCGGAGTCGGCGATCCACTTGCAGACCCTCGTGCTGGATGCGGATGCCCTCGGGCAGAAGACGACTACGGTGGTGTCGCAGTCGCAACTGGCCACCAAGCTGGGTTTGACGCCTGCCCACGCAACAAGTAGCACGACGGTAGCTGGGCAGGATCAGGCGCCTGTCTTTACCAAAGTGGAAGAGCAGAACGTCGCGCAGATCACTTACGAGGTCATCCGCAAGCTGGAAAATCAGCCCCAGACGCTGCCCACTATCGAGTACCTGAAGAAACCGGAGATCCAGGCTGCCATCGTCAGGGCGGTCGAGGAGCAGCACCGGCCAACCCAACTGGAACTGGACGGGGTGACGAAGAAGCCGGACTTCGTCGCTGTGGTGGCGAAAACCATCGAGTTGGTCACGCAACAGACCATCGACATTCCGCGTATTCTGGTGGTGCCCAAGGGCGAAGTGAAATCCGGCTTCAAACCGTTCACACTCGATCTCTCCACGCTCAAGTACCCGGCCGTATCCGACGAGCTTTGGATTCAGCACCTGCGCACCAATCAACTGGAAGTGGTGTCGCTGGGCCACGGTGGCATCGAGGAAGCACGGCTGGAAGACTACGTGGTCAGCGGCTTGGTCGATTTCGACGACGTTTCCTACGACGAAAACGCCGATCTGCTCTACGACCTGGCTGCCCAGACAGTGCAGCATTTCAAGGGCTACCTGTCCGATGAGGACACCCGCAAGGTACTGCGCTGTTACCAGCGCGACATCGCGCGGTTCATTCATATCCAGATGCAGGCGCATTACTGGGAGGACGTGGCCGGCTACGAGGTAAGAATCAGCAAGGGCTTTTCGGAGTTGAAGCAGAGCGCCTACACCCATTCCGTGCATGAACCGCCCGCCAACTACCGCGTGGAGCCGGCGGACAAGAGCAAGATGGCGAAGTACCTATTCGGCGGCTTCCACCGTTGTCTTTATCCAGTGCAGAAGTTTGATTCAGACGCGGAGCGTAAGCTGGCGGTGATTCTGGAGCGCGAGTCCAGCAAGTGGTTCAAGCCTGCCAAGGGCCAGTTTCACATTTATTACCAGAATGGCGCAGATCATCTGGAGTATCAGCCAGACTTCGTTGCTGAAGCGGCTGCAACGATCTACATGCTGGAAGCTAAGAAGCGCACGGAGCTTGAAGACCTGATTGTCATTGCCAAGAAGGAAGCCGCCGCCAAGTGGTGCGCGAATGCCTCAGACCATGCGGGAAGTTGCGGTGGCAAGCCTTGGCGTTACGTGCTGATCCCGCACGATGCGATCGCTGAGAACATGACGCTTGAGGGGTTTGCGGCACGGTTTGGTTGAGTCTGTCCCGGTGTTCCTGCAATGGTCGCCGCGCGAGATACGGCCGCGCAAGGGCGCAAGATTGCGCAGCGGGGCGAGCCAGCCTACTCGTCGTCATCGCCATCGCCATCGCGGCGCGGGACCGTTTGGGGGTCGCAGGTGATGGCGCGGTAGATCTCGACCCGGTCGCCCGGCCGAAGGGTCGTGTCGAGCTTCACCAGGCGGCCGAAAATGCCCACCTTCTGGGTTTGCAGGTCAATCGTGGGAAAGGACCGGAGGATCCCGGAGCGGTCGATCGCCTGACGAACGGTAGATTCGTCAGGCACCTCGATCGTCATCCAGATCTGCTGCCCAACCGCGGAGTAAGCGACGCCTACCTGCATGAGAACACTCCTTTCGCTGCCGGCAACAGGCTCAGGTGAGCGCCGAAGCCGGCACCACGGCACCCTTCTCCGCTCGCGCGCGCAACTCGAACGCCCGCTTGCCGGCAAGCAACAGGCCGAGGACGAGAAAGCCGCCCGGCGGCAGGATCATCAGCAGGAAGCCGCCATAGCCGGGGATCACCGTCAGTTCGATGGCGCGGAACGTGGGTCCCAGCAGCAGGCTCGCCTGTGCGAACAGTGTGCCGTTTCCGAGCAACTCGCGGATCAGGCCGATCAACGTCAGGGCGGCCGTGAAGCCGAGACCCATGGCCAGACCGTCGGCGGCCGATGCGGCGACGCCGTTCTTCGAGGCATAGGCTTCGGCGCGGCCGAGGATGGCGCAGTTCACCACGATCAGCGCGATGAACAGGCCAAGCACCTTGTACAGGTCGTGCAGCCAGGCATTGAGCCCGAGATCGACGAGGGTCACCAGCGTCGCGATCAGGACGACGAAGATCGGGATGCGTACCTGTGGGCTCACCAGCGAGCGGATCGATGCCACCAGAACATTGGACGTGATCAGCACCGCGGTCGTCGCCAGCCCCATGCCGAGGCCGTTGGTGCCGCTGGTGGTGACGGCCATCGCCGGGCAGAGGGCGAGCATCTGGGCGAAGACGACGTTCTGCCACCAGAGGCCCTCCTTCAGGGTCTGAACGAGTCGCTTCATGGGGTCCTGCCTCCACGCAGGATTTCCGCGCGGTGCGCGGCGAAGAAATCCAGTCCTTCCTTGACCGCCTTGACGACGGCGCGCGGCGTGATGGTGGCGCCGGCCATCTGGTCGAAGACGCCGCCATCCTTCTTCACCGCCCACTGCGCTGCCGGCAGCGTCGCCAGCGACAGGCCGTTGAACGACAGGATCCACGGTGACTTCGCGAGATCGATCTTGTCGCCCAGACCGGGGGTTTCGTTGTGCTTGAGGACACGTGCGCCGAGCAGCATGCCAGTGCGGTCGATGCCGACCAGCACCAGCACATCGCCGGCGTAGCCGCGCGCCGAGGTCTGGAAGATGGCCGCGGCGACCTCGCCCTGGCGGCGTGCGAGGTAAACCCGCTTGCTGGTCCCGTCGCCGTTGCCGATCTCCAGCGTGTCTGCCAGCAGGTCATTGTCGGCGAATCGCTCCGGCAGAACCTGCGCCAGGGACGCCTGTAGATCTCTCGCCTCGGCGGCGACGATCCGCTCCTGCGTCGCGCTGACGGCGAAGGCCAGGGCTGCGCTGGCGAGCAGCGCGATCACCCCGAGCGAAATCCCCTGATAGGCCAGGCGGTCGCGCAGCGCGGCTATGGCAAGCTTCACGACTCGATCTCCAGCGGTCTGCCGTGGCGGTCGCGACCATAGATACGCGGCTTGACATAGCGGTCGATCACCGGTGTCAGCGCGTTCATCAGCAGCACGGCGAAGGCGACGCCTTCCGGGTAGCCGCCCCAGGTACGAATGACGTAGGTCAGGAAGCCGACGCCGGCACCGAAGATGAACTGGCCAAGTGACGTGTTGGGCGATGTCACGTAGTCGGTGGCAATGAAGAAGGCGCCCAGCATGGCTCCGCCGGACAGCAGGTGGGTGCCGGCCGACAGGTAGCGAGCCGGGTCGCTGCCGTGCATCAGCGAGGCGAGCAGGGCAAGCGTCGCCAGCATGGCGAACGGGATGTGCCAGGTGATGAGGCGCAAGCCGAGCAACAGCAGGCCGCCGGCAGCAAGCAGCAGCGACGCCGTCTCGCCCATGCTGCCGGCGCGCTCGCCGACGAGGCTGAGCGGCGGTGCCTGCGTCGCCGCCAGCGACTGCAACAGATCGACGCCACGCGACAGTTCGCTGCGGGCGTAGCCAAAGAGGGTCGCGCTGCTCATCGCGTCGAGCGCTGCCGGCAGGGTGCCGAAGGTGATCCGCAGGCCATCGACGAATCCCGGGGCGTTCGCCGAGAGCAGCGGGATCGGCGCCGTCCACAGGGTCATCGGCACCGGGAAGGAGATCAGGAGCATCACCCGCGCCACCATCGCCGGATTGAAGAGGTTCTGCCCGAGGCCGCCAAAGACCTGCTTGCCGATCACGGTGGCGAACAGCCCGCCGACGACGCCGATCCACCATGGCGCCCAGGGTGGCAGCGAGAGCGCCAGCAACCAGCCGGTGAGCAGGGCCGAAGCATCACGCAGTGACGCCCGGACCGGTTGCCGTCGCAGGCGCAGGCATAACGCCTCACCGAGGATCGCCGAAGCGGTGGTGATCCACCACAGGTGCAGGGCAGGCCAGCCGTACAGCCAGAAACCGAAGAGCGTCGCCGGGAGCAGGGCGGCAGCGACCCACAACATGACCCGGGCGACGCTGTTGGCGCCAGCGGCATGCGGCGCCGCGACCGGAGCGACGTGGCGCGGCGTGATCATGTCGCTGTCTCGCTGGTGGGCGTGACGACGACGCGTTCCCGCAGCGGCGGCACTCCGGCACCGGCGGCGGCCTTGGTGGCGGCTCGCTCCGCCTTGCGTCTGGCGGCGGCAACTGCCTTCTCGCGCGCCTCGCGCTGCAGCCGCGCGGCACGCTCTTCGGCAAGACGGCGCGTCGCGGCCTCGCGCAGCCTGTTCCGCTCGCGCGTCGACAATTCGCCCTTGGCGTAGCTGAAATACTGCACCAGTGGAATGTGCGAGGGACAGACGTAGGTACAGCAGCCGCAGCCGATGCAGTCGGACAGAGCGAGGCCCGCTGCGCCGTCGAGATCGTCGGCGTCGATGCGACTGGCCATCTCCAGCGGCAGGAGGCCCATCGGGCACGCCCGCGTGCAACTGCCGCAACGGATGCAGGGTCCGGCAGCCGGCGTCCGCGCTTCGGCGGCGTCGAAGGCGAGGACGCCCGACGCCCCCTTGACGATGGGTACCCGGGCGTGCGGCAGGACGATGCCCATCATCGGTCCGCCCAGTATCAGCCGCGCCGGCCGCTCGCGGATGCCGGCAAAGCGCAGGAGATCGACCACCGGCGTGCCGATCGGTGCCAGCACATTGCCGGGTCGCGTCAGGGCGCCGCCGTTCAGCGTGACGATGCGCTCGACGAGCGGCTCGCCGTGGCGCAGCGCGCGGTGCACCGCGGCACAGGTCGACACGTTGTGCACCAGCACGCCCACCTCGGCGGCACGCGCATCGGCCGGGACCTCCTTGCCGGTCAGGGTCTGGATCAATTGCTTGTCCGATCCCATCGGATAGCGCGCTGGCACCACCCGCACCTGCACGTGGCCGAAAGCGGCGGCCGCCGCCCGCATGGCGGTGATCGCCTGCGGCTTGTTGTCCTCGATGCCAACCAGCGCTTCGCGGGCGCCGATGGCGTGCATGACGATGCGCAGACCGTCGACCACTTCGGTGGCACGGTCGCGCATGATGCGATCGTCCGCTGACAGGTAAGGCTCGCATTCGCCGCCGTTGACGATCAGCGTGCCGACCCGCAGGCGGCGGCCGAGGTTGAACTTGACCGCCGCCGGGAAGGTGGCGCCACCGAGTCCGACGACACCGGCTGCCGCCGTTCGCCGGGAGATTTCCTCGGGTGCCAGCGCGAGCGGGTCGGCCACCGGCTGGCGTTCGCACCAGGTGTCGGCGCCGTCGGCGGTGATCGTGATCGCCAGTTGCGGCAGGCCGGAAGGATGGGGTGCGGTGATCTCGCCGATCGCGCTGATCCGGCCCGAGGTGGGCGCATGCACCGGCGCCGAGATGTTGCCGTTCGGTTCGGCAATCAGGTCGCCCTTCAAGACACGCTCGCCGACCAGCACCACCGGCCGCGCGGGACTTCCCACGTGCTGCTGCAGCGGCACGCGGAGCACCTCCGGCAACGGCAGCGAGCGCAGCGGCGCGTCTGCCGCAGGCCGCTTGTGGTCGTCCGGATGGACACCCCAATGCGGGTGGCGGCCGAGAATCTTTTCCAGGATGCCCACGTCGAGCCTCGTTGTCGGTCGGTGACAGTCGATTGCCGGCTACGCAGCGAACGCCGCTGGCGTCGTTGCCGGCTTCGGCCAGACCCAGTGCTGCACCGTGACCGGCAGCGTCTGCAGCAGCAGCGCCTCGGTCGGGCAGCGGTCGATGCAGTTGCCGCAGCCGGTGCAGGCTTCGCGGATCACGTTGTGGATCTGCTTCGCCGCGCCGAGGATGGCATCCGTCGGACAGACCTTGCTGCAGCGGCAGCAGCCGATGCAGATGTCTTCGGCGACATTGGCAATCTGCGGTCCGTGGTCGACGACGGCATCGAGGTCGATGCGGATCCCGAGCTTCGCCGCCAGCGCCTGTGCCAGCGCCCTGCCCCCGGGTGGGCAGAGCGTCACTGGTGCGCTTCCCTCGGCGATCGCGGCCGCCGCGCGCGGGCAGCCGGCAAAGCCGCACTGACCACAGTTCGAACCGGGCATCAGCGCTTCGATCTCGGCGACCAGCGAGTTGCCGTCGACGTGAAAGTACTTCGCCGCCACGCCGAGGGCGAGGCCAAGCAGGGTGCCGAGAACGGTCAGGGACAGAACGGCGAGCCACATGAGGAGGTCTCCTGTGAAAAACTGAGGCCGGCAAAGCCCATGAATGCCAGTGACAGCAGGCTGGCGAGGATGAAGCTCACTGGCGCGCCGGCAAAGGCGGCCGGCACCCGCGCCAGCGCCAGCCGCTCGCGCAGGCCGGCAAAGACCAGCAGCACCAGGGTGAAGCCGAGGGCGGAACCAAAGCCATACACGAGGCTCTGCAGGAAGCCCATCCTTTCCTGGGCGGTGAGCAGCGCCACGCCGAGCACCGCGCAGTTGGTCGTGATCAGCGGCAGATAGATTCCCAGTGCCTGATACAGCGCCGGTGCCGATTTCCCGACGACCATCTCGACGAACTGAACGGTCGCCGCGATGACCAGGATGAAGCTCAGGATGCGCAGGTAGCCGAGGTCAAAGGGCATCAGCAGCCAGTGCTCGAGCATCCACGTGGCGGCGCAGGCCAGGGTGATGACGAACGTCGTGGCGAGCCCCATCCCCAGCGCGCTGTCCATGTTTCGCGAGACGCCCATGAATGGGCACAGTCCGAGAAACTTGACCAGCACCACGTTGTTGACCAGGGCGGTCGTCAGCAGCAGCAGGAAATAGGCGGTCATTGTCGGCAAGCTCCTTGGCCATGGTCAGGCACGAACCGTGCCACTGCTTGCGCGATGGCATGCCAGAGCCGTGCCGGCGTTGCCAAGTGCGCACCAGCATGGCGTTTTCCGGTCTCGTGCACGCCCCGGCAGGCTGCACGCGGCAGCCGCCAGCGTTGTCGGAAACCCGACAAATCGCCACGAATACAACGAGAAATGTCAGGCGAATCAATGGCGGCACGAAAAGTGCTCGGCATTGGCCAAACACTTCGAAGGGGAGGCACGCGATGACCAGCAGCCAGTTCCAGGCAGCGACCGACGGCGCAACGCGGGTGGTCGAGGTGCTGCCGCCGAGCGTCCATCCACAGGTCTTCCAGCAGACGGTCAATCAGGCCGACATGGCGATCTCGATCACCGATGGGCGGGGCAACATCCTCTACGTCAATCCAGCCTTCACCCGCGTCACGGGCTACGCGAGCGAGGAGGCCGTGGGCCAGAACCAGTCGATCGTCTCCAACCACAGCATGCCACGTGCCTTCTATCGCACCCTTTGGCAGACGATCTCGCATGGCGAACCCTGGAGTGGGCATCTGGTCAATCGGCGCAAGGACGGCAGCAAGTATCTTGCCGAGCTGAGCATTTCGCCCGTGGTCAACGGCAGCGGCGAGGTACTCAACTATCTCGGGATGCATCGCGACATCACCGACCTCCACCGCCTGGAGTCCCAGGTACGGAATCAGAAGGCGCTGATCGAGTCGGTTGTCGATGCCGCACCGATGGTCATTGCGCTGCTCGACGCCGACGACCGCGTCGTCCTCGACAACCACGAGTACAAGAAGCTGCAGGCCGACCTGGGAATGGCAGAGCCGGCACCGATGCTCATGTCGGCGGTGCGCGCCAGCCTCGAACCGGAGGCGGGACGTGGCCGGCGCCCATCCGGCTATCTCTTTCTCGATCGCGAAGTGCGGCTCGATCCTGCCGGTGGTCGCCCACCGCGCTGGTTCTCGTGCTCGGGCAGCCGCGTCCGCGAGGACGACACCTCTGCCGACGCCTTCCTCGCCGGTCAGGGGCGCGACTACGTGCTGCTTGTGGCAAAGGAGATCACGAGCCTGCGCATGCAGCAGGAGAAGGCGCGCGTCGCCGCACTGCAGGCGTTGATGGCCGACGAGGATCGCGCGTCCGGTCTGCGCGAGAGCCTCGCGGCGGCGATCTTCCGCCTCGAAGGGCCGCTCAACATGATGGCCTCGGTGGTCGGCATGCTGGCGCGGCGCCAGGGCGGTACGGACCCGATGTCGGCCGCTCTTGCCGAGGCCATTGCCACTGGCCAGCAGGTGCTCGCGGACCTCCGTTCAATGATCCCGGCACAGACTCGCGAAGCGATTGCTGCGGTCAACCTCAACGAACTGCTGCGCGACGTGCTCGACCTGTCCACCGGCCGCCTGCTCGCCGCCGGAATTACGGTGATCTGGCAACCGCAGGCGATGCTGCCGGCGCTGCTGGGCGCGCCGAACAGGCTGCGCTCGCTGTTCAAGGCGCTGATCGACAATGCCATCGAGGCGATGAACACCCGCGGCTGCCGTGAGCGCGAACTGACGGTGGCCAGTCGGGCGCGTCTTGGCGGCATAGAAGTCGATATCGCCGACAGCGGACCAGGTATCGACAGCGCCCAGTTGCTGAAAGTCTTCGAGCCCTTCCACACCACCAAGCGTGGCGGCGGTCATCTCGGCACCGGCCTGTCGGCAGCGCAGCAGGTCGCTGCCGAGCATGGCGGCTTCCTCGAGATCGAGCCAACGACGACTCGCGGCTGCCGCGTGCGCGTGTTGCTGCCGCTGCGCCGACGACCATGAACGATCCGTCCGCATCGCTGCTGCAGTCCCAGTTTGCGCTTCTCGCGCGCGTCGGGCAGTTGCTGGCGAGCGCGCTCGATGCGCCGCAAACCTTGCGCGAAGTGCTGCGCACACTGGAGATCAGTGGTCACTTGGGTCGCGGCCTGATCGCCGTCGCCGAGCCGGAAAGCGGTGACTTGAGTGTGCACGCGGCGCATGGTCTCGATCACGATGATTTCCAGGCCGTCTGCTACCGGGCGGGCGAGGGGCTGCTGGGCCGCATCGTCGAGAGCGGCAGGTCGTGCGCGATCGCCCAGGTGGGCGAGGATCCGTGTTTCCTCGACCGGCTCGGCCTGTATGAACGCGAGCTGCCGTTCATCGCTGTCCCGATCCGTCTTGGCGGGACGCTGCAGGGTGTGCTGGCGGTGCAGCCCGATGCACCGGACGACGGCCTGCTCGACGAGCGGGTCCGCTTCGTCGAGTTGGTCGCCGACCTGATCGCCCAGAACGTCCGGCTGTCGCTCGACGTCAGTCGGGGGGCGGGTCGTCCGCTCGACGCCGAGCGCGATGCGCAGCGCCGCGCCCTGCGCCACCGTCCCGGCTTCGGCAACCTCGTTGGCCATTCGCCGGCCATGATGCGCGTCTTTGACCAGGTGCGCATGGTTGCCAGGTGGTCGACGACGGTCCTGATCCGCGGCGAGACCGGTACGGGCAAGGAGCTGATCGCCAACGCCATCCACTACAACTCGCCACGGGCCCGCGGCCCGTACGTGCGCCTCAACTGTGCCTCCCTGCCCGAGAACCTGTTGGAGTCGGAACTCTTCGGGCATGAGAAGGGTGCCTTCACCGGCGCCGTGAGTTCGCGCAAGGGGCGCTTCGAGATGGCCGATGGCGGCACGCTGTTTCTCGACGAGATCGGTGACGTCTCGGCGGCCTTCCAGGCAAAGCTCTTGCGCGTGCTGCAGGAGGGCGAGCTCGAGCGGGTTGGCGGCGGCCGCACACTGAAGCTCGACGTGCGGCTGCTGGCCGCCACGCATCGCGATCTCGAAGCGGCGGTCGAAAGCGGTGACTTCCGCGAGGACCTGTACTACCGCCTCAACGTGATGCCCATCCTGTTGCCGCCGCTGCGCGAACGGATCGAGGATCTGCCACGGATCGCCAGGCACCTGCTCGACCGTCTTGGCGGCCTGCAGCGCCGGCCGCTGCGCCTCACCACCGGTGCGCAGCGGCGTCTGGTGCAGCACCACTGGCCAGGCAACGTGCGCGAGTTGGAGAACTGCCTCGAGCGTGCGGCAGTGATGTCGGAAAGCGGCGAGATCGACGCCGAGCTGATCCGTATCGACAGGGTGCGCGAGCGGAGCAGCAGGCGCCAGCCAGGGGTGGCCCCCGGCACTCTGCCCGGCACGCCGGTTGCCACCACCGCAGTGCCGGGTGCCGGGGCCACGAGCGTGGCAGTGGACACCGGCGACGCCGGGCCGGCGGTCGAACAGGGCGAACGGCAGCGGGTGATTGCCGCCCTCGAGCGCGCCGGTTGGGTGCAGGCGCGCGCTGCCCGTCTGCTCGGCATGACGCCGCGGCAGATCGCCTACCGGGTGCAGATCCTGAACATCCCGATGAAGCGAATCTGATCTCCTGCCGATGGCCGCGGGCCTGCTCCTGGCCAACGGGAGCGAGCACCAGGAGGGCGCGGGGTGGCGGACCGTCCAGCAGCGGGACCCGCTTCAGCGCTGGTCGCGGGCTGCCGCGGTCGCGCCGAGGGCGCTTGCGTGTGTTCGTCAGTCGGTACTTGTCGCCTTTGCGACATCAGCGACAAGTTGGACAAATGCCGATTGGTCAATGACTTGAGCCAATCGAAGAGCTGGCACGACAGTTGCTGCATTGCTGATGCCTCCAGCCTGAAAGGAACCGCCTGCCATGGACCTGCCTGTGAATGAACCCTCGCCGCGCGTCGTCGCGGGTGGTGGAGCCGGCAGTTGCGGTGCCAGACCCGGGCAGAGCGGCGGTCTGACGGACGCCATCCGGGCGAGGATCGAGGATCATCCCTGCTATTCGGAGGATGCCCACCACCATTTCGCGCGCATGCATGTCGCCGTCGCGCCCGCCTGCAACATCCAGTGCCACTACTGCAATCGCAAGTACGATTGTGCGAACGAGTCACGACCCGGTGTCGTTTCCGAACTCCTGACCGCGGACCAGGCGGTTCGCAAGACACTCGCGGTAGCGACCAGGATTCCCCAGATGAGCGTGCTCGGCATCGCCGGTCCGGGCGATCCGCTGGCGAATCCGGAGCGGACCTTCGAAGTCTTCCGCCAGTTGGCGCAGAAGGCGCCCGACATCAAGCTCTGCGTCTCCACCAACGGCCTGATGCTGCCCAGGCATGTCGAGGACCTGTGCCGGTACCACATCGACCACGTGACGATCACCATCAACTGCGTAGACCCGGATGTCGGTGCCCGGATCCATCCGTGGATCTTCTGGCAGAACCGGCGCGTCCGCGGACGGCAGGCGGCGGCGATTCTCGTCGAGCAACAGCAACTCGGTCTGGAGATGCTCAGTGCGCGCGGCATCCTAGTGAAGGTGAACTCGGTGCTGATCCCCGGCGTCAATGATGCGCACCTGCCGGAAGTATCCCGCGTCGTCAGGGCCAGGGGGGCCTTCCTGCACAACGTCATGCCGTTGATCGCCCGCCCCGAGCACGGCACGTTCTATGGCGTGATGGGCCAGAGGAGTCCGCAGCCGGTCGAACTCCAGGCCGTCCAGGATGCCTGCTCCGGCGACATGAAGATGATGCGTCACTGCCGCCAGTGCCGGGCGGACGCGGTCGGCATGCTCGGCGAGGATCGTGGCGCCGAGTTCACGCTCGACAGGATCGAGACCATGGACGTCGATTACGAGGCAGCGATGGCCGTCCGCCGGGAGGTGCGCGCGGAGATTGCCGCCAGGCTGGCGGCAAGGCGTGCCAGCGGCCCGACGCCGGCAGTGTCATCGGCTGTGTTGCGGGCGAACCCGCAGGTCGTCCGCTTCCATTCCCGCGCGACGAAGCCTGCGGCCCCGGCCGGCCGACCGGTGCTGATGGCGGTGGCGGCGAGAAACGGCGTCGTCGCCGTTCATTTCGGCCATGCCCGCGAGTTCCTCATCTACGAGGCCTCGGCTGCCGGCTGCCGCCTGATCGGCCACCGCAGGGTGGAGTCCCATTGCGCGGGTGCCGAGAGCTGCGGTGAAGCCGAGTCGGTGCTGGCGCGAACGATCGAGCTTCTGGTCGACTGCGAGGTGCTGTTGTGCGCGCGCATCGGCTACGAACCCTGGGGGCAACTCGCCGCGGCCGGCATCCAGCCGAATGGCGAGCATGCCATGCAGGCGGTCGAGGAGGCGGTGATGGCCGTCTGGCAGCAGATGCTCGCTGCCGGCAAGCTGACCGTCGCCAGAACCGGCGCCAGGCGCGCCTGAGGAGCATGGCATGGCCTTCACCATCGTCGCCAGCTGCGTAAACTGCTGGGCCTGCGTGCCGCTGTGTCCAAACCAGGCGATTCAGGTGGAGCAGCCGCATTTCGTCATCAGGGCCGGGAGCTGTACCGAGTGCGTCGGCGACTTTGCCGCCGCGCAGTGCGCCAGCATCTGCCCGATCGAGGGGGCGATCATCGACGAGCTCGGCAAGGCACTCAATCCGCCGGGGTCGCTGAGTGGCGTTCCACCCGAGCGCTGGGCACTGGCGCAGGCCGAGATCGCGGCGCGCTGAGCCATGGCTCTGGTGACCTTCTTCGAGAAGAGCGGGTGCGCCGCCAATGCGCGCCAGAAGGCCCTGCTGCTTGCAGCCGGTCACGAGCTGGACGTTCGCGATCTGCGTCGCCATTACTGGAGCAATCTCCGCCTGCTCGAGTTCTTCGCCGACCTGCCCGTGGCACAGTGGTTCAACCCGGCAGCACCGGCCGTGCGGTCGGGGGTGATCGTGCCGCAGGAGCTGGACGAGGCGACTGCGCTCGTCCTCCTGCGCAACAATCCGCTGCTGATCCGCAGGCCGCTGCTGCAGGTCGGGGACGAACGCAGGGTCGGCTTCGAGGCCGCGACGATCGACAGCTGGATCGGCCTGCGGCAAGTCCCGCCCGATGAACTTGAAAGCTGCCGTTCGCGGCGTTTCGCGGATGACAGCTCTGCCGTGGCAGAGGCCGATGGCGGCGAAGCTCCCTGCCGCCGGCCGAGCGCCGATGACAGCCGCGGCCACCCCTGACGGCGCCGTGCCCGTCGCCCCGCGAGTGCACTGGATCGGCGCCCTCGATCCCGACCTGCGGCGCTTCGACATCATCCTGCGCAGCGCCAACGGCACCAGCTACAACGCCTATGCGGTGCGCGGCAGCCAGGGCGTGGCCATCATCGATACGGTCAAGAGCGGCTTCTCGGAAACCTTTTTTCGCCGTCTGGAGTCGATCGCCAGCTACGACGAAATCACCACCGTCGTTCTCAATCACCTTGAGCCGGATCACTCCGGCGCCCTGCCGGAGCTGCTGCGGCGCGCCCGGCGCGCGACGCTGCTGGTCTCGCCGCAGGCGCGCCTGATGCTGCAGGGGCTTTTCGACCCGGCAGACCTGGCGGGCCGGGTCGCTTTCGTCGGCAGCGGCGACCACGCCGATCTCGGCGATCGACAACTGCAGTTCCTCAACACGCCGTACCTGCACTGGCCGGATACCCAATGCACCTGGCTGGCGGCCGAAGGGATCCTGTTCTCGGCCGACTTCCTGGGTTGCCACTATTGCGACAGCCGCTTGTTCAACGACGCGGTCGGCGATTTCCGCTTCTCCTTCGACTACTACTACCGACACATCATGCGCCCGTTCGGCAGCTACGTGCGCGACGCGCTGGACCTGATCGAAGCATTGCCGTTGCGCGTCGTCGCTCCCGCGCACGGCCCGATTCTGCGGCGCGATCCGCACGAGTACGTCGCCCGCTACCGTGCGCTTGCCGCTCGCACCGTGTACGGAGCTGCGACCAAAACCCTGGCGGTCTTCTATGTCTCGGCCTACGGTGCCACGCGCCGCATGGCGGAAGCCGTCGTCGCCGGAGCCGAGTCCGCGTCGACTGCTGCCAGCGAAGTTCGCATCTCGCTGCATGACCTGGAAGGTGGCGAAGCAGCGGCCTTCGTCGACCTCATCGAGGAAGCCGCCGCACTCGTCTTCGGCAGTCCGACGATCAACGGCGATGCGGTGAAACCGGTGTGGGATCTTCTCTCCTCGCTGACCGTCGTGGACCTCAAGGGCAAGCTGGGCGCGGCCTTTGGCTCGTACGGCTGGAGCGGCGAGGCGGTACCGATGATCGAAGAGCGCCTGCGCCGCCTGAAGCTGCGCGTTCCCCTGCCGGGTGTCCGGGCGCGCCTGGCGCCGACCGGCGACGACTTTGCCGCTTGCCATGATCTTGGCCGGGAGATTGCGCTTCACCTGCTCGGTCGCCCGACGCCACGTACGCTCGATCTCGCACAGATCTCCTGATTCCCCTTTCAACCCAGCGGAGAAGAACCACATGCCCAAAGCCAGCATCACCTTTCAGGATATCGGCGTCACCATCACCGTGCCCGCGGGCACCCGCCTGATCGAGGTGTCGGAAAAAGTTGGCGCAGGCATCGTTTACGGCTGCCGCGAGGGAGAGTGCTGTACCTGCCTGACCAGGATCGTTTCCGGTCATGAACACCTCGCTGCCCCCTCGGTCCTCGAGCAGCAGGTGCTCAGGGACAACCTGGCGCCGCGCCGCCACCGCCTCGCCTGTCAGGCGCAGGTGCTGGGCGGTTGCCTGGTCGTCCAGCCCGCTTGAGCTTTCGTCGCACCCTTCAACACCCACCAGGAGCCTGCCATGCCCAACATCACCTTCTCCAGTCCGCTGCATCGGGACAAGACGGTCTACGCCGTCGCCGGCAGCCATACCCAGACCATTCTGAAGCTTGCCAGGGACAATCATGTCCCGATCGATTTCTGCTGTGGTGATGGCGAGTGCGGGACCTGCCTCGTCAAGGTCAGCAGCGTCGACAAGGCCAGCCACAACAAGTACGGCCATATGGGCGGTCCGCTCAACGCCCGCGAGGTCGCAGTCCTCAGGGAACTGGGCAAGATCAAGCAGTCGCAGATCGAGCAGATGTACGTCGATGACCTGCCACCGACAGAATGGCGTCTCGCTTGCCAGTACATCGTCCGCGACGAGGACATTCTGGTCGAATACCCGAGCCGCTGACCCTGTCACCGGTCGGCTGGTCGACAGGTCGCACGCGTTTTCGCGACCAGGCCGGCTCTCCCGTACCGATCGCCGTCGGACGGCGCCGCCGGCGACTCAGCTGGCTGCAACGCCGGCAAGCAGCGCCAGCGCATCCGCCTCGGCGATCTCGATGCCGATGCGCTGGCAGAGACGCCGTTCCCTGTCCTTCGCTTTGCGGATCAGGGCCCAACCGGCGGGCCCGACTGTCACGTCGTGTATCAGGTGCGACAGGATCACGCGCTCGGCAGCACGGTCGAGACGCACGCCGCGCAGGAGATGGCGCCTGCCGCGGTGCGCCTTGACGAACGAGGGCACGGCAAAGCCACCCATCGGCTTGGCGATGCAGGCGTGAATGCAGCCTTTCCGAGCAAGAAACGCGCCGGACCAGCCAGCAAGCTGACGACGGTGGGCCGGCCGCTTCGAGCGGCATCCCGCATCGCGGTCCTGCGGCCAGCGGTCATGATTCCCGGGATGCCTCGGATCAGGCAGGTGATGACCGTCTCCCTCACCACCGGACCTTCTCCGCTACCTCGGAGAGGGAGGATTCGTGAGTCGCAGACGGGGCTTTCGCTGCAGTGCCCGGGCAGGCCTTGGCGCGGCGGCGAGATGTCGTGGCCCTTGTCGGGAGCGCGACAAAGATTCGCGGCAATGTCCGACATCGGCGTTTCCCCGGCCCGCTCCAGAATCGCTGCAGGCCTTGCCACGCCACGGTTTCAGCGGCCCCGCCGCGAACTGGCACGCTCTGTGCACAAGCCTTGTCAGGAGCGCGGGATTCTTCCTTGCTTCAGCGGATTTCAACGCAGGACTTCAACAAGGAGATTGCATCATGGCAAAACTTCGTCAGGCCGCCATTTATGGCAAGGGTGGTATCGGCAAGTCCACGACGACCCAGAACCTGGTCGCCGCGCTGGCCGAGATCGGCAAGAAGGTGATGATCGTCGGCTGTGACCCGAAGGCCGACTCGACGCGGCTGATCCTGCACAGCAAGGCGCAGAACTCGGTCATGGGCCTGGCCGCCGAGGCCGGGTCAGTCGAGGACCTCGAACTCGAGGATGTGATGTCGATCGGTTACGGCGGCATCAAGTGCGTCGAATCCGGCGGCCCCGAACCGGGCGTCGGCTGTGCCGGTCGCGGCGTGATCACGGCGATCAACTTCCTCGAGGAGGAGGGCGCCTACGACGATGACCTCGAGTTCGTCTTCTACGACGTGCTCGGCGACGTCGTCTGCGGCGGTTTCGCGATGCCGATCCGCGAGAACAAGGCGCAGGAAATCTACATCGTCTGTTCGGGCGAGATGATGGCCATGTACGCCGCCAACAACATCGCCAAGGGCATCGTGAAGTACGCCAACTCCGGTGGCGTGCGCCTCGCCGGCCTGATCTGCAACAGCCGCAACACCGACCGCGAGGACGAGCTGATCATGGCGCTGGCCGCCAAGCTCGGCACCCAGATGATCCACTTCATCCCGCGTCACAACATCGTCCAGCACGCCGAGATCCGCCGCATGACGGTCATCGAGTACGACCCGACGGCGCCGCAGGCCGACGAGTACCGCACGCTGGCGAGGAAGATCGTCGACAACAGCAACTTCGTCATCCCGACACCGGTGACGATGGACGAACTCGAGGAACTGCTGATGGAGTTCGGCATCCTGCAGGCGGACGACGAGTCGATCATCGGCAAGACCGCTGCCCAGCTTTCGGCCGAACAGGCTGAAGCGCTCGCCGTTGCCTGAGCCGCCACCGTCTCAACCCGCGGCTGCCGCGCACGCATGAGTGCCGGCAGCGCACAAGGAGAAGCAGGATGTCTGAATTGACACGTGAAGAAACCGAGGCCCTGATTCAGGAGGTGCTCGAGGTTTACCCCGACAAGGCCAGGAGGGACCGCGCGAAGCACCTCGCGGTCAACGACCAGTCGGTCGAACAATCGAAGAAATGCATCACGTCCAACCGCAAGTCGCTGCCCGGTGTGATGACCGTGCGCGGCTGTGCCTACGCCGGTTCCAAGGGCGTGGTCTGGGGTCCGATCAAGGACATGGTCCACGTCTCGCACGGCCCCATCGGCTGCGGCCAGTATTCGCGTGCCGGTCGCCGCAACTATTACGTCGGCACCACCGGCGTCGACACCTTCGGCACCATGAACTTCACCTCCGACTTCCAGGAGAAGGACATCGTCTTCGGTGGCGACAAAAAGCTGGCCAGGCTGATCGGCGAGATCGAGATGCTGTTTCCGCTGCACAGGGGCATTTCGGTGCAGTCCGAGTGCCCGATCGGCCTGATCGGCGACGACATCGAGGCGGTGTCGAAGAAGGCCGCCAAGGAAATCGGCAAGCCGATCGTTCCGGTGCGCTGTGAGGGCTTCCGTGGCGTCTCGCAATCGCTCGGGCACCACATCGCCAACGATTCGATCCGCGACTGGGTCCTCGACAGGCGCGACGGCCAGGCCTTCGCAGCCACCCCCTACGATGTTTCCATCATCGGCGACTACAACATCGGCGGCGATGCCTGGGCCTCGCGCATCCTGCTCGAGGAGATGGGCCTGCGCGTGGTCTCGCAGTGGGCTGGCGACGGTACGCTGGCCGAGATCGAAATGACACCGAAGGTCAAGCTCAACCTCCTGCATTGCTACCGCTCGATGAATTACATCAGCCGCCACATGGAGGAGAAGTACGGCATTCCCTGGCTGGAGTACAACTTCTTCGGTCCGACGAAGATTGCCGAGTCGCTGCGCGCCATTGCCGCCCACTTCGATGATCACATCAGGGAAGGCGCCGAGCGCGTGATCGCCAGGTACCAGCCGACGATGGAGGCGGTGATCGCCCACTACAAGCCGCGCCTGCAGGGCAAGACGGTGATGCTCTACGTCGGTGGCCTGCGACCGCGGCACGTCATCGGCGCCTACGAGGACCTCGGCATGCAGGTCATCGGCACCGGTTACGAGTTCGCGCACAACGACGATTACGACCGCACGATCAAGGAGATGGGCAACGCGACGCTGCTCTACGACGACGCCACCGGCTTCGAACTGGAGGAGTTCATCAAGCGGATGAAGCCCGACCTGGTCGGCTCAGGCATCAAGGAGAAGTACGTCTTCCAGAAAATGGGCATCCCGCTGCGCCAGATGCACTCGTGGGACTACTCGGGTCCGTACCACGGTTACGACGGCTTCGCCATCTTCGCCCGCGACATGGACATGGCGATTTCCAACCCGTGCTGGAGCAAGCAGACGCCGCCTTGGAAGAAGCAGCCGGAGTCGGGCGCGTCGACCGCGCCGCGTGAAGCAGGCGAGCTGAAGAAGGTCGCCTGAGAGAATTTCCCTCAAGTTGTGTCCGCGTCTACACATGGGTGGCGCGGCCAAAGGAGATGACGATGCAAGCTGTAGACGATATCAAGCCCTGCTACCCGCTTTTCGGCGAAGCGGACTATCAGGTCTCGTTGAAGAACAAGCGGGACGGCTGCGAAGAGCGCCATCCGCCGGAGAAGGTGCAGGAGATCTTCCTCTGGACCACCACCGCGGAATATCAGGAGCTGAACTTCAAGCGCGAGGCGCTGACCGTCGATCCGGCCAAGGCCTGCCAGCCGCTCGGCGCCGTCCTCTGTGCGCTGGGTTTCGAGAAGACGCTGCCCTACGTGCATGGCTCGCAGGGGTGCGTCTCCTACTTCCGGACCTATTTCAATCGTCACTTCAAGGAGCCGATCTGCTGCGTCTCGGATTCGATGACCGAAGATGCCGCGGTGTTTGGCGGCCAGAAGAACATGTTCGACGGCCTCGAGAATGCCCGTGCGATCTACAAGCCGGAAATGATCGCGGTGTCGACCACCTGCATGGCGGAAGTCATTGGTGACGACCTCAATGCCTTCATCAACAACGCCAGGAAGGAAGGGCACGTACCGGACGACTTCCCGGTCCCCTTTGCGCACACGCCTTCCTTCGTCGGC
Organism: Accumulibacter sp.; assembly: GCF_023806635.1. Lineage (GTDB taxonomy): Bacteria > Pseudomonadota > Gammaproteobacteria > Burkholderiales > Rhodocyclaceae > Accumulibacter. The sequence continues at coordinate 68,357 of NZ_JAMTDQ010000029.1, forward strand.
TCGCACGTCACCGGCTGGGACAACATGTTCGAAGGCATCATGCGCTCGTTCACGCTCAACCACATGGCCGACAAGGCGCCAGGCAGGAACGGCAAGCTCAACTTCGTTCCCGGCTTCGAGACCTATCTCGGCAACTTCCGGGTCATCAAGCGGATGATGGCCGAGATGGACGTCGAGGCGACGCTGCTCTCCGACCCGACCGAGGTGCTCGACACGCCGGCCGACGGCGAATTCCGGATGTATGCCGGCGGCACGACGCAGGATGAGATCAAGGACGCGCCGAACGCCATCAGCACCGTCCTGCTGCAACCATTCCAGCTCGACAAGACGAAGAAGCTGGTCGAGAACACCTGGAACCACGAGGTGCCCAGGCTCAACATCCCGATGGGTGTCGACTGGACCGACGACCTTCTGATGAAGGTCTCCGAACTGACAGGCAAGCCGATCCCGGAGTCGCTGGCCAAGGAACGCGGCCGCCTGGTCGACCTGATGTCCGACTCGCACGCCTGGCTGCACGGCAAGAAGTTCGCCCTCTACGGCGATCCGGACTTCGTCATGGGGATGGTCAAGATCCTCTTTGAATGCGGTGCCGAACCGACGCACGTGATCAGCCACAACGGCAGCAAGCGCTGGCTGAAGACGATGGAAAAGATGCTCTCGGAAAGCCCGTTCGGGGTCAACGCCAAGGCCTGGACCGGTCTCGACCTGTGGCACCTGCGTTCGCTCTGCTTCACCGACAGACCGGATTTCCTGATCGGCAACAGCTACGGCAAGTTCATCCAGCGCGACACGCTGCACAAGGGCAGGGAGTTCGAGGTGCCGTTGATTCGCATCGGCTTCCCGCTGTTCGACCGTCATCATCTGCATCGCCAGACGACCATGGGCTACGAGGGGGCGATGCAGGTCGTCACGACACTGGTGAATGCGGTGCTCGAGCGCCTGGACCAGGAGACGATGGGCATGGGTACCACCGACTACAACTTCGATCTGGTGCGCTGAGTGCGTTGAACCAGCCCGGCGGGGACGTTCGCCGTTCCCGTCGCCAACTGCAAGGGGAAGTTCCATGGCCAACATCATGGTCCGCAAGACGGCGGTCGGAACCTATTCTTTCTACCTGCCGAAGCGTGACTTCGAGGACGCCATCGTCGCGATGGAATTCGACAGCTCCGACAAGTGGGGTGGCGAGATCCGGCTCAACAACGGCGGCACCTACTACATTGAACCGCAGGCCCTGCCTGCACGCTTCCCGATCTCGCTGCGCGCCAGGCGACTGGATGCAGCGGAGTAGGTCATTCAACGGAGAGTGAGATCATGGCAATGAAGATCATCCAGGCCGAGTGCACGTCGTGCGGCGACTGCAAGCCGGTCTGCCCGACGAACTCGATCACCAGCAAGGCAGGCATGTACAAGGTCAACGTCGACACCTGCACCGAGTGCGAAGGCGAGTTCGATTCGCCGCAGTGCCTCGATGCCTGCCCGGCAGGCGAAGCCTGCATCGTCTTCATCTAGGCTCGAGGGAGGCTTCGATGGCGCAGTCGATTACCCGTGAAGCGGCTCTGCGCGTCGCGCTCGCTGCTCGCGAGCTGGGCATCCTGTCGGCCAGGGAACTGGTCTCGGCGCTGGTTGAGCGACTCGGGTTGCCGCTGACCGAGGCCAGACTCGCAACCGTCACGGTGGCTGATCTGCAGTTCATGCTGCAGGGGGATGACGTGATCGTGACCGACGCGGCGCGGGAGCAACTGAAGCAGGCCGTGCGCCTGCTGTGGGGCGAGGACGTCGTCAACAGCGAGCTGCCGACGGTGGCGCGCTACGCCGCCGGCGACATGCCGGGATCGATCCGCGTCGCCTGCGCTTCGAACCGCGCGCAGTTGCTCGATGGCCACTATGGCTCGTGCGAGCGCTTCCTGGTCTATCAGGTCTCCCCGGACGAGGTGCGGCTGATTGCCGTGCGGCCAACGCTGGCGGCGGATCACGCCGAGGATCGCAACGTCGCCCGTGCCGCACTGATCGATGATTGCCAGATCGTCTACGTGCAGTCGATCGGTGGCCCGGCGACGGCCAATGTCGTCCGCGCCGGCATCCACCCGGTCAAGGTGGCGAGTCGCGGGAACGCGGGCGGCGAAGCCCTGCAGGCGCTTGCCCAACTGCAGCGGGCACTGCGACAGCCACCGCCGTGGCTGGCCCGGATCATGGGCGTCGAAGCCGGTTCGCTGGCCCGCTTCGCGGCGGACGCCGTTGCCGAGGACGCATGAAGGCCACCGGGAATGAATAGCATCCCGGACTGGAAGGACCTGTCGCGCCGGGTCGCCGAGCTGTGCGTGCGAATGCCTGCCAGCGCCGGGCCGGACGTGCTGGCCAGGGAACTCGCGGTACTGGCTCCCGGGCTGACCTTTCGCCAGGCCCTGTCGCGCGGCGGGTGGTATCGGCTGGGTGGCGTCGTGGACGCGAACCATGTCCGCATTTCGGACGATCTCGAAACCTGGGCCGAGCAGCAACTGGCGGCCCACGACGATGACATGGCTGCCCTCTGCGACGACTGCGCCGAGCACGGTCTGCGGGCGACACGACTCACCGGCCGCACGCGTTACTTTGTCGCCGTGACCGGCAGCGGCGCCACTGATTTCGTCCAGATCGAAATCGAGGAACTGCAGGAAGTCGTCTGCCATCCGCTGTTCATGGCCGAGGGCCTGCCATCGGGAATCGAGGAACTGATCGATCCGCGCGGCGCCGACGTCACCTGCTTTGCCGGCGCCGAACCGATCGGTTCGCCGTTCCTGGTCCTGCGCCGCCTGACGCCGGTCGCCGCCTTCCTTGCCCGGATGCGCGTGCAGAAGCCCGAGGCGCAGCCGATCCATCGTTTCGTCGAAGCCTGGGAAGCCAGCAGCGCAAGCGTGGCGACGCAGTTTTCGAACCACTGGGTGATTGCCGTACGCGAGCATCTCGACCCCTACCGGCAGGCCGTACTGCACGCCACGCCGGTCGCCGCACTGAACGGTGCCGCACCCAGGTTCGCCGCCACCTTCGGCATGCAGGGGCTGGCCCTGCATCAGGCGATGGCCCGCTACGACAGGGCCGCGGGCTTCCCGATGGCCTGGTTCTTCCACATGCTGACCGTCCGCAGCGCACCCTACGCTCTGGCCAATGCCGTGATCAACGACGTCGAGGCCGGCTTCCACTACCTTCCCGGTCGCGACATACAGGTGGTCAGGCAGTGGCTCTGCCAGCCCTACGCCTGCTGACCGCGCTGCGGTGAACGCGGCTGCGCCTTGCGGCAGGAAATCCGGATCGATGGCCGCAAGACGGTGAGGCGGCGGGTGGGCCGCTACCGTGTCGCCCGCTCCTCCGGCAGGGAAACGAAACCGACACGCTGCAGTCCGGAACGGACGGCGATCGCCAGCACCCGCGCGACGCGCTCGTAGTGCACGTGGCGATCGGCGTGCAGGTGCAGTTCGGGTTGCGGCACCTGTCGGCCGGCGGCAGCACAGCGTTCGGTCAGTTGCTCGAGCGTCAGCGGCTCGCCGTTCCAGTACAGTGCACCGTCCTCGCGCACCGCCAGCTCGACGCGCTCGTCGCGGGTCACATTGACCTCGCTCGACGCCTGCGGCAGGTCGATCTTCACCGCATGCGTCAGCAGCGGCGCGGTGACGATGAAGATCACCAGCAGCACCAGCATCACGTCGACCAGCGGCACGACGTTCATGTCGGCGCGTGGCGCCGCCTGGCGCTGGCGGCGGAAGCGGCTGTCGCTCATCGACCGGCGGCGGGCGCCTGCGCGGCAGCGGCATCGGCGGCGACGCCCTTCACCGTCAGCAGCACGTAGAGCTCGTGCGCAAAGCCTTCGAGGCGCGCCAGCCACAGGCGGTTGCGGCGGTTGAAGGCGTTGTGGGCGAGCACCGCCGGAATCGCCACCGCCAGGCCGAGCGCGGTCATGATCAGCGCCTCGCCGACCGGTCCGGCGACCCTGTCGAGCGTTCCCTGGCCCGACAGCCCGATCTGCACGAGCGCATGGTAGATCCCCCAGACGGTACCGAACAGCCCGATGTACGGCGCCGCCGAGGCGGCGGAGGCGAGCATCGTCAGGCCATACTCGGCGGCAGCCGCCTCGTCGTCGATGACGTGGCCGAGCCGCCGGCTGAGGTATTCGGCGAAGCCGCCTGCCGCCGCCAAGCTGACGTCGCCGCTGTCGGCGAGCGCGTCGAGCCCCTCGGCAGCCAGGCGCGCGAAGGCGTGATCGCACGCCTCGTCCTGCAGGCGGCGTCGCAGGTCTTCGCTGCGGCTGCTCCAGAAGCGCGCAAGAAAGGCCTTCGCCCGTCGCTGCGCGAAATGGCTGGCCAGCGAGCGGCTGATGATCAGATACCAGCTTGCCAGCGACAGGAGCAGCAGGACGAGCAGGACCAGCCGGCCGACGAGGTCGGCCTGCGAGAGGAAATGGGCCACACCGAAGCCATCAACGAACTGTGACTGCACGATTCGGAATCCAGGGAAGGTTGTCTGCCTGCGGCAGGGGAAGCGGCACGAAGGAGGCGGGAGGGCCGCATTCCAACCGCAGAGGCGGGCCGCGACGTGACCGGGCAACGCTCTACCGGGCGTGTCGGGCCGCGGTCGTCGGTGCCTGACGTCACTGCAGGACGAAACGGAAAGGCTGCAGCGCAACGGCGCGCGCGCCACGACCGAAGCCCGGCGGTACACTGCAGCGCCAGCCCCTGACCGCTGCCAGCGCGGCGTCGTCGAGCCGTTGATGACCGCTGCCGCGCTCGACCCGCGCCGCGGCGACGCTGCCGTCCTCGCCGAGTTCGACCCGCAGGATGACTTCGCCGGTCTCCTCCAGCCGTCGCGACAGCGGCGGATAGGCGGGGGCTGGCCGGTGCTGGCAGACGACCGACAACTCGGACCCCAGGGCCACCGCTCCCCGTTGCGCCGGCGGCGTCGTTGCGGCAACCGCTGCCGGCGCGTCGACGACCACGGGGAACTGCTCGGCGGTGGCTGCCACGACCGCCGCTGCGCTCGCCCGCGGCGGCGTCACCAGCAGCGCCTGGCGTGGCGGCGGTCGCTGGCGTGGCGTCGCGGGCTTGCCCGGCGGCTGCGGACGATGCGGCTCGGCCGGCAGCGGAACGCGCGGCGGCGTCAACGTCGGCGCGACGAAGTCGACCTGCAGCATCCTCACTTCGGCGTGTGCCGCGAGGAGACGGTGCGTCCACAGGCCATAGGCTGCCGCGACGTGGATGACGGCGACGACGCCGAGCGCGAGGATCGCTTCGCGAGGCCTCCGACGCGGGCCGGCAGCGGGTGAACCCGGCCGCCAGCCAGTCGCGGACACCGCCATCACCGGCGATGGTCGATGCGGCGACTCGCCGCCACCTACAGCTTGAAGCTGATGCCGGTATAGACCGAACGGCCCATTCCGGGAACCGCGATGCCCCAAGGAACCCCGTTCAACATCATGGTCTGGCCCTGGCCGGTGTAGGCACCCCCGAGCGGCAGGTAGTAGAGCTTGTCGAAGACGTTGTCGATGCCGAAGTCGAGACGTGCCTGCTTCCACGAGTAGCTGGCGCGCAGGTTGAGCAGGCCGTAGCCTGGTGTGCCGATCTCGTTGCGCACGTCGGACAGGTGGTCCTTCGACGTCGCGCCGACGAACTCGAGCGCGTTGTCCCAGCCGCCAAGACGGTGGGTCAGCGTCAGCCGGGCGTTGAACGGCATGATGTTGTACAGGCCGTCGCCGGTGTCGCGGTTCTTGCCGTAGGTGTAGGAGACGACTCCGTTCAGCCCGAAGTTGCCGTAGCTCGAGCTGGCCAGCGGCAACTCGCCGGAGAGGTCGATGCCGTAGAGCTCGGCCGACTGGTTCGCGTACTGCAGGACGACGAACTGGTTGCTCGTCGTCGCGTTCGGCGGCTGACAGGTGGTGTTGTTGTTGCATCGGATCGCGTCGATGTAGTCCTTGACCCGCGTGTAGTAGGGCGTCGCCCGCAGTTGCCAGCTGCGGTCGCTCGCATGCCAGTCGACCGACGCCGAGACCGTGTACGCGACCTCCGGATCGAGGTCGATGTCGCCGTAGTAGCCGTTGCCGTCGCCGGCGAAGTTGTTCATCACCGCCGCCATCGACCAGGTCGACCACGTGTAGCGCTCGTACAGGTTTGGCGAGCGCGTCTTGCGCGCGACACCGACTTCGAGGTCGGTCTGGGCGTCGAGCACGTAGCGGGCGAGGGCGGTGAGATCCCAGTTGTTGTCGCTCCGCTTGCGATCCTGCGCGTTGAACGCAGCGGCATCGGCCTGCTGGTTGCTGTACATCCGCATCGGCATCATGCCCATCATCATGGTCGTGAAGTTGATGTTCGGGTTGTAGCCCTGCACCGGACCGGCATCCGTCGTGACGCGCTCGTAGCGGACGCCGACCAGGGTCGTCCACTGCGCGTCGAGTCGCGATTCCCACTCACCGAAGATGCCGAAGCGGTCGCGCGTACCATCGTTGATGTTGTCGAAGGTCAGCGGCCACATCGCGCTTCCGGACGCCGGCCAGTAATCGTCGAGGCGGTAGTGCTGGTAGAGGCCGCCGGTACGCAGCAGGTCGTTGGCGCCAAGATTGATGTCGGCACGCAGGGTGACACCGCTGGTGTTGCTGTCGGTCTTCATCGGCATGCCGGCAGCGCAGGTTGCGCTGATCGGCGAGCATGGCAGGCCCGTTGGTGAAGCCATGCCGTAGTAGAAGCGCTTGTCGGGACCGAAATCCATCAGATGGTCGACCGTTTCGTAGTAAGCACGGGCGTCGAGCTGACCCCAGTCGAACTGCCCGCGATAGTGCAGGTTGAAGCGGTTCTGAGTGTTGCCCAGCATGTCCATCCGCTGGTTCGGGAACAACTGCTCCGGAATGTCCTGGTACGCATACTTGAACTCCACGAGGTGGTCGCTCGGCCGGTAGGCGAGCCCGAACTGGTAGTTGTGCGTCTCGTAGGCCGTCGAGCCGACCTCGTCGCGCGCCAGCGTGCGTCCCGGATTGCCGGTCGCGGTGAAGTTCTTGAAGTTGCCACCGGCGGTGTAGTTGTCCGCCTTCGCGGTCGTGGCACTGAAGTTGGCGCTGAGATTCTCGTTGGCGACGACGGCCGACAGGTTGCCGCCCCAGGCATTGCCGTTGCTGCGGTAGAACCCTCCGACCTCGCCGCCGAGCAGCGGGCTCTGGCCTGCTGCCGCGAAACGTGGTGCCAGCGATTCGGCGATGATCGTACCGCCGATGCTGTCGCCACCGAGGCTGACCGGCGTGACGCCGGGAATGACGCGCAGCTTGCTGACGCCGTTCGGGTCGAGATACGAGAGCGGCGGGTTCATGTGGTTCGGGCAGGACGCAATCAGGTCCATTCCGTCGACGAGGATGCGGTTGCGGTCGTCGGCGAGGCCACGGATCACCGGCAGGCTCGACACGCCGCCGGCGCCCTGCAACTGGACGCCCGGGACATCGCGCAGCAGGCTCGCGGTGTCGCTGGTCGCCGGGCGCAGGGCCCGCATCGTCTCTTCGTCGACGCGGCTCGCGGCCGGCAGCGGCTGCAGGCGGTTCTCCTCGACGACCACCGGCGCGAGCTGCGCTGGCCGCTCGGCGCCGGCGGCAGCGCCCGCCCCGTCGGCGGCGGCTGCCGGCAGCATGCCACTGGCCCCGAAAGCCGCGATCAACGCGGCCATGCGATTGATCCGGAACTTCATTTCCCCACTCCTCCCGATGGACATTCGTCGGCGCTGGATTCTGGCAGAAGCGGGTGGGGCACGGAATGCGACACATTGTCGCGGATCGTGCCGGACGGCCGCCGCGGGCGCAGCGGCCAACGACCACGTTGGCGGCAGCAGCAGCGGGCAGGCGCAACGTCCCGCCGGCCAGGCGTTGCGCCGGCCTGCCCGCCCGCTCACTGCCCGGGTGCCGGGGACAGGCTCGCCGTGGTGTCTCCGAGTGTCAGCAGCGCGTCGATCACTACCCGGACGCGCGGCGGCACGAGCCGGCCCGACGGGTAGACGATGCTGATCGGCTCCGCCGGTGCCCGGCTCGAGGACAGCACCTCGACGAGACGGCCACTGGCGATCTCGTCGGCGACCATGTAGTCGGGTACCTGCACGAGGCCGAGGCCGAGGCAGGCGCTGTGGACGGTGCCTTCCCCGTCGTTGACCTGCACCCGCGATGGCGGGTCGAGTTCGCGGCGTGTGCCGCCGCTGGCGAAAACCCAGCTGCGCAAGCGACCGCTCGTCGGCAGCCGGTGCACGACCGCCTGGTGTCGTGCGAGATCGTCGATCGTCCGCGGGACGCCGTGCTCGCGCAGGTAGCCCGGGCTGGCGCAAAGGAGCAGCGCCTGTTCGCTGAAACGCCGAGCAACCAGTCGTGAGTCGCTGAGCGTGCCGACACGCACCGCCAGGTCAATGCCGTCCCGGATCAGATCGGTGTAGCTGTCGTGCAATCGCAGGTCGAGCTGCAGTGCCGGGTGACGCTCGAGCAGCCGCGCAAGCACCGGCAGCAGGACGCGACGGCCGTAAACGATCGGCAGATCGACGCGCAGCAGTCCAGCGGGTGCACTGCGCGTGCCAGCGGCTTCGGACTGCAGTGCCTCGACCTCTTCGAGGACGCGCCGGCAGCGCTCGAACAGGCGCTCTCCGTCGGCAGTCGGGCGCACCTGTCGCGTCGTCCGATGAAAGAGCTTGACGCCCAGTGAGTCCTCGAGCCGGACAACGGCCTTGGCCAGGGTCGACGGAGCGGTTCCCAGCTTGCGCGCGGCGGCGGCGAAGCTGCCGTGTTTGACCGTTTCGGCGAAGGCGATCAGCTGCTGCAGACCCTGCATGGCGGGAACCCGTGAATTGAGGATATTGTGTCTCCAATGTTACGGCATTCCAGAGGATTCCGTCCTGGTGCATTTGCGCGCAAGCTTCGTTGCAAGCTCGCGCCGCGGGCCGCAAGGCGTCGAATGAACCGACGTTCTCGTCCATCGATCAGGAGAAGACTCATGCATGTTCACCCGCAGACCCCACCAAGCGCCACCCCGATTCCCGGCATCGCCCACAGCACCTGGGCCGGCCGGGCGCAGGGCCTGACGCAGCTCAGTCTCTGGCGGCAGAGCATTGCGCCCGGGTGTGCCACGCCGCCGCACCGGCACGACTGCGACGAGATCGTCCTCTGCCTGTCCGGCAGCGGCGAACTGCTCATTGCCGGAGCGGTGCACCCGTTCGGCGCCGGGCAGACGATCACCGTGCCGCGCGACGCCCCGCACCGGATCGAGGCCGTCGGCTCGGAGCCACTGGAGATCATTGCCGTTCTGGCGGCGTCGCCGGTCGCGGTGTTCCTTCCCGACGAGCAGCTCCTCGATCTGCCGTGGCCCAGCTGAGCGACGCCAGCGATCGGCTCCCGGACGGCGAAGGTGGCGCAGGAGGCAGGGGGCGAAGCCGGACCGGCCGCCTCCTGCTGGCGATCAGGCCCGCTGCGGGCTTATCATTGATTCCTCGCCAGATCCTCAATCACCGACAGGACGTGCCATGCAGCCATTGCTCCGGATGCTGTTCAGCCTCTTCCTCCTCATCCTCGCGCCAGTCGCCGTCGCGGCGACCGACGACCCGCATGCGGCCGACCGGCAGGCGCTGATCAAGCTGTTTCGCGAGATGGAGGCGGCGATCAATGCGCAGGACGTCGAACGGATGATCGCCCAGATGCACCCGCAGGTGACGGTGACCTGGCTCAACGGCGAGGTGTCGCGCGGCCACGACGAGGTGCGCGCCTACTATCACAAGATGGTCAAGGGCGAGAAGCGGATTCTCGACCGCTACCTGACGACCGCCAGGCTCGGCAAACCGGCGCGCTTCTTCGGCAACGGCGAGGTGGCAGTGGCCGACGGGACGATGGTGGACCAGTTCTTCCCCGTCGCCCGTGGACCGTTCGCGCTCGACTCCAACTGGACTTCGACCTCGGCGAAGGTGGGTGACCGGTGGCAGGTGGTTTCGATGCACCTGTCGTCGAACGTGTTCACCAACTCGCTGCTTGCCGAAGCCGAGCGGGCGATCTGGTATGTCGGCGCCGGCGCCGGCGTCGGCGGCCTGCTGCTCGGCTGGCTGCTCGGTCGCTGGCGGCGACGCTAGCGCGGCTCCCGGTTCAGGGGCTGCAGCCGCAGCGCAGCAGGTAGTAGAAGGCCGGCGCCGACAGGCAGAGCGAGTCGAGCCGGTCGAGCATGCCGCCGTGACCGGGAATCAGCGTTCCCCAGTCCTTGATGCCGCGCTGCCGCTTCTGCGCCGAGAGCAGCAGTCCGCCGCAGAAGCCGAGGACGCCGAGCAGAAGCGAGACGAGTGCCGCGCCGGCCGCGGTGAACGGGGTCAGCGGCGCCAGCCAGGCGCCGAGCGCGCAGGCGCTGAGAAGGCCGCCCACCGTGCCCTCGACGGTCTTCGCCGGCGACAGGCGGGGAGCGATCGGATGCCGTCCGAGCAGCTTGCCCCACAGGTACTGCAGGACGTCGCCGACCTGCACGACGAGCAGCAGGAAGACGAGCAGCCACGCATTGCGCTGCCCGCCCTCGGCGTCGCCCGGCAGCGTCAGCAGTGCCGGAACGTGCGCGATGCCGTAGACGCAGAACAGCAGGCCGGCCTGCAGCGCTCCGATACGTGCCGGCGGCTTGCCGTTGGCGCGGCGCAGCCGTTCGCCGAGGGGCAGGACGAGCACGACGCAGAGCGGGATCAGGCTGCCGAACAGCGGGCCGGGAGCACCGCAGAGCAGCAGATACTGCAGCGGCACGACGATGCCGAAGCTCGCCCAGCGCAGCGCCCGCGGCAGCGCGGCACCGGCTTCGCCGGCGAGGAACTCGCGCAACGCGAGCAGCGAGGCGAGGGCAAACAGCAGGATGACGCCCGGCCGTCCGGCGAGCAGCGCCAGGCCGACGGCGATGGCGATCAGCCACCAGCCGTCGATGCGCTGGTTGAGATTGTCGAGCAGCGCATGCGGTTGCCGGCGGGCCGGCCGCAGCCGCAGCAGCCGGGCGACCAGGGTGGCCAGCAGCAGGACGCCGGCGATGCCGCCAGCCATTCGCCAGGCGGCGGCAGGCAGCTGCGGCAGCAGGTCGGCGTCGAGCCAGTCCATGCGCGCTTGTGCCGCGTCGCGTCAATCGCCCGCGATGCCTGCCGGCGGCTGCCGCCGCTGCCAGTCGGCGAGGGCAGCGATTGCCGGTGCACCGAGGGCGATCGCCGGTCGCGCGCGTTGCACCAGGGCGACGGCTTCGCCGGCGGTGGCGACCTGGCCGCTGCGCAACAGCCAGGCAGCGACGACGAGCGCGCTGCGCGCCAGGCCGAGCGCGCAGCAGACGAGTACCGGACCGCTGGCGAGCGCGCGCTGCAGGTGTGTCAGCGCGGCGTCGATCTGGTCGCCGTCCGGCGTCACCAGATCGAGCATCGGCACGCTGGCGTGCGCCACGCCGGGGGTGCTGCAGGGCAGCTCGGCGCACACATCGACGACCGTCGCCACCGGCAGCAGGCGCAGATCCGCGGCGCTGGGCAAGCGACCGAGCAGGACTCCGGGGACAACGATGTCGGCGACGGCGAGCCGGCGCGTCCACCAGCAGCGGTTGAGCCAGGCGCCGACCAGGTAGGGGCCGAGCAGGCAGCGCACGGCGACGGGCATCGAGCCGTCGTCGCGCTTGCCGAAGGCCCGGCCATCGAGCAGCAGGTAGATCGCTGCCACCATGGCCAGTGATGCCGCCGGCCAGAGCAGCCAGAGCCAGCCGCCGCCGGCCAGCGTGGCGAGGCCGCCGAGGCTGATCGCCGCGGCGGCGTAGGCCAGCGACAGCCAGCGTCGCCGTCGATCGGGACTGCGTCGCAGGCGGCAGAGCGGCGAGCCGCCCGCGTCCGGAAACAGCCAGATGGCCAGGCAGCCAAGCCAGAGCCCGGTCGGAACGTCGAAGAAGTGGTGCTGCCAGGTGGTCAGCACCGAGATGCCGATCAGCAGCGCGACGCCATGGACCGCAGCGTGCCAGCGCCGCGGGACGACCCGCAGATAGGGCGCGAGGAGGACGACGAGCAGGGCGATGTGCAGCGACGGCGCCTGGTTGTAAGGCTGGTCGAAGCTCGTCAGCAGATCGAACAGCCAGCCGAAGGCGCCGTCGACGGTGCCGCGCTCGAAGGTCACGCGCAGCGGGAAGACGAGAAAGCAGCCGATCGCGATCAGCTGCGTCGCCAGCAGGCGGCAGGCGTGCGTGTCGAGTTCGCGGCGCGTCCGGCAGAGCAGCAGCGAGAGGCCGTAGAGCAGGTCGATCAGCCAGTAGGGGACGATCGTCCAGGGCAGCAGCGGGATGTGCCGCTCCCAGTCGAAACGGATGAAGCCGACATCGCTGCGCTGGCCGCTGACCCAGGTGGCGAAGCCGTAGCTGGCGAAGAAGAAGGGGCCGAGCAGCAGCAGCCAGGCGAACGCCCGCCGCCACGGACGGCGCCCGGCGGCGCCGGCAGCGTCGGCACGCAAGGGCGACGCCGGCGCGGAGCTCAATCGCGCCGGGCCAGCGAGACGCTGAACATGCCCCAGTCGTCGATCCACTGTGCCAGCTTGCTGAAGCCGGCGACCCGCACCAGTTCGTCGATCTCCGCCTGCGTCCGCCGCCGCATGATCCACGGCTGGTGGCCCCGATGGCTGGTCAGCGTGCGGGCGATCAGCTCGAGCTGTGGATGCCAGGGCTGGCCGGTGTAGATCAGGTAGCCACCGCGCTCGACGGCCTGCGCGAGTCCGCGCAGCGAACTGGCGACGAGCTGGTTGTCGGAGAACAGTTCATAGAGGCCGGAAACCGTCACCAGGTTGGGCTGCGGTCTGATCGCCGCGAGCGCGGCCTCGGCGAAGGCGTCGCCGGTTTCGCAGCGGGCGATGCCGGCGAACCCCGCGGCTTCGAGCAGTGCCTGTGCCTGCGCCACGTTGGCCGCGTCGAGGTCGCGCAGGAGCAGCGACTGCGGTCGCTCGGGCAAGGCCTGCACGGCCTCGACGAGATAGCGCCCGTGCCCGGCGGCAGGGTCGAAGACACGAATCGGCCGGCCGGCGGCACGCAGCCGCGCGGCGGCATTGGCGATCGCCACCAGCAGGTGCGTGCGGCGAATGCGGATGCCGCGCCAGCCGATCGAGTCGAGATAGCCACGGTCGATCAGCCGGCCGAGCAGCAGTCGGCCACGCGCCTGATTGCGGTACACATGATCGAGGCTGCTGCCCGAATCGAAACCGGTCCTGAGGCCGGTGGCGATGCCTTCACTCAGCCGGCCGAGCGTGCGCATCGCCAGGCGGGTACCGGCAAAGCCGAGGCGGCGCGGCGAGAGCAGCGGCAGCGGTTGGCCAAGCCGCCGTTCCTCGTCGCGGGTATGGCCGAAGCGATCCGCCTGCAGCAGCGAGTCGGCGGCGGGTGGCGCCGCGAACATGCGCTCGATGAAGGCGCGGATCGCCGCCAGCGGCAGCCGGCGCTCGCGCTCGCCGAGCGTGTCGTGCAGGAACCCGGGCAGCAGGTGGCATTCCTTGACCGGCGAACCGAGACGTTCGAAGAAGCGCTCCTGCGGCCGGCGATGAACCACCCAGTCGTTGCCCGGGATCAGCAGTTGCAGCGGCACGCGGATCGCCTGCGCATCGGCGACCACCCGGTCGGCGGCGTCGGCGAGTTCGAGCAGGACACGCGCCGAGATGTTGCGGGTGATCAGCGGATCCTCGTCGTAGGAAGCGATGCGCTGCGGATCATGGGTGAGGAAGCGCGCCTTGACGTAAGAGGTGATGAAGAAGTTGCCGAACAACCGCCGCATCAAGGCCAGCCCCGGACGTGCCAGCGGCACGTAGAGGCGGACCTCGAAGGCCGGTGCCGTGAGTACCAGGCAGCGCAGGCGCGGCGCGTAGTCGTGCACCCAGGTGGCGGCGATGACCGCGCCGACGCTCTGGCCGATCAGAGCGATGTCCTCGATGGCGATGCCGCAGACGTCGCTGACGTGCGTGACGAAGGCGTCGAGATCGCGGACGAGGGCGGCAAAGCCCGGGCTGTCACCGCGCGTACCGGGCGATCGTCCGTGGCCGCGCGCATCCCAGGCGAACAGGGCGAACTCGTCGAGGCCGAGTTCGTCGACGACATGCTGCAGGCGTCCCGAATGCTCGTGACCCCGATGCAGCAGGATCAGCGCGCGCGCCGTGCTGCCGGCCTGCCTCGGTGGCCAGTGGCGATAGAAGAGGCGGCTGCCGTCGTGCGTCGTGAATTGTCCTTCCACTGCCTGGCGCATGTCACTCCCCTCCGCTGCCTGTCGTCACTGCTGCGCGCTGCGCTGCCCGGCGGCGATGCCGTGCCGGACCCGGTTGCCGATGGTCAGCACGAGCAGGACGCTGACGATCGCCAGAACCCAGGCGAGCCATGGACCCGGTGCGACGCCACCGCCGAGCAGCAGGCCGAGCGCACCGAAGGCCAGGGCGCGATCGCTCTTGCCCATCGGCCCGTCGTTGCGCCGCCCGTCGTCGTCGGCGGCCAGTACGGCCGCCATTTCGGCAACGTTCGCCAGCACGACGACGAGCACCGCGACTGCGCCGGTGGCTGCCGGCAGGAGGGCGAATGGCAGGTACAGGGCGGCATCCGCCAGCAGGTCGGCGAGTTCGTTCAGGCAGGCGCCGAGCCTCGACGCCTGGCCGAACTCGCGCGCCAGCAGGCCGTCGACCGCGTTCAGCGCCATGCGCAGCAGCAGCCAGCCGGGCAACAGCAGGAACCAGCCCAGCGCGCCGCGCGCCGCGGCCAGCGCCAGCCCGCCGCCGAGCAGCAGCGACGCGGCAGCGGTGGCGACCGTCACCTGGTTGGCGGTGACGCCGCCGGCGTGCAGGTGGCGTACCGCCGGGCGCAACAGCGCCTGGAAGCGCGGCTTCAGCGAGTAGAGCGTCATCGGTGGCTGCGGGCAGGTCGCCGCCCAGCAAACAGCATGCCGCCCGCAGGCGGCATCGGCGGCTGCCGGAGCCCCGCTGCCGGGGCCCCGTCTGGCTGCGTCAGAACTCGAAGTCCTCCTCGTAGAACTCGAGCGGGCCACGCGCCGCGGCACCCCGGTCCTGTTCGCCCTTGCGCAGCTCGACGCGGCGAATCTTGCCCGAGATCGTCTTCGGCAGTTCGCCGAACTCGATCCGCCGCACGCGCTTGTACGGCGACAGCCGGCTGCGCAGGAAGACGAAGATGTCGCGCGCCAGTTCGCGGCTCGGCTCATGGCCGGCGCGCAGCGTCAGGAAGGCTTTCGGCACCGCCAGCCGCAGCGGATCGGGGCTCGGAACGACCGCCGCTTCGGCGACCGCGTCGTGCTCGATGAGGACGCTCTCGAGTTCGAACGGGCTGATGCGGTAGTCCGACGCCTTGAAGACGTCGTCGGCGCGGCCGACGTAGGTGATGTAGCCATCGGCGTCGACGGTTGCCGTGTCGCCGGTGTGATAGAAGCCGTCGCGCATCACCTCGGCGGTCTTTTCCGGGTCATCGTCGTAGGCGATCATCAGTCCGATCGGGCGCTGCGCGAGGTCGAGGCAGATCTCCCCCTCTTCGGCGACGTGCCCGTCGACATCGACCAGCCGCACCTGATAGCCGGGCATCGGGCGGCCCATCGAGCCGAGCTTGACGACCTGGCCGGGCGAATTGCCGACCTGCGCCGTCGTTTCGGTCTGGCCGAAACCGTCGCGCAGCGTGATGCCCCAGGCTTCCTTGACCTGATCGATGACTTCCGAGTTGAGCGGCTCACCGGCACCGATCAGTTCGCGCACCTTCACCGGATACTTCTTCAGGTCTTCCTGGATCAGCATTCGCCAGACGGTCGGCGGCGCGCAGAGCGTCGTCACCGAGCAGCGGACCAGCGTTTCGAGGATCGCCGCGGCGGCAAAGCGGGCATAGTTGTAGATGAAGATCGTCGCGCCGGCGTTCCACGGTGCGAAGAAGCAGCTCCAGGCGTGCTTCGCCCAGCCCGCCGAGCTGATGTTCCAGTGCACGTCGCCCGGCTGCAGGCCGAGCCAGTACATCGTCGACAGGTGTCCGACGGGGTAGCTCTGCTGGCTGTGCAGGACGAGCTTCGGTTTCGACGTCGTGCCCGAGGTGAAGTAGAGCAGCTGCGGGTCGGTCGCTTTCGTCGGGCCGTCGGGCAGGAAGTCGGGCGACCCGCTGTAGGCCTGTTCGAGCTGCTGCCAGCCGGCGACGGCGCCGCCGACGGTGACCCGGGTGTAGGCGCCCGGCAGCCCGTCGAACTTGTCGGCGTGCGTGTGGCCGATGATCACGTGCCGGATCTGGCCGCGGTCGATGCGGTCGCGCAGATCATCCGGCGCGAGCAGGGTGGTGGCCGGCGACAGGACGGCGCCGAGCTTGATCGACGCCAGCATCGTGTCCCACAGCGGCACCTCGTTGCCGAGCATCATCAGGATGCGGTCGCCGCGGCGGACGCCCTGGTCGCGCAGCCAGTTGGCGACCTGGTTCGAGCGCCGCGACATGTCGGCGAACGACATCTTCTGCTCCGAACCATCCTCGTTCACCACCCACAGCGCCGGCCTGTCGTTGCCGGCAGCCATCACGTCGAAATAGTCGAGCGCCCAGTTGAAGTCGTTGAGGACCGGCCACTTGAAATCCCGAAACGCCGTCTCGTAATCGGTGCGGTGGGCCTGAAGGAAATCGCGGGCCTGCACGAAGGCCGAATAAGACATCTCTGCTCCTTTCTTGTTGATCAAACCGCTTTCGTGCCGATCTCCGCCGGGACCCTTGCGGGCGTCCGCGCGTGCCGGCGTCTCTCCCCGGCGGCCTGGCTTCGGCAGCGCTTCCCGGTGGCGCACGATCCGCCGCCATCAGGCCGCTGTCGATTCCCTGCCGTGCCTTGCAGACCGGTATTGTAAGTGAGTTGCCACTCTCGCTGCCATCGTTGCGGGCGGCAGGCGCCAGGCACGGCGTTGCGCCGCGCGGGCGCCCGGCGGTGCGGCAGCAGCCGGGTCCTGTCTTGCTCGCCGGCGGCGTCGCGACGCGCGCTAACGGAGGTCGAATGCTGGTGGAAAATGGCCTTCCTCGACCTTGCGGGCGACCGCCTGGCCGATCTCGACCAGTTGCCGCATGTTCTTCGGCTGGTCCATCTCGCGCAGCGTCTGCGCGTCGGCATCGCTGTAATCCGGCCGCACGTTGGCACGCAGCCAGTCACCATCGAGATGGGCGTTGTAGCGCAGGTAGGTGAGCAATGGCAGTCCCCCGCCCGGATGGTCGGTGGCCAGGGTGCCGACCTCGCGATCGATCACCCGCGCCGTCGGGCTGACCGACATCCACTGCAGCAACTGCTCGTTGAGCGCCAGTGCGTCGTCCATCAGCGACGCCAGTCCCATGATCGCGTCGGCTGCCGCCAGTGCCTTCCTGTCCGAGTCATGGCTCGTCTCGTTGATGCCGGTGCCGCAGGAGACGAGCAGCAGCTTCTCTGCTCCGGCCGGCCACTGCAGCGCATAGCCGCGCAGCCAGGCGAGCATCAGCAACTGCAGCGACGGGTTGTTGTGCGGGCTGACGCCGCCGTCGACGAAGACGCCGGCCTGATCGTTGCCGGCAGCATCGCGGCCGACGACCAGCTTCTCGGGATCGAAGTAATGCGGAGCCGCGGTGCTCGCGCGAACGATCTGCCAGAGCAGGAACTCGCTGTTGGCGAGCGCTTTGCCACCCGGCCGCGGGCTGAAGTAGCGGCTGCGCGGGTTGTTGTGCACCACCCACGGGCTGCCGGTATCGAAGCGCTTGAGCATGATCGCCAGACCGGTACGGATGCGCGTCGGGTCGCCGAGCGTGATGTCACCGAACTGGCGCTTGAGCGCTTTTTCGAGCGGCGCTTTCGAGAACTTGGCGCGCAGCAGCCCCCAGCGCAGCACGTCGGGGTCGAAGATGGCATCGCCCAGCTCCTGGTAGAGGCGCTCGAGTTCCGCCGCCGACATGCCGGTCGCCAGGCCGGCAGCAAGGATGGCGCCCGTCGACGTGCCGCCGATGAGATCGAAGTAGTCGCAGAGGCGGAACGTCTCGTCACCGCCGGCACGCTCGCGCAGCAGGCTTTCGATCCGCTTCAGGATCTGGACGGTGAGGACGCCACGGATGCCGCCGCCGTCGAGGGCCAGGATTCGCTTCGGTCCGGGGCTGAAGAGATGTTCGTCGCGATTGGGTCGGGTCATGGTTGCGGTCCTCATGGCTGTGGCGCACTGGTTGCAGAAGGCTGCGGCGAAGGGGCCCGCAGATGGCCATTCTAAGCGCACTGCAGCGGTCCGCGTCGCCGTTTGCGGGGCAGCGCCGCAGCTTTCCCGCGCACCGGCCGCGGCGCCCCTCGAGTGGCGACGTCGGGCGACGCGGATCGGCGACGTGAATCGGCGGTCGGCAGCCGGGTCGGCGGCTGCTAGAATGCCGGCCCATGCAAGTCGATGGCATTCCGCTGCGCACGATCTGGCCGGTCGCCGGCGCGCGTGCCGTCGACATCATCGACCAGACGGCGCTGCCGCATGCCTTCCGCGTCCGCCGCCTGCACGGTCTCGAAGACGCGGTGGAGGCGATCCGCAGCATGCTGGTCCGCGGTGCGCCGCTGATCGGCGTCACCGCTGCCTACGGCATCGCCCTGGCAGTCGCCCGTCGCGCCGACGACGAGTCGCTGCTGGCGGCGGTGCGGCTGCTGGCGGCGACGCGGCCGACGGCGGTCAACCTGTGCTGGGCGCTGGCGCGGATGCAGTCCCGCCTGCTGCCGCTGCCAGCGGCGGCGCGCGCTGTCGCCGCTTGGCGCGAGGCGGTGGCGATCGCCGACGAGGATGTCGAGCAGTGCCGGCGGATCGGCGCGCACGGGCTGCAGTGGCTGCTTGCCGCCCGGCGTGGCGAGCGGCGACTCGAGATCATGACCCACTGCAACGCTGGCTGGCTGGCGACGGTCGATCGTGGCACGGCGCTGGCGCCGGTCTACGCTGCTGTCGAAGCCGGCATCGACATCCACGTCTGGGTTTCCGAGACCCGCCCGCGCAACCAGGGCCTGCTGACCGCCTGGGAACTGCGCCAGCAGGGCGTGCCGCACACCGTCATTGCCGACAACGCGGCCGGGCTGCTGCTCATGCGTGGCGGCATCGACGCGGTGATCGTCGGCGCCGACCGCATCGCCGCCAACGGCGACGTCGCCAACAAGATCGGCACCTGCCTCAAGGCGCTGGCGGCGCGCGCCGCCAGCGTGCCCTTCGTCGTCGCCGCGCCACGCTCGACGATCGATTTCACCTGCGCCGATGGCGCGGCGATCCCGATCGAGGAACGCGCCGGCGACGAACTGCGGCTGCTGCACGGCTGCGACGCCGCCGGCCTGCCCGGCGAGCTGCGGCAACTGCCGCCCACCGCCACGGTCGCCAACCCGGCCTTCGACATCACGCCGGCCAGCCTGGTCGACCATATCATCAGCGAACGCGGCTGCTGCACCCCCGATCGCCTGCGCGCGCTCCACCCGGAGGAGGCCGATGGCTGAACTGCGGCAGCAACTGATCGATTGCGCCCGGCAGATGGCCGCTCTCGGGCTCAACCGCGGCACCGCCGGGAACCTCAGCGTGCGTCTGCCGCCGGCGGGCGAAGCGGCCTTCCTGATCACGCCCAGCGGCATGGCCTACGACGCGCTGCAGCCCGAAGACGTCGTCCAGGTGCGTCTCGACGGTGCCACCAGCGGTCGTCGCCTGCCGTCGTCCGAATGGCGCTTCCACCGCGACCTCTACGCCCGGCGCGCCGACGCCGGCGCCATCCTGCACGCGCATTCGCCCTTCGCCACCAGTCTCGCCTGCCTGCGCCGCGACATCCCGGCCTTCCACTACATGATCGCGCGTTTCGGCGGCGACAGCGTGCGCTGCAGCGACTACGCCACCTTCGGCACGCAGGAGCTGTCGGCGGCGGTGCTGCGCGCGATCGACGGGCGCTGCGGCTGCCTGCTGGCGAATCACGGCATGCTCGTCGTCGGCCGCGACCTGCCGCAGGCACTGGCGCTCGGCGGCGAACTCGAGGCGCTCTGCGAGCAATACTGGCGAGCCTGCCAGATCGCGCCACCGGTGCTGCTCGACGCCGCCGAGATGGCGCGCGTGCTGGCGAAGTTCGCCAGCTACGGGCAGCAGTCCTGAACGGCAGCGGCCCGGCTCACCGCGACCATCACCGGCTCGCATGTTGCGTCTGAGCGAAATCCGCCTGCCGATCGACCATGATGCAGCCGCGCTGCCGGCGGCGGTCGCCGCCCGCCTCGGTGTCGAGGCGGCCGAAGTCCGCTCGCTGGGCATCTTCCGGCGCAGCCACGACGCGCGTCGCAACGGCGCGCTCGCCTTCATCTACAGTGTCGATGTCGAGCTGGCTGACGAAGCGTCGGTGCTTGCCCGCCTCGCCGGCGATCTCCACCTGCAGCCGACGCCCGACATGCGCTATCGCTTCGTCGGCCATGCGCCGGCCGCAGCCGGCGAACGGCCGCTGGTCGTCGGCTTCGGCCCGGCCGGCATCTTCGCCGCGCTGATCCTGGCACAGGCGGGCTTCCGCCCGATCGTCCTCGAGCGCGGCAAGGCGGTGCGCGAGCGCACGCAGGACACCTGGGGGCTGTGGCGCCGCAAGCGGCTCGACCCCGAGTCGAACGTCCAGTTCGGCGAGGGCGGCGCCGGCACCTTCTCCGACGGCAAGCTCTACAGCCAGATCCGCGATCCCGGGCATTACGGGCGCAAGGTGCTCGAGGAGTTCGTCAAGGCCGGCGCGCCGGCCGAGATCCTCTACGTCAGCAAGCCGCACATCGGCACCTTCCGCCTCGTCGGCATGGTCGAGCGCATGCGGCACGAGATCGAGAGCCTCGGCGGCGAGGTGCGTTTCCAGCAGCGGGTCAGTGGTCTGCAGATCGACGACGGCCGCCTGCGCGGCGTGACGATCGCCGACGGCGGCGCAGTGCGCGCCCGGCACGTCATCCTGGCGCTCGGGCACAGTGCCCGCGATACCTTCGCCATGCTGCACGCGGCGGGCGTCGGCATGGAGGCGAAGCCGTTCTCGATCGGTTTTCGCGTCGAGCACCCGCAATCGCTGATCGACCGCGCGCGCCTTGGGCCAAACGCCGGCCACCCGCTGCTCGGCGCCGCCGACTACAAGCTCGTCCACCACTGCCGCAACGGCCGCTCGGTCTACAGTTTCTGCATGTGTCCCGGCGGCACCGTCGTCGCCGCGACTTCCGAGGCCGGGCGGGTCGTCACCAACGGCATGAGCCAGTACTCGCGCAACGAGCGCAACGCCAACGCCGGCATCGTCGTCGGCATCACGCCGGCCGATTACCCCGGCGGGCCGCTCGCCGGCATCGAGCTGCAGCGGCAGCTCGAAGCGCACGCCTTCGCACTCGGCGGCGGCAACTACGAGGCGCCGGCACAGCTCGTCGGCGATTTCCTCGCCGGCCGGCCATCGACCCGGCTCGGCGGGGTGATCCCCTCGTACCAGCCCGGCGTCCGCCTGACCGACCTCGGCAGCGCGCTGCCGGACTATGCGATCGCCGCGATCCGCGAGGCGCTGCCGGCATTCGATCGCCAGATCCGGGGGTTCGCGATGGCCGACGCGGTGCTCACCGGCGTCGAGACTCGCACCTCGTCGCCGCTGCGCATCACCCGCGGCGACGACTGCCAGAGCATCAACCTCGCCGGCCTCTACCCGGCCGGCGAAGGCGCCGGCTACGCCGGCGGCATCCTCTCGGCGGCGGTCGACGGCATCCGCGTCGCCGAGGCGGTGACGCGCGCTCTGCTCGCGGCGGGGGAGGGGCGCGGCTGAGCATCGCGGGGCTGGCAACGGTCTTGGTCGCGTTGTACCGCCTGCGCGGCGAACGGCACGCGATCAGCACGGCCGAAGCGCTGCGCCACCCGGAACCGGCGATGCTCAGCGGCGGGCTGCAGGCCGGGAGCGAGGGAAGCGACCTGCGGCATGCGCATCTCCGGGTGTGCCGAGTGTTCATCCTAGATTCCTCTGTTAAGCCTTGACCGGATTTGATGAACGCCAGATTTGGCAAGGCTTTGCGGCCGATTTTGGCAACTGCGCCACAGTTCCTTTTGGGTGTCCCAGAGACATTCGAAAAATCCAATCTTCATAGCAACTTAGCTGCCATTCCTGGCTTCAACTGAGGAATCTAGGTTCATGGACCACTGGTGGTGACAGCGACTCACCGGGGCCGCCGACGATCCACTGGCACTGACGGCACGGTCGGGGAATTCAGATCACGACGAGATGATGGCTTCTTGCCTCAGGTACCGCTTGCAGTGGGACCGCGCGATCCAGCGTCACCAGGCGGCCACCCTGCTGCACCGCCAGCGCCAGCAGATAAACGTCGCTCACCTGGCGGGAGCCGAGCACGGCAGTCCAGGCAATGCGTCCGCCATCGAGGATGCTCACGGCGTCCGGCCAGAAAACGTGATGGCTGGTCGCGCTTGCTGTGGCGAGGCGTTCGGCTATGGCCCCGGCAGGAAGTGGGTTGGGGTAGCCGGGTTGCGACATGATCCGGATACAACCGTTCTCGGTCAGCGGGCACGACGCCCAGCCCGGCTGAATGTTCTCCTGCAGCCACGCCATCGCTCGCGCGTGATGCAGGTGATCGCTGTCCAGCAGGGCGATCAGCACATTCACATCGAGCAGGGCGCGCATCAAACACCTTCCTCGTCTCGCAGCCGGTCGACCTGCTCGTTGGTGACCACTTTCCCCCGTGACGGGAAGGGGCGGAAACCATGGATGGCCGCCGGCTCGCTGGTGCTGCTGGTCGTCGAAGACGGCGATTGGGTCAGGGCCTGTCGCAAGAGCTGCGAAATCACCCTGCCGGCCGTCGTCCCACCGCGTCGGGCAAGCTCCTTGGCCGCCAGCAGAACATCATCTTCGATATCGACCGTGGTACGCATCAGCATCCTCCTCACATCTGATGCGGCGATGCTAAAGTATCAGCGCGTCACACGCAAGGGACGATGCCAAACCCCATGGAACGAGGCATCACGGCCATGTCCTGACCATTCCAACCCCCGCGCCCGAGCGTTCACGCCGGGCGCACTTCCTCCTGGATGAAACGCCACAGCGCTCCTTGTCCGCGATGCCCATCCCACTGCATCGCCCGGACAACACGAAGTCCGCTCCTTCGATGTCTTTCACCCCACCGCCACGGTATGATTGGACATGGTTGTCGCGACCGGATCCGCTGCCGGCCGATCCGCGCAGCGAGCGCTTTCCGGCGTGGCGAAGCGGGTCGCTGGTCTGCTCGGACTCGCGTGTCGGGGGCGCGAGCGAGCGGCGGCATCGCCCCCGGATCGACGAGTCGTGGCCTCGCAGCAAACCAGCACGATCGTGCGCACCCCGGGGGTGGGTGCGCGGGACGCTTACAACCGGAGCAGCACGGCATGCGACTCTATCTGTCTTCGACGCTTTCCGACCTGGAGGAGGAGCGGCGGGCGGTCAAGGAGGTCCTCAGCGGTCAGTACACGGTCGTCGAGAGCTACGAGGCCGATCCGCGACCACTCTGGCAAAGCTGTGTCGCCGACGTCGCCACGTGCACGATCTACATTGGCATCGTCGGCCTGCGCTATGGATTCGTTCCGCCGGGGCAGGACAAGTCGATCACCGAACTCGAGTTCGACGCCGCGCTGGCGGCGGGTCTGCCTTGCTTCGTCTTCGTCCGGGAAGTCGATGCCATCCCAGCCTCCCGGACCGATCTGTATACGAAGCAGAATGATCCGGCGCTGATCGAAGCGTTTCGCGCACGCCTGTCGTCCGGCGCGAGCGGCATCCCGCGGGCAGCGCTGTTCACCACCGCCGACGATCTGAAGGTGAAGGTTCTCAGGGCGCTGCAGCGGCAGCCTGCGCCGGCGCTCGATCGGCCCGTCGGCCTGCCATCGCCGCCGGCCGCAGCGAAGCCCGCCGCTCCTGAGACCGCTCCACCGCCGCCATCGCCATCGCCGCCCCTGACCGAACTCCAGAAGCTGCTCAAGAGCTACCTGCAGGACAACTGGGCAGCCTTGCACGGTCATCCGGCATTCCTGCGCGCCAACCTGTTCCCGGACCTCGATCAGGCGGTGCCGCTCAGCGCCGAGCGCGTCTTCGCCATGGCGTGCGATGGTCCGCCGATCGAGCTTCTGCTCGGCGCCCGGGAATTTTTTCAAGCCAGGGCGGCGAGGGGTGTCTCGCCCGCATCGTCCGTCTCCGAAAGCGACGGCATCGTCTGCAGCGCCATCGTCCGTTGCGCGCTCGTCGCCGCCGAGCGTTACGTCAGGGGCAAGGTCGACGGCGGTGCGCATCGCGATCACGACCCCGTGTGGAGTTCCGATCATCTGGTGGCATGCATCGAAGCCGCGGTGCGGCTGGGCTTTGGGCTGTGTTTTTCGCCAGGGAGCCCGCAGCCCGAGAATGTCTTCCGCCTCGTCCATCCGGTTCCGGAACCCGGAGTGGCGGGGGAAGAAGGCGCCGCGCTCTCGGCGGCTGAACTCCTGGCAACGATCGAGCGGCGCGAGTTCCAGACCGGTCAGGACTATGACCCCGATTACCTGCGCGCCTTCATTCGACGTCGTGCCAGCGGACTTGGTACGGCGCTGGTGGTGAGCACGGATGCGGCAGGCCGTTTCGAGAGCGCGGAACGGCGAGCGGAACTTCTCAAGGATCTGCGCGAGCAGTTCGATCTGCGCACCTTCTTCCAGCGGCGAGGCGAAGACGCGATGCCGCCCTGGGCCAGACAGATGCAGGACAGCCTGCTGCATGCGCTTGGCCCGGTTCTTGACATCTCGCTGCACAAGGCGGCGATCACGGAGAAAGACATGGCCCAAAGAGAATCCGAACGTGCCGCTGCACCGGCGGTCACCAACCTCACGATGACTTTCAACGCCCCCGTCGGCACGCTCGCGCAGGCCAACGCCCCGGGGGCGCAAGCCGCCGCCCGCGACATCGTCAACGGTCTGCAGGGCGCCGAGTTGCTGCAGGTCCTGGCGGCGGTGCAACGGGCGATCGATGCCTGCGCCGCGCAGCCTGGCGACGCGGCGCAGCGGCGGCTGATGGAGCAGGAACTCGATGAGGTCCGCACGGTGTTGCAGGGAGAAGGGCGCTCGGCGTCCGATGCCAAACTCGTCAAGCGCTGTCTCGACGGTGTCGAGACGAGCGCCAGGGCATTGAGCAACGGCCGCGCGATCGTCGAAACACTCGCCCCCGTGTGGGCCGGCCTCAAGCAGTCCTGGCCCGCTTTTCTCGCGCTCTTCAACTGACCGACAGGCAAACCGATGACCGCAGCCGCCACCCCCAATTCTCCCTTCGCCGCCCTGCAGCCGGGCGCGGTCCAGGAACTCGGCGAATCCGCCGGCCAGGCGCGCGCCTGGCACCAGTGGTCGGCGGCCGAAATCGACGCGCTGACGCTGGCCTACGCGGCGCGCCGGCCGCTGCTCGTGCGCGGCGAGCCGGGCACCGGCAAGACGCAGCTCGCGCGTGCCGCGGCCGACGCGCTCGGCTGGCGCCTGCACGCCGAAACGATCCATCCGCGCTTCGAGCCGCCCGAGCTGCTGGCGCGTTTCGACGCCGTCCGCCGGCTCGCCGACGCGCAGGCCGGCGCAGGCGCCGAAGACAGGCTCACCGACCTGAAGCGCTACTGGCGGCCCGGCGTGCTGTGGAAGGCCTACGGCTGGGAGTCGGCGCAGGACTTCCTGGCCGACGGCGAGCGCGGCATCGATCCGGCGGCGCCGGCCGGGCACGTCGTGCTGATCGACGAGATCGACAAGGCCGACAGCGACCTGCCGAACAGCCTGCTCGAAGTCCTCGCGCAGCGCAGCTTCCGCGTCGAGCCGCTGGCGCAGCCGATCGGTGGGCCGAATGCGCAGCCGCCGCTGATCGTCATCACCACCAACGAGGAACGCGAACTGCCGGCAGCCTTCCTGCGCCGCTGCATCGTCCTGACGCAGCAGCCGGACCCCGGAATGAGCTATCGCGACTGGCTCGTCAGACGCGGCGCGGCGCATTTCGCCGCATTGCCGACGGCCAGCCCGCCGCGCGCCGAGCTGATCGCGGCGCTGATCCTCGAGCAGGCCGCCGACCAACTGGTCAGCGACAGGCAGCAGGTGAGCAATCTCAACCTGCCGCCGCCCGGCCTCGCCGAATACCTCGACCTGCTCTACGCCTTGCACGAACTCTTTCCGGGCCAGACCGGCGTGCAGCGGCAGTGGCTCGGTCGCCTCTCGGCGTACGGCTATCTGAAGCAGGGCGTCGTTGCCGGCCAATCCGGCGTGTCGCAGACGCGGGCGCCGATCGACGGCCTTGCCGCGGCGCCGGCGGAGAATGGCTGAATGAGCCCTCGCGGTCTCGCCGGCCGCTCCGACCTGCTGCGCGCCGCGGTCGCCGTCCACGGCGCGCAAGCCGTCGGCAGCGACGAGGCGATCGCCGCCGCCCTCGCGCCGCTCGCCCGCCTGCTCGCCCTGCATCCGCAGCCGCAGCGGGCGGAACGGAGCGATCTGCCGGTCGACGAGCGGCAGCAAGCCGCCGCCGCCAGCGGCCGCAGCGGATCCGGGGCGCCGGCCAGCGCCGCCAGCCGCCGGCTACCGCTGTCGGCGGCGCATTTCGCGCTCGTCGAGTACCGTGTCGAGGCCGCGGCGACGCCGCCGCACAGCCAGCCGTTGCCGCCGCTGACCCGCCTCGACTGCCAGCCGCGGCGATCCGGCAGCGCGCCGCACTCGCCGCTGGTTGGCCGCACGCGGCTGTGGCCGGCGTTGCAGCGCGCGCTGGCGTCGCCGCGACGCGGCCCCCTCGACGTGCCGGCGCTGGTCGGCGAACTGTCGCGCGCGCGTTCGCCGCAGCGCCTGCCGCGGCGGCTGCTGCGCCGCTGGGGCGGCGAGATGGACGTCGTCGTCGATGTCGCGCAGCGGCTCGTTCCCTACGACGCCGACTACCGCGAGTTGCTCGGCGAAGTGCGCCGCCGGCACGGCGAGGGCGGTCTGCGGCTGTGGGTCGTCGATGACTCGCCGTTCACCGCGCGCGCGGTCGCTGCGCCGGGTTGCGCGTCGCCGCCCGCCGCAGCCGGGCCGATTCCCTTGCCGCCGCCGGCGACGCGCGTGCTGATCCTCGGCGACCTCGGGCTGCTCGCCGGCGATCCCGCGCGCGCCGCGGCGTGGCAGGAGTTCACGCGCCGCCTCGCCGCGCACGGCGCGCTGCCCGTCGCCTGGCTGCCGATGTCACCGGCGCTGGTGCCGGCGGAGGCGCTGCGTCACGCTGCGCTGCACTGCCTCGATGGCGCGCATGGCCTGCGCGCGTTGCGCGCGCGCAACGCCGGCACGGCGACGGCGCCTGTTTCGCCACCCGTCGCTCCGTCTGGCGACGCGCCGATCGGCGCGGCGGCGCGGCACCCGCTGCTGCCGGCGCTGCTGACGCGGCTGGCCTGCTGCGTCCGCGTCGAACCCGGATTGCTGCGCGCCTTGCGCCGTATCGACGCCGATACCGCCGCCGAACCCGGCCTCGAGGCGATCGCCTGGTCGTACGCGCCGGCGGTCGCCGCCGGCAGCCGCTTCTGTGAACTCAGCCCGGCCGGCGTCGCCGACTACCGCGATCGCTTCTCCGGACTCGCCGCCGCCGAGCAGCAGGAAATCCTGCGCCGGATCCTCGACGCGCACGCCTGGCGCGGTCGCGCGACCGAAAGCGCCGAACTGCTGATCTGGCAGGCGCATGCCAGGCCGGAAGCGGCCGGCGAAGAATTCGGCGGCCGGCTCGGCGAAGCGCGCGACTGGTTCGCGCGTTTCGGCGCCGCTGCCGCGGAGACGGTGGGCGACGCCGCCGGCTATGCCGGCGATCTGTTCGATCGCCATGGCGGCGACCGCGCGTGGATCGAGGCGAACTCGTCGCTGCTGGCGCCGATCTGGGCGCTGGCCGGCGTCGACGACATCCCCGACGGCCTGCGGCCGGCCGACGTCGCCGCCGCCCGGCGGCGTGCCGGCAGCGAGGCGGTGGCGAGCAGGTGGAGGCTGCGGCAGCAGGACGATCGCTTCGTCCTGCTGCCCGATCGCGGCGAAGAGCTTGCGGGTCGCTGGCCGGCGTTGACCCTCGAGGGTGGTGCCGTCTGCAGCCTGCGCGGCGATGCCGGCTCGCGGCAGCGATGGATCGAAGCGCGCGCGGCGCCGTTGACGCTGCCGCTCGCAGACGCGGCGCAGCTTTCGGCGATCGCCCTCGACAGTGGCCGCCGCCATCATCGTCTGGCGCGCCTGCAGCGCCCGCCGTGGGCGAAGGAGCTGGGACGCGACAGCCACGGTCTGTATCTCGACGTCGAACTCAATGGCGTCGTCCAGCGTTTTCGCTGGATCGACCCGGGAGAGTTCCTGATGGGGTCGCCGGGCGATGAACCCGGGCGCGAGGAGAACGAGGGACCGCGCCACCGCGTGCGCCTGACCCAGGGCTTCTGGCTCGCCGACACCGCGTGCACGCAGGCGCTGTGGCGGGCGGTGATGGGCGGAAGCAATCCGAGCGCTTTTCAGGACGACGCGCGCAACCCGGTCGAGAACGTGTCGTGGGATGACACGAGTGCCTTCCTGCAACGGGTGTCTTCGCTGGTTCCCGGCGTCGTCGCCGAACTGCCGACCGAGGCCGAGTGGGAATACGCGTGCCGGGCGGGAAGCGAGACGCCGTTCAGTTTCGGTACGACGATCACTCCCGAGCAGGCGAACTACGATGGGAATTACCCCTATGCAGGCGGCGAGAAAGGCGTGGACCGGCAGAAGACGGTGCCGGTGAAGTCGTTCGCGCCGACCCGCTGGGGTCTGTACGAGATGCACGGCAACGTCTGGGAGTGGTGTGTCGACGGGAAGCGCGCTTACGACGGCAGCGACGAGGAGAATCCGCGCGGCCCCGAGGACGTGGGCGAGTGGCGCGTCGTGCGCGGCGGCTCGTGGGACGACGGGGCCGTGGGGCTTCGCTCCGCCTGTCGCGACGAGTGGCACCGCGCCATCCGCCTCGGCCCCCTGGGGTTTCGCTTTGCCCTGAGGTCCATCGGCCAGGAGCAGGCTGCGGGCGCGGAGCGCCCGCAGCAGGACTTCAACCCGGCGGGGCCGGAGGCCCCGCCGGGTTTGGCTGCCTTCCCGGGACGGGAAGGCAGCGTGGCTGCTTCGGCGGATGCCGAAGCAGCCACGGGCGGGCGCGGCAAGCTGGCCAAGGCGACCCCGAAGCGATCACGCAAGCAGACAAAGAAGTGAAAGAGGAGAGCGATCAGCGATGACCCTGCGTTTCTTCGCCATCCCGGCCTGCGACCCCGTGGCGGTCGAGGCCGAACTCAACCAGTTGCTCGCCGCAAGCCGGGTGCTGACGATCGATCGGCATTTCGTCGCCTGCGGCGAGTCGTCGTTCTGGGCGGTCTGCGTGCGGATCGCCAGCGGCCCGGGTCCGCTGCCGCAAGCGCTGAAGGCCGATCAGGGCAGCGCCCGCCGCGTCGATTATCGTGAAGTGCTCAGCGAAGCCGATTTTGCCGTCTTCGCCAGGCTGCGCGAACTGCGCAAGAGCATCGCCGAGGCCGAAGGCGTTCCGTGATACGCGGTGTTCACCAACGAGCACCTGGCGAGCATGGTGCGTGGCAAGCTGAAGACGCTCGACGCGCTCGGCCGGATCGAGGGGGTGGGGCCGGGGCGAGTCGATCGCTATGGCGCGCGCTTTCTCGCGCTGCTCGAGCAGGCGCTGGCGCCGGCGTGAGCAGCGCGCATGCAGCGCCAGGCGATCACCCTCGCAGCACTTGCCGAGCGCAGGAATCTCGAACTCGCGACCTGGAAGGCGGCGCGCGGCAAGAGCAGCCGGCCGGCGGTGGCGCGTTTTCTCGATCGGCTCGACGAAAATCTCGACCGGCTTGCGGCCGACATCGTGAGCGAGCGGGCGCCGCAGGGGCGCGCGGTCCGGTTCACGATCCACGACCCCAAGCGGCGGACGATCCACGCGGCGTGTTTCGCCGACCGCGTGCTGCACCATGCGATTCTCAATCTGGCCGAGCCGCGCCTGGAGCGGATGCTGGTCGATGGCTGTCACGCCTGCCGGCGCGGCAAGGGCGTCCATTCGGCGGTGGCCGCGGTGCAGCAGAGCTTGCGGGCATACCCGTGGTTCGCGCAGGTCGACATCGACGCCTATTTCGCGTCGATCCGTCACGACCTGCTGCTCGAACTGCTCGCCCGACGCTTCAAGGGCGAGCCCTTCCTGCGCCTGCTGGCGCGCATCCTGACCTGCGGGGCGACGGCTGGAGCAGGCGTCGGCCTGCCGATCGGCGCGCTGACCTCGCAGCACTTCGCCAACGCCTTCCTCGACAGCGCCGACCGCCTGCTGCTCAGGCAACCGGGTTGCGGCGGGCTGGTGCGTTACATGGACGACATCGTCTGGGGCTGCACCAGCCGGCAGGCGGCCGCGGAGAGCGTCGCGCTGCTTGCGGCGCACCTGGCGGACGAGCGCGCGCTGAGCCTGAAGCCGCGGCGGCGCATCGCCCGCTCGGCAGAGGGGACGCAGTTCTGCGGCTTTCGCATCCGGCAGGGCGTCATCCTCGCCAGCCGGCGCAAGCTGGCGCGCTTTCGCGCCGCGCTGCAGCGGATCGAGCGCGTCGCGGCGACCGGCACGGTGGCGGAAGCCGACCTGCAGCGCGCCAACGAACTCGCTCTGGCGACGCTCGACGGCTGCCAGAGCCTCGGTTTCCGGCAGCGGCTGTTGGCGGCGTACGAATTTCAGGTATAGTGGGGCAGGGATGTCGGTCACTGCAAAGGAAAGCCACCCGCGTCGTGCGCGGCGGCTCGTGGAACAACGAGGCCAGGAGGCTTCGCTCCGCCTGTCGCAACGAGAGGCACCGCGCCAACCGCAACGACAACCAGGGGTTTCGCTTTGCCCTGAGCTCGATGGAGCCAACGGCATGGACTTGCCGAGAACCATGGACCAGACGCGACGTCCTGCCGGCACGGCTTGCCGTGCCCGCGAACCGCAAGGCGCCCGGGGCGCCGGTAGGCGAGAACGGTGGATGCCGGCGCCGACAGCCCCCCGGGTCGCCGCCTCCGCCTGCCACCGCCCCGCCCGATGAAGCGCGCAGCGCTCGCGACCGGCGCGCACTTTCCGTCCGAAGACGCGCGGCGGCCGCCCGTACTGCCGCCTGCCTGCGCGAGCGCCTGGGGTGACGATGCCTACGGGCTGTGGATCGACGTCGACCTGGCTGGCGTCGTGCAGCGCTGCCGCTGGATCGAACCCGGCGAGTTCATGATGGGCTCGCCGGAAGACGAGCCGGAAAGAGTTGAAGACGAAGGGCCGCGCCATCGCGTGCGCCTGACCACCGGCTTCTGGCTCGCCGACACCGCCTGCACACAGGCGCTGTGGCTGGCGGTGATGGGCGGGGACAATCCGAGCGCTTTCCAGGAAGACGCGCGCAACCCGGTCGAGAACGTGTCGTGGGATGAGGTCAGTGGGGCCGGTGGTTTCCTGCAGCGCGTGGCTGCGCTGGCGCCCGGCGTCGTCGCGGAACTGCCGACCGAGGCCGAGTGGGAGTACGCGTGCCGGGCGGGCAGCGAAACGCCGTTCCATTTCGGCGCGACGATCAGCCCGGAGCAGGCCAATTACGACGGCAACCATCCGTATGCGGGAGGCAGGAAAGGCGAGTTCCGGCAGAAGACGGTGCCGGTGAAGTCCTTTGCGCCCAATGGCTGGGGTCTCCACGAGATGCACGGCAACGTCTGGGAGTGGTGTGCCGACGGGCTCCGCGAGTACGCTGACGAGACGGTCGAGGATCCGCGTGGCCCGGAGGGCGACGCCACCCGCGTCGTGCGCGGCGGCTCTTGGTTCGTCGGGGCCTGGGGGCTTCGCTCCGCCTACCGCCTCGGGGGGCTCCGCGACTACCGCGACGACTTCCAGGGGTTTCGCTTTGCCCTGAGGTCCACCAGCCAAGAGCAGGAGGCAGGCGCGGAGCGCCTGCCTGCGGCAAGCGGGGTCACGCGGGACGCGTGACCCCGGCGGCGACCTGTCCCGGTTGGTTCCGGCACTGCTGAACCACGTACCACCGTTGCATGATCGGCTGCGGTTGGCTCGTATCCCTTCGGCGCGCGGCATGATCCTGGCCGGCAAGACCACATCGTGCCGGAAGCGGCCGCTCGCATCCCCCCGTCGTCTGCAGCCGCGAGAACAATCAGTCCTGCAGGGTGCAGTCCGGCAGGAGGCTCCCCTGCATCACGCTGCCAACAGATCGTGCAGCCGGGTGGCTGTCTGCTCCGGCACCTCCACGGCCTCGAAAAGAGAAGCCGGGTAGAGAAAGTCCTCGCCGGAGTCGTCGATGATCCGCAGCATGCTGTGGCTGTCCGCCGGGGCAAGCACTTCATAGAGCCGGCCGAGGGTCAGGTCATCCGTCGAGAACTCGCCAAATCCTTCGCGAGACAGGCAAACCACAAACCTCATAGCCATTCCTTTATCTTGAGTTTCACCTTGCCGATGCCATGCGCCTCATACCAGTGCAGCTCGGCCCTGGCGGTCGTTCCATCAAGCAGACGCACCGTGGCGATCCCCTTCTTCTTCCGCCAACAGCCAACCCCGTATCGCTGCCGCAGCAGGGCAAGCTCCCGGATGCCACTGCCTTCGGCGATGGTCTGGACATCCACGATCCTGCCGACAATACAGAATTCCATCGCCCAATGCTACTCCGATTCCCGGACTTGCCAATGCCTTTACGGGGACAGTATGTGAAATTCCCGCGGCTGCCTGCTGCCGCCTGTCAGCGTCACCACCCTGACGCGGTGAGCTGGCACGCCGACATGGGTGCAAACAGGCGAGTCTGGTATTCTGTCGCTCCGATCGTCTTTGATCGCTCCCCATCCGATTGCTGATGCTCCACCTCATCCGACTGCCGAAGTTTCCTGTCGTGGTCGACCTGGGCGACAGATTGATGCACGCGAGAACGCGGGCGCAACTCGAGGCCAGGTTGGTGCAGACGAAGCTTGTCGGCAACGAGCGCAGGCGCATCATCGATGCCGCAGCCGAAGGATTCCTCTTCGATCCGGAGCGCAAGCTGATCGTGCCGAGCGTCAGCATCAGGCGGTGGACGAAGCAGCAGATCATCGACCTCTACAACCAGAAGCGGCAGGCTGGCACGCCCGAGCTCGGCAATGCCTCCCTGGGCAACCGGAGCCTGCAGCGGATCGTCCTTGAAGTGGTCGAGTTGCTGGCCCGACGCTGAATCCTGCATCGAGTGATGGGTGCAGCATGCTCGATTCCCGGGAGCATGCCGTCGCTTCCCCGGATCCCTGGATCCTGTCCCATTGCTTTTCGACCCCTTGCGGAGGACTGTCGTTTGCAGTGATGATCCGGGTTTCGCTGCTGGTCAGCCCACTCACGTTCCTGGTCATCCCTTCCCGTTCGTGTTGATGCGACTCGTTCGGGAGCCGGCAACGCGCCCTTCATGCGCCTCGTCCTTGTCCTCGCAGCTCTGCTGCCTTCCCTGCCCGTGCTGGCTGCGGTGCCCGTCCTGCGTGCGCCGGAGGAGGTGCGCGCCCTGCTCGCAGAACACCTCGAGATTGCTGACGTCGCCGATCAGCCGGCGGAAGTGGCGTTCGCGCGCCGGATGCAGCGCGAGGTCGAGAAGCTGCTGGCGACCGAAGGATATTTCTCGCCGCGTGTCAGCCTGCGTCGCGAGGGCGAGGAACTGCTCCTCGTCGTCGATCCCGGGGAGCGCTCGCTGATCGCCAGCGTGCGCATCGACATCAGCGGCGAGATCGATCCCGTGCGCCGGCAGGAGCTGGTCGATGGCTGGAAACTGAAGGTTGGCCAGCCGTTCCGCCAGGCCGACTGGGACGCTGCCAAGGAGTCGCTGCTGGCCGGCCTGCTGGCAGTCGACCACGCCGGTGCGCGCCTGCAGCAGAGCAGCGCCGAGGTCGATCCGGAGACGCTGCGCGTCGAGCTGGTCGTCGTTGCCGATGCCGGTCCGCGCTACCGCTTCGGCGAACTGCAGATCAGCGGTCTGCAGCGCTATCATCCCGCCCTGGTGGCGCGCTTCAACCGGACCGTCAAGGCCGGCGACGAGTACCGCGAGGATCGCCTGCTGGCACTGCAGGCCGCGCTGCAGAGCACGCCCTACTTCTCGTCGGTGAGCGTCGCCCTGCAGCGCAGCGATGACGATGGCGAAGCAGCCGACGAAGCCGGCTGGGTGACGGCTCCCGTACTCGTGCAGTTGCGCGAGCGCGCACCGTACGAGATCACGCTCGGCGCCGGTTACAGCACCAACACCGGCGCGCGTGTCGAGGCGGCCTACCGCAACAGTGACTTTCTCGGTCGCGCCTGGCTGCTGCAGACCGGCGCCCGCATCGAACAGCTGCGCCAGTCGGGCTTCATCGACGTCTTCCTGCCGCCCGACGAACAGCAGCGGCGTGATGGCGTCGGCACCGTCGTCGAGCATTCGGACATCGAGAACCTGGAACTCCATCGCTTCGCCATCGGCGCGATGCGGGTGCAGAAGCTGGGCAGTGTCGAGCAGCTGCTGAGCCTCAACTGGCAGAGCGAACGGCAGGCGCCGCAGGGCGCACCGGCGGTCACCAACCAGGCGCTGACGCTGCAGGGTGGGTGGACCTGGCGACATGCGGCGGATCCGCTCGATCCGGCCGAAGGGCTGTCGTTGCAGTTCCAGATCGGTGGTGGCAGCAAGCATCTGCTGTCCGACCAGAGCTTCGTTCGCACCTACCTGCGCTACAGTCAGGGGGTGCCGCTCGGTGCGCGTGACGCGCTGCTCTTTCGCGCCGAGCTGGGGGCGACCTTGGCCGAATCATCGAAGGGGATTCCGCAGGATTTCCTCTTCCGTACCGGCGGCAGCAATTCGGTGCGCGGTTACCCTTACCTCAGCCTCGGCGTGCCGGAAGGGTCGGCGATCGTCGGCGGCCGTTACCTGCTGGTGCTGAGTGGCGAGTACACGCACTGGCTGACGCCGACGTGGGGAGCCGCCGCCTTCATCGACGCCGGCAACGCGGTCGACGACCTGCAGGCGATGAGCCTGGCGGTGGGTTACGGCGTCGGCGCGCGCTGGCGCAGTCCGGCCGGGCCGCTCGGCATCGATCTCGCCTACGGCCATCGGGACAGCTCGCTGCGTCTCGGTTTCTCGCTGGCGATCCCCTTCTGACGACCGGCGGCAGCGACAGGCGACGATGACTCGGGAAAGCGACATCTCTCCATCCCCGGTACCGACACCGGCTGCGGGCGAGGCGCCGCCGGCCGGCACCGCGCCGCCGGCAGCGCGGCGTCGACGTCGCGGCTGGCTGCCGCTGTCGCTCCTGTTGGTGCTGTCGCTCGTGCTCGCCGGCTTCGTCGCGCTGCTCGGCAGCGAAGGCGGCCTGCGGCTGGGCTGCCGCTTGCTCGAAAGGCTTTCTGGCGGGCAGCTCGTCGTCACGGCGCCCGCCGGCACCCTCGCTTCATCGTTCACCCTGGCGTCGCTGCACTGGCGCAGCGAGACACTCGATGTCCAGGTGCAGGGACTGCAGCTCGACTGGCGGCCGGCCGAGCTGCTGCGTGCCCGCCTCGCCATCAGCCGGCTCGCCGCCGACAGCTTGCGGGTGTCGCAGGCGACGAGCAGCGATCCCGTCGTCGTCCCCGAAAGCCTCGAGCTGCCGCTGGCGTTTGCCATCGAGAAGCTCGAGATCGCCGTCATCGAGCTCGGCGACCACGCCCACCCCGATGGCCAGGCGGCGACGATCGCCGAGTCGTTGCGGGCCGGGCTGGCGAGCGACGGCGGCGTGCACCGGCTGCTCGGCCTGCACGCCCGCGCCGGCGGCCTGGCGCTCGGCGGCAACGCCTCGCTGGCCGCGGTGCGACCCTTCGCGCTGCAGGCCACGGCCGGCATCGAGGGCGAGGCGGCGGGCCGCGCGCTGCGCTTCGAGCTGAGCGCCGAGGGAACGCTCGATGACTTCGTCGTGCGTGGTGCGGCGCGAGCGCTGGCCGCGGCGGCGGCCGACGACTTCGCCGGCGAGCTCAACGCGCGCATCACGCCCTTCGCGCCGCAGCCGGTCGGCGAGGCGGCGCTGCAGCTGTCGGGGGTCGACCCGGCGGCGTGGATCGCCGGTGCGCCGCACGCCGATTTCGGGCTGCAGATCGACCTGCTGCCCGTCGCGGACTCGTCGCCGGCCCTGCAGGGCAGGCTGCGTGCGGTGAACCGTCGCCCGGGGGCGATCGATCGCGATTCGTTGCCGATCGAGTCGCTCGCCGCCGACCTCACGCTGGCGGCGGACGGGCTGCGCCTGGGCGACATCGACCTGCGCCTGGCGGGCGGCGGGCGGTTGCGCGGCAGCGGCGCGCTGCACGACTCCGAGCTGTCGCTGACGCTCGCCGCGAGCGCGGTCGACGCAGGCGCACTGCATGGCGGCCTGCAGCACACCCGCCTGGCCGGCCCGCTGCGCGCCACGCTCGGGCTGCACCGGCAACTCGTCGAGGCCGACCTGCGCGACCCGCGCTTCGCCCTCGACACCAGGCTGGCGATCGACCCGGAGCAGGTCGCCGTCGAGCGGCTGCGCCTCGCTGCCGGCGACGCGCGGCTCAGCGCCAGCGGCACGCTGGCGCTGGCGGGCAGCGGCAGCTTCGCGGTGCAGGGGCAACTGCGGGAATTCGACCCGCGCCGCTTTCTCGCCAGGCTGCCGACCGCGCGCATCAACGCCGAGTTCTCCGCGCGCGGCAGCAGCAGGCCACAAGTTGCCTTGCGCCTCGGCTTCCAGTTGCGCGACAGCCGCTTCGCCGGCGAGGTGCTTGCCGGCGGCGGCGAGATCGATCTGGCGGCGGACCACCTGCGCCAAGCCGATGTCGAGTTGCGTGCCGGCGCCAACCGCCTGCTGGCGAAGGGGGCCTTCGGTGCACCGGGTGAGCGCCTGCGGTTGAGCATCGCGGCGCCACGCCTCGATCCATTCGGCCCGAGCGGCGACCTCGCCGGCGAAGTCGTCATCGGCGGCAGCATGCGGGCGCCGGAGGTGTCCGCCAGTCTGCAGTCGCAGCGACTGGCCTGGCCTGGCCTGGGTCAGCTGCGCGGACTCGAGGTCGACGCGCGGCTCGCCGCAGGTGAGCACGGCGCGCTCGGCGGCAGGCTGCGGCTGGCCGGCTTCGATCTGGCCAGCGGCGAGGCGGCGGTCACCGCGCTGCAGATCGAGGCCGACGGGCTGCGCAGCCGGCATCGCCTGCGCGGGCGCTGCGAGGTGGCTGGCCGGCGCGCCGTCGAACTGGCGCTCGAAGGGGGTTTGAAGCCGGGCAGCTCGGTGCCGGTCTGGACTGGCGCGCTGCAGGAGTTCAGCCTGTCCGCTGCCGGAGGACGGGCGCCGCCCTTGCTTCGTCTGACAGCGGCGATGCCGCTGCAGATCAGCGCGGACAGCTTCAGCGCCGGTCCCGGCGATTTCGCCGGCGTCGACTGGTCGGCGCGCCTGCAGCGGGCGCGTTACGACGGCGGCGTCTGGCAGACCGCCGGCAGCCTGCGCGCGTTGCCGGTGGCGGCGATGCTCGCCGAGTTCCCGGAAGTCTTCGCCGCTGCCGCCGCAGCGGCGGTGCAGGTCGATGGCGAAGCGTTGCGCATCGATGGCGAGTGGGATCTCGGCAACGGTGGCCGGGCGGCCGGCGTGGCGGCGCGGCGGTTGCCGGGCGGCAGCCTGCGGCTGTGGCGTGCGCGCGGCGATCTCGCGGTCGGCGCGCTGCCGCTCGGCCTGGAGGAGGGCGTCCTGAGCCTGCAGGCGGGCGACGGCAAGATC
Organism: Accumulibacter sp.; assembly: GCF_023806635.1. Classification (GTDB taxonomy): domain Bacteria; phylum Pseudomonadota; class Gammaproteobacteria; order Burkholderiales; family Rhodocyclaceae; genus Accumulibacter. The sequence goes on from NZ_JAMTDQ010000029.1 coordinate 105,987, forward strand.
GACCTGCGGCTGCAAGTGCGTGGCAAGCGACTCGGCGAGGTGAACGGCGAGCTCAGCGCGACGAGTTCCGCCGCCAGCCTGATCAACCGTGCGGCGCCGTGGCGCGGCCGGCTGCGGCTGAACATGCCGGACCTGGCGTGGGTCGGGCCGCTGCTCGGTGCCGGCTGGCAGCTCGGCGGCCAGCTCGCTGGCGAGGCGCGGCTCGACGGCAGTCCGGCGCAGCCGCGCGTCAGTGGCGAGTGGCGCGGCGACCGGCTGGCGGTCCGGGCGCTCGATCAGGGGATGCGTCTGGAACGAGGCAAGCTGCTGCTCGAACTGGCGGTCGGGGCAGACGGCGAGCAGCGCCTGAAAGTCCGGGAACTGAGCTTTGACAGCGAACAGCAACCGATGCCGCGCGCCCTCGCAGTCGCTCCGGGAACCGATGTCGCCGAGCTTGGAGGCCGGCCGGGTCGGCTCGAGGCGAGCGGCGAACTGCGCCTGGGCAGCAACGACGGCGTCCTCAACGTTCGTGCCGAGCGCCTCGGCGTGACGCAGCGTGCCGACCAGTGGACGCTGCTTTCCGGCACCGCCGAGCTGAAACTCGCGGCCGGCATGCTCGACGTCGCCGGCAAGCTGCGCTTCGACGCCGGCTTCTGGCAACTGGCGAAGGCGGGCGCGCCGCAGCTGTCGGACGACGTCGTCGTCCGGCGCCCCGGCGGCTCGGCGAAGAAGGACGCGGCGCCGGTCCGGTTGCTGGCCGTCGACCTCGAGGTGGACCTCGGGCGGAACTTCCATTTTCGTGGCGCCGGAGTCGAGAGCAGGCTCGTCGGCACGGTGCGCCTCCAGTCCGACGGCAGCGGCATACCGCGGGCGACCGGGACGATCCGCACCCGCGGCGGGGTCTTCGACGCGTACGGGCAGAAGCTCGATATCGAGCGCGGCATTCTCAATTTCCACGGCCTGATCGACAACCCCGGACTCAACATCCGCGCCGTGCGGGCCAACCTGCCGGTCGAGGCCGGCGTCGAGGTGACCGGCACCGCCAAGCGGCCGATCGTGCGCCTGGTTTCCGACCCCGAGGTTCCGGATGCCGAGAAGCTGTCCTGGCTGGTGCTCGGACAGGGCCTGGACCAGCAGGGCGGCAAGGATTCGTCGGTGCTCCTGGCGGCGGCGCAGACGATCCTCGGCGGCCAGGACGGTGGACCGCTGAAGGCGGTGCAGCAGCAATTGGGGATCGATCAGTTCGGCATCAGTTCGGGGACGCTGAGCGGTTCCGGACGACCGTTGAGCAGCCGGATTGCCAGCAGCAGCGGCTTCGGCAGCAGCGACACGACCACCGACCAGATCGTCAGCATCGGCAAGCGCCTGTCGTCGACGATGCTGATCAGTTACGACCAGTCGCTGAGCAACGCCGGCAGCGTCGTCAAGCTGACCGTCAGCCTGGGCCGGAACCTGTCTCTGGTCGGTCGCGCCGGCACCGACACCGGCTTCGACGTGCTGTGGAACCATCGCTTCGGGCGTTAGCCGGTGGCGTTCCCGCCGCTGCGCGCCGGCGGCAACCGCGAAATTTCCAGGGGTCTTCAGAAACTGGAACCCGGTTGCTTCAGGAACTCCACTTCTGCTGCGGAGGATACGCGACCGAGAATCTGATTGCGGTGCGGATAGCGACCGAATCGATCGATGATCGCCTTGTGGCGCAATTCAAACCGGTGGTTTTCGGGCCGGGCGAAGCGCTTGAACAAGGCCTCTGCCTGAACATGGATCAGAGCAGACTCGCTGTGCATGTAGGGCATCAGCAGGAAGGAGCACTCCACCTCATCCAGAGCCTGCAAGGATCCGGCCGAAACCGCTTCCTGTGACAGGACCAGTGCCTGCGGATCCTGGGCAAACGCCTGTGCCGTACCGCGGTGCATGTTGCGGGAAAACTGGTCGAGGACGATGACTTCGGCCAGACGGCCTCGCGCGCTGCTCCGCCACGCAAACAACTCCCCTGCTGCCGCCTGCTGCAACAGCGTGAGAAACCGGGCCCGGAGACGATCATCAAAGTCAGGATCGACGACCCACCATTGCCGGGGTTCGATTTCCCTGAACCAGAATGTCAGAACTTCATCGTACATTTCCGCTCACGACGCTTTCTCGAACAGACTGCAACACCGCGCATGCGCATTCGCCACCGCGTTTGCGGCAGGGACGTGGGGTAATCGACGCGGACACCCGGCCAGGCAGCGCTCGCGGGACACCCGCAGACGTGGCCGGCAAATCCGCGAGCCATTCTACCCGTAGTCGATGCAGGCGCGGATCCTGGGCAGTCGATTTCGCTCCTGCAACATCAGCGCATGGATCGGGACGCGCTGGCCGTCGATCTCATCCTGGAGCAGCGCCACCACCTCGCCGCGGCGAATCAGTGGCGCGGCCAGCAGGTCCATGAGTCGGGGGAAGCGTCGGTACAGGCCGTCGAGGCTGGGTGCGATGACGGTATCCGCGATGACCAAGCTCATGCTCACGCGCACCCAGCCGCTCGGCCCGCTGACTCTGCGGCCGGGGTTTTCGTCCTCCAGAGCGCGTCGGCTCGTCAGCGCCACCGGGACAACGACCGACGGGGTGTCGAAATTTTTTACACAAGACGCCGACCTGGCCGGCGGCGTGGCAAGGATTTCTCTCGAAAACAATGGCTTGCCGTTTTATGTATTCTCCTGGAATGGTTTTTGCTTCCACTTCATTGGTGTGGGAAATGGGGCGGAGGAGAACCGGTAGTTGCATCCGATCTCCGGCCGCGTGTTGAGTGGTTGGGAGGAAGCCAAGGAGAGGTGGATGGAACGTAGATCGAGTCCGCGATCGTTGAAGGCTCTGGCGATCGCAACTGCAGTGGCAGCAACTCTGGTTTCACCGGTGGCGGATGGGGCAGGGACCGCTCTGGCGCCTGATTCGAGTTCAGCAACCATGATGTGGGTCGTTTGATGGCCATGAGCGAGATGGAGAAATCCATGAAAACACCCTTTGCACCTCTAGTAGCCGCGTTCGCAGTGGCTGGCACCGCATTTTTCCTGGCTGAGCCAGCCGTGGCGGAGATCGTCAGACACAATTTCACGGGAACCGTAACGTATGTATCTGGGGCGCCATTCGGACTGCCTCCAAACCCTGGTGACCCGGTGACAGGAAGCATCACTTACGATACGAGCCTACCACCTGCGTGGAGTGGCGCCGAAGCCGCTGGCTACATCCAGCAGCCCCCCAGTGGAATGTCAGTGGTCATTTCAGGCGTTACCATACAAAGTCAAGACTATGCTTCCTTCCAGGTCATAAACGGGTCTGGCTTCTACAATTTGAATGGGTTTTTTACACCAATTTCGGTGGGCGGGGTGTTACAGGAAAATTGGAGTTCTATTCTTTTTAGTTTGAGCGAAGTCAATCAATCAGCGTTCGTTGGCACCGCGTTGCCACCATCGCTCAATGGCGCAAGCTTCAGTCAGCGACATGGGAGTGTTCTTGACGCAGAGAGCTTTGGGTCATTGGACTTCTCCATTGACGCTATCGAGACCCCGCCCAGTTCGATTCCAGAACCTGCCACGATCGCCCTTCTCGGCCTCGGCGGTCTGGCCGCTGCACGCAGGCGAAAGCAGTAGTCGGCAACGCCTGAGCCCAAGCTCTCGTCGGCGGCCTGTCCCCGCGACCCGCTGGAAAGACTGTGGACAAGCGTTGTACAGGCGGTGGAGAAACGCCGCCGAGCGGCTTCCGGCAAGGAACGTGCTACAGTGCCGAACATTTGGGCGGCAGGGTCTGTTGCCGGCGGCGATGCGGCGCGCGGCGACGACTTCGCAGCACGACCGGCACCCGCCGCTGCCGCGATTGCCGTGGGGACTGCCTGATGGCTACCGAACTGCTCTTTCGCGACGACGCCTACCTGCAAACGGCCAGCGCGCGCGTCACGGCGCTGCACCCGCAGGGGATCGAACTCGAGCGGACGATCTTCTACCCGCTCGGTGGCGGGCAGGTGGGGGACACCGGTTTCCTGGTGCGCGGCAGTGGCGAGCGCATCGCCATCGTCGATACCCGCCGCGATGCCGCGCTCGATGCCGTCCTTCACCTGACGGCCGCCGGGGCGCAGCCGCCGGAAGTGGGAGAACTGCTGACGCTGGCCATCGACTGGCCGCGCCGGCATCGGCTGATGCGCCTGCACACGGCGCTGCACCTGATGTCCTGCGTCGTCGTCGCGCCGGTCACCGGCGGCAACATCGCCCCCGATCGCGCCCGCCTCGACTTCGACATCGACATGAGCCTGCTCGACGCGCAGCGCATCGAGCGCGAGATGAACGCGTTGATCGGCCGCGGAATCGAGACCGAGACCGTCTGGATCAGCGACGACGAACTCGCTGCGCGACCCGATCTCGTCAAGACGATGAGCGTGCAGCCGCCACACGGCAGCGGACGTGTCCGTTTGCTGCGCATTCCGGGAATCGACCTGCAGCCCTGCGGTGGCACGCACGTCAGGAACATCGCCGAGATCGGCGGCATCCGCGTGCTCAGAATCCGCAACGAAGGCCGGCGCAACAGGCGCGTCGAGATCGCACTCGTCGACTGACCGCCTGCGCGCCGGCCTCGTGATTGGCGAGGCCGTAGCCCCCGGGGATCGGAATGGTCGCCGATTGGTCGTCGCGTCGGATGATTCATTACGGCTGCCGCCGCCGTGCGGCGGCAGGCCGCGAGCTTGCGCAAGGGAGTAGAATCCGCTGCTGGCTGCCCCTTTTCGCTGCGCGCGAAGTGCGGGCGGCAGCCCGTTCCATACCCCGGCTGCAAGAGGAGGAGCCTGCGTGTCAAACGCCACCCAGCTGACGATCGCACCGGCACCGGTGCGGCCCGCGTGACGAGCGCTTTCGTCGTCGCGCCACTGGTCGCCCTGGCGGTGCTCGCGGGCGGGCTCGCCGGCACCTTCCTGCGCGACCGGCTGCCGGGCCGCCATCTCGACGAGGACACGAAGTGGATGGTGCGGATCGGCATCGGCTTCCTGTCGACGCTGGCGGCGCTGCTGATGAGCCTGATCATCTCGGCCAAGATGCAGTCCTTCGATGCCGTTTCGCGCTCGGTGGCGACGGCCGCGGCGCAGATCGTCGGCATCGACGCCAGCCTGCGCGAGCTCGGTGCGGCGGGCGATGCGGCGCGCGCCCAGTTGCGCGCGCTGGTCTCGGCCGAGGTCGACCGCCTGTGGCAGCATGCTCCGTCGCCGGCGAGCGATGCGCGCGGCTATCACCCGCTCGAGCGCACGCTGCGGGCGCTTTCGCCGGCGGGCGCGGCCGAGCAGGCGGCGCGAGCCAGGGCGCTGCAGCTGACCAGCGAGCTGGCGCATGCCGGCGGCCTGGCGAGCAGCGAGAGTGGCAGCACGACGACCGTTCCGTTGCTCATCGTGCTGCTCCTCTGGCTGGTGATCATCAGCTTCGGCATCAACCTCTTCGCGCCGGCGAGTGTGCCGATCGTCGTCGTCAATCTGCTGGTGGCGCTGTCGATCGCCGCGGCCATCTTCCTCATCCTCGAGCTGGACCAGCCCTACCACGGCCTGATCGGTGTTTCCGACGCGCCGCTGCGCGCTGCCCTGCAGCAGCTGGCTTCATGATGGCCAGCGACAGCCTGCCGGTGGCGGCGCAGGTTCCGGCCGCCAGCGCCGCCGAGGAGACGTTGCTCGCCTGCCCCGATTGCGACCTGCTGCAACGGCTGCCGCCCCTGCCGCCCCACCATGCCGCGTCCTGTGCGCGCTGCCAGGCGCCGCTGTGTCGGCACAAGCCGGACTCGCTCGAACGGACGCTGGCGCTGGCGCTGGCTGCCGCGATCCTGCTGCTGATCGCCAACGTCGTGCCGATGCTCGGTCTCTCGGTCGCCGGCCGCGAGGCGTTCACCACCGTGCTGGGCGGCGTCGTCGAGATGTGGCGCGAAGGTAGCCAGGTGGTGGCGATGCTCGTCCTCTTCGCCGCCGTCATCGCCCCGGCTCTGGAGATCGTCTGCCTGTTGCTGGTGGTTCTCGCCGTGCGCCATCCACCGGCGCCGCACTGGGTGGCGACGCTGCTGCACGGCTACGAGTTCGTCCGTGAGTGGAGCATGATCGAGATCATGCTCCTCGGCGTCCTCGTGGCGCTGATCAAGATCGCCGAGCTGGCCACGGTGATTCCCGGGCTGGCCCTGTTCGTCCTCGGCTCGCTGGTCTTTCTGCTGGCGGCGATGGCAGCGGCCTTCGACCCGCGCGTCGCCTGGCAGCGGATCGAGTGGGCTGCCGGCCGCGGCCCGGATGGCATCGCCGGGGGGCGGGGATGAGCACCACCGCGGCGAGTGCACGCTCACTCGGCTGTGCCGGCTGCGAAGTCTGCGGCCTCGTCGTTCGCTTGCCGGTGCCTGCCGGCGCGGCGTTCTGCCCGCGTTGCGGCGAGCGGCTGCACAGCCGCCTGCCGGCGAGCCTGGAGCGGACGTGGGCGTTGACCATCGCCGCGCTGCTGCTTTACATTCCGGCCAACCTGCTGCCGGTGATGACGACCAACACGCCGCTCGGCGCCGTCAGCGACACGATCATGCAGGGCGTCGTCGAACTGTGGTCGCCGACGTCGTGGCCGCTGGCGGTCGTCGTCTTCGTCGCCAGCGTCACCATCCCGCTCGGCAAGCTGATCGCCCTGGCCTACCTGCTGCTGACCGTGCAGCGTGGATCGGTGCGCTCGAACGGGCAGCGGGTGCGCCTCTATCGTCTGCTGAAGTTCATCGGTCGCTGGTCGATGCTCGACGTGTTCGTCGACACCTTCGTCGTCGCGCTGATCCAGTTGCAGCCGCTGATGTGGGTCGAGCCGGGCGCCGGGGTGCTCTATTTCGCCGCTGTCGTGGTGGTGACGATGGTGGCGGTGAACAGTTTCGACCCGCGGCTGATCTGGGATCTGCCGCAACAGGAGAAGCACGCGCATGGCTGAGCAGCACGACGCGCCGCAACATCCGGAACTGCCGCTGGCGCAGGTGACGGCCAGGAAACGCGGCCGCCTGTCGGCGGTCTGGATCATTCCGATCATCGCGGCGCTGCTCGGCGGCTGGATCGCCGTGCAGAAGCTGCTCGCCGAGGGGCCGACGGTCGAGATCGGCTTCAGCTCGGCGGAAGGGCTCGAGGCCGGCAAGACGACGGTGAAGTACAACGGTGTCGACGTCGGCCGCATCGAATCACTCAAGGTGTCGCCCGACCGGCAGCGCATCCTCGCCAGTGTGCAGATGGCGCCCGAGGCGCGCGACTGGCTGGTCGATGGCACCGCCTTCTGGGTCGTCCGCGCACGCATCGCCGGTGGCAGCGTCAGCGGTCTTGGAACGCTGCTGTCCGGTTCGTACATCGGCATGCAGATCGGTACCGGCAGCGAGCGGCAGCGCTCGTTCACCGCGCTGGAAGTGCCGCCGGTCGTCGCCAGCAACGCGCAGGGACGCTATTTCAAGCTGCAGGCGAGCAGCCTGGGGTCGCTCGACTTCGGCACGCCGATCTACTTCCGGCGGCTGCAGGTCGGTCAGGTGGCATCGTACGCGCTCGACGAAGACGGCCGCGGGCTGACGATCCGGGTTTTCGTCAACGCACCCTACGACCGTTATGTCAAGGCCGAGACACGCTTCTGGCAGGCGAGCGGACTCGACTTCTCGCTCAATGCCGACGGTCTCGACGTGCGCACGCAGTCACTCACATCGATCCTCGTTGGCGGCCTCGCGTTCGATACGCCGGCAGAGAACGCCGACAACGATCCTGCGCCGGCGGACACGGCCTTCGAGCTCTTCGACGACCAGGAGACGGCGATGAAGGCGCCCGAGCGGGGTTCGCTGCGTTACGTCCTCTATTTCGACGAGTCGGTGCGCGGGCTGGCGGCGGGCGCGCCGATGACCTTCCTCGGCATGCCGATCGGCGAGGTCGTTTCGGTGCGGCTGGAGGTGGACCGGCAGAAGAAGGACGTCGCCGTGCGCGCGCGCGTACTGGTCGCGGCGTATCCGCAGCGCTTCCTCGACATCCTGGCGGATCCGCAGGTCGTCACCGGCGGCAGGACGGCGATCACGCAGCAGATGCGCCAGCAATTGATGGACGGGCTGGTGGCGCGCGGGCTGCGCGCCCAGTTGCAGCCGGGAAGCCTGCTCACCGGCCAGTTGTACGTCGCGCTGAGCTACGTGCCACAGGCGACGAAGGCGAAGATCGACTGGCGCAGCGATCCACCGGTGTTTCCGTCGGTCAAGGGCAGTTTCACCGACATCGAGACCCGCGTGACGAGCATCCTGGCGAAGATCGAAGGCCTGCCCTTCGAGGCGATCGGCAAGGATCTGCAACAGTCTCTGGCGACGCTGGCGAAGACCCTGCAGGATTTCGATGCGCTCGTCAGGCGCTGGGACGGCGAGCTCAGCCCCGAGCTGGCGAAGACCCTGGCCGAGGCGCGGCGCACGCTGGCGGCGGCCGAGCGGAGCTTCGACGGCGCCGGCAAGCTGCTCGCGCCCGACTCGCAGACGATGACCGAGTTGCAGGCGACCGTCGTCGAACTCCGGCGCGCGGCGCAGTCGATCCGGGTGCTGGCGGATTATCTCGAGCGCCATCCGGAGGCGCTGGTGCGGGGCAAGAGCGAGGAGACGCAGGAATGATCAAGGCGCAAGCAGCAGCCATTGTCGCACTCGCCCTGGCCCTGCTGGCGGGCGGTTGCGCGTCGCCACCGTCACGCTTCCATGTGCTGGCGGCGACGGCAGTCCCCGATGCGGGCAGCACGGTGACGAGCGACGCGGTGATGGTAGACCGCGTCGCCATTCCGGCGGCAGTCGACCGGCCGCAGTTCGTCGTCCACCGGGGGAGCAACCGGGTGCTCATCGACGAGTTCAACCGCTGGGCGGAGCCGCTGCCAGAGGGCATCACGCGCACGCTGGCGGAGAATCTCGCCGTACTGCTCGGCACGCCACGGGTCGTCAGCGGGCCGCTTGCGGCGAGCTTCGACCCGGCGTACCGGGTGAGCGTCGACATCCAGCGCTTCGAGTCGATCCGCGGACAGGAGGTCTTTCTCGACGCCGTCTGGGTCGTGCGTGGGTCGTCTGCCGGCGCTGCCGCGACGAGTGGTCGCAGTGCCGTGCGTGAAGCGGTGGCGGGCGAGGGCGCCGATTACGAGGCGCTGGCGGCGGCGCACAGTCGGGCGCTGGCCGGACTGAGTCGCGACATCGCGGCGGCGATTCGCGCCGCGGGTGGCCGCTGACGCACAGGGAGCCGCGGCGACGCGGCGTCCGGCGGCGCGGCGCCCGGCGGCGCGCGGTGGCGCTTGATGTAGAATCGGCGCCCCATGAACGCCCCGCACGCAGCAGACCCCGCGGCCGCACCGCGCGGCCTCTTCACCTGGCGCAAGCACTGGGCCAGCCGTTTCGGAATTGCGCCCTTCCTGCCGATGTCGCGCAGCGAGATCGACGCGCTCGGCTGGGACTCGTGCGACATCATCCTGGTCACCGGCGATGCCTACGTCGATCACCCGAGCTTCGGCATGGCGCTGATCGGCCGCCTGCTCGAGGCGCAGGGTTTTCGTGTCGGCATCATCAGCCAGCCGGACTGGCGGTCGGTGCATGCCTTCCGCACCCTCGGCCGACCGAACCTGTTCTTCGGCGTCACCGCCGGCAACATGGATTCGATGGTCAATCGCTATACCGCCGATCGCAAACCGCGCTCCGACGATGCCTACACGCCGAATGGCGAAGCGGACCGACGGCCGGACCGGGCAGTGGTCGTCTATGCACAGCGCTGTCGCGAAGCCTTTCCCGGCAGCAACGTGGTGATCGGCTCGATCGAGGCCAGCCTGCGGCGCATCGCCCATTACGACTACTGGTCGGACAAGGTCCGGCGCTCGGTGCTGCCGGACGCGAAGGCCGACCTGCTGCTCTACGGCAACGCCGAGCGGGCGGTGGTCGAACTCGCGCACCGCCTGGCAGCCGGCGAGAAGATCGGTGACATCCGCGATCTGCGCGGCAGCGCCTTCATGGTGCCGCGCGGCTGGCTGCCCGGCAGCGGCTGGAACGAGATCGACTCGACGAAGGTCGATGCGCCCGGGGTGCTGATCCGCCACGCCGATCCCTATGCCGTGACCGTCGCCGGTGCCGGTGGCGTGGCCTGCAGCGGGAGTGGTGGCGAGGCGGGCGGCGAGGCGGCGGCCGGCGGTGTCCGTGTCGTCCAGTGGCACCGGCAGTCGCATGCGCGGATGCCGAAGCTCGACCGCGCCCGGACGGCGATCCGCCTGCCGTCGTACGAGCAGGTGGCGGCGGATCCGGTTCTATATGCACATGCCTCGCGCGTCCTGCACCTCGAATCGAACCCGGGCAACGCGCGCGCACTGGTGCAGGCGCATGGCGAGCGTGACGTCTGGCTCAACCCGCCACCGATTCCGCTGACCACTGCCGAGATCGACGGCGTCTTCGCCGCACCGTTCCAGCGGCGGCCGCATCCGGCCTACGGCGAGGCGAAGATTCCAGCCTTTGAGATGATCCGCTTCTCGGTCAACATCATGCGCGGCTGCTTCGGTGGCTGCACCTTCTGTTCGATCACCGAGCACGAGGGGCGGATCATCCAGAGTCGTTCCGAGCAGTCGATCCTGCACGAGATCGAGGAGATCCGCGAGCGTACGCCCGGCTTCACCGGCATCATCTCCGATCTCGGCGGACCGACGGCCAACATGTACCGCCTGGCGTGCAAGGACCGGCGGATCGAGTCGGCCTGCCGCCGGCTCTCATGCGTCTTTCCGGGAATCTGCGAAAACCTGGATACCGACCACACGCCCTTGCTGCAGCTCTACCGCAAGGCGCGCGCGCTGCCCGGCGTGAAGAAGGTCCTGATCAGCTCCGGCCTGCGCTACGACCTCGCCGTGCGCGATCCGGCGTACGTCCGCGAACTCGTCCGACACCATGTCGGCGGCTACCTGAAGATCGCCCCGGAACACACCGAGGAGGGACCGCTGGCGCACATGATGAAACCCGGAATCAGCTCCTACGAGCAGTTCCGGCTGATGTTCGAGAGGTTCTCGAAGGAAGCCGGCAAGGAGCAGTACCTGATTCCCTACTTCATCGCCGCGCACCCGGGAACCACGGACGGGGACATGCTCAATCTCGCCCTCTGGCTGAAACGCAACAACTTCCGTCTCGACCAGGTGCAGACCTTCCTGCCGACGCCGATGGCGCTCGCCACTGCCATGTATCACAGCCGCCGCAACCCGTTGCACCGGGTCGGGCAGGGCTCCGGCAGCGTCGAGACCGCTCGCGGTGCCCGCCAGCGTCGCCTGCACAAGGCCTTCCTGCGTTACCACGATCCCGGCAACTGGCCGCTGCTGCGCGAGGCCCTGCGGCGGATGGGGCGTGCCGACCTGATCGGCAACGGTCGCCAGCACCTGGTGCCATTCACGCAGCCGCACGGCAGCGGGTCGCAACGCATTGGGCCGCTGCAGTCGCGGCCGGTCAGGCAGAGGTCGGCCGGCACGTAGCCGGTGCGGTGGGGTCTCCTGTCACTGAAAGGTCCACCATGTCGATACAGGTTTTTCTCGGCGGCGCTTGCGGAACGACCACCTGGCGGGCGGATGTCGCCATCCCGCTGTTGCGTGCGGCCGGTGTCAGCTTCCACGACCCGCAACTGGCCGACGGCGAGTGGACCCCGGCCCATCAGTACGCCGAAATGGAAGCCCGCTCCGCCGCCGATGTCTGGTTGTTCGTCGTCAACGAATCCACCTGTGGCGTCGCCAGCGTGGCGGAGTGCGCCTACCGCATCGGCCAGCGCGGCAGACTGGCTCTCGCCCTGACCGATCTCCCCGCTGACGCGGTACTGCATGGCAGGAGGCTGGCGCGCCGGGAGATCGACGACATCAACCGTGGCCGTGTCTTTCTCCGCGCCATGGCCGAGAAGCACGGCGTCGCGGTGTTTGCCAGCGTCGCCGATGCGACGGCACACGCCATCGAGCTGGCGCGGCAGGCGGCAAGGGAACTCAACCTCGACAGGCTGACGACCGTGTTGCGGCGGGTCTCGGTGCCGGGCTATTCGTTCATCCCGGAAGCCATTGCCGGGCATCTCAGCGTGCGCATCAGCAAGGCGGAATGCGACTCCCGCACCGGCGCCAGCGAGACCATGCTCGGGCGCCGCTGGCTGATCGAGCGCGAAGCGACGCCGGACGAAGTGGTGCGGACGCTCCTCAAGGCGGCGCTCACCTGGGAGGAACACGAGTTGCGCGAGCGTTTCCGAGTCGACGACAGGTTGGTTTTCGACCCGCATTTCCAGCTTCCGGTCGATGCCGCATCCGGTCACCCTTGACGCGGCGGCGATGGCCGCGGGCGCGACTGCTCGCGCGGCCTTCGTGCGCGGGCTCGGCGCGGCGTGCCGCGACGAGGGCTTCCTGCTGCTGCAGAACCATGCCATCCCGGCTGATCTGTGCACCGCGGTTCTCGCCGATGCGGCCGCTTTCTTCGCTCGTCCGGCGGCGGACAAGGAACGCCTGCACATCAGTCATTCGACGAATCATCGCGGCTTTTCGCGGATGCGGAACAGCCGCGACTGGCGCGAGCAGCTTCATTTCGCGTGCGAGTGGCCCGAGGGCGCGTGGTCGCCGGGCAAACCGGACCACTACCGCCTTGCCGGCGGCAATCCCTGGCCCGATGACGTGTTTGCGGACACGCTGTTGCGCTACATGGCAGCGGTCCAGGCGCTCGGTTTCCACTTGCTGGACGCCCTGGGCGAATGGCTGGGCCTGCCACGCGGGCACTTCGAAAGGCTCTCCGACGAGCCGCCGTATCTGCTGCTGAAGCTGATTTCCTATCATGTCGAGCCCGGAGGAAGCCGGCGCAACGGCGTCGCCGCGCATTGCGACTGGAGCTGGATCACCATCCTCCTGCAGGATTCGACCGGTGGACTCGAAGTGCAGGATCGCAACGGCGACTGGTGGCCGGTTCCTGCGCAGCCGGAGATGCTCGCGGTCAACGTCGGGGAATTGCTCGAAATCCAGAGCCGCGGTCATTTCCGGGCGGCGCCGCACCGCGTCATCAGCCCGTTGACCCGCCACCGCGTTTCCGTCCCGGCCTTCATCAATCCGCCGCTGGACGCCCGCATCGAGCCGCTGCCCATCCCGCCCGGGCCGCTTGCGCCGCAAGCCCCGGAAAAGGAACACATCCACCGGGTAGTGCCGCTGGGGGCAGCCTGCGAAGCCTTCGTCTTCGGCGACAGCGAGTGGCGGCGGAAGGGACTGGGCGGCTGGTGCCACGACCCCCGATGCCTATTGCGATGCCTATTGCGGTGACAGTATACATAACTGTCGGATTTTCCAGCGGTCGCTAACCGTCGCCCGAGAAGTGTGATCCTCGCCCGCGCACCCGCGTCCACCGGCAGCCGCAGTCGTCGGCGATCGGATGCGCGTCGGCCAAAGGCACCGCCGCGCGCGGGTCTGACTGCGGTGCGGCAGCGGCATCAGCCGGCGGCCCGGATTCCCGGGACCTCGACGACTGCCAGCGCTGACGCCGGCGGCTCTTCGATTGCCCGGACGAGTGCCCGGGTCATCTGCTCCAGACTGACCAGGCCGAGGCGCTCGGCAGCCTCGCGCCAGTGCGGAACAGACGCCGCCAAGGCGTAGAGCGGCGTCAGGATGAGCGGCCAGCGATGCCCCGGGCCAACGACGTACCACGGACGCAGGATCGTCGCGCGCACGCCGCTGCCGGCGATCGCCACCTCAGCGGCGGCGCGGGCGGCGACGTAGGCGCGCATCACCGGTGCCGGCTGCGCTACGCTGACGTAGACGAGGTGGGAGATCGCGGCCCGCGCGGCCGCGTCGACCGCCGCGCGGACCGACGCGAGGTCGACCGCTTCGAATTCCGCCGCCTTGGCCGGGTTGGGATGCGCCGTACCGACCAGATGAACCAACGTGTCGCCCGCGTGCAGGGCGCTGGCGATCGAGTCGCTGTCGAGCGCGTTGCCGACGATGAGCTCTGCACCGGGCGCGGCGCGCCCCGCTGTGGCGGCACGCACCACGAGCCGGACGTGGTGCCCGCGCGTGAGCAGTCGCTTCGCCAGGGATGTGCCGAGATAACCGGTGCCGCCGGTCAGTACCACGGCGGCGGACGTCGCTGCCATCGGAGTGGCGACTGTCGATGCAGGTCGAGTCAGCGTCATCAGCCAATCCATCGTGGGCGAGAGGGGCCGGGGGCCAGGGTCGCCGGATGCGAATCCTTCCCTGCCATCCATACGCAGCAGGGGTGCGTCCGGATGCAGGCACCGGCGTCGTCGCTGCTGCCGCATCGCGACGGCTGCCGGCAATCGGCGACTGTTGGCTCGCGGCGGACCATCGCGCGGCCGGGTCCTCAACTCCCCATGTCGCGGAACGGCCCGGAGTCCTTCCTGCGCAGGGCGTGGACCCGGGCCAGGCCTCCGCGCGCGGTCTCCCGGTAACTCGCCTTTAGGTCGCGGCCGGTTTCCCACATCGTCCGGACCACCTCGTCGAAGGAGACGAGGTGGTGACCATCGGAGAGCAGGGCGTAGGCCGCGCAGTCGACCGCGCGGACGGCGGCGATGGCGTTGCGTTCGATGCAGGGGATCTGAACGTAACCGCCGATCGGGTCGCAGGTCAGGCCCAGATGATGTTCCAGCCCCATCTCGGCCGCATACTCGATCTGCCGCACCGAAGCGCCCAGGAGTTGCGCGGCGGCGCCGGCCGCCATCGCGCAGGCGGTGCCAACCTCGCCCTGGCAGCCGACTTCGGCTCCCGAGATCGACGCGTTGCGCTTGACGATGTTGCCGATCATGCCCGCTGTCGCCAGCGCGCGATGTATCTTCCCGTCTGGCAAGCGCGCGTTCCGCTGCAGGAAGAAGAGGACCGCGGGCAGCACCCCGCAGGCACCGCAGGTGGGCGCCGTCACCACCTCGCCGCCGGCGGCATTTTCTTCCGATACGGCCAGCGCATAGGCAAACTGCAGGGCTGTCTGGCCGAAGTAGCCGGAGAGGCTCTGCGCGCGGGCGTGATAGGCGGAAGCCTTGCGCGGCACCTTGAGTTCTCCGGGCAGACGCCCTTCGGCGTTCAGCCCGGTTGCAATCGTCCGCTGCATGCTCTTCCAGACGCTGGCGAGGTAGGGCCAGATCGCCGGCCCTTCGTGGCGGTCGACGATCTCCCAGATGCGCAGCCCTTCACGCTCGGTCTCTTCGAGTATCGCGTCCATGCCGGCATGGGGGTAGATCTCGCAGCCGCCGTCGCTCTGCCCGTCCTCGTCGAGCAGCGCGCCGCCGCCCACGGAGTAGGTGACGCGCGTCGCCAGGATCCAGCCGCTGCCATCGAGCGCCTCGAACCGCATCCCGTTCGGGTGACGCGGCAACGACTGTTCAGGTAGCCAGACGATATCGACCGGTGTCGGCGAGAACGGCGCGCTGACGGCCACGTCGGTCAGGTGGCCCCGACCGGTGGCCGCCAGCGCGCCGTAAAGCGTGACGCGCACGCGTGCAGCCGTCGGGTTGGCGGCGCTGAACGCCGTCGCGGCGAAACGCGGCCCCATGGTGTGGCTGCTCGAGGGGCCGAGGCCGATGCGAAAGAGTTCCTGCAGGGATTTCATCGGTCTGTGGTGCCTCCCGCTCGTTGCACGAAATCGTCCACCAGCCCACTCCCGGAGAGTGGTGCCGACGTGTGGTCGTACCTCCACCGCGGTCCGTGCCGCCGACGCGAAAACGACCTCCGCGACCAGCGGCCGCCTTCGTTGGCGGCTGCCGCATGCATCGTGGTCTCCGTGGCGGCTGTCGCAGCGCCGCTCAGCGATGCCTGCACGGACCACGAGCCGTCTCCGCCGAGGCCGTGCGCGGCACTGTCGGTTCGCGCTCGCCGGCAAGACCGGCGCACGCCGGGCGCGGTGGCGCAGCGGGTCGCCGACGGCAACGGCGCACGTTCATGGTCAGCGCGAAGCCCTATTCAATATACTGTCACCGGAATCCAGTATGCTGTCCCCGTTCAGCCGGAGACCAGGACGAAGCCCCAGGTGCCGAGGACGTAGATCAGCAGGGCGGCCCACGAATCGGCACCGAGTCCCCAGTAGCGCCGCGGGTGGCGCAGCAGGATGCCGGCCACATACACTGTCGTCATCACCAGCCCGATCATGCCGATCCACGCGTTCGCGCGTCCTTCGTGCGTCAGCACGGGTTGCCCGGCGAGGAGGTCGGCGAGGACGAAGAGAATGAGCTGGAAGGCGTTGCCGCCAAAGATGTCGCCGAAGACGAGCGTGTAGCTCTTCATCTGCACGCCGGTGACGGCGGTGCTGATCTCCGGCAGGGCCGAGGCGAATGCCAGGACGGTCGCGCCGAAGAGTACGCCGTTGATGCCCATCAGATCGGCCAGGCGGTCGCCGCTCTGCTCGAGAACGACGCCGGCGATCAGCGTCACCACCGAAGCGGCGACGAAGATCACCACGTTCCGGGCCGTGCTGGCATTCTCGAGGGCATTGCCCTTGCCCGCTCGATCGATTGCCGCTTCCGTCGTTGTCGTGGCCGGTTCGGCAGGGATCACGAGATCCATGTCCTTCCGGTCACGACAGCGGGCAAGAGCCAGCATGCCGACCAGCCAGACGACGAAGATTGCGATGCTCCCGACGCCGATTGGCCCGACTGCGGCGGAGGCGGGAAGCAGTCCGCTCATCACGGTGATGCCGACGACGGCGATGACGAGAACGCCCTCGAGTGCCGGGAGCAGCGATGCCGAGACGGTGGACAGCGGGCGCGAGCCGGTGACGAAGCGGTCGGCAATGACCAGTACCAGGGTCTGCATGGCGACGCCGCCGATCAGGTTCCCGGCGGCGATGTCCAGATGGCCACTGGTGACCGCGCTGATCGTGATTGCCAGTTCGGGCAGAGCGCCGGTGATCGACAGCAGGACCATGCCGCCGATCGTCTCGCCGAGACCGAAGCGGTCGTCCAGCACGTCGGTCGCCCTCGCCAGCCAGACGCCGGCGATCCAGGTCGCGACGGCGGCGGCAGCGAAGACGAGCAGAAGGGCGGGAATTCCGAGCTGGTTCATTGGCAGTTTCCTCACGGTTTGGTTGTTGTTGGTGGTGGAGGGTGACGGGTGGCGCTGTCGCGCCGCCCCAGGCGTTCGGTTCGCCAGGCCGATGCTGTCAAAGTCGCGTGGTCTCGCGGCATGTGGCGTCGCCAATCGTCGCCATGGAGCCGGCCATGGCTACGGCTGGCGCCTGGTCGGAGACGCGAATGCATCGGCTTCACCGCTCATCCGGTTGGCGGAACGAAAGACTAGCGCGTGATCGGCCGGTAGCGGATGCGCTTCGGGCGGGCGGCTTCATCGCCGAGGCGGCGTCGCTTGTCTTCCTCGTACTCGTGGTAGTTGCCGCTGAAGAAGCTCCATTGCGAATCGCCCTCGCAGGCGAGGATGTGCGAGCAGATGCGATCGAGGAACCAGCGGTCGTGCGAGATCACCAGCACGCAGCCGGCGAACTCGAGCAGCGCGTCCTCGAGCGCACGCAGCGTTTCGACGTCGAGGTCGTTCGACGGCTCGTCGAGCAGGAGGACGTTGCCGCCGGCGATCAACGTCTTCGCCATGTGCAGCCGTCCGCGCTCGCCACCCGAGAGCTGGCCGACCCGCTTCTGCTGGTCGGCGCCCTTGAAGTTGAAGCGGCCGATGTAGGCGCGCGCCGGTGTTTCGTACTTGCCGACCGTGAGGATGTCGGCGCCACCCGAAATCTCCTCGAATACCGTCTTGTCGCCGTCGAGGCAGTCGCGACTCTGGTCGACGTAGGCGAGGCGGACGGTCTCGCCGATGTCGATCTCGCCCGAGTCGGGCTGCTCGCGGCCGGTGAGCATGCGGAACAGTGTCGACTTGCCGGCGCCGTTCGGGCCGATGATGCCGACGATCGCGCCCGGCGGCACGCTGAAACTCAGCCGGTCGATCAGCAGGCGGTCGCCGAAGGACTTGCTGACGTTGGAAAACTCGATCACCTTGCTGCCAAGGCGCTCGCCGACCGGGATGAAAATCTCCTGCGTCTCGTTGCGCTTCTGGTACTCGACGTTCGACAGCTCCTCGAAACGCGCCAGCCGGGCCTTGCTCTTCGCCTGCCGCGCCTTCGGGTTCTGCCGCACCCACTCGAGTTCCTGCTTCATCGCCTTGATGCGCCCGGCTTCCTGGCGCGCTTCGCTTTCCAGTCGCGCCTCCTTCTGTTCGAGCCAGCTCGAGTA
Source organism: Accumulibacter sp. (assembly GCF_023806635.1). Taxonomy (GTDB): domain Bacteria; phylum Pseudomonadota; class Gammaproteobacteria; order Burkholderiales; family Rhodocyclaceae; genus Accumulibacter. Next base: position 124,141 of record NZ_JAMTDQ010000029.1, read on the forward strand.
GTTGCCCTTCCACGGGATGCCGTGGCCGCGGTCGAGTTCGAGGATCCATTCGGCCGCGTTGTCGAGGAAGTAGCGATCGTGCGTCACGGCGACGACGGTACCGGGGAAGCGGACGAGGAACTGCTCGAGCCAGTCGACCGACTCGGCGTCGAGGTGGTTCGTCGGCTCGTCGAGCAGGAGCATGTCGGGCTTCGAGAGCAGCAGCCTGCACAACGCGACACGCCGCTTCTCGCCGCCGGAGAGATTGCCGATCAGCGCCTCCCAGGGCGGCAGCCGCAGCGCGTCGGCAGCGAGCTCGAGCTGGTTCTCGAGGTCGGCGCCGCCGCTGCTGGCGATGATCGCCTCGAGCCGCGCCTGCTCCTCGGCGAGCTTGTCGAAGTCGGCGTCGGGCTCGGCGTAGGCGGCGTAGACGGCGTCGAGCATCGCCTGCGCGGCGAAGGCGTCGCCAAGTCCCGACTCGACTTCCTGGCGAACGGTCCTGCCCGGGTCGAGCTGCGGCTCCTGCGGCAGATAGCCGATGTTCAGCCCGGGCATCGGCGTTGCTTCGCCGATGATGTCGCGGTCGACGCCGGCCATGATGCGCAGCACCGTCGACTTGCCGGATCCGTTGAGGCCGAGCAGGCCGATCTTGGCACCGGGGAAGAAGGAGAGCGAGATGTCCTTGATGATCTGGCGCTTGGGCGGGACGATCTTGCCCACGCGGTTCATCGTGAATACATATTGAGCCATGGCTGTCGATCGGAGGTCGGGAACGGGTTGCGGGAAACCGGCGGCAGTTCCGGCGGCGAAGGCGCGAGTTTACCCGAGTCTGCCGCTGCGCGTTGCAGGTGGTGAACCGACCCGCCACGCTGACGCGCGGCAGGGCGATTGACAGCGCTCGCAGCCGCCGGGCATACTCGGCCCGTTACGCCGATGCGGGCCTCGACGGCCGTCGGTCCTGCCCGCATGCCTGCCGCGGCGTCCTGCCAGCCGGTCCGGCGGCGGCGCTGAAGACGAATCCCGCATGACATCGAGCATCCATCCGCCACCATTCGCAATCGCTCGCGAGGTCCGCGCCGCCGGTCGCCGGTGCCAGCGCTGGCGGGCCGTGCTCGGCAGCCTGTTGCTGTTGCTGCATGCATTGTTGCCGGCCGGCGCAGTCGCCAGCATCTGGGGCTATGTCGATGAGCAGGGGATAGCGCACTTCGCGACCGAGCAGCTCGATTCGCGCTACAGGCTTTTCCTGCAGGGCGACGCCGCGCGCACGTCGCTGTCGGCACCGAGCGGGCCAGGCAAGCCGGAACTGCTGCGCTACCTGTCGCAGCATCCCAACCTGAAGAAGTTCGAGCCGCTGATCAAGCGCGCGAGCGACGAGTTCGCCGTCGATGCCGCGCTGCTGAAGGCGGTGATGGCTGCCGAATCCGCCTTCAACCCGGATGCCGTATCACCCAAGGGCGCCATCGGACTGATGCAGGTGATGCCGGCGACCGCCGGGCAGTACGGTCTGCAGGCGGATCGGCAGCAGAGCCTGGAGGAAAAGCTGGCCGATCCGAAGACCAACATCCGCATCGGCGCGCGTTACCTGCGCGACCTCGGCAAGCTGTTCCCGAACGATCCGCAGCTGGTTCTGGCCGCCTACAACGCGGGCCAGGGAGCCGTGCAGCAGCACCGCAACCAAGTGCCGCCATACCCGGAAACGATGAGCTACGTCCAGCTCGTGACGCAGTTCCATCAGCTCTACCAGGGCAACACGCTGACTCGGAAGGCGGCACCGCCGTCGATCTTCACCCGTTCGGCTGCCGGCGGTCAGCGCATCTACATGAAGCTGCCCGGGCGGCGCGATGTGCCGGAATCAGCTCCTGCGCGCTGATGCCGGCCTGTCGTTACAGCGCCGGTGACGCCTTGTTTTTTCAACATGGCGACGGGCATGCACCGTCAAACCGTCGCCGGCATCTGCCGGCGCCTCAAGCAGTGCCATTGCCAGCGAACGAACGCCGGCCGACGCCGCGCGTTGCGGGCGTCGAGCCGCCGTCCGTCGGAAGGGCGTGCTGCGGCGGTACAATATCCATCCCCCCTACCAGAGAAACGATCATGGCAGCCGCGCATCGAGTTCATCCCCCCGCCACCCCGAGCAGTTCTTCGTGCCGGCGGGCGGACCGCCGCGTGCGCGGCACCGTTCGCAGCCTGGCGGCGACGCTGCTGCTCGCCGGCTGCGCCGGCCCGGCGACCAACGTCACCGTCAGTGACCCGGCGCGCATCACGCGCAGCGGCTTCCTCACCGACTACAGGGCGCTGGCGCCTTCGCCGGGGGCCGAGGGCACTCTTTGCTGGCGGCAGCCCGGGCTCGACCTCAAGGCCTACGACAAGGTGCTGATCAACCGGATCGTCGTCACCCTCAAGGCCGACCAGCAACAGGGGATCGATCCGACCGAGCTGAAGGCGCTCGTCGATTACTTCCACGCCGCGCTGGTGAAAGCGCTGCAGCCGCAGATGCAGATCGCCGAGCAGCCGGGTCCGGGGGTCATCGTGCTGCGCATCGCAGTCACCAACCTGGTACCGACGCAGGTCAGCCGCAGCCTGCTGGGAACGGCGATCCCCTACGCATTCACTGCCGAACTGGCCTCCGGTCCGGCCAGCGGCAGGCCGGCCGGATCGACGCCGTACCTCGGCGAGACCGGGATCGAGATCCAGTTCACCGATGGCGCGACCAACCGCATCCTCGCCGAATGCGCCGACGCGCAGATCGGCCGCAAGTACGCGGCGGCGGTCGAGGAGGGCGCCGAGGGTGCGACCGACACCTGGGTCAAGGGTTACATGAACTCGTTCCAGGCCTGGGCCTACGCGCAGAACGCGTTCGACAAGTGGGCGAAGCTGATCGCCGATCGCTTCGCCGTGCTGCGTGGTGTCAATCCGGCGCAATAGCCGCGCCGCAGGAATCGGGAAGGAGCAGGCGATGCAGGGAAAAGCGGTGGTGGCGGGTGTCGGCACGATCCCCTTCGGCAAGCCGGGGGCGACCGAGAGCTATGATCGGATGGCCGCGGCGGCGACACGGCGGGCGCTCGCCGATGCCGGCCTGGGTTACGAAGACGTGCAGCAGGCGATCGTCGGCTACGTCTATGGCGATTCGACCTCCGGCCAGCGCGCGCTCTACGGTGTCGGCATGAGCGGCATCCCGATCGTCAACGTCAACAACAACTGCTCGACCGGATCGACCGCGCTCTTCCTGGCGCGGCAACTGGTCGAGGCGGGCGCGGTGGACTGCGTGCTGGCGCTCGGCTTCGAGCAGATGCGTCCCGGGGCGATCGCCGAGCACTGGGGTGACCGGCCGTCGCCCTTCGCGCGTTTCGACGAGCTCTGCGCCGAGATCGCTCCCTACCCGGTGCCGCTGGCGCTGCGCTACTTCGGTGGCGCCGGCGTCGAGTACATGCAGCGCCACGGCGTGACGGCCAGGCTGTTCGCCAGCGTGCGCGCCAAGGCCAGCCGGCACGCCGCGCACAACCCCGGCGCGCTGCTGCGCAAGGTGGTGACCGAGGAAGAGGTGCTGGCGGCGCCGCTGATCTGTGCCGAGGCCGGCATGACGCGGCTGATGGCCTGCCCGCCGACCTGCGGTGCGGCGGCGGCGATCATCGTCTCGCCCGCCTTTGCCGCCCGTCGCAATCTCGACCGGCGCGTGGTGATCGCCGCGCAGGCGATGACTACCGACCGGCCGGGAACCTTCGACAAGCGCAGCATGCTGGCGCTGGTCGGCGCCGACATGAGCCGCGAGGCCGCCGACCTCGTCTACGAGCAGGCGGGAATCGGTCCCGGCGACGTCGACGTCGTCGAACTGCACGACTGCTTCGCCCAGAACGAGGTCCTCAGCTACGAGGCGCTGCGGCTGTGCCCGGACGGCGGCGCCGAGCAGTTCGTCGCCGACGGCGACAACAGCTACGGCGGCCGGGTGGTGACCAACCCGTCGGGTGGTCTGCTGTGCAAGGGGCACCCGCTCGGCGCCACCGGGCTCGCACAATGCGCCGAACTGGTCGAGCAGTTGCGCGGCGAAGCCGGCGAACGGCAGGTGGCGGGCGCGCGCATCGCGCTGCAGCACAACCTCTGGCTTGGTGGCGCCTGCGTCGTGACGCTTTACCAGCGGGCAGCCTGAGCCGCCGCCGGAGGCGGTTTCAATCGACAGGGAGCAATTGATGGCAAAACTCGCAGGCAAGGTGGCGATCGTCAGCGGTTCCGGCCGCGGCATCGGTCGCGCGGTGGCGCTCAAGCTGGCGGAGGAGGGCGCGCATGTGGTGGTCAATGATGTCGACAGCACACCGGCGGCCGAGACGGTCAACGACATCGTCGCTGCCGGCGGCCAGGCGGTCGCCTGCGTCGGCAGCGTCACCACCGCCGACTTCGCCGAGCGCTTCGTGCACACGGCGCTCAGCCAGTTCGGTGGCCTCGACATCATCATCAACAACGCCGGCTACACCTGGGACAACGTCGTCCAGAAGATGAGCGACGAGCAATGGCAGGCGATGCTCGACGTCCATCTGACGGCGCCGTTCCGCATCCTGCGCGCGGCGGCCGACTTCTTCCGCGCCGCAGCGAAGAGCGAGAGCGAGAGCGGCCAGGAGACCTTCCGCAAGGTGGTCAACGTGTCGTCGATCGCCGGTGTCGGCGGCAACGCCGGGCAGGCCAACTACGCCGCCGCCAAGGCCGGCATCGTCGGCCTGACGCGCACGCTGGCGAAGGAATGGGGACGCTACCGCGTGAACGTGAACTGCGTCGCCTTCGGCCTGATCAACACGCGGCTGACGAGTGCCGCCGCCGGCGACGCGGTGCTCGACATCGAGGGGCGGCAGATCAAGGCCGGCGTCAACCCCGACCTGTTGCGGCAGATGGCGGCGATGATCCCGCTCGGCCGCGGCGGCACGCCGGAAGAGGCGGCGGGCGCCATCGTCATGCTCTGCTACCCGGAAGCCAACTACGTCTCCGGCGAACTGCTCGTCTGCGGCGGCGGTTTCCGCATCTAGGCGCGAGCGACGTCCGATGGCGATCGCCCGCACGCTCTTCGACGACGATCACCGGCAGTACGCAGCGGCGCTCGACCGCTTCATCGCGCTCGAAGTGGCGCCGCATTACGAGCGCTACGAGGAACAGGGCTACGTCGACCGCGAACTCTGGCGGCGCGCCGGCAGCGCCGGCTTCCTCTGCTCGTCGCTGCCCGAGGAGTACGGCGGCGCCGGCGCCGACAAGCTGTACAGCGTCGTCCTCTTCGAACAGCTGGCGCGCAACGCGGTGCAGAACCTGCTCGGCTGGTCGCTGCATTCCGAGATCGTCGCGCCCTATCTGCTGCATTACGGCAGCGAGGCGATCCGCCGGCTGTGGCTGCCGCGGATGGCGGGCGGCGAGCTGATCGGCGCCATCGCCATGACCGAGCCCGGCGCCGGCTCCGACCTGCAGGGAATCCGCACGACGGCGCTGCGCGACGGCGAGCACTACGTCCTCAACGGTGCCAAGACCTTCATCACCAACGGCTCGCTCTGCGACCTCGTCGTCGTCGTCGCCAAGACCGATCCGGCCGCCGCCGGCAAGGGGATCAGCCTGCTGTTGGTCGACATGCGCTGGCCCGGCTGCAGTCGCGGGCGGCGGCTGAAGAAGATCGGCATGCGCGCGCAGGACACCGGCGAGCTCTTCTTCGACGACGTGCGCGTGCCGCTCGACCACCTGCTCGGCGACGAGAACCGCGGCTTCGTCTACCTGATGAACGAACTGCCGTGGGAGCGGCTGCAGATCGCCATCACCGCCGTCGCGCAGGCGGCAGCGGCGATCGAATGGACCAGCCGGTACTGCCGCGAACGCCAGGCCTTCGGGCAGCCGATCATGCAGTTCCAGAACACGCGCTTGACCCTCGCCGAGGCGCTGACCGAGGTGCAGGTGGCGCGCGTCTTCGTCGACCGCTGCATCGAACTCTTTCTCCGCGGCGAACTCGACGCGACGGCGGCGTCGATGGCCAAGTACTGGTGCACCGACCTGCAGTGCAAGGTGCTCGACGCCTGCCTGCAACTGCACGGCGGCAACGGCTGCATGCTCGACTACCCGATCGCCCGCGCCTGGACCGACGCCCGCGCCGCGCGCATCTACGGCGGCAGCAACGAGATCATGAAGGAGCTGATCGCCCGGCAGTTGCCATGAACCCAGCGGACAGCATGGAATTCAGGTGACAGTGTAAATGACCCGCTGCGAGGGCTGCGGCAGGCGCTGGCCGCCGGGTTCATCGACGCGGCAACCTTCGACGCCGCCGTCGCGGCGACCGCCGCCCGCGCGGCAGGCCCAAGTCCGCGGTGGCGGCGCCGTCGCGCAGGGCGCGGGCGACGCGCTCGGCGCCGCGGCGGTCAAGATCGCCGGCGACCACAGCGGCGCGATCATCCGGACGCAGATCGTCAACACTGCCATGGCTGGTGACTCGCCAGCTTCAGCCGTGCGCTTGCCATGGCTGCCATCCGTTCTGCACCGCGATGCCCAGCCAGTCGCTGATGATGTCGGCGATCTCTTCGCCCTCCGCTTCGGAATGCGCGAACAGGAGGTCCATGGAGGCACCGCCCTCATCGAGCCGCACGCAGTACAGATGGCTACTGTTCCCGTCGCCGGAGATCTCGCGCACGCGCAGGCTCAGTTGGCCCTGGCTGGAAAAGCGGTGGCTGCGGCCGCCCAGTCGCCAGACGCGGCCGACGGCGCGGTAGGCAAAGACGATACGGCGTGTGGTGCGGTCGATCTCCAGCACCTGTTCACCGCTCTGCAGAAAAGAACCCATGACGAAGACAGCAGCGAAGGCCGCCAGCAGCACCGGAACCATCACATCGCCAGGACCGCTGAGCATCACCACGCCGCCGAACACGACGCCGGCCAGCAGGAAGACCGTGCCCGCCCAGCGCGCGACGGGCTGAAAGGGCTTGCGGATGCGCAGGCGGTCCGGGCTGGGATAGTCAAGTTCAAGGATGGGAGATGCAACCGCCATTGCGCGAGTATCCTTGCTCCACCTGCCGCTCGTCAATCCTGGATTTCGGCTGTTTTCCCTCGGCGCCCGACAAATCTCGCCATGCCGCTTGGTCCGCTGCCCGGCGACCCCGGTCGCCGGCATCCGCGTGATGATCCAGGGTGGCGGCTGCTCCGCCTTCCAGCGTAGGAGAGAAGGGCTCAGGCTGGCGATCCCATTCGGCACTGCGGCGTCAGATTGAACTGAGCCTGGCGCCATTTTTACACTTTCCTTTGCCAGTTTCCTGAGCTCTGCGCATCACGCCGCACGCGATCGTTCGTACGGCGCCTGAATCCGGGCCGATGCAGCCCGGAGAGAGTGCTAGAATCAACCGATGATCGATTGGTCCACCTGTCCGGCCGTAGAGTGCCATCCTGACGTGGTGAGCGGGGCCTGGGTCTTTCGGAGCACCCGGGTGCCCGTCGCGGCCCTCTTCGAGAACCTCGAGGCGGGCGCCACGGTGGCCGAATTCGTCCAGTGGTTTCCGGGCGTCGGCCTTGAGCAGGCGAAGAGCGTTCTCGAGCACGCCGCCCGGAGTTCGCTTGCGGCAGCGTAGATGCGCATCGTGTTCGATCAGGGTACGCCAGTGCCGCTGCGCCATTGCCTTCCCAGACGGTCAGGCGGAGGTAGGCTCCCTTTTCGATCCAGATGTCGTTTCTGCGCCTGATGGCGTTCTCGAACTCGCGCCGATGGTCGGCGAGTTCGGCCGACGAGGCGAGGAAGATGTTCCGGATGGTGATCCCGGTGGTCGGCATGCGGCAGGCTCCGGCGAGTTGGCGTCGGCGAGACCCTACGCTGCAGGAGGGCGAAAGGCAAGCGGTCGCGCGCGGCGACGCCGCTCGCCGCGCGCGCCGGCGAGCGAGCGGTCAGTGCAGCCCGAACCAGGCTTCGGCGTTGCGGTGCGCCACCTGCTCGGCCGTCGTTGGCGTCAGGTTGGCGAGCAGCCCGTTGCGGATCGCCTGCACGCTGGTCTCGTAGTCCTGCGGGTTCCCTGCCAGGTCGACACCGACGACGAAGCGGTCGGGGTGGTCCTCGATCAGTTGCTGCCAGTCACGCTCCAGCGTGCGCTCGTCGTAGACGGCGTAGCGGTTCTTCTGCAGCGGCCAGCCGCGGGCCGAGAGGTCGCAGGCGGTGTTCGGGTACTGCTCGAGGAAGCGGCGCATGTCGGCGGCCGACGAGACGCTGCCGCAGTGCGAGACGATGAGCCGCGCCTGCGGGCTGGACGCGGCGAGCGCGCCCACCTGCCGGACGGTGTCCGGGTGGTTCCATTGGGCATGGATGTTGAGTGGCCGGCCGTAGCGGGCGGCGAGGGCGAAAAGCGCCTGCAGCGTGCCGCTGTCTGCCGCCACCTTGAAGCGGCTGCTCGGGTCGGCGGCAGTGGTCAGCGCATTGACGTGGATCTCGCCGATGACGCGCGCGCCGCGGTCACGCAATTCTCCCTCGATGGTGGCCAGCATCTGCTGCACGGCGGGGCTCTCGGGGTTGGCGAAGTCCGTCGCGTCGAGGCTGCGGTGCGTGCTCTTCCACGCGTGCTGGCCGGCGGGTCTGATGAAGCGTCGGCCGAGCGCCATCATCGCCGCCATGTTGTTGCCGCCGGCGCCGCCGGCCAGGCGCACGCCGTTGCGGTCCATCACCGCCAGCAGCTCGGCGCCATCGAAACCCTGGACGATGTGGTAGTGGCTGTCGATGATCGGCAGCCTGCCGGCACCGTCGACGCCGAGGACAGCCTCGGCGGCGGCGGGAGTTGCTGCCAGCGGCGCCGCGAGAGCGGCAAGAAGCCAGAGGGAGGTGGTGCAGCGGCGGAAACGCCGGAGGGGAAGGAATGGGGCGGATTCCATTGTTGCTCCTCGGACATTGCCAGGAGGGCGGTCTCGCCACGTCGAGTCTTGCGACGACGGCGCCGCCCTGCACATCGGGGATGTCACAACAAGGATAGGAAACGCCGTCGCGGTATGCAAATCCCGTGCGGCGGCCTGCAGGCTGCAGCCGGGCCGCAGCCCGTGCATTCCCGACCGCGCCGGAGAAGCGACGACGGCGGCGTCCCGCGTCCGCCGCCGCGAGCGTCGCAACGGCCATCGCCGGTGGGGCCGGCAGACGACCTCAGAGGTTGTGAATAAATCTACTGCGCGACCGATCTGCGGCGTTGCTCACTCGCTCACTCCTCGCCTATCCATCTGATATGTCTCGTCGTTCGCTCGCTCGCGCCTTGCATCTCGGCCTGCTCGCGACGATTTCTTTACAACCTCTCAGCGGCCGGTGTTGCCGGCAGCGAGCAATTCGCTTCCTGACGATGTCGGTACTTGCGCACGCTGTCTCAGTTCGGCGATGACTTGCTGACTGTTCTGCCGCGACGCGGCTGCCTGCTCGCGACGATCCCGATCCGCGATCAGCGCCAGGGCCTGTCGGCGCCAGGCCACCATCTGTGGATCGTGTTCGTGGTGGAGGTGGTGGCGCCGGTGCATCGTGAACCAGCGATGGGCTTCCTCGGCGTCGGCGGCAACGCCCTGGCCTGTCTGGTACATGAGGCCGATCTGGAACTGCGAGACCTTGTCGCCCTGGGCGGCGGCGATTCGGTACCATTGCATCGCCGTGCCGTAATCGAGCGCCACGTCATCGCCGTAGTGGTGGATGACGGCCAGATTGTAGGCCGCATCGGCGTTCCCCCTGTCGGCCCACGCTTGCCACAGCCTGATGGCCTGCGTCGTCTCGCCGCCCTTGTGCAGCCGGGCAGCCAGGCGCAGGTCGTCGTCGACGCTCCCTGCATGGGCCGCGAGGCAGCAAGCGGCAAGGGTGAAAGAAAGGCAGAGGCGAGAAAGCGGCAGGCTCATGGTCGATCTCCGGAAGAGACCCCGACGCGTGATTGCGCCCGGGGCGGTGGTTGGCGGTCGGGTTGACGGGCGCACTAAGAGCGGCAGCCTAAGCCCAAACCGCCTTGTCCGTAATCAGGCAAATTGTCGCGCGACGGTTTGTCGCATGCCGTCGGAACGTCGGCCAGGCGTGCCTGCCGGCGCGACGTCCCGCAACCAGGCGCGGCCCTTGCCGAGCGCGTGCGCCGCGGGGATCGGTGCGATAATCGGCGGCCTCCGGCTGCGGCCGCCACGCTCGCGTTGCGCGGGCACCCGATCGAATGCGTCATCGATGAAGAACGAAGAATCGTCACGGCAGCGGCTGCTCGAGATCAATCGCCAGCAGGCCGAGTTCTACGAGCACGATCTGTACGTGCAGCGCGACCGGCAGGGTCTGCCGGTGCGCATCTGGGGCGCGGTGCGCGACAGCCTGCACCGCTTCCGCGAGGAAACCGGAATCGGCAGTGCGGCGGACGATCTGCATCAGGTGTGGCTCGGCGACCTGGCGGGCAGCAAGGTCCTTGACCTCGGCGTCGGTTGCGGCAACGCGCTGTCGATCGATATCGCCCGGCGCTGTCGCGAGTACCACGCGATCGACCTCAGCGAGCGGCTGGCGGCGAGCTTCCAGCAGGCGCTGCTGGCGGAGGGTCTGCAGCATGCGCGTTCGTATCGCGCCGATTTCCTCGCCGACGACTTCACCGAGCGGGACTTCGACATCATCTACGCGTTGGGCGTCGCACATCATTTCGAGGACTTCGACCTGTTCCTGGCGACCGCGCAGCAGCGGCTGAAGCCTGGCGGCAGGATGATCACCTACGATCCGCTGAACACCTTCTGGGCGTCACGGCTGCTGCGGGCGATGTTCCGGCCGTTCCAGAACGACGCCGCCTGGGAGTGGCCGTTCGCGCGCAGGAACTTCGAGCTGATCGGCCGGCGATTTGGCATCGCGGCGGTACAGGGGACGCTCGGCCGCTCGAAGTGGGCCTTTCCGCTCGTCGTGCTCAACCCGCGGTGGGCGATTCGCCGCGGCCGCGAGGCGCATCTGCGTGACCTAGCGGAGTGCAACCGTGTCGCGTCACCGTTGTTCCGCTGCCTGCACGTGACGATGTGCCTCGTCCGGAAATGACGAGGGTGGCGACGGCCGGGCAGCCAGCGGGACACGGGCACTAGTCGCCGGGGCGCACCAGTTCGATCGAGAAGTCGGCTTCGTAGGGAGGTACGTGAACCTCGACGATCGAGCCCGTGGGCACGTCGAGTCGCAGGCCGGCGACGTCGGCGTGGATCGGCAGGACGCTGACACCGCGATCGACGAGGACCGTGCTGATGACCCGTGCGGCGCCGCATCCGACCAGATGCTGGACGACGCGCAGCAGCGAATGTCCGCGATAGAGCACGTCGTCGACCACGATCGCGCATCGCCCGGCGAGGTCGGCGACGGTGGGTGCCGTGTCTTCGCTGAGCCGGGTCTGCGGATGGAGCAGGCTGAGATCGTCAGCGTAGCGTTTGACGACCAGCTCGAGCCGTAGCGCCGGTCGCAGCAGTCCGCGCCTTGCCAGGTGCTCGGCGAGCATCGCGGCCAGTGGCACGCCACGGCGCCGGATGCCGACGAGGACAAGGTCTTCGTCGCTGGCCAACAAGCCGGTGAGGCGGGCGGCCATGCTGTCGAGTACCGGCTCGAGCTGCCGTTCGTCGTAGAGGCAGGAGCGGGTAGGGGCGTTCATCGGCGGGAGTCGTGCCGAGCGTGCTTCAGGCCGGCAGCGGCTCCGGGTTGCCGAGGGCGGTGGTGTTGAGACCACCGTCCACGTACATGATCTCGCCGGTGATGCCGCTGGCGAGGTCGGAGAGCATGAAGGCGGCTGCGTTGCCGACTTCGTCGATGGTGATGTTGCGGCGCAGCGGGGCATTGTGCGCGTTGTAGGCGAGCAGGCGGGAGAAGTTGCCGATGCCGGATGCGGCGAGCGTCTTGATCGGTCCGGCCGAGATGGCGTTGGCGCGGATTCCCTGTGGGCCGAGGCAGAAGGCGAGGTAGCGGGTGGCGGCTTCGAGGCTCGCCTTGGCGAGGCCCATGGTGTTGTAGTTGGGCAGGGTGCGCTCGGCGCCGAGGTAGGAGAGCGCGAGCAGTGCCGGGTTGTGGCCGCGCAGCAGCAGTGGCCGTGCAGCCTTGGCGAGTGCAGGGTAGCTGAAGGAGGAAACGTCGTGGGCGATGCGGAACGCGTCGCGCGTGATGCCGTCGAGGAAGTCGCCTTCGATCGCTTCGCCTGGGGCGTAGGCGATCGAATGCACCAAGCCGTCGAGGCCGTCCCACTGTCGACCGAGGTCGGCGAAGAGCTGGTCGATCGCGGCGTCCTCGCTGACGTCGCAGGGGTAGATCAGGGTGCTGCCGAATTCCGCCGCGAACTTGGCTAGACGATCCTTGAAGCGTTCGTTCTGATAGGTGAAAGCGAGCTGTGCGCCTTCCCGTTTGCAGGCCTTGGCGATGCCATAGGCGATCGAGTGCTTCGATAGCACGCCGGTGATCAGGATGCGCTTGTCTGCGAGGAATCCCATGTGTTCTCCGTAACGAAAGTTGGCTGCTCGTGCAGCTCGTTGTTCGAATCTTCCTGACCGCGTGATTATAAAGGATTTCGGGCGACGCCCGGAGCCCGTCGCTGGCGCTGCAGCGACGGGACGCAGGCGCTTGACCCGGGTGCGGCAGGCTGCTGTTGGCCCGCTGCAGGCGCCGCGCGGCGTTGCCACGGTGGGCCGCGGCGACCCATGCGCAGCCGGTTCGCGATAAACTGCCGCCCATGCCCCGTTTTCGTCGTGCCCTGCCGTTGATCGGCGCGCTGCTGCTGTGTGCCTGCGGCAGCGAGCAGAACGATCCGTACCCGCGTGCCGAGCGCGGCCGGAACATCCTCTACGCCGCGTTCACCGAACGCCCGAAACACCTCGATCCGGTGCAGTCCTACAGCGAGGACGAGATCACGTTCACGGCACAGATCTACGAACCGCCGTTGCAGTACCACTACCTGAAACGGCCTTATACGTTGATTCCGCTGACCAGCGAGGCGGTGCCGGTGCCGCGCTACTTCGACGCCGCCGGCAACGAGCTGCCTGCCGACGCGCCGGCGGCGGCGATCGCCACCAGCGTTTACGAGATCCGGCTCCGGCCGGGCATCCGCTATCAGCCGCATCCGGCCTTTGCCCTGGATGCCGCCGGCCAGCCGCTCTACCGCGCCGGCGATCGCGAGCAACTGCGCGGCATCGAGAAGCTGGGTGACTTCGCGCAGACGGGCAGCCGTGAGCTGGTCGCCGACGACTACATTTATCAGATCAAGCGCCTGGCGCACCCACGGCTGCATTCGCCGATCTTCAGCATGATGGCCGAGCGCATCGTCGGCCTGCGCGAGTTGGGGGAGGCATTGCAGGAGGAGGCAAGGAAGCTGCCGGCCGGCGCCTGGATCGACCTCGACGGCTTTCCGCTCGCCGGCGTCAGCCGCGTCGATCGCCATACCTACCGCATCAGCCTGCACGGCAAGTATCCGCAGTTCGCGTACTGGCTGGCGATGCCGTTCTTCGCGCCGGTGCCGCGCGAGGTCGACCGTTTCTACCACCAGCCGGGAATGGCGGAGAAGAACCTGACGCTCGACTGGTATCCGGTAGGTACCGGCCCGTTCATGCTGACGGAGAACAATCCGAACAGCCGCATGGTGCTCACCCGCAATCCGAACTTCCACGGCGAGACCTATCCCTGCGACGGCGAGCCGGGTGACGAGGCGGCGGGCTTGCTCGCCGATTGCGGCAAGCCACTGCCGTTCATCGAGCAGGCGGTGTATTCGCGCGAGAAGGAGAGCATTCCCTACTGGAACAAGTTCCTGCAGGGCTATTACGATGCCTCCGGGATTTCCTCCGACAGCTTCGACCAGGCGGTACGGCTGGCAGTCGGCGGTGACGTGCAGCTGACCGACGAGATGCGCGACAAGGGGATCAGCCTGCTGACGAGTGTGCGGGCGTCGATCTTCTACATGGGGTTCAACATGCTCGATCCGGTCGTCGGCGGGCTCGGCGAGCAGGCGACGAAGCTGCGCCAGGCGCTGTCGATTGCCATCGACCAGGAAGAGTTCATCTCGATCTTCATGAACGGTCGCGGCATCCCGGCGACGAGCCCGCTGCCGCCGGGCATCTTCGGTTACCTCGATGGCCGCGAGGGGATCAATCCGGTCGTCTACGACTGGGTCGATGGCCGCGCGCAGCGCAAGCCGCTGGCCGAAGCCAGGCGGCTGCTGGCCGAAGCCGGCTGGCCGAACGGTCGCAACGCCGTCACCGGCGAACCGCTGGTACTGAACCTCGACACGACGACCGGCGGCATGGGCGAGAAGTCGCGCCTCGACTGGCTGACGCGACAGTTCGCCCGGCTCGACATCCAGCTCGTCGTTCGTTCAACCGACTTCAACCGCTTCCAGGAGAAGATCCGCAAGGGCGCGGTGCAGCTCTACTATCTCGGCTGGAACGCCGACTACCCGGATCCGGAGAACTTCCTCTTCCTGCTCGCGGGTAGCGAGGGCAAGGTGGCGAAGGCCGGCGAGAACGCGTCGAACTACGCCAATCCGGAGTTCGACCGACTGTTCGAACAGATGAAGGATCTCGAGAGCGACGGACCGCGCGGCGCCGAGCGGCTGCCCATCATCCGCCAGGCGATCGCACTGCTGCAGCATGACGCGCCGTGGATCTACGGCTTCCATCCGAAGAGCTACACGCTGGGTCAGGTCTGGCTGCACAACCGCAAACCGACCGATGTCGGCAACAACATCCTCAAGTACCAGCGGATCGATGCCGCCGCAAGGGAGCGCCTGCGGCAGGAGTGGAACCGGCCGGTACTCTGGCCGCTGGCGCTGCTCGCCGCGCTCCTGCTGGCAGTGTTGCTGCCGGCGGCGATCGCCCATCGTCGGCGCGAACGCGGAACCGCCCGCTGATGCGCCCGACGCCGCCACCCTGCAAGCGCATCGCAGCTGGCCACCGGCGGCGGCCGGCGCCCTAGTCCCCGGACATGCTCGCCTACGTCGTCCGCCGCCTGCTCTATGCGCTGCCGATCCTGATCGGGGTGAACCTGATCACCTTCGCCCTGTTCTTCGTCGTCAACACGCCCGACGACATGGCACGCATGCAACTCGGCGTCAAGCGCGTGACCCCCGAGGCGATCACCCGCTGGAAGGCGGAGCGCGGATACGACAGACCGTTGTTCGTCAACGACGAGGCGAGCGGCGTTGCGGTGTTCTCCGAGACGATCTTCTTCAGCAAGTCGATACGCATGTTCGTCGGCGATTTCGGGCGCGCCGAGGACGGGCGCGACATTGCACGCGAGATCGTCGCGCGCATGGGGCCGTCGCTCGCCATCGCCCTGCCGACCTTCGTCCTCGGACTGCTGGTGAGCGTCACGTTTGCCCTGCTGCTGACCTTCTTCCGCGCCACCTACCTCGACTTCTGGGGTGTCGTCCTGTGCGTCGCGATGATGTCGATCTCGGGGCTTTTCTACATCATCGGCGGCCAGTACCTGATCAGCAAGCTGTGGAAGCTGGTGCCGATCTCCGGGTACGGCGGCGGTCTCGACGCCTGGAAGTTCGTCATCCTGCCCGTCGTCATCGGCGTCGTCTCGGGAATCGGTTCGTCGACGCGCTGGTACCGGACGATCTTCATCGAGGAGATCGCACGCGACTATGTGCGCACGGCGCGCGCCAAAGGCCTCAGCGAGGCTGCCGTGCTGTTCCGGCACGTGCTGCGCAACGCGCTGATCCCGATCCTCACCGGCGTCGTCGTCGTCATTCCGCTGCTTTTCATGGGCTCGCTGCTGACCGAGTCGTTCTTCGGCATTCCAGGTCTCGGCAGCTACACGATCGACGCGATCAACGCGCAGGACTTCGCTGTCGTGCGGGCGATGGTGTTCATCGGTTCGTTGCTCTACATCGTCGGGCTGATTCTCACCGACCTCTCCTACACCCTGGTCGATCCGCGCATACGCTTCGATTGATGCCCTTCCTGCCCGTCATCCTCTGGTCCGATGTGCTGATCTGGCTGCTGCTGCTGGCGGCGCTCGCGTCCGGCTGGCTGTCGGCAGGCAATCCACTGTGGCGCAGCGCCTGGCAGCGCGTCGGCCGCAGCCGGGCTGGAATGGCGTCGGCGACGTTGCTGCTTGCCTTCGCCATCGTCGGCCTGCTCGACTCGCTGCATTATCGACCGCGCCTCGCGGCGGACGGTGGGCAGCGGACGGCCGGTCAGCCGGCGGTCTACGCCGTCGAGGTGCTGTCGCTGCTCGACGCGCTGCTGACGCCGCTGCGCACGCGCAACGAGAAGACCTACTCGGAACCACTGGCAACGCGTGCCCACGCCAAGGAGACGATCGAGGTACGTGGCAGCGACGGTCGCCTGCAGCAGGTGCGCGACCACCCGCGTCTGCGCCACGGCGGTGCCCATCTCGGCGCCGATGAGGGGCGGCGTGACGCCGATGTCGCTGGCCGTGTGCTGCAGGCGCTTGGCCTGGCGCTGCTCGCCTGGGCGGCGGTCGTTCTCGCCGTCTGCGGCGGCGTCGTGCGCGCGCGGGGCTGCGGTTGGCGACTGGCCTGGCGGCGAGTCTGGCGAAGCGAAGGCGAATTTGCCTGGAACGCGATCCTCGCGACGCTCGCCGCATTGTCGTTGCTGGCCATGCCGGTGGCGCTGCTGGCGGGCGACTACCACGTCTTCGGCACCGACAAGGTCGGACAGGACGTGCTCTATCAGGTGCTGAAGAGCGTTCGCACGGCGCTCGTCATCGGCCTCGTGACGACGCTCGTGATGCTGCCGCTGTCGGTGCTGCTCGGTGTCCTGGCTGGCTACTTCCGAGGCTGGGTCGATGACCTCATCCAGTATCTGTATACGACGCTGAGCTCGATTCCCGGCGTCCTGCTGATCGCTGCCGCGGTGTTGATGATGCAGGTGTTGATCGACACCCACCCGCAGTGGTTCGCGACGGCCGCCGAACGCGCCGACCTGCGCCTGCTGGCCCTTTGCTTCATTCTCGGCGTGACCAGCTGGACCGGGCTTTGCCGTCTGTTGCGCGGCGAGACGCTGAAACTGCGCGAGCTGGAGTACATCCAGGCGGCGCAAGCGTTTGGCGTCTCCAGCCTGCGCATCATCGGCCGCCACATCCTGCCGAACCTGATGCACATCGTCATCATCGCGCTGGTGATGGATTTCTCCAGCCTCGTGCTGGCCGAGGCGGTGCTCTCCTATGTCGGCATCGGCGTCGACCCGACGATGATCAGCTTTGGCACGATGATCAACAACGCCCGCCTCGAGCTGGCGCGCGAGCCGCTGGTCTGGTGGTCGCTGGCGGCTGCTTTCCTGTTCATGTTCTCGCTCGTGCTGGCGGCGAACCTGTTTGCCGATGCCGTGCGCGACGCCTTCGACCCGCGTCTGGCGGGCTCGCCATGAACGCACCAGCGAAGTCTTGCGGTGACGAGCTGCTGACGGTCAGGCAGCTGCGGGTGGCTTTCGCGCAGGGTCGCGCGCTGTTGCCGGCGGTCGATGGCATCGACCTGCGGCTGGCTGCCGGAGAGACGCTGGCGCTGCTCGGCGAGTCCGGCTGCGGCAAGTCGGCGACGGCTCTGGCGTTGCTGCGCCTGTTGCCGGCGGCGGGCAGGATCGTCGCCGGCGAGGTGCGGTTCGGCGGGCGCGACTTGCTGCGTCTGCCGGAGTCCGAGATGCGCGCGGTGCGTGGTGGCGGCATGGCGATGATTTTCCAGGAGCCGGCGACGAGCCTCAACCCGGTGCTCACCGTCGGCCGGCAGATGGCCGAGGTGCTCGCCCGGCATCGGTCGCTGGGTGGCACGGCGGCGCAGGCGACGGCGCTCGATCTGTTGAGCGCGGTCGGCATCGCCGATGCACGGCGGCGGCTTGGCGAGTATCCGTTCCAGCTCTCTGGCGGCATGAAGCAGCGGGTGATGATCGCCATGGCGCTGGCTGGCGATCCACGCCTGCTGGTCGCCGACGAGCCGACGACGGCACTCGACGTGACCATCCAGGCGCAGATTCTGGATCTGCTGCGCCGCTTGCAGGTCGAACGGGCGATGGGCATGCTGCTGATCACCCACGACCTCGGCGTCGTCGCCCAGATGGCAACGCGCATCGGCGTCATGTATGCCGGCGAGATCGTCGAGGAGGCGCCGCGCGCCAGCTTCTTCGCGACCCCGCGACACCCCTATACGCAGAAGCTGTTCGCCGCGCTGCCCGGCCTGGCGCGGCGCGGCGGCCAGCTGCAGACGATTCCCGGACAGGTGCCGTCGCTGTCGGCGATGCCGGCTGGCTGCCGTTTTGCCGCCCGCTGCGAGCATGCCTGGGATCGCTGCCGGCAGCAGTCGCCGCAGTGGCGGCAGGTGGCGCTCGATCATCGGGTACGCTGCCACCTCGAGGACGGCCGGTTGGTGGCCGGAGGCAACGCTGGCGGGCCCGCTGCCGATGGCGTGCCGGTCGCCGCTGCCGCGGCAGCACCGACGCTGCTGGCGGTGGATGATCTGCGGGTGCATTTTGCGATCCGACGCGGTGTCCTGCAGCGAACCGTCGGCCACGTGCGGGCGGTCGACGGCGTCTCGCTGGCGTTGGCGCGTGGCCGCACGCTGGCGTTGGTCGGCGAGTCGGGCTGTGGCAAGACGACGGTCGGCAAGGCGATCCTGCAGTTGCTGCCGGCCAGTGGCGGCAGCGTGTGCCTGCTCGGGGAGCAACTCGGCGGCGGTCGGCAGCGCGCGCAGCGAGCGCTGCGGCGCCACATGCAGATGATCTTCCAGGATCCCTTTGCCTCGCTCAACCCGCGCCTGTCGGTTGGCGAGATCATCGCCGAGGGAATTCGCGCGCAGGGGGGTGGCGGGCGGGCGACGAACGAAGCGGCGATCGCCGCCGTGTTGCAGCAGGTCGGCCTGCCGGCGGAGGCCGCCATCCGCTACCCGCACGAGTTCTCCGGCGGGCAGCGGCAGCGCATCGCCATTGCCCGGGCGTTGGCCGTACAGCCGGAGCTGGTGATCTGCGACGAGCCGACGTCGGCACTGGACGTTTCGGTGCAGGCGCAGATCCTCAATCTGCTGGCCACGTTGCAGCGCGAGCTCGGTCTGGCCTATCTCTTCATCACGCACAACTTCGCCGTCGTCGATCATCTGGCGCATGAAGTGGCGGTGATGTACCTCGGTCGCATCGTCGAGCACGGCGGCGTCGACGAGGTCCTGCGCTCGCCGCAGCATCCTTACACGCGCGCCCTGCTGTCGGCGGTGCCCAGCCCACGTCTGGCTGCGGCGAGCGAGCCAATCCGCCTGCCAGGCGAGATTCCGTCTCCGGCGGCACCGCCGACTGGCTGCCATTTTCATCCGCGTTGCCGGCAGGCGGGCGAGTCTTGCCGGCAGGCGTATCCGCCGCCGAGCCAGCTGTCGGCGACGCATGTTGTGCGTTGCCATCTCTATCCGTCGACCGTTGACGCCGACCGAGGTGGCGTCGCCTGCGACAGGGCGGAGACGTGACAACGCCGCCTGGCGGCGGCGCTGCGGAGGGCGGTGCGTGGATTGCGCTCAGTAGGTGTTCTGGACGAGCTGGATCGTCAGCCGCTGTCCCGGCTTGATGTCGTTGTTCTGGATGCGGTTCCAGCGCAGGAGGTCATCCTTCTCGACACGGAACTGCCTGGCGATCGAGCCCAGCGTGTCGCCGCGGCGGATCGTGTACTGCGCGAGCTTGAGCGGCTTGCGGCTCGAGTCTCCGGCCTTCTCGGCCTGCCGGTTGCCGTTCCTGTCTTCCTTCGCCGCGCGCTCCGACCCTTTCGTGACCGCCGCGCTGGCGGCCCTGTTGCCGTTCGCTTCCCGGCGGCTCTCGTCCTGCTCGTTGCGCGCCTTGCCGGCTGACGGCCGGCTTGCCGGTTCAGCCGCAGCGACCAGCAGGCGGGTACCGGCATTGACCTGGTCGGCGCGCAGCTTGTTGATCTGCTTGAGTTCGGCGACCGACATGTCGTAGCGACTGGCTACCTCGCTCAACGTCTCACCCTTGCGGACGAGATGGCTGCCGCTGGCAGTGCGGGCCATGCCGGCGGCAGCTGCCGTCGGTCGGGAGTCCGCCTCGCTCGCCGCGTTGCGCTGCGCCGCCGGCTTGGCTGTCGGCTCGGCCGCGGCGACCAGCAGCTTGCTGCCGATATTGACCTGGTCGGCACGCAGCTTGTTGATCTGCTTCAGTTCGGCCATCGTCATGCCATAGCGCTGCGCCAGTGCGTGCAGTGTCTCACCCTTGCGCACCATGTGCGTCCGGCTGATCGCGGCCGCTGGCGCGGGTTCCGGCTGTGCCGGGCGAGGTGCCTGCGCGACGACGGCGGCAGCCGGCACCCGTGGCTGCTCGCTCGCCACCGGCGGCGCCGCGTCGGTCGCCAGGCTCGCGAGTTGCTCGCCCGGGCTGACGCCTTCCGGCAGCGGAACGAGCAGCGTCTGTCCGGCGGTTACCCTGATGCTGCCGCTGATGCCGTTCACCGCCTTCAGGTTGGCGACCGTGAGACCAAAGCGGGGGGCGACCTGTTCGAGCTTCTCGCCGGCGCGCAGGGTATAGGCCTGCCATGACGACAACGGCTTCTCGCTCTCTTCGTGCGCCTCGAGGTTGCTGACGAAGGTGTCGAGCTTGTGCGCGGGGATGACCAGCGGCTTGTCGGACTTGATCACCGGACGGTTGTGCGCCGGGTTGAGGGCGACGAACTCGCGCACCGGCATCTCGGCCAGGCGCGCCGCCAACTCGACGTCGATGTCCGCCGACTTGGTGACGGTGGCGAAGTAGGGGCGGTTGGGAACACCGCGGATATTGAGGCTGGCCAGCACGTTCGGGTTGCTGAAGATGTTCTTCAGCGCCTGTAGCTTGGGGACGTAGTGACGGGTTTCCTCGGGCATCGTCAGGCTGAGGTAATCGGTCGGCAGACCGTTGGCGCGGTTCCTGTTGATCGCCTTGCCAACGGCACCTTCGCCCCAGTTGTACGAGGCGAGCGCCAGATGCCAGTCGCCGTGGAGATCATAGATGTACTGCAGGTACTCGAGTGCGGCGGCCGTCGAGGCGACGATGTCACGGCGCTCGTCAAGCCACCAGCTCTGCTCCAGCTTGTACTGCCTGCCGGTCGCTGGGACGAACTGCCAGAGGCCGGAGGCATGACTGCGCGAATAGGCGGTCGGGTTGTAGGCGCTCTCGACCATCGGCAGCAGGGCGAGCTCCATCGGCATGCCGCGCTTCTCGATCTCTTCGACGATGTGATGCAGGTAGCGGCTGCTGCGCTCGACCATGCGCCGCAGCGACTCGGGGCGGTTGCTGAACCACTGCTGGTGGTGCAGGACCAGCGAGTTGTTGATGTTCGGCATCGCAAAGCCGCGCCGGATGCGCTGGAAGAGCTCGTCCGGTTCGGCGGTCAGATCGATGGTCTCGGGTGGCTGGCCCGGCGCGACGAGCTCGACGACCGGCAAGGCATCGGCTTCTGTCGTCTGGCCACCAGTTGCCAGACCCGGGTTGGTTGAATCTCCGGCCGCAGCGGTGCCGGAGCAGATGGCAAAAGCAAGAGCAAATGCGATTCGTGGCGTCATCCGTACTTCCTGTTCTCTTTTCGGGTGGGCGCCAGTTCATCCCCGCTCAGTGGGATCACCTGGTCGAATGGTGAGACTGCAAGCGCATGATTATAGACCAAAGCGCGAACGCGAGTGGACAAGCGTCGACGTGGAAAGTTCGCTTTCGGGCATGCTCCGACCGGCCGCAAGGCGAGGCGGTCGCCGCCCGCGCAGCGGCCTTCGCAAGGCCGCCAGCGCGCAATTGAAAAAGCCCAGGCTGGCTGGGCTTTCGGGTGCTTGGCTTGCGAGTACTGGATCGTGGCGGAGTGGACGGGGCTCGAACCCGCGACCCCCGGCGTGACAGGCCGGTATTC
>NZ_JAMTDQ010000030.1 GCF_023806635.1 Accumulibacter sp.
CCTCGCACCAGATTCATGTCGGCTTGTGGACGCCGCTTTGACTCCGGCGCCGACACGTCTGCTCCGGCTCAGGGATGCGGGCGGAAGAGGCTGCCGCTGGCAACGCCGCGAATGGTTCCCGCCAGCGTCGCCAGCCAGACGACGAGCAGGAGACACCAGCAGGCGATGCCGATCCAGTCGACGCCCGCCAGTCCCGTGGCACCGCCGAGCCGCAGGCTGGCGGCGGCGAAGGCACCGAGTGGAAAGGTGAACCCCCACCAGGACAGCGCGAACGGCAGCAGGCCGCGACGCTGCGCGGCGGCGGTCAACAGCGTCGCCATCAGCAGCCACCAGACACCGGAGCCCCAGAAGAGCAGGCCGACGAGGAAGAGCACGCCTTGCGGCAGGGCAAACGGCAGTTGCTCGGCGAGATTGAGCAGGCTGACCGGGATGGCGCCGATCGGCGCCAGGTGGATCCAGACCGTCGGCGTCAGCATGCCGAAAGCCGGCTTGGCCAGGTACTTGCGCTGCAGGGTCAGCGCCAGCAGGGCCAGGTACAGCAGTGTCCCTGCGCCGAGGGCGACGATGTTGAGCAGCAGGGCGAGGTCGCGTGTCGCGCCCGTGAGCTGACCGACCAGCGGCGCGCCGGCGATGGGAATGACGACCAGGCCGACCGCCGGAATGAAGTTCGCCGGCGTCACGTGCTCGAGGCCGAGTTGCTCGCCGGCGAACGTCGTGTACAGCACCGCCAGGCCGAAAGCGAAGGTCAGCGCCGCTCCCGTCCACCAGAACGCGAGCGCCAGGCCGACGTGCGGGCCGAAGGCGAGGAACTGCGCGGCGATGACCAGCATGGCGATCGGCAGGGTCGGATAGAAACTGGCCTGCACCGGGTGCCGCAGCGTTGCCAGTGCGAGCTGCGGGTGCAGCAGGCAGCGCGCGAGCCAGGGAAGCAGCAGCGTTGCGAAGAGGAGCAGATTGAAGTAGTGCAGTGCCCAGGCGGGCGCCAGGAGGACCGGCCAGCGCGAGGCGACAGTCAGTGTGTCGATGCTGAGCACGCCGCTGCCCATGACGGCAGCGAACCAGCCGGGAGCGAAGTGGCGCACGACTTCGGCGACATTGATCGGTGGCGAGTGGGCGGCGGCCATGGCTCGAGTTTGCTGTGCATGAGAGAATCCTGATTATCGCTCAGGATGGGTTCGGGGGCGCGGCTGCAGCCGCGGCGTGGCGCCGGCTCTGCCGTCTTGCGGGCGCACGCGTCCGCCTGCAGCGCTTCAGCATCGCCTAAGCTTTCGCGGCCATCATTCCTTCGTTAGACTGTTGAATATCAATCCGAAAGCCGCCATGACCGTTTTCCCATCGCGCCACCAGATCGACCGTTTCTTCCTGCTCAGCTGGTTGTGGGTCGTGCTGCACGTCACCGCCTTCACCACGGCCAACGCCTACAGCACGCCCGGACTGGTTGCGTGGACGCTGGCGACGACGATCAGCTATGCCTTTCTCTACCTGTTGCCGGCAGTCGTCCCGGGCTACCTCCTGCATCACTGGTTGCGTCGGCGCCCCGCCACCGGTGGCGCACGGCTGGCGCTCGCCGGCGTCCTGATCGGCCTGACGGGCATGATCCAGGTGCTGCTGTTTGCCGACCGGGTGATCCATGACATGTACGGATTCCACATCAACGGCTTCGTCATCGACCTCGTCTTCTCGCCCGGCGGCGTCGATTCGCTCGGCGCCAGTCGCAGCACCGAGCTGACGGCGGCGCTGATCGTCCTCGCGTTGCTGGCGCTGCAGGCGGCAACCTGGTGGTGGACGACACGGCAGGCAGAGCAGGCGCCGCCGCACAGGCGCCTGCGTCGGCGCTGGGTGCTCCTGGCGATCCTCGGCTTTGCTCTCGGCGAGCGACTGGCCTACGGCTACAGTGCTGCCACCAACTATCAGCCGATCCTCTTTGCCAGCGAGCGCTATCCTTTTTATGTGCCGACGACTTTCCGCAAACTGGCGGCCCGGCTCGGCGTCCAGGTGGGCGAGGAAGCAGCCGATGGGGTGCAGCTCAGGCATGGTGGCCTGAGTTACCCGCTCGTCCCGTTGCACGTCGAAGCGCCGGTGCGGCCGCCGAACATCGTCTGGATGGTCGCCGAGTCGTTGCGCTTCGACCTGCTCGACCCGGAGATCATGCCCAATCTGTGGCGGTTCTCGACCCAGGCGCTGCGTCTCGAGCAGCACTACAGCGGCGGCAACGGCACCCAGATGGGCATCTTCTCGATGTTCTACGGACTGTACGGCAACTACTGGTTCCCGATGATCAAGGCGGCCCGCTCGCCCCTGCTGATGGACGTGCTGCAGCAGCAGAACTACCAGTTCAGCCTGCATACCAGCACCGTATTCACCTATCCGCAGTTCGACCGGACGGTCTTCCTGAAGATGGAACCGGCCGACATGCAGCCGATTTCTGACGGCGCACCGCCCTGGGATCGGGACCGCATGAACATCGACCGCCTGCTCGGCTTCCTCGATCGCCGTGATCCGGGCAGGCCGTTCATGGCCTACATGTTCTTCGAGGGGACGCACGCCAACTACAACTTCCCGTCCGACTGTGTCATCGCCGAGCCCTACCTTGACGACTTCAACTATCTGTCGGCCGACTTCAAGCAGCAGATGAGCCTGATCAAGAACCGCTACCTCAATGCCGCGCATCATGTCGACCGCCAGATCGGCAGGGTCACCGCCTACCTCGCCGAGAAAGGACTGCTCGACAACACGATCGTCATCGTCCTCGGCGACCACGGCGAGGAGTTCATGGAGCGCAGTGAGCGCTGGGGGCACGCCGCCGAGTTCAACCGCTACCAGACGGGCACGGTGGCCGTGATCCGCATCCCGGGAGCGGAACCACGGGTGATCAGCGGCATCACGAGCCACCTCGACATCCCGGCGACGGTGATGCCGCTGCTCGGCGTGCGCAATCCTGCGCAGGAGTACTCGCAGGGGCAGAACCTGCTGGCGCCCGACTTCCGGCGCGACTACGCCGTTGCCGCCGACTGGCATCGCGTTGCCTACATCGGCGAGAAGTACAAGGTGGCCTTCCCGACCAACGCCAGGGGGGCGGTCCGCATGGAGGTTCTCGATGCCGACGACCGGCCGGTGGTCGATCGCGAACAGGCGAAGGCCGAGATCCGGCAGGAGACGGTCGAGATGATGAACAACCTGACCCGCTTCAGCCGGCCGCAGGGCTGAACGGCAGGCGGCGAATGGCGATCCACCGCGAGACCCGAGCCATCGGGCTGCCGGTGGGCAGGCTGTTCGACGTCGTCGCCGATGTCGAGAGTTATCCGGACTTCGTGCCGCTGATCCGTGCCGCGCGCGTGCTGTGGCGCGACGCAACGGCCTACGAGACCGAACAGACGCTGGCCGTCGGCTTGTTGCAGCATCGTTTCCGGACGCGGACCGAGCTGTCACGGCCGCAGGCGATCAGCATCGTTTCGCAGGATCGCTCGTTCTGCCGCTTCGACATCCGCTGGAACTTCGCGCCGCTGGCAGATGATCGCTGCCAGGTGGACTTTGCCCTCGACTGCGAGTTGCGCTCGCTGTTCCTGATGCCGGTGCTGCAGGTGCTGATCCTGCCGATGGCCGGCAGCATGGTGAGCGCCTTCGAGCGGCGGGCGCATCTGCTGGCGGCGCACGCGGCGCGTCCCGTCTCGCCGTCTCCCGGCAGCCTGCCGGCAGACGACCGGCGACAGGAGTGAACGGCAGGCAGCACGGGCAGCATGCAGCTTGTCGAG
Organism: Accumulibacter sp.; assembly: GCF_023806635.1. Taxonomy (GTDB): domain Bacteria; phylum Pseudomonadota; class Gammaproteobacteria; order Burkholderiales; family Rhodocyclaceae; genus Accumulibacter. The sequence continues at coordinate 3,753 of NZ_JAMTDQ010000030.1, forward strand.
ATCTTGAGCCCGCGGGCGGGTAAAATGCCGCTCTTGTCGAAACGGGGGTTGCCACGTGAGCCAGGAGTCCAGCAGCAGGGCGGCGAGTTCGTCCGCACTCGTCAGTACCAACTTCATCCGCAACATCATCGAGGCCGACCTCGCCGCCGGCACGCACGCACAGCGTCGCTGGTCGGGCCGGCCCGGTCCGGGAGCACAGCAGCTTGCCGGGCCGCTCGATCCGGCGCGCATCCGCACGCGTTTCCCACCCGAGCCGAACGGTTACCTGCACTTCGGCCACGCCAAGTCGATCTGTCTCAACTTCGGGCTGGCGCAGGATTACGGCGGCCGCTGCCACCTGCGCTTCGACGACACCAATCCGGAAAAGGAGGAGCAGGAGTACGTCGATTCGATCATCGAATCGGTCCGCTGGCTCGGTTTCTCCTGGGAGGCCGGCGCGGACGGGGCGACGCAGGCGGAATGCAACCTCTACTACGCCTCGGATTACTTCGACTGGATGATCGCCTTCGCCGAGTACCTGATCGACAGCGGGCACGCCTATGTCGACAGCCAGAGCGCGGACGAGATGCGCGCCAGCCGCGGCACGCTGACCGAGCCCGGCACGGACTCGCCGTATCGCGAGCGCAGCGTCGCCGAGAACAGGGATCTGTTCTGGCGCATGCAGCAGGGCGAGTTTCCCGATGGCGCGCATGTCCTGCGGGCGCGCATCGACATGGGCTCGGCGAACATCAACCTGCGCGATCCGGCGATCTATCGCATTCGCCATGCCAGTCACCACAACACCGGCGACCGCTGGTGCGTCTATCCGATGTACACCTACGCGCATCCGATCGAGGATGCGCTCGAGAACATCACCCATTCGATCTGCACGCTCGAGTTTGCCGACCAGCGGCCGTTCTACGACTGGCTGCTCGAGCGTCTCGCCGAAGGCGGCCTGCTGCAGCGTCCGCTGCCGCAGCAGATCGAGTTCTCGCGCCTCAACCTGAGTTATATCGTCCTCTCCAAACGCAAGCTGATCCAGCTCGTCGACGAGGGGCACGTGGCGGGCTGGGATGATCCGCGCCTGCCGACGCTCGTCGGCGCGCGCCGGCGCGGCTACCCCGCCGAGGGATTCCGCCGTTTCGCCGAACGGGTCGGTGCCTCGCGCTCGGATTCTCTGATCGAGTACTCGCAACTCGAGGACACGATGCGCGAGGTGCTCAACGAGTCGGCCGAGCGGCGCATGGCGGTGCTCGATCCGTTGCGCCTGATCATCGACAACTATCCGGAGGGCGAGAGCGAGGAGTGCCTGGCGGCGAATCACCCGCAGCAGCCGGAGCGGGGCAAGCGCGTTCTGCCTTTCGGCCGCGAGCTGTGGATCGAGCGCGACGATTTCATGCTGCAGCCGAGCAAGGGCTACCATCGCCTCCATCCGGGCAGTCTGGTGCGCCTGCGCAATGCCTATGTCGTGCGCTGCACGGGTTGCGAGCACGACGCGAGCGGTGCCGTCAGCGCGGTGCATTGCGAGTACCTGCCGGATTCCCGTAGCGGCACTGCCGGTGCCGACAACTACAAGGTGAAGGGAAATCTGCACTGGGTGTCGATCGCCGCCGCCTGCCGCGCCGAGGTGCGGCTCTACGACCGGCTGTTCGCGGTTGCCGCTCCCGGTGCACGGCGCGAGGGCGACCCCGAGGGGGTCGAGCGCGACTTCCGCGACGACATCAATCCGGCCAGCATGCGCGTCATCGAGGCATGGCTAGAGCCCTCGCTGCGCGACACCTGCGCCGAGGAGTGCTTCCAGTTCGAGCGGCACGGCTACTTCGTCGCCGACCGGGTCGACTCGCGGCCGGGGGCCCTGGTCTTCAACCGCACGGTGACGCTGCGCGATTCGTGGGCGGCGCAGGCAGGGCCGCGTCGCTGATCGGGTGGCGCGCCGCGCTCACTCCGCCCGCAGCAACTCGAGCACCTTCTCCGGCGGGCGGCCGACGACGGCCCGCTCACCGCGGACGACGATCGGTCGCTCGATCAGGATCGGGTGGGCGACCAGCGCGTCCAGCCACTCGTCCTCGCCCAAGGTCCGACCGGCGTAGATCTGCCGGAAGACGGCTTCGCCACGGCGGACCAGGTCCGCTGCCGGCATGCCGAGCTGGCGCAGCAGCAGGCGCAGTTCGTCGCGGCTCGGCGGCGTCTCCAGGTAGTCGATGATCTCGACGGGAACGCCGCTTTGCGCGACCAACTGGCAGGCGGCGCGGCTCTTTGAGCAGCGCCGGTTGTGATAGATGCGCACGGGGGTCTGGCTCATTCGCTGGCTCCTCGGGAGGGTGGTTCGAGAGGGGGGGGCGCCGGCGCGGGTTGCGCCCGCTAACGCCATAGACTCAACGGTGGGTCGGTGATGACTGCGCGCAGCACGTCGCTGCGCGAGACGAAACCGACCAGTGCGTCGCTTTCATTGACGATCGGCACGCCATCGACTCCGTGTTCGAGCATGACCTGAGCGATGCGCCGAATGTCGGTCACCGGATCGGCGCTGACGACCGGAGTGGTCATCACGTCGCCGACCTGACGCGCCAGGATGTCTCGCGGGCCGTCCGCATCGAGGTTGAGCGTGGTCAGCAGATCACGTTCGCTGACGATGCCGACCAGTCGGTGGCCGGGATCGAGCACCGGCGCCTGGTGGATGCGCCGTGCGAGCAGCAGGCGCCAGGCGCGCTCGACGGGATCCTCGCTGAACAGCGAAACGACCGGCCGCTGCATGATCTGGTAGGCGTGGTAGAGCGGGCCGCGATCGCCATCGACGCGCAGCATCTGGCGGTAGGCGCTGATCGCCTGCGCGCTCGGCCTGCCGGGTGCGGCGCGCGGTTCTTCGCCGGCGACCGGCTGCACCGGGCGACTGCGCCTGACCGCAGCCACCTCGCCGAGTGTCTCGAAGGTGCCGCGGAAGATCGGGCCGCTCAGGCCATAGACCGCAAACACCTTGCCGTCATCTCCGGGGTGAGGGAAAAAACACGGGGCGCGGCCGCCGGGCTTGGCGGCAGCCGCAGCGCAGCAGGCAACCTGCTGCTCGTGGCCCCGTCCCGGCTCCTGCGGTCCTCCACCCTTGGTCCCTCCTCTGGTGAAAAAGCGTCGAAGACCAGCCGAGAAAATGGCCGGCCGCGCTTGCGCGGCCGGCCGAGCTGCCTGCACGGTGGTGCGGCAGTACTCCGGATCTTGTTGTTTCCTGATCAAAAAGCACGAACCGTACCAGAAAGTGAAGTGTCCTGATTTAGCGCGAAACGGCGCTTTGGTGCCGGGCCTTGGTACAGCCAAGTGTAAAGGATTTCGACAGCGCGCGGTCGCCCCGCCGCGGGCGGATCACTCGCTGCGCAGCGCATCGACGGCATTCAGCCGGGCAGCCCGCCGTGCCGGCAGAACCCCTGCCAGTAATCCGATGACGATGGTCAGTGCTTCGGCCAGGACAACGAAGCTGAACGGGGTGTGTACCGGCAGCGCGGGCAGCAGCAGGTGGAGGAGTTGCGCGAGGCCGATGCCGAGCAGCAGGCCCAGCAGTCCGCCGAACGCCGACAGGGCGACCGCCTCGCCGAGAAAGAGGCCGAGGATGCTGCGCCTTGGGGCGCCGAGAGCAACCAGCAGGCCGATTTCCCCCGTCCGCTCGGCGACGGCGATGGTCATGATCGTGGCGATGCCGACGGCGCCGACGAGCAGCGAGATGCTGCCCAGCGCACCGACGGCCATGGTCAGGACATCGAGGATGTTCGACAGCGTGCGCAGCATGTCTTCCTGCGTCGTGATGGTGAAATCCTCGCGGCCGTGGCGGGCCTTCAGCGTGGCCGTGACCAGCGCGCTGACGGCGGCGACCGGCACGCCTTCCTCGTACGACAGATCGATCTTCATGATGCCATCGCGGTTGTAGAGCTCCAGCGCACGCGCGGTCGGGATGTAGGCCGCGTCGTCGAGGTCGATGCCGAGGATCTGCCCCTTCGCCTCGAGCACGCCGATGACGCGAAACTGCATGCCGCCGACGCGCACCTTGGCACCCAGCGGATTCGCCGGCCCGAACAGTTCCTCCTTCAGCCGTGCGCCGAGGACGATGAAGGCGCGAGCGTTGTCTGCTTCGTCAGCGGGCAGGAACTGGCCGCTGCGCACTCCGATGCTGAACACCCGCAGCATCGCCGCACCGACGCCGTTGACCGTCGTTCGCCGCAGGCGGCCGTTGGCAGCGACCTCGGTGTTGCCCCAGACGGTGGCGGTCATTCCCGTCACATGCGGCAGGCGCTCGAGCGCGCGCGCGTCTTCGAGCGTCAGCGGTCGTACCGAGGTCGGAATGCCGGTCGGCGCCGGGCCGGAGGTCTTGACCCGGCCGGGTGCGACGCTGATGACGTTGGTGCCGAACTGGGTGAACTCGGCGAGGACGAAGCGATGGATCCCCTCGCCGATCGAGGTCAGCAGGATCACCGCGGCGATGCCGACGGCGATGCCGAGCAGGGTCAGGAAACTGCGCAACCGGTGGGCGCGCAGGGCGCGCACGGCGAACTGGAGCATGTCCTGGCTGCGGATCATCGCCTCCTCCCCGCTTTCCCTCTCGCTTGCCTCAGCGCCGGGCCAGCGACTGCACGGGATCGAGCAGCGCCGCGCGTCGTGCGGGCAGGACACCGAAGGCGAGGCCGGTGGCGAGCGCGGTGGCCACGCCGGCGAGCACCGCCCAATCCGGCGGCAGCGCCGGAAACGCCGGGACCAACTGGCGGATCAGCGCGGCAGCGGCGTGCCCGAGGGCGAAGCCGAGCAGGGCGCCGGCCAGCGAGAGCATCGCCGCCTCGGTGAGGAAGACGTTGCGGATCGTCTTGCGCGTCGCGCCGAGCGCCTTCAGCAGGCCGATCTCGGCCGTCCGCTGGGTCACCGAGACGAGCATCACGTTCATCACCAGGATGCCGGCGACGGCGAGGCTGATCGCCGCGATGCCGGCGACGGCGACGGTCAGCGTGCCGAGGATGCGGTCGAAGGTGGCGAGCACGGCATCCTGGGTGATGACGGTCACGTCCTGTTCGCCCTCGTGGCGCAGCCTGATGATCTCGCTCACCTGCGCCTTCGCCGGCGCGATCGCTTCGCGGCCGTTGGCCTCGACGAGGATGCGGAAGAGGGTGTTGCTGTTGAACATCGCCTGCGCCAGCGCCACCGGCACGATCACCAGTTCGTCGGTGTTCATGCCCAGCCCCTGGCCGGTCGCGGCGAGGATGCCGACGATGCGGACGCGTCGGTCGCCGACGCGGACGAGCTGGCCGAGCGCCTCCTCGCGGCCGAACAGTTCGTCGCGGATGCGCGCGCCGATGACCGCTTCCGACGCTCCGCGACGCCAGTCTCCGGACGACAGGAAGCGGCCCTGCGCGAGTGTGAGCCGGCGCACGGCGATGAACTCGGCCGTCGTCCCGGCGACCATCACCTCGCGCAGGCGGCCGCCGACGCTGATCTCCGAGGTGCCGACGGCGAGTGGCGCCACGCGGTGGACGGCGCTGGCGCGGAGCAGGGCCTGCGCGTCGTCGATCGTCAGGTCGCGCGGCGTGCTGGTGATGGCATTGCCCGGGTTGAAGCCGCCGGTCTGCGAGCGCCCGGGGAGAACGATCACCAGGTTGCTGCCGATCGCCGAGAACTGGTTGAGGACGTACCGCCGGGCGCCGTCGGCGAGCGCGGTGAGGACGACGACGGCCGCGACGCCGATCGCCATGGCGAGGATCAGCAGGCTGGTGCGCAGCGGGCTGCCGTTTGCCGCGTCACGCGCGAAACGGATCAGGTCGGCAGTCCGCATGCTTCGCCCGGCCGGTCGGCGCTGCCTGCGCGGTCGTGCTGCAGCTTGCCGTCGGCCATCAGCAGTTGCCGGCGCGCGCGCGCGCCCAGGGCGCCGTCATGGGTGACGACGATCAGGGTGACGCCAGTGCCGTTGAGCGCCTCGAGCAGGCGCATGACCTCCTCGCCGGTCGTCCGGTCGAGGTTGCCCGTCGGCTCGTCGGCGAGGACCAGAGCCGGCTGCATGATCGTCGCGCGGGCGATCGCCACCCGCTGGCGCTGCCCACCAGAAAGCTGGTCGGGCCGGTGGTCGGCGCGGTTCTCCAGCCCGTAGTCGCGCAGCGCCTGCCGCACGCGTTCGCCCCGTTGCGCCGGCGGGATGCCGGCGAGCACCATCGGCAGCGCAATGTTCTCGGCCGCCGTCAGGCGCGGGACGAGGTGGAAACTCTGGAAGACGAAGCCGATCCGCTCGCTGCGCACGCGCGCCTGCTCGTCGGCCGAGAGGGTGGTGACGTCGCGGCCGGCGAGGCGGTAGCTGCCGCTGTCGGGCCGGTCGAGCAGGCCGAGCAGGTTGAGCAGCGTCGACTTGCCCGACCCGGACGGCCCCATCACCGACACATATTCGCCGGCGGTGATGCACAGGTCGATCGACTGCAGCGCGTGCACCCGGCTGTCACCGAGATGGAAGACCCTTTCGATGGCCGACAGCTCGATCAGCGGGGCGCCCATCGCTCACTTCCCGCCCGCCGCGGCGGTGCGCTCGGCCAGGTACGCCACGCCGGCCTTGACGCCCGCCCGTTCGAGCGAGGTGACCACCCGCTCGCCTGCCTGCAGTCCTTCGCTGACCTCGGTGTATTCCCAGTTGGCGAGGCCGGTCCTGATGCGGCGCTCGGCGAGCAGCCCGTCGGCCTGTGCGACCAGCACCCGGTTGCCTTCGAGCAGCGCCGAGGTCGGGACGCGCAGGACCGCGTCGCGGACCGCCAGGATCACCTCGACGTCGGCGCTGTAGCCCACCAGCAGTCTGCCGGCAGCGGCCGGGTCGTCGAAGGTCGCCTCGATGTCGACGGTGCGCGCCTGCTTCTCGACTGCCGAAACGTAGGGCGCGACACGCCGCACCGTTCCCGGGAACGAGCGCCCGGGCAGCGCGTCCAGGCTGATCCGAACCGGCTGTCCGGCGCTGATCTTCGGCGCGTCCACCTCATCCATCGGCGCCTTGATGTAGAGGCAGGAGTCGTCGATGAGGTCGATTGCCGGCGGCGTCGGCACGCCGGGCGGCGAGGGTGTCGAATACTCGCCGACCTCGCCGACGATCTTGGCGACGGTGCCGGCGAAAGGTGCGTAGAGGACGGTCCGTCCCTGCTCGACCTGGCTCAGCCGGACCCGCGCTTCCGCCTGCCTGAGGTCGGCCCTGGCCGCCTGGCAGCCGGCCTGCCGGGCCAGGGCTTCACTGCGCGCCTTCTCCTCGCTCGCTCCGGAGACGAAACCCCGCGCCCGCAACGCGGCCTGCCGCGTCGCTTCGCGCTCGGCGTTGGCGGCGACGACGCATGCCTCTTCGACGCGCTGCCGGCTGGTCGCGACCTGGCTGAGATGCCAGGCGCTCTGCGCCTGCTGGTCGTCGTTCCAGAGCTTCATCAGCAGTTGGCCCTGGCGCACGCGGTCTCCTTCCTTCACCGCCAGGACTTCGATCCGGCCGCCGCTGATCGTCGACAGGCGGGTGCGCTGGCAGGCCTCCACCGTTCCCGCGCGCGTGTTGGAGATGGTGGACTCGACCACTCCGCGGTCGATCTCACGCAGCACGACGGCCACCGCCTGCGGCCGGCCAAGCCACCAGACACCGCCGGCGAGCAGCGCCGCGAGCAGCAGGACGATGAACAGGCGGCGAAGCATGGGTGCTGACATGCGCGCTTTCGGCAACGGGTCCGGGGCAGCGTCAGCGACGCGCATCGCGCGCCGACCCGGCTGCTGGTGTGCTGGCCGCCTGGCGCATGTCCGCCATCAGCAGTCGCCGTGGCGGTGAGCCTGCCATGGGCGCAGCCGGAAGGTCACCGGCGCGGTCTTTCCGCTGTTCATCGCTGGCCCGGCCAGACTCCTGCGCGGCCCTCAGCGGATGGCGCCGGGCGACGGCGCGACGCTCAATTCTCGCAGTCGGGCCTGTTTGGCCTGCAGCGCCTTGTTGCCCGGGTCGAGCCGCAGCGCTTCATCGTAGGACTGGCTGGCCTGCCGCAGCAGGACGTCACCAAGGTTCTCGCGCGCCAGCGCGTAGCCGGGATGCGTCCGGATCGCCATCTCCAGCAGCATGCGCGCGCGCTCGAACTGCTGTTGCCGGGCGTGGAGGACGGCCAGGTTGTTGTAGGGCTCGGGCAATTCGGGGTAGTCGTCGCTGATCTGCGTGAACACGGTGATGGCATCGTCCGGACGATTCATCTCCATCAGGATCAGTCCCTTGAGGAAGCGTCCCTGCAGTTCTCGCGGCTTGCCCGCGACGTGGGCGTCGACCTTCGCCAGCGCCTGTTCGGCCTGGCCCTGCTGCAACAGACGCCGGGCTTCGGCCAACTCGTCGGCGACGGCGCTCGGCAGGCTGAAGGCGAAGAGCAGGACGAGGAGCACTGCCGGCAGGATCGCCGGCAAGAGCCTTGGCAAGATCGGGTGCATAGGGGATGTCTTCCTGGCCAGGCAGCGGATGGCTGTCGCGCGAGCGTCGGATTCTAGCAAGAAGTCGCCATCAACCAAAATCGCAGCATGTCGGGGCATCTCGGCACGGCACCTTGGCGGGCCTCGGGCACTTGCCCGGGTGCTCGGGAAAACGGCGAATCCGCGACCAATGCTCCGGGGCTGCCGACGGCTCGCAAGCAGCGGTTCGATGCTGCGAATGAAATTGCAGTTCGCGAAACGATGTGTTACAAGATCGCTTTGTCGCCACGATACCAGCCGCTTTTTGCCAGCCATGGTTTTCTCGTTCTTCAAGAAGCAGCCGGAGAGGAAGATGGGCGTCCGGCCGGCCGCCACTCCGCGCACCAGCGAGGAGCGCGGCCGTGTTGGCGATGGTCCGTCGGAGGACAGGCTGCGGCATGCGCCGACAGCTCCGGTGGGTTTGAACCGGGCGGAGTTGCCATTTGCGACACCGGTTGCCAAGAGCGATGCGCCGCCACTCGACCTGAGCGAGTTCGTGTTCAGCGTGATGGAGCCCAACTTCCAGCCGGAGGTCGACCTGGACCCGGTCGACGCCGAAGCGGAAGAAGCCGCGATGCTCTACGCAAATGGGCAGGATGCCGCCGTGCGCTCACGACTCGAAAACGCCACGCGCCATTATCGCAGTGGCGCCGGCGAGCGCCTTTGGCTGATGCTTTTCGACCTCTTCCGCGTTGGCGGCGACAAGGGCCCGTTCGAGGCACTCGGCATCGAGTACGCACAGGTCTTCGAGAAGTCGCCGCCGGGCTGGCAGGAGACCGTTCGCGCCGCGCCGGTCTTGATCAAGGCGGGTACCATCCTGTTCAAGGGTGAATTGACCGGCGAAAACGAGGCTGGATTCGCCGCCGTGCGGCAGGCGCTTGCGAACAACCAGCATCTGCGTCTCGATCTGGGGAAGGTCCGTCGGCTGGACGACGCGGGTTGCGAGCGCCTTCTCGGACTGCTGCAACAGGCGCACAAGAGCCAGCGCGAGGTCGAGCTGCTCAACCGTGACCACGTCGCTGGCCTGCTGGACAGTCGCGTCGTGCCCGGTCAACAGAGCGACCGGGCTTGCTGGCTGCTGAAGCTCGAGTTCTGCCAGTTGTATGATCACATCGACGCCTTCGAGGATCTGGCCATCCAGTACGCGGTGAACTTCGAGATTTCGCCGCCTTCCTGGGAACCACAACGCGTTGCGGCGAGCGGCCCGGGACCTCTCGTCCTGGCGGCAGCCGACGACTTGATGGCCGAGGCTTACGTCATCAAGGGCGAGGTCAAGTCGTCGCGCTTCGGCGACCTGCTGGCTTACTCGGCGGCGAACGATCCGGTGTTGATCGACTGTTCTCGGGTGACGCGAATGGATTTTCTCAGCGCCGGCGCCCTGCTCAACGTGTTGACGACGATCAAGGGAAGCGGCCGGCAGATCGTCTTTCGCCACCCGAATCACCTGGTGGCCGAGTTGTTCCGTGTCGTCGGCCTCAGGGCCGTGGCGGAGGTCGTCCTCGCACGGAACTAGAATCTCCCGGAGGAGAGCAGCAGATGGACCAGTACCACGGCACGACGATCCTGTCGGTGCGCCGCGGCGAGAGTGTGGCCATGGGCGGTGACGGGCAGGTGACGCTCGGCAACATCGTCGTCAAGGCGAGCGCGCGCAAGGTTCGCCGCATTCATCAGGGGAAGATCCTGGCGGGCTTTGCCGGCGGAACGGCCGACGCCTTCACCCTTTTCGAACGATTCGAGGCGAAGCTGGACAAGCATCAGGGCAACCTGCTGCGTGCAGCGGTGGAACTCGCGAAGGACTGGCGGAGCGACCGGGCGCTGCGCCGGCTGGATGCGATGCTGGCGGTGGCGAGCCGCGAGGCATCGCTGATCATCACCGGCAACGGCGATGTTCTGGAGCCGGAGTACGGTATCGTCGCGATTGGTTCGGGTGGCGCATTCGCCCATTCGGCGGCGAGGGCGCTGGTGGAGAACAGCTCCCTCACGGCGACGGAAGTGGTGCGCAAGTCGCTGCAGATCGCCGGCGATCTGTGCATCTACACCAATCAGAACTTCACCATCGAAGTGCTGGAGTGAGCATGTCGTCGATGACGCCGCAGGAAATCGTTCACGAGCTCGACAAGCACATCGTCGGCCAGGGGAAGGCGAAGAAGGCGGTGGCCATCGCCCTGCGCAACCGCTGGCGGCGAGCGCAGGTGGCGGAACCGCTGCGGCAGGAAATCACGCCGAAGAACATCCTGATGATCGGTCCGACCGGCGTCGGCAAGACCGAGATCGCTCGCCGTCTCGCACGGCTGGCGAACGCGCCGTTCATCAAGATCGAGGCGACCAAGTTCACTGAAGTCGGCTACGTTGGTCGCGATGTCGAAACGATCATCCGTGACCTCGTCGAGATCGCCGTCAAGAGCGGTCGCGAAAGGGCGATGAAGGGTGTCAGGCTGCGTGCCGAGGATGCTGCCGAGGAGCGCCTGCTCGACGCTTTGCTGCCGCCGGCACGCGCCGGTTTCTACAACGACGGGCAGGCAGGCGGCGAGGAAGGGGCCACGCGCCAGAAGTTCCGCAAGAAGCTGCGTGAGGGCGAACTCGACGAGAAGGAGGTCGAGGTCGATGTCGCTGCGCCATCGATGCAGGCGGAGATCTTCGCTCCTCCCGGAATGGAGGAGCTGACGGCGCAGATTCAGGGCATGTTCCAGAACATCGGCGGTGGCCGGAGGAAGTCGCGCAAGCTCAAGATTTGCGAGGCACGCCGGCTGCTGATCGACGAGGAAGCGGCCAAGCTGGTCAATGACGAGGAAGTCAAGCTCGACGCGGTGCGCAACGTCGAGCAGAACGGCATCGTCTTTCTCGACGAGATAGACAAGATCGCTTCGCGCAGCGATACGCACGGCGTGGACGTTTCGCGCCAGGGCGTGCAGCGTGACCTGTTGCCGCTGGTTGAAGGGACGACGGTATCGACCAAGTACGGGATGATCCGCACCGACCACATCCTGTTCATTGCCAGCGGCGCTTTCCACCTTGCCAAGCCGTCGGATCTGATCCCCGAACTGCAGGGCAGGTTGCCGATCAGGGTCGAACTGGAGTCGCTGTCGGTGGCCGACTTCGAGTGCATCCTGACGCAGACGGATGCCTGCCTGACCAAGCAGTACGAGGCGCTCCTGGCGACCGAAGGGGTGGCGCTCGAGTTTTCCGCTGCAGGCATCAGGCGTCTGGCCGAGATCGCCTGGTCGGTCAACGAGCGGACGGAGAACATCGGCGCTCGCCGCCTGTACACGGTGATGGAGCGCCTGCTCGAGGAGATTTCATTCACCGCCGGCAAGGGAGCAGGCGAGCGCCTCACGATCGACGCCGCCTACGTCGACCATCGCCTGGTCGAACTCGCACAGAACGAGGACCTGTCCCGCTACGTCCTCTGAGCAGGCTGGCAACCCGGTACCGCGTCTGCGAACTACTTGACCACCACCACCGGCAGGTCGGTGAGATGGATGACGCGTTGCGTCACCGATCCGAGCAGCAGGCCGGACACGGTTCCGAGGCCGCGCGCTCCCATGATGATCAGGCTGCAGTCGTTCTCGCGCGCGAAATCGACGATCGTCGGCGCGATCTCACCAACCATGACGTGCTCGCCGTGGCCGATTCCGGCCGCGTGGAGCCGCGCGCGGGCAGCGGCCAGAGCGGCGTCACCCGTTTCGCGATGATAATCATGGACGACGTCCGTGCTGACGAAGCGGCTGATATCCGAAGGCAGCGGGTGCTGCACGTTCAGCAGCAGGACTTCCGGTTCCAGTGGCGTCGCGAGCGCTTCGGCGATGACATGATCGACTGCCCGCAACGCGGGCAGCGATCCATCCACCGGCAGCAACCATCTCGGGTTCATTGTGGATCTCCTGGTTGCGGGACTTGCGACCTGCCGGCAGCCGGCGACACGTTGTTGGCGCGGGCGGCCTGGCGCGCAGCCTGCCACTTGCCGACCGCGACCACCAGCAGTGCGCCGAAGCCGGCTGCGATGTAGTGACTGTGCGGGACGATCTCCCGCCACGCGGTGGGCAGGGCCGGGTCGGTCAGCAGCATGCCGCCGCCGATCCAGCCGAGCAGGGCACCGCCGGCAGTGATGACGATGGGAAAGCGATCCATGAGCGCGAGCACCAGTTTGCTGCCCCAGACGACGATCGGGATCGATACCGCGATGCCGAAGACGACGAGGATGATCGATCCGTGTGCTGCGCCGGCGACGGCGATGACGTTGTCCACGCTCATGACGGCGTCGGCGACGATGATCGTCCTGATCGCTCCGAGCAGCGTGCTGCTGCCCTGCACGTTGCCGTGTGCTTCCTCATGCTCGGGCAGGATCAGCTTGATGCCGATCCAGAACAGCAGCACGCCGCCGACCATCTTCAGGTACGGGACGGCGAGCAGCTGCAGCGCGAAATAGATCAGGATGACGCGCAGGGCAATGGCGCCGAACACGCCCCAGAAGATCCCCTTGTTGCGTTGCGTCTCCGGCAACCGGCGGCAGGCGAGCGCGATGACCACCGCGTTGTCGCCGCCGAGCAGGATGTCGATGGCGATGATCTGCAGGACGGAAATCCAGAAAGCGGGCGATGCGAGATCGGGCATGGAGAAGCTTTCCCTCAGAGCAGCTCGAGCGGCGGCGAGCCACCGGCGTAGCTGGAAGCGCTGCCCTGGACTGCTGTCTGGCCCAGTTTGGCAAGCACCTTGTTGGCCTCCCGCAGGCGTCCGACCAGTTTGACGAGCAGCACCCTGTTGAAGCGCTCGCGCACTTCGTCCGAACTCAGGCCCAGGGCCGAGCTGTTGACTTCCAGGAAGCGGGTCGCTTCGAGGGTGACCACCGTTGCCTGGCGACGGTCGTCGGTCGGGTGCAGGAAAGCCATCTCGCCGACGACCTCGCCCGGTCCGAGGCGGCAGATCACCCGACCGTTGGCGGAAACCTCGACGAAACCGTCTACGATGACGCCGAACTTGCGATGGCTGTCGCCTTCGCGAATCAGGGTCACCTTTTCCGAAAGCTCACGCCAGACGCTGATGCGCAGCACCTCCCACAACTCGATGTCTTCGAACTCGGCGAAGAAATCGACCTTCCGCAGGCGCTCGAAGTGCGCCAGGTCCTGCTGCGTCTGATCCTCTTCCTGCATCTGGTAACGCACCGCCGACAGATCCTTGGCGAACTCGGCGCCGTTTCGATAGCGGCTGTAGAGGTCCTTCTCGAGTGCCTTGCGAATGATCGGATCGAGGCCCGGCGGCAGGTTCGGGTTCAGCGCACAGACCGACGGGGCGTCCATGTTGACGATCTTGTACACCAGTGTCGCCGGGTTGTTGGCGCGAAAGGGCAGGCGCCCCGTCAGCAGCTGGAAGAGCAGGACACCGAGCGAGTAGAGGTCGGTCTTGTGGTTGAGCGGGTAGTTCTTGACCTGCTCCGGCGACATGTAGGCTGGCGAGCCGACGCCCATGACGAAGGTCGAGTCGCGTCCCATGTCCTTCAAAAGATTGAGGCCGAGGCCGAAATCGGTGATCTTCGGATTGTCGTTGGCGTCGATCAGGATGTTTGCCGGCTTGATGTCGCGATGCACCACCCCCTGGTGCAGCGCATGGTCGAGGGCGAGGCAGCACTTGAAGATGATGCCGATGACCCGGTGCATCGGCAGCAGTCTGTTGATCTTGCAGAACTGGTCCAGCGCGACCCCGTTGACGTATTCCATCACCAGATAGGCCTGATCGGGCTCGATCACCGCATCGAAGATCTTGACGATGTTCGCATGATTGAGCCGGCGACCGATCGAATCCTCGGTCTGGAACAGCTTGCGCAGACGCCTCGACATGGCCGCATTGTCTTCATCGAAGCGGATCAGCTTGATGGCGACCTCGCGGTCGAGACGAGGATCGCGCGCCAGGTAGACGACGGCAGTCGCTCCCTTGCCCAGGGAGCGAATGACTTCGTATCTTCCGATTTTCTGCAGCATGCGGAGCCCGATTCCTGCTACGACCGACAAAGGAGGAATGCTAGCAGCAGAAGCTGTTCGTGCAGCAAAAAAATGCGGGCCGATTGCGCTTGGTCACCGGAGTGCGTCGTCACGGGGCTTGAAATCCTGCGACGCCCCCCCAAATAACGATTCGTTTTTCCGGAGACCACCATCCATGCAAAGCAACGATTCAGCACCTCAGGAAGCAACAGTTGTTGCCGCAGCGGACTCTGCGGCGGAGCCGCCCGCCAGCGGCGAGACGTCCATCGCCGAGCAGCCGCTGGCTGATGAAAGTGGCGCCACGCTGCAGGAGGAACTGCAGCAGGCGCGCCTGAAGGCCGATGAATACCAGGATCTGTGGCTGCGCGCCAAGGCAGAAACCGAGAACGTTCGCCGGCGGGCGCAGGAGGACATCGCCAAGGCGGCGAAGTTCGCGGTCGATCGATTCGCGCGCGAGTTGTTGCCGGTGAAGGACAGCCTCGAGGCGGCTCTGGCGACTGAAGCAGCGACCGTCGAGAGCCTGCGCGCAGGCAGTGAGCTGACCTTGAAACAACTCGTCGCGGCATTCGAGAAATCAGCGCTGACCGAGATCAACCCCGTCGGCGAGAAGTTCGACCCGAACCGGCATCAGGCCATCAGTGTCGTCGAGTCCGCTCAGGAAGCCAACACGGTCGTCACCGTTCTGCAGAAGGGATACCTGCTCGCCGAGCGCGTGCTGCGACCGGCGCTGGTCATCGTCGCCAAGGCGGCGTCTTGAAATACGCTGGCTGACCCCCACTTGAGGGATCATTCGGGGCATTTCGTCTGCGGGCGACGGTGCAATCAGGCAACACGAGCATATTGAAAGGATTCGAGAATGGGAAAAATCATCGGCATCGATCTCGGGACGACCAACTCCTGCGTCGCCGTGATGGAGAACGGCAAGCCGAAGGTGATCGAAAACTCCGAAGGCGCGCGCACGACACCGTCGATCGTCGCCTACGCCGAGGACGACGAGGTGCTTTGCGGCGCTCCGGCGAAGCGGCAGGCGGTAACCAACCCGAAGAACACGCTCTATGCGATCAAGCGGCTGATCGGCCGGCGCTTCGAGGAAAAGGAGGTGCAGAAGGACATCTCGCTGATGCCGTTCCGCATTCTCAAGGCCGACAACGGCGATGCCTGGGTGGAGGTGCGCGGCAAGAAGATCGCCCCGCCGCAGGTATCCGCCGAGGTCCTGCGCAAGATGAAGAAGACCGCCGAGGATTACCTCGGCGAGGAAGTCAGCGAGGCGGTGATCACCGTTCCCGCGTACTTCAACGACAGCCAGCGGCAGGCGACCAAGGATGCCGGCCGGATTGCCGGTCTGGAAGTGAAGCGGATCATCAACGAGCCGACGGCTGCTGCCCTGGCTTTCGGTCTGGACAAGAAGCAGGGCGACAAGAAGATCGCCGTGTACGATCTCGGCGGCGGCACCTTCGATATCTCGATCATCGAGATTGCCGAGGTCGAGGGCGAGCACCAGTTCGAAGTGCTGTCGACCAACGGCGATACCTTCCTCGGTGGCGAGGATTTCGACCAGCGGCTGATCGACTACATCATCGAGGAGTTCAAGAAAGAGGCGGGCGTCAACCTGAAAGCGGACGTGCTGGCGCTGCAGCGCCTCAAGGATGCTGCGGAAAAGGCCAAGATCGAGTTGTCGTCCGGCCAGCAGACCGAAATCAACCTGCCGTACATCACTGCCGATGCCTCCGGGCCGAAACACCTGACGCAGAAGATCACGCGCGCCAAGTTCGAGTCGCTGGTCGATGATCTGGTCGAGCGAACCATCGAACCCTGCCGCATCGCACTGAAGGACGCCGGCTGCCGCATTGGCGACATCAACGACGTCATCCTGGTCGGCGGCCAGACGCGGATGCCGAAGGTGCAGGAGAAGGTCAAGGAGTTCTTCGGCCGCGAGCCACGGCGCGACGTCAATGCCGACGAGGCCGTTGCCGTCGGTGCGGCGATCCAGGGCGGTGTCCTGCAGGGTGAGGTCAAGGACGTGCTGCTGCTCGACGTGACGCCGCTGTCGCTCGGCATCGAGACGCTCGGTGGCGTGATGACCAAGCTGATCAAGAAGAACACGACGATTCCGACCAAGGCGACGCAGGTCTTCTCGACCGCCGACGACAACCAGTCGGCAGTCACCATCCACGTGCTGCAGGGTGAGCGCGAGATGGCCGGTGGCAACAAGAGCCTCGGCCAGTTCAACCTGTCGGACATTCCGCCGGCGCCGCGCGGCATGCCGCAGATCGAGGTCACCTTCGACATCGACGCCAACGGCATCCTGCACGTTTCGGCGAAGGACAAGGCGACCGGCAAGGAGAACAAGATCAAGATTCAGGCTTCGTCCGGCCTCAGCGAGGAGGAAGTGCAGCGCATGGTGCGCGACGCCGAGGTGCACGCCGAAGAAGACCGCAAGGCGCATGAGATGGCGGAGGCGCGCAACCAGTGCGATGCCATGATCCATACCGTCAGGAAGTCGCTTGCCGAGTATGGCAAGGAACTCGACGGCGGCGAGAAGGACGCCATCGAGAAGGCGATGAAGGAGGCCGAAGAGGCGATCCGCGGTAACGACATCGATGCCATCAGGGCGAAGAACGAGGCTCTGGCGACGGCAGCGCAGAAGCTCGGCGAGAAGATGTACGCCAAGCAGCAGGAGCATCCGCCGGGTGGCGGCGCGGCCGGCGGCGCCGGCGGTTCGACGGGGGAGGCGAGAAAGGATGACAGCGATGTCGTCGACGCCGAGTTCACCGAAGTCAAGGACAAGAAGTAGGCTGTTGTCTGTCGGGGGGGCGCATGATCGCGCCTCCCTTCGCCCCCCCAAAGTGCTCACGAACCGATGGCAAAACGCGACTTTTACGACATTCTGGGCGTCAACCGTGACGCGGCCGATGAGGACATCAAGAAGGCCTATCGCAAGCTGGCGATGAAGTACCATCCGGACCGCAATCCGGACAATCCCCGCGCCGAGGAACACTTCAAGGAAGTCAAGGAAGCCTACGAGGTTCTTTCCGAACCCGAGAAGAGGGCGGCCTACGACCAGTATGGACACGCCGGAGTCGACCCGCAGGCAGGGATGGGCGCCGCCGGCCCCGGCGGTTTCTCGGATGCCTTCGGCGGCATCTTCGACGAGATTTTCGGCGGGCGGCGTGGCGGCGGCGGGCGCTCGAACGTCTATCGCGGCGCCGACCTGCGCTACAACCTCGAGATCAGCCTCGAGCAGGCGGCCTTCGGCACCGAAACCAAGATTCGCATCCCGACGATGGAAGTCTGCGAAGCCTGTCACGGCAGCGGCGCCAAGGCCGGAACGCAGCCGAAGACCTGTCCGACCTGCCAGGGCAGCGGGCAGGTTCGCCTGCAGCAGGGATTCTTCTCGATCCAGCAGACCTGTCCCAAGTGTCACGGCACCGGGCGCTACATCGCCGACCCCTGTGGCACCTGCCATGGCGCCGGCCGGGTCAAGCAGCACAAGACCCTGGCGGTGAAGATCCCGGCCGGCGTCGACGAGGGCGACCGCATTCGTCTGTCGGGTGAAGGTGAGCACGGGATCAACGGCGGTCCCGCCGGCGACCTGTACGTCCAGATTCACCTCAAGGCGCACGCCGTCTTCCAGCGCGAACAGAACGACCTGCACTGCGAGATGCCGATCAGCTTCACGACGGCGGCGCTGGGCGGCGAGATCGACATTCCGACACTCGACGGTGCGGCGAAGATCCGGGTTCCCGCCGAGACGCAGTCGGGCAAGGTGTTCCGCCTGCGTGGCAAGGGCATCAAGGGGGTGCGCAGCAATGCGCATGGCGATCTGCTCTGCCACGTCGTCGTCGAGACGCCAGTGCATCTCACCGAGCGCCAGAAGGAGTTGCTGCGCGAACTCGAGGATTCGAGCCGCGACAACGCCGGCCATCACAATCCGCGCGCGAAGTCGTGGATGGATCGCGTGCGCGACTTCTTTGCCGCGACCTGATCGGTTGACAGGAGATCGTCGTCAGCGCGCGAGGACGCCGGAGGGAACGAGCGGACGGTGCGGCTCTGCATCGGGATCGGCGACGGCAGCGGGGCTGCAGGATCGGGCAGCAGGCGGGTGCGATCGACCCAGCCCGCGGACCGGCAGCGCAGGCGCTGCATGCGTGTCCTTTCGGCAACCCTGCGTGAAATCCCTGGCGGCGTCTGGTAGTGTGGGGGGCTTCATGCCCATCCGGAGCCCTGCCGATGCCCTCATCCCTTTCCCTTGCCGACCCGCAATTGGCCGACACCGCGGCCGCTCTCGCCGCGTGGCGGAGCATCCGCGCGCCTGGCGCCCGCATTCCGGACTGATCGCGCCTCGCGTCAATCCGCTGGTTCGCTGACTGCCAACGGCAGGCCAAGCCCGCAGCCGTTCGCGAAGCACGCCGGCGCTCAGCAGGCGGCTATGGCCGCTTGCCTTCGTCGCACGAGCATCCCCAAGAAGTCTCTCCGGTGCCGGACTCAAGCGCCGCAGCGGGTGTGCAGCTCTGCCGAAAAGACACCCTGTTGTCGGCGAAGAGCGCGAAGTCGTCGACGTAGCGCAGGTAGGCTTGGCAACCGAGTTCGCGTTTGACGAAAAGGTCGAAGGGATGCAGGTGGCAGTTCGACTATCAAGAGGCAATGATATTCCGGCTATGGCCGCATCCCTCCCGATCAGCAAGCCGTGTAGCCGGATCGATCTTCAGATTCGCTCCGACCTGTGCCAGCTCGACGCGCCGCCTGGCCCGAGTAGTCGCGCTGCGTGCCTTGCAGGTTTTCTGCGCCTTCTTCTGGAAGGCGTGGAGCACAAGGATCAAGCGCCACTGATCGAGAAGGGTCTTGTGGCCACGACTGTAGGCGCATACAGTTATTGCGGCTCAAGCATTCGACCCGAATTCCCATGTCTGCCGCCTGCGCGCCCGCTCGCACTGCTGTCTATCGCCGTCGCCGGCCCGAACGCACCGTGCTCTATCGCACCGTGCAGACGCACCTCGCCACCTGGCTTGAACTCTCCTGCGACAGCCGCCAAGGCGCTTCCGGTCCAGCCCATGTCGAACGTGAGTTCCGCCGGTATCTCGAATGCGGCATTCTTGCGCATGGCTTTGCCCGCGCTCGATGCGCCGAGTGTGGTCACGATTTTCTCGTTGCCTACGCGTGCATTCGTGCAAGGGCCATGGTGTCTGTCCCGCTTGCAACACCCGGCGAATGGTCGAATCTGCCGCCCATCTGGCCGACCACGTCTTTCGGCGACTGCCGGTCCGTCAGTGGGTGCTGTCGGTTCCCAAGCGGCTGCGCTACTACCTGCAACACGATCCCGCGATCGAGACGCTGGCGCTGCGTATTTTCCTGAGCGTCGTGGAGCAAGGCTTCCGCCGGGGCTGCCCGGCCGCAGGTCCAGGTTCTCCCGGGGGTGCTCCGTGTTGATCTTCGCGCGTCATGTGCTTCCGCGGGTTGTGCGGGCGTGGGGGGCAGGCCGATCCGGAAGAAGCCGAAGGGGGCGCCTTATTCCGGCACCAGTAGTCGCAACGCGTCACGCCGGTCCGACTGTCACTCGCCGCGGATCAGCGCCACCAGATCCTCGGTGGACGGCAGCGCGCTCGCTTCGCCGTCGGCGAGGATGCTTTCGGCGAGGGCGCGTTTTTCGTGGTGCAGGTCCACGATCCGTTCCTCGACCGTGCCGCGGCTGACCAGACGGTAGACCGTCACCGGCCGCAACTGGCCGATGCGGTGCGCGCGGCCCATCGCCTGGTCCTCGGCCGCCGGGTTCCACCACGGGTCGGTGATGACTACGTAATCGGCTGCAGTGAGGTTGAGACCGAAGCCGCCTGCCTTCAGGCTGATCAGGAAGAGATCGCCTTCGCCGGCCTGGAAGGCAGCGACGCGGCGGCTGCGTTCGGCGGCCGGCGTGGCGCCGTCGAGGTACTGGTAGCTGATCCCCGCTTCGTCGAGTGGTTCGCGCAGGATCTGCAGGAAGTCGACGAACTGGCTGAAGATCAGGGCCTTGTGGCCGTTGGCGATCAGTTCTCCGGCGAGGTCGGCGAAGGCCTGTACCTTGGCACCGGCGATGCCGAACTGCGGGCTGCAGAGACGTGGGTCGCAGGCGGCGCGGCGCAGGCGGGTCAGTTGCGCGAGGACGTTGAAGCGCGCCTGCGCGGCGGGTGCGTCTTCCAGCGTGGCGTCGATCTCGCGCGCCGCTTCGCGGCGCAGCGCTTCGTAATGCGCCGCTTCGGCGGCTTCGGGCGCAATGCTGAGGATCAGCTCGGTGCGCGCAGGCAAGTCCTGCAGCACCTCGGACTTCGTTCGCCGCAGGACGAACGGGCCGACCAGCCGCTTCAGCACGTGCTGCGCCTCGCGATCGCGGTTGCGCTCGATCGGTCCGGCGAAACGCTCGTTGAAGCGGTTGCTCGTTCCGAGCAGACCGGGGTTGGCGAAGCGCATGATCGACCAGAGGTCGGCAAGGCGGTTCTCGACCGGCGTGCCGGTCAGCGCCAGGCGGAAATCCGCACGCAGCTCGAAGACCGCCTGCGAGCGCTTCGCCGCGGCGTTCTTGACCGCCTGCGCTTCGTCGGCGATCAGCGTGTGCCAGCTGCGGCCGGCAAAGCGCTCCTGCGCCAGTTGCAGCAGCGTGTACGAGACGATCAGCAGGTCCTGCGGCCCGGCATCGGCGACCAGCGACTCGCGTTCACCCTCGCCCGCCTCGCCATAGATGCGGGCGCTGAGCGTCGGTGCGAAGCGCTGGCACTCGGCAAGCCAGTTGCCGCACACCGAGGTCGGCGCGATGACCAGAGCCGGCCCGCCCGCCGCTCGCTCGAGCAGCACGGCGAGGGCCTGCAGGGTCTTGCCGAGCCCCATGTCGTCGGCGAGGCAGCCGCCCATGCCGGCCGTCGCGAGGCGCATCGCCCACTGGTAGCCGTCCTCCTGATACGGCCGCAGGCTGGCCTGCAGCAGTCGCGGTGGCTGCGGCGCGATCGCCTGGGCGCTGCGCAGGCGATCGATCGCCTGGCGGAAATCCGCGCCGGCATCGAGTTCGGTACCGTCGAGGATCTCGTCGAGCCAGGCGGCGGCGACCAGGGGCGCCTTGCCGCCATCCCTGTCGGGCTCGAGTACCGCCGCCAGATCGGCGAGCTTCTGCTTCAGCGAGCGGGTCAGCGCGGCGTAGATGCCGTTGCCCATCGGCACGAAACGCGAACGGTCGCGCGCGGCGCCAAGGAGCGTCGATAGCTGCAGCACCAGACCTTCATCGACCATCGCCTCGCCGTCGAGCCGGAACCAGTCACGCTCGCGAGCCACGCGCACGCCGAGCTGCCGCGGGCCGAGCGAGACGACGCGCACGCTCCTGCCCTTCGGCCATTCGACGGCAGCCAGTTCGGGCAGGGTTGGCAACCTCTCGACTGCGGCGAGCGCGTTCTCCGCATCGTCGATCAGCCATTCGCAACTGCGCTCGCTGCCGTCGAGGAAGGGCAGGGCGTCGAGGATCGCCTCGAGATGTCGTCGCTCGTCTGCCAGATCGCGCTCGGTGCCGACCGTCTCGCCGCCGATGACCGCCATCAACTGCCTGCGGCCGCTGCCCGGCGTCAGTCGCGGACCATCGCTGCCGAGGGGCGTGACGACCAGGCGCAGCGAGAGATCCGCATCGACGGGCGCCAGTTCGGCGCGCAGGCGCGAGTCGCTGGCGACCTGGCGTGCCGCCTGTGCCGCGTCGGCATGGATCTGAAAGCGGGCCGCCAGCGCACGCAGCGTCTTCTCGATCTCTTCCCGTGCGCCGGGCGCGCCGGCGGGAATGGCAAAGTGGCCGCCGACGAGTCGCGCGGCCTGCTGCTGTTCGGCCGAGAAGCGCACCAGCCGCAATCGCTGCGGGCCGTCTACAATGAGGGTGATCAGGCGCAGTGACTCGGGCACGCGACGCTGCTCGCCGTCGAGATAGTAAGCGTCGACGTCGACAGAGGCCTGGAGCCGCAGGGGCGGATCGATGCGCATCCGGTACCGGTCGCCATCGCGGATCAGTTCGAGTTCCGGCGCACTTTCGGTCAGATCGACGAACTGCTCCGGCGCGTTGGCCAGGAAGATCGTCGGGTGTCCGACGAGGGCGACGATCGCCGCCGCCAGATCGAGGTAGATGCGGCTGCTGTAGACGGGATCGTTGCGGATCGCTCTTGCCACCTTGGCGTCGGCCGCCGAGAGCTGCGGGTTGTCGACGAGTCGCGCGAGACTGATGGCGCGTGGCCGGCCCCAGCCGCGCGGGCCGCGCTTCTGTTCCAGCGGGCGGATGCCGGCGAGTTGCCCCCCACTGCCGATGTCGACTTCCCACAGCAGTCTGGTGACCACACCAGCAGCCGCCTCACTGCCATGGACGCCAAGCGACTGCAGCGTGACGAGGACTTCGTGCCAGTGCTCGCTGCTGCCGGAGATGAAGGAGCCGGCCGGCGGATCGTGCCCCTCGAGTACCGCAGCGGCGTGGTCGAGCTGGCGCAACAGCGCCTGCATCCGGCAGGCGCGCAGCTTGCCGCGCAGCACGGCGATCGGATTCAGCCAGGCCTCCTGCGGGTCGCGTGCCCCGGAAGCCGTGATGGTTTCCCTGCTCAGCCAGGCGGCGAGGAGGATTCCCCAGAGGGTGTCCAGCGGCGCCCCGAACAGCGTGTCGGGCGAAGTCCCGAGGGGCAGGACGGCGTTGCCGATGAGTGCAGCCCTGCCGAGACGGACGTCGATCGCGTGCACCCAGCGACCCCATCCGGATTCGGGGTCAGGCTGGCGTCTGCCGGATTCGGCGGCACAGAACTTGCGCGCCAGCTCGAGATGGCGCGTCGTCGCCTGGGCGAGCAATGACAGAGGGTAGAACCAGGCGATGCCGGCGGACAGGAAGTGCTTGCTGCCGCCGATCTCTGACCGGCGTTGCTTGAGGGCCGCTTCGAAGGCTGCCTGCCCGACAGCCCACTCGCCCTCGAGTACCCGCTGCGCTGCCCGGATGCCGGCAACCCAGCCATTGTCGATGCCGCGCAGAGCAGCCTGCAGCAGCTCGGCATCGCCGCGCAGCAACGCCAGGTCGGCGATAACGAGGCGCAGTTGCTCAGGCACGACGGTCGCGTCGCGGGTGACTTCCGCGCACGCCCAATCGACGATCGGCAAATACGTTTCAGTGTAGCTCTGGCAGACGCCGGCGGTCGCCTGGTAGGCGAGAGACCAGCGTTCGGGACCGTCGATGCGGGCAAAGCTGGGGCCGTCGAAGGCGGGCAGGATCGCCTGCAGGGCGATGCTTTCCCATTTCATCGAGCGCGACACGAGGCTTCTGATCGCTTGCAGTTCGGTCGTCGGCGCACCGCTGAAGTACTTGGCGCGAACGTAGGCGACGGTCGTGGCCACGCTGCCGGTACTCCAGTAGTAACTGGATTCGCCCGGGTGGAAACGATCGACTTGACAGATGAGATCGAACAGCGCGCTGCCCGTCGCGGTATCGAGCCACTGCCGGTAGAGCGGCGCGCGCAGCGAGTCCACCAACTGGAAAGCACCGTGGCGCGACCGATCCTCGAACAGCAGATCCCTCTCCGCCAACTGCAGCCACGCCTTCCTGACGTCGGCGAGGCTGAAGGCATGGCCGGTTCGCGTCTTCAGGCCGCTGACGACGAGCAGCCGATGCACGTCGGTTAACGAGCGGCTGGCCCAGAGCAGCGCGCAGGCGAGTGCCACCCTGTGCGTGTCGGGAGCCAGGCCGAGGGTGTCGAGCTGGTCGAAGGCGGTGCTGTTCAGCGGGTTCCTGGACATCGTCGTTTGGGGGTTCAGATGGCGTGACGAAGAGGCGACGCGCATTGCCGCGTCAGCAGCATCGCATCACCGTAACTGAAGAAGCGATAGCGCTTGCGGATGGCATGTTCGTAGGCGCTACGGATGGACGCATGGCCGGCGAAGGCAGCGACCAGCATCAGCAGAGTCGATCGCGGCAGATGGAAGTTGGTCAGCAGGCGGTCGACGACCCGGAACTCGTAGCCCGGAGTGATGAAGAGATCGGTCTCGTCCGCGCCGGCGCGCAGTTCGCCCCATCGCGCTGCCGCCTCGAGCGCCCGCAGACTGGTCGTGCCGACGGCGACCACGCGACCACCGCTGCTGCGCGTGCGGGCGATCGCGGCGACCGTCGCGGCGGGAAGCTCGAAGCGCTCGCTGTGCATCCGGTGCTCGCGCAGGTCGTGCGCGCGCACCGGCTGAAAGGTTCCGGCGCCGACATGCAGCGTCAGCCAGGCGCTGCCGACACCGTGCCCGGCGAGCTGCTGCAGCAGCGCTTGATCGAAATGCAGGCCGGCGGTTGGCGCTGCCACCGCGCCGGGTGAGCGGGCGAAGACGGTCTGGTACCGAGCCTCGTCGGCAGCCGTCGCGACATGCTTGATGTAGGGGGGCAGCGGCAGCCGCCCGTGGCGCTCGACGAGGCTCCACAGGTCGCCATCGGCAGCGAGTTCGAGGGCGACGAACTCGCCCTGCTCGCCGCTTCGCTCGCCGACGAGCATCGGGATTGCCTCCTCCAGCAGGATCCGGCTGCCAGGTTTGGGGGACTTGCTGGCGCGGATCTGCGCGAGTGCATGGCGGGCGTCGATGATGCGCTCGAAAAGGACCTCGATGCGGCCACCGCTTGCCTTGCGACCGAACATGCGGCCGCGGATGACGCGCGCGTCGTTGAATACCAGCAGGTCACCGGCATCGAGCAGCGCTGGCAGCTGGTCGAAGCGGTGATCGCTGATGCCGGTGTCGAGCAGCCGCAGCAGCCGGCTGCCGCTGCGTTCGGCGGCCGGCTGCTGGGCGATCAGCTCGGCCGGCAGTTCGAAGTCAAAGTCGTCGAGGGTCAGCATGGCAGCGTGGCGGGTACGAGTTCGGCGTCGTCCGGCGCCGCCCGCGTCGGCTTGTTCGCGGCCGTGGAATGCGCGATAATCGCCGCCTCATGCCGCGCGCAGACCGCGCGCTCAGGCCGAGATGGCGGAATCGGTAGACGCAGCGGACTCAAAATCCGCCGCCGCAAGGCGTGGGGGTTCGATTCCCCCTCTCGGCACCACGACACAACAACCAACGACCCGTGCGTTCAAAGCGGCGGATTATAGCACCCGGCCTGGCAGTCCCCGGGCCGTCAGACGCTCGCCGCCGCTGCAGCGCCGGCCGGCAGATGGCGATGATGGCGGGCGGCACGACTCCCCGCCGGGCCTGCGCCTGGTGGCTGGCGGTGCGTCCGAAGACGCTTGGCGTTTCACTGGTGCCGGTGCTCGTCGGCAGTGCGCTGGCGTGGTCGCAGCAGGCGGCTGTCTTCTGGCTGCCGGCGCTGGTCGCGCTGCTTGCCGCGCTGTTGATCCAGATCGGCACCAACCTGCACAACGATGTCGCCGATTTCGAGCGCGGCGTCGATGGCTCCGAGCGCCTCGGGCCGCCGCGCGCGACGGCCATGGGCTGGCTGCCGGGACGGGTCGT
Organism: Accumulibacter sp.; assembly: GCF_023806635.1. GTDB lineage: Bacteria > Pseudomonadota > Gammaproteobacteria > Burkholderiales > Rhodocyclaceae > Accumulibacter. Next base: position 29,588 of record NZ_JAMTDQ010000030.1, read on the forward strand.
GCGACGCGGTGCGTGGGTCGCCTTTGCCTTGGCATTCTTTCTCGGCGTCCATCTCGCCGATCACGGCGGTTGGCCGATCGTCGCCATCGGCCTGGCGTCGTTGGCGGCTGGCTGGGCCTACACCGGCGGGCCGCGGCCGATCGCCTGCACGCCGCTCGGCGAGTTCTTCGTTCTGCTGTTCTTCGGCGTGCTGGCGGTCAGCGGCAGCTACTACCTGCAGACCCTGTCGCTGGCGCCTGCGGCCGTGCTCGCCGGCTGCATCGTCGGCCTGCTGGCGGCCGCCCTGATCACCGTCAACAACACGCGTGACCGGGAAACCGACGCCCGCGCCGGACGGCGAACGCTGGCGGTTCTCTGCGGGCGGCGGGCGGCATGCGGCATCTACGCCGGCGAAACGCTGCTGCCCTTCGCACTTCTGCCGTGGCTGGCCGCGCTGACTGGCCGTGGCGTCTGGCTCGCCCTGCCGTGTCTGGCGCTGCCGCTGGCTTTGCGCCAGATCGTTCGCTTCCACCGCGCTGCCGGATCAGAGTACAACGCACTGCTCGCCGGCACTGCTGGACTGCAGATGGTTTTTGCTTTCCTGCTTTCCGTCGGCTTGCTCGTGCGTGTGCCCTAGTCCTGCCCTTTACCCGCAAGTCTGCAGATCATCCGAAGTCCAGTGTCGGAGCGAGA
>NZ_JAMTDQ010000031.1 GCF_023806635.1 Accumulibacter sp.
GTTCGCGGGATGAGCGAGCGCCTCAGCCCTCTGGGAGAGGAAGACGTAACAGCAACATGCCGCTGATCTCCGAGATCACGCCGCTGCTCATCATCTCGAAGCTCGAGCAATACGACGTCGTGGGGGCGACTGCGCTGGCCGTGGTGATGCTGTTCATTTCCTTCCTCATGCTGTTCGTCGTCAACGGGCTGCAGTGGTGGGCGGCCAACCGTCACGGTGCTCGCGCGGCAGGCGGAGGTCTGTCGTGAGCACTGCGGCCGGCCGGCGGGCGACTACCGAGCCGGCCTGGCTGCGGCGCCTGCTGCTTGCGGTCGCGCTCGGCTTCCTCTTCTTCTTCCTGCTCTTGCCCTTGCTGGCAGTGTTTGCCGAGGCTTTCGCCGCCGGTGGGCGTGCCTATCTGGAAGCCCTGCAGGATCGTGACGCACGCTCGGCGATTACGCTGACGCTGCTCGTTGCGCTCCTCGTGCTGCCGCTCAACATCGGCTTTGGCGTGGCGGCCGCGTGGGCAATCGCCAAGTTCGAGTTTCGTGGCAAGAGCCTGCTGGTCACTCTGATCGACCTCCCGTTCGCGGTCTCGCCGGTGGTGGTCGGCCTCGTCTTCCTGCTGATCTTCGGTGCGCAGGGTCTCTTCGGGCCTTGGCTGGCAGCGAACGACATCAAGGTGGTGTTCGCCCTGCCGGCGATCGTCCTGGTGACGATGTTCATCACGCTGCCTTTCGTCGCGCGCGAGCTGATTCCGCTGATGCAGGCGCAAGGCAAGGAGGAGGAGGAGGCCGCGATATCGCTTGGAGCAACCGGCTGGCAGATGTTCCGCCGGGTGACGCTACCCAACATCCGGTGGGGTCTGCTCTACGGCGTGATTCTCGCCAACGCCCGTGCGATGGGCGAGTTCGGTGCCGTCTCGGTGGTCTCCGGACACATTCGCGGCGAAACCAACACGCTGCCACTGCACGTCGAGATCCTTTACAACGAGTACAACGCAGTCGGCGCCTTCGCGTCGGCGTCGGTTCTGGCCCTCCTTGCACTCGTGACACTGGTTGCGAAGACGGTCGTCGAGTGGCGGATGCGTCGTGAAATGCGCATGCTGTCGAGCGAGCTGGCGGCGGAAAACACCGCACCATGAGCAGCGACGAAACGGGCGGAGCCGTCTTGCCCCGCCGCTGCGACCGGCGAGCGACTGGGGTACGATGACCTTGATGGACGAAAACCGATGAGTATCGAAATCCGTTCAATCGGCAAGCGTTTTGGCGCCTTCGTTGCGCTGCAGGACGTCAGCCTGCACATTCCGACGGGTGAACTGGTCGCCCTGCTGGGACCATCCGGCTGTGGCAAGACGACCCTGCTGCGGATCATTGCCGGCATGGAAACGGCCGATGGCGGGCAGGTCCTCTTTGCCGGTGAGGAGGCCACCCACGTCCATGCGCGCGACCGCAACGTCGGCTTCGTCTTCCAGCATTATGCCCTGTTCCGTCACATGTCCGTCTTCGAGAACGTCGCTTTCGGTCTGCGCGTCAAGCCTCGCCGGCTGCGTCCTGGAGAGGCTGAAATCCGCCGCCGCGTCGGTGAGCTGCTCAAGCTCGTGCAGCTTGACTGGCTGGCCGACCGTTACCCTTCACAGCTGTCGGGCGGACAGCGCCAGCGCATCGCTCTGGCGCGCGCGTTGGCAGTCGAGCCACGGGTGCTGCTGCTCGATGAACCATTCGGTGCACTCGATACCAAGGTGCGCAAGGAACTGCGTCGCTGGTTGCGTCGCCTGCACGACGAAATGAACATATCGAGCGTCTTCGTGACACACGACCAGGAGGAAGCACTGGAAGTAGCCGATCGCGTGGTGGTCATGAATCAGGGTCGAATCGAGCAGATAGGCTCTCCCGATGAGGTCTACACGAATCCCGCATCACCCTTCGTTTATCAGTTCCTGGGCAATGTGAACGTGTTCCACAGCCGGATGCACGGCGCCTGGGCGGATGTCGGCAGGGATCAGACCGGAGCCGTTCCGGCAGCAGAGGCGACCGCCTACGTGCGACCACACGATATCGAAATCGAGCACCATCCCGTCGTCGGCAGCCTGCAGGCGACGGTACAGGAGGTGCACGCCATCGGGCCTGTCGTACGTGTCGAACTGGCGCACGCCTCGGAACTGATCGAGGTCGAGCTGACGCGCGAGCGCGCCAATGTCCTGGCACTGGCCAAGGGCCAGCAGGTTTGGTTGAAGCCGCGCGAACTCAGGGTTTTTGCGGCAGCGCTAGCGGTGCTCGAAGAGGGGGGGTCGGGAATCTAGAGAGTGATCGCGGCCGCATCGGCAGGAAGCCGCGGGAATGGTCGCCAAAACCAGCGACGGCGGCTGATAGGGCGGCACATTGTCTGGTACGATGCGCCGTGATGGAGAAAACTCCTGCAATTAAATTCGCTACTTCCCTCCTCCGGCTGACGCTGTTGTGGATCATGGCAAGCGGGCTTTTCTCTGGCTTCGCTTGCGCCCAGTCAGCGGACCCGGCGATGGTCGTGATCGCGCATCCGGCCATCACCGAGGACTCGATCCCGCGCGCCACCTTGCGTGCCATCCTCGGAATGCGCCTGCAGCGATGGCCCGGCGAGACGCCGGTAAAGGTCTTCGTCCTTGCCGACGAGACGCCGGAACACGCCACCTTCAGCAAGTCCGTCCTGCAGGTCTTTCCACAGCAGTTGCGCATGGCCTGGGACCGGCAGGTCTTTTCGGGCCAGGGCCAGTACCCGGAGGTCGTTGCTTCAACACACGAGATGCTGGCCAGAGTGGCCTCCACCCCTGGTGCGATCGGTTACGTCAAAGCGAGCGAGGTGACTCCGAATGTGCGTGTGCTCAAGATTCGCTAAGACCAGATCGCGCCTTTTACTGGCCGGCTGCTTGCTGTCCTGGCAGACGGCTGGCCACGCGCTCGACCTGCTCGATGGCGATTTCCAGTTGCACGGCTTTGCTTCGCTGACGCTGGTGACCACGACCGACAACAACTTCTTCGGCCAGAGCGACAACCAGATCAGCAAGGACTTCTCCGAAGTCGGTGTCAATGCCTCGTGGCGTCTGACGCCGGCGCTGCAGCTTTCGGGCGGACTGCTGTCGCGACGGGCGGGCGGCACCGACGACGGCGGTGTGCGACTGGACTACGGCCTGATCGACTGGGCGCCGATGTCGAGTGAAGAAGGCCGGGCCGGGATTCGCGTGGGGCGGATCAAGACTGCTTATGGTCTCTACAACACGACGCGCGACGTCCCCTTCACCCGGCCCAGCATCATCCTGCCGCAGTCGATCTACTTCGAGCGGACGCGCAACCTGACCGTGTCTGCGGACGGTGCCGAGGTCTACGTCGAGCGCTTCGGCGAGGGCGGAACCCTCTCGGCGAGCTTCGCCTATGGGCAGCCGCAAACCGATACCGAGGCGGCAAAAGTGCCTCTGGTCGGTCTCGACCGCCCCGGCAAGCTCGATTCAAAGCTGGCGCCCGATCTGCAAATCCTCTATGAGGGGGCCGGCAACAGGTATCGGTTGGCGTTCACGGCGCTGCGTCTCGACCTTAAGTACCAGCCGGGTTACCGGGACATCCTGCAAGCGGGAAGGTTCAGGCTGACGCCACTGATCTTTTCCGCCCAGTACAACGCCGAGAACTGGAGTCTGACCAGCGAATACGCCTTGCGCCGGACTTCCATCACCGATTTCGGCCCGTACTTCTACAACGGCACCTTCGACGGACAGAGCTACTATGTGCAGGGGACCTATCGGCTGACGCCGCAGTGGGAAGCCCTGCTGCGTTACGACGCCTTCTACGCCGACCAGAACGATCGCGATGGCAAGGATTTCGCTGCCGCCACCCGCCTTCCCGGCTTCACCCGCTTTGCCAAGGATTGGACCGTTGGCTTGCGTTTCGACGTCACACCCCAGTTCATGCTGCGCGCCGAGGCGCATTTCGTCGACGGTACAGGCTTCCTGGCGGCGCAGGACAACCCGAATCCGCAGGCCCTGCGCCGCTACTGGGACAACTTCATGCTGCAAGCCTCCTTCCGTTTCTAGTTGCGACGCATGCCGGAAAGAAGAACCTCGACGGGAGACCCTGGCGGATCGCGCTTCCTGAGCCTGAAGTGGAAGGTGCTGCTGACCCTGGGGGCGGTCATGCTGTCGGTCAACGGAGTGCTGTCCTGGTTGCATTATCAGGACCTGATGACGCGCTTCGACGAGCAGCGCGCCGAGACCCGTGCGCGCCTGGCGGCACAGGCATTTGCTCTGCGCAACGAGGTCGGCTTGCGGCTGCAGGCGCTTGCTGGCGTCCTGGCTGCCCTCGATTCGGTTGGTGTCACCCTGTTCCAGACTGCGGCAGGCAATGCCCTGCTGCGGCAGCACTTCGACAGCTACTGGCCCGCCCTGCAGTACGGTTACGGGATCGACTCGCTGCAGGTCTACCTGACGGGCGGCGAGCAATTGGCTGCGTGGACCAGCTCTGGCGGGCCGGAGGTCCCTTCGAGGGCGCAGGTGACCGAGGTCATCAACAGCGAGAGGGCGATGAGCTGGACGAACTGCAGCGACGTGTGCACCGAGTATGCGGCCGCACCCATCCTCTCGGCGGGAAAGGTGGCGGGCGCTGTCGTCGTCGGCAGCTCGCTGGCGGACGTGGTCAATTCGTTCCAGCGCGTCACCGGTGCCGATCTGGGTGTCCTCGTCCCGCACGCCGGGCCTCTGTCGGAGGCGTCGGCCGACGAGGCCTTTCTGCCGCGGCTCGGTCTGCGAGCGATCCCCCTGAGCAGCATGGGCAGCCACCGGCCTCTCCTGCGCCAGCTGCAGTCACTGCCAAGGACTCCCCCCGGTCCCGCACATGCCTACCTTTCCTTACCTTACGACGGCAGGCAGTTCGAGCTGTCGTTTCTTGTCCTGGACTTCCCCGCGGGCGCGTCCAGGCCGGCGACGATGGTGGTCATTGACGACCTGACGCAGGCGCTGGTCGATATTCACCAGTCCGTGGTGAACCGCCTGCAGGGCGAACTGCTGGTTTCCCTGGTGTCGTTGCTGCTTCTGTCGCTGCTGGTGAACGCCCCACTGCAGCGTATGGCGCGGACCGCCAATGCGATTCCCCTGCTCGGGCGCAGCGCCTTTGCCGAGGCGCGTCGACGGATCGCCCCCCGGCCCCGTCGCCTGGTTGAGGACGAGATCGACAGGCTGGATGAGGCGGCGATCGACCTGTCGTACCGCCTCGAGACGCTCGAGCGCGACGTCGCGGCACACGCGGCGGTAACCGAGGGAATGCTGCAGCGGATTTCGGTCGAACGGGACTTCAGCCGGAGTCTACTCGATACGGCGCAGGTCATCGTCCTCACGCAGTCCGCTGCAGGTCGCATCCTCACGCTCAATCGATACGGGCGCCAGCTTGCCGGTCTCGGGGAGGAACAGCTGTCGGCCAGTTCCTTTTTTGATCTCATTGGCGGCGACTCGCTGCAGGTCGCTGCGGCAATGCAGGCCGTGCACGAGATCGCTTCGGGCGATCGTCAGCACGTGCAGCTTGAATCGATCCTCCAGGGCAAGGGCGGCGAGCCCTACGAGATCACCTGGAATCATTCACGGCTGGCCGGGCAGCCGGGTGATGCCGTGATGGTTCTTTCAGTCGGTGTCGACCACACCGAACGCAAGTATCTGGCAGAGCGTGATCCGCTCACAGGCCTGGTCAATCGGCGCCACTTCCAGGACATCCTGCGCAGGGCCCTGGTCGATGCCCGTCGGTCGGGGCGTGATGGTGCGCTGCTCTATCTTGACCTCGACGCCTTCAAGTACGTCAACGACGTCAGTGGCCATCAGGCGGGTGACGCGCTGCTCAAGATAGTCGCCGAAGAGGTCGCGCATGTTGCCCGCACGAGTGACCGGATCGGGCGCCTGGGAGGCGACGAACTCGGCGTCCTGCTGCACGAGTGCGACAGTGCCGGCGCGGTGCAGGTGGCGGAGAAGATCAACCGACGCTTGGCCGAGATCAAGTTCCCCGGTCTCGGAGCGAATCACCGCGTTTCCGCGAGCATCGGCATCGTCGTCTTCTCGGCGGCCAAGATGAATGCTGAGCTGCTGCTGACCAACGCCGATATCGCCATGTACCAAGCCAAGTCGAAGGGGGGAGGGGGGTGGCACGTCTACTCGGAGGGGGAGGGGGTGCAGGAAAGGATGCAGAATCGCCTGCACTGGGAGGAGATGATCAACCGTGCCCTGGCCAATGATGGGTTCATCGTTCACTATCAGCCGATCCTCGACATCGCTTCGCGCAGGGTGAGCCATTTCGAGGCGCTGGTGCGCATGCGCGCGGTCGACGGCGGTGTGGTGCCGCCGGGCATGTTCATGGAGGTGGCCGAGAGCAGTGGACTGATACGCGAGATCGATCGTCATGTGACGGGCATGGTTCTGGCGCGGATGGAGCTTTCTCGTCGGGCAGGGCAGAGGTACCGGTTCTCGATCAACCTGTCGGGTGTCAGCATCAATGACGCCAGCCTGCTGTCCTTCCTGCGCGAGAAGCTGGCGCAGAGGCGCGATCTCGCCGGTGACGTCGTGTTCGAGATCACCGAAACGGCGGCGGTGGCTGATTTCGCTGCCGCCCGCAGGTTCATGGGAGCGGTCCGGGAACTCGGTTGCACGTTCTCGCTCGATGATTTTGGCGTCGGCTTCTCGTCGTTCAATTACGTAAAGCAGTTGCCGGTCGACTACGTCAAGATCGACGGCTCTTTCGTCCGTTCCCTCGTCGACAGTCAGGACGACCAGGTCTTCGTAGAGGCACTGTCGAAAGTGGCGCATGGATTCGGCAAGAAGACCGTTGCCGAGTTCGTCGAGGATGAACGCGCCCTGAACATGCTGGCCAGCTTTGGTGTTGACTATGCTCAGGGCTACTTCATCGGCAAGCCGGCGGAGGAGATCCCTTGAGCGCTCACGGGCTTCCTGTGACCCGGGGTGGCTGGGGTGCCGGTGATATAATGCGCGGCCATCCTCGGCTCATCCGACTTGCGACCACGCTCCTCCAGCATGCCGTTGTATACCCTTGGCATCAACCACCATTCGGCGCCACTTTCGATTCGTGAGCAGGTGGCTTTCCACGCCGAAAGGGTACAGCTGGCGCTTGCTGACCTGACGCGTCGCAACTCGGTTCATGAAGCGGCAATTCTGTCGACCTGCAACCGTACGGAGGTCTACCTGGCGACTGATGCGCCCGACGTGGCTTGCCAATGGCTGGCCGAGTATCACCGGTTGGAGCGGCGACAGATCGAGCCGTACCTCTATACCTACCCGGAGCGCGCGGCCGTAAGGCATGTTTTCCGGGTGGCCAGCGGACTTGATTCGATGGTCCTTGGCGAGCCACAGATCCTGGGGCAGATGAAGGAGGCCGTGCGCGCTGCCGATGAGGCGGGGACGTTGGGAACGACCCTGCACAAGCTGTTTCAGCAGTCCTTCGCAGTCGCGAAGGAGGTTCGCTCAACGACTGCCATCGGTTCCAACATCGTGTCCATGGCAGCGGCGGCGGTTCGACTGGCAGGCAGGATCTTCGAGCGGATCGCCGAGCAGCGCATCCTCTTCATTGGTGCGGGCGAGATGGTCGAGCTGTGTGCCCGTCATTTTGCCGCGCAGCAGCCGAAGCAGGTGGTGATCGCCAACCGCACGGTCGAGCGTGGGCTTGCTCTTGCCGATCGCTTTGGTGGCTCGGCCATCCGCCTCGAAGAACTCGGCGAGCGCCTTCCCCAGTTCGATATCGTGATTTCGTGCACTGCCAGTCCGCTGCCGATCATTGGTCTCGGCATGGTCGAACGGGCGATCAGGGTGCGCCGTCATCGCCCGATGTTCATGGTTGATCTCGCGGTCCCGCGCGACATCGAACCCGAGGTCGGCGACATGGACGATGTATTCCTGTACACGGTCGATGACCTGGCGCAGGTGGTGGAGTCTGGCATGGAATCGCGCCAGGCTGCAGTGGTGGACGCGGAGGCGATCATCAGCGAGCGTGTCGAAGTGTTTTTGCGTTGGCTCGCGACGCGGGCGACCGTTCCGGTCATCCGTTCGCTACGGGATGCGGCCGAACGCGCTCGAAGACACGAGGTCGAGCACGCGCTGAAGCTGTTGTCCAGGGGCGAGGATCCGGCACTGGTCCTCGAGCACTTGTCGCACAGGCTGACAAACAAGTTCTTGCATGCTCCGACGCAGGCGTTGACGCAGGCCGGTGGCGACAACCACGACCTGCATTCTCTGGTCGGGTTGCTCTTCCACCTGCACGCGGATCACCGCCCAGGCGATTGACCGGCCGCGCCGAAGCCACGCTCCTGCTGGAACTCGATCCCCGTATTCCCCACCTGCTGGACCGACCATCTGATGAACGAAAGCATTCGTGAAAAACTGGAGCACCTTGCCGGGCGACTCGACGAGCTGGACCGCATGCTGGCGCACGGTGAAGCGACCCGGGACATCGATGAGTATCGCAAATTGTCGCGCGAGCACGCTGAACTCGGTCCGCTGGTCCTGCTGTACCACGACTGGCGGCGAGCCCAGGCGGACTTGGCTGGCGGCATCGAGATGCTGGCTGATCCGGAGATGCGGGAGCTGGCCGAGGCTGAAGTGTCTGCCATTCGCGGACGCCTGCCGGCAATTGAAGGTGAGCTGCAGAGACTGCTGCTGCCGCGCGACGCCAATGACGAGCGCAACGTCTTTCTCGAGATACGTGCCGGGACGGGTGGTGATGAGTCCGCACTTTTTGCCGGCAGCCTGTTTCGCATGTATGCGCGCTACGCAGAACGCCGGCGCTGGCAGGTCGAGGTGATCTCGGCGAGCGTTTCCGACCTCGGCGGCTATCGCGAAGTCATTGCCCGCATCGTTGGCAGTGGCGTCTACTCCCGCCTGAAGTTCGAGTCGGGCGGACACCGAGTGCAGCGTGTCCCGGAGACCGAAGCACAGGGCCGCATCCATACCTCGGCTTGTACCGTGGCGGTCATGCCGGAGGCGGAAGCGATGGAGGAGGTGCTGATCAGCCCGACGGACATCCGTGTCGATACCTATCGTGCATCCGGCGCGGGCGGGCAGCACATCAACAAGACCGACTCGGCGGTGCGCATCACCCACCTGCCGACGGGGATCGTCGTCGAGTGCCAGGATGACCGCTCGCAACACAAGAACAAGGCGCAGGCGATGTCCGTCCTGGTGGCTCGAATCAAGGATCTGCAGGAACGCCAGCAGCACGCCAACATCGCTTCCACCCGCAGGAACCTCATCGGCAGCGGTGATCGTTCGGAGCGGACTCGTACCTACAACTTCCCGCAGGGGCGGGTGACCGACCACCGGATCAACCTGACGCTGTACAAGATCGACGCCATCATGGATGGCGAGCTTGACGAACTCATCACGGCACTCACTGCCGAGCATCAGGCTGATCAGCTGGCCATGCTCGCAGACGCCGGGTGAGGCGTGTGGCTGCGTCCTGGTGACGACCATCGGCGAAGCTTGGCGGCTTGCAAGGCAGAGGATCGATCGCCTCGATGCCCGCCTACTGGTCGAGCACGTGGCCAGTTGCAGCCACGCCGATCTGCTCGCTCATGCGGGCAGGCCGCTCTCAGCGCTGCAGGTGCGGCAACTCGAAGCGCTGGTGCAGCGACGTGCGAGGGGTGAGCCTCTGGCTTACCTGGTCGGGTCAGTCGGCTTCTACGGTCGCGAGTTCAGGGTCACCGCCGACGTGCTGGTGCCGCGTCCCGAAACGGAACTGCTGCTCGAACTGGCACTCGAAAGACTGCGAGCGTTGCACGATCCCGCGGTCGCGGATCTAGGCACGGGTTGCGGCGTGTTGGCGGTCAGCTTGAAGTGCCGTTTTCCGCAGGCCAGAGTGGTGGCTGTCGATCTGTCACCAGCGGCGCTGGTCGTGGCGCGAATGAACGCGGCTCTGCACGGGGTGACCATACGCTTTCTCGAAGGCGATTGGTATGGACCACTCGGCGCTGAGCGCTTCGATCTGATTGTCGCCAACCCGCCCTACGTGGCCATGTCTGACCCGCATCTGGAGAGCGGTGGCCTGCCATTCGAACCGCGGATGGCTTTGACCGATGGTGTCGCGGGTGGCGACGGACTCGACTGCACGCGGGTGATCGTTGGTGGTGCGGCGATGCACCTGCTGCCGGGAGGCTGGCTGCTGATCGAGCATGGGCACGATCAGGGCGTGGCCGTTCGCCAGTTGTTGCAAGACGCCGGTCTGACCGGCATGGCGACCTGGCCCGACCTGGCAGGGATCGATCGGGTCAGCGCTGCCCGCTTTCCCGTCAGCCGAAACAGAGAGTCGCAGCAGGACGATTTCTTTCTTCAACCACATGAGCTATGAGGTCTCAAGATGGATGTGCAGCAGCTGATCAAGGAGCAGGTGACGAGCAACCCGGTGGTTCTTTACATGAAAGGGACGCCACAGTTTCCGCAGTGCGGCTTCTCGGCCGTGTCGGTCCAGATTCTCAGGGCGTGCGGTCTTCCGAGTTTCTTCAGTGTCAATGTCCTCGAAGCCCCGGAGATTCGCAGCGGTATCAAGGAGTTCGCCAATTGGCCGACGATTCCGCAGCTGTATGTCGGTGGCGAGTTCATTGGCGGTTGCGATATCATGCGTGAAATGTACGAGGAGGGCGAACTGCAGAAACTCCTGCGGGACCAGGCTGGCGTCGGCTGAAGCCGCGTTCCGCTGGCAGCGGGTTTGCCGACGGGCAGGCCTTGGCGACCATCGCCTGGGTCAGGAGTCTTCTTCCCGCCGTCGCCTGGCGCGACCATCAACCGTTGGCAAACCATTCAGAGGGAGGCCACATGAGTACGCGATCCCCAATCGGACGGTTCGCGCCGACCCTGTTTCTTGCAGTCCTCCTTTCGGCGTGTGCCGGTTACAGTGGCTACGGCCTGAAGCCCGGCGTGGCGACCGTGTCCGACGTCATCGCAACGATGGGCACGCCGGCGATGCGTTGGCTGGACGCCGATGGCAGCGAGCAGCTGGCGTATCCTCGCGGCCCATCCGGTCCGCAGACGTTCATGGTCTTCATCGCCCCGGACGGCAGACTACGGCGGATCGAGCAGGTGCTGGACATGGAGCATTTCGCGCGTATCGAGCCGGGCAAGAGCGACCGGGAGTCCGTCCTGCGTCTCCTCGGTCCGCCGGTGCCGCAATGGACCGAGTATTTCAGAGCGCGCAACGAACTCGTCTGGGAGTGGCAGTTCTGCGATTCGTGGAACCAGTTGGCGCGCTTTGACGTTCTCTTCGACGCAGGCACCGGCATCGTCCGCACGAGTTACCAACGGCAGGCATTGATGGGCTGGAATGGCGTAGCACCCTTCTGCGGTCACTGAGCAGCGGATTCGGTTCCTCCGTCCCGCGGCTCACTGGTCATCGGCAGCCGGCATCAGAACGAGACGAGGCGAACATTGGCCGAGCTCAGACGATCGCTGAGGACGGCGAGGAAGGCCTGGTAGAAGTGCATGCGGCAGGTTGCCGACGATTCCTGCAGGGCAGTCGCGGCGATCATCACCAGCTTGGCATCGGTCAGCGCGACGACGTCGGCACCGCGCAGCGCGGTCGCCTTGCCGATCACCGCCATTTCACCGAAACACTCGCCACTGGTCAGCAGATCGAGAAGCATGCCGTTCTTGAGCACCTTCAGTTCGCCTTCGGCGAGGAAGTAAAAGCACTCCCCTACCTCGCCGTCGGCAATGATGACTGTGTCAGGGGCAACCCGGCTCCATTTCGAGAAGCGGACGACTTCCCAGATCTCGGCTTCCGCGAACTCGGCAAAGAAGCCGAATGACCGGAGCTTTTCGAACTTCTCGAAATCGGCCATGCGCTCCGCTGGCACGCTTGGCCTCCTGCCGCGGAAGGCGAGAGTCAGGTCGTGTCCGAACTCGGTCCAACTGCTGTACCGCGCATCGAGCTGCTTGTTCATCGCGCGCGCGACAATCGCATCGAGCGCTGCGGGGATCTCGTTGCGCAGCGACGACGGGCGGCGCGGCTCGGCGTTGATGATCTGGTAGACAAGGTCGTAGCTGTTGCGTGCCTGAAAAGGCAACTGCCCGGTCAGCAACTGGTACATGACGACGCCGAGCGAGTAGATGTCGGTCTGGTGATCCAGCGCCCGGTCCTTCACCTGTTCGGGTGACATGTAGGCGGGCGAGCCGATGCCGAGTACCAGCGTCCGCTCGGGTGAACCGATGATCGCGGCGCCAAAATCTGAGACCTTGATGTCACCCTGATTCCGGTCGGTACTGGCAAAGAGGATGTTCGCCGGCTTGATGTCGCGATGGGTGATGCCCATCCTGAAGGCGAAGTCGAGCGCCCGAGTGCACTTGAAGATGATTTCGACGACACGTTCGATGGGCAGCAACTGGCCCCGGGAGCAGACGCTTTCGAGCGTGCCGCCCGGGACATACTCCATGACGATGTAGCAGAGCTGGTCGTCGACCACAGCATCGTAGGTCTGAACGATGTGTGGGTGCGACATCTTGCCGATCAGCGCGGCCTCGTTGAGGAAGAGGTGAGTGTATAGTTTGCCCCTCCTGGGATCCTTGAGGATGCCGGGGAAAGCGATCTTGATCGCCACCTCGCGCCGCGAGAACGGATCGCTTCCCAGATAGACGGTGGACGTCGCCCCGCGGCCGATCTCGCGCACCAGCTCATACTTTCCGACCTTGTCCATCCCGACGACAGGTGCCTAGGTTGGCGAACGGGCGCGGGCGATCGCTGCCCTGACTTGCCGCGGCGCCGTGGCACCGTGGTGATCGCGCGCCGCCAGCGAACCCTCCACCGTCAGCACGGCGAAGACGTCGTCGTCGATCAGTGGCGAGAACTGGCGCAGCTCGGCGAGAGACAGTTGCGCCAGGTCCGTACCCCGCTCCTCGGCGTGGCGAACGGCCAGCCCCACTGCTTCATGGGCATCACGAAACGGCACGCCCTTTCGGGTCAGGTAGTCGGCAAGGTCGGTTGCTGTCGCAAAACCCTGGCGCAGTGCGCTGCGCATGTTCTCCGCATGGGCGGTGATCCCGGGGATCATCTCGACGAAGATGCGCAACGTGTCGGTGACGGTGTCGATGGCGTCGAAAAGTGGCTCCTTGTCTTCCTGGTTGTCCTTGTTGTAGGCCAGTGGCTGGCCTTTCATCAGGGTCAGCAGGCCGACAAGGTGGCCGAAGACGCGGCCCGTCTTGCCGCGTGCCAGCTCCGGTACATCCGGGTTCCGTTTCTGCGGCATGATCGAGCTGCCGGTGCAGAAGCGGTCAGCCAGCGTGATGAAGCCGAAACGCGGGTTCATCCACAGCACCAGTTCTTCGGATAGCCGCGACAGGTGCATCATCAGCAGGGCGCTGGCGGCGCAGAATTCGATCGCGAAATCGCGGTCCGAGACGGCATCCAGTGAATTCCCGCAGACCGCCTCGAAGCCTAGCAGCTCGGCTACGTACTGCCGGTCGATCGGATAGGTGGTGCCAGCGAGCGCGGCCGCGCCGAGCGGCAAGCGGTTGGTGCGCCGCCGGCAATCGGCGAAGCGCTCGGCGTCCCGACGCGCCATCTCGACATAGGCGAGCAGGTGGTGTCCGAGGGTCACTGGCTGTGCGACCTGCAGGTGGGTGAAGCCCGGCAGCGGGGTTGCCGCTTCCCGCTCCGCCAAGTCCAGCAGGCGGCTCTGGAATTCGCCAAGCAGGGCGGCGACGCCGTCGATCGCGTCGCGCAGGAAGAGACGAATGTCGGTCGCCACCTGGTCGTTGCGCGAGCGACCGGTGTGCAGTCGCTTGCCGGCGTCGCCGATCAACGTCGTCAACCGCTTCTCGATGTTCAGGTGCACGTCTTCCAGGTCGACCGACCAGACGAAGGCCCCGCTGGCAATCTCGTCTGCCACCTGCGCCATGCCCCGCTCGATGTCGGCAAGGTCGGCTGCACTGATGATTCCCTGCCGCGCCAGCATCGCAGCGTGTGCCAACGAGGCGCGGATGTCCTGGCGCCACATCCGCTGGTCGAAGCGGACCGAGGCAGTGTAGCGTTTGACGAGTTCAGAGGTGGGTTCGGAGAAGCGGCCGGCCCAGGTGTACTGGGGAGAGTCCGATTGGCTCATGGGCAACAGGTTCCTGGGCTAAAATCATTCGTAGAACCTTGAACAGGCGCCACTGCAACTGATGGCAAGTATAAGGCAAAACGCCCAGAGCCGGCCGCTACCCGATTTTCGCAATGCTGGAGTCATTTTGCGCATCCTGCTCGGGGTCAATCTGCTGGCCTTGCTCGCCGCCCTGGTGCGTAGCGACGGGCTGCTTGCCTGCCTGCAGGACTACGTCACCATGGCCGCGTGGTTGCAGCCCCTGCTGCTTTTCAATCTCGCAGCCCTGGCGCTGCTCGGTGGCCGGCTGCAGGGCCTTCCGCCATGGGGCGCCCGCGTGTTGGTCATCGTGCTGGCGGCGGCGTCGGCGGCCATGCTCTCGTTGCTGTGGTCTCTTCTCACCTTCGATGAATGGGGTTGGCAGGGGCTGGTACGGGCCGCTCTGCTCGCCGGAACGGCGGCGGCCTGCATGCTCTCCTACCTGGCATTGCGCGTCAGCGCCCTGTCGCCAGCCCTGATCGAGGCCCGCCTGCAATCGCTGACTGCTCGCATCCGGCCACATTTCCTGTTCAACAGTCTCACCGCGGTGATCTCGTTGATCCGCCTCGATCCGCGCCGCGCCGAAACCGCGCTCGAAGAACTTGCCGACCTCTTTCGTGCGCTTCTGCGCGACCCGCGCCAACTGGTGCCGATCGGCGATGAGCTGGCTTTGTGCCGGCAGTATCTGGATTTGGAGAAGCTGCGCCTGGGCGAGCGCCTGCAGGTCGAGTGGAGCATCGATGATCTGCCCGCGGATCTTCTGGTGCCACCGCTGCTCCTGCAACCGTTGCTCGAGAACGCCGTCTATCACGGCATCGAGCCAGTTGCCAATGGCGGCACGATCCGCGTCGCCCTCCTGCGGCGTGCCGACGAACTGCACATCGATCTGGCCAATCCGAGGAGCGTGTCGCATGCCGAGCATGCACGTGGCAACCACATGGCTCTCGACAACATCGAAGAGCGGCTGGCACTGTACTACGATCTCGAGGCCCGGCTCGACACCGGCGAGGTGCGCCTCGCCGACGGGAGCCGCGAGTATCGCGTACACATCGTACTGCCCTGCGGAGGCAGCTGGCGGTGAGCGCCGTCGTCTCCCCACTCGCGTCCCCGATCGCGGTGCTGATCGTCGACGACGAAGCGCCGGCGCGGGCGCGCTTGCGCGACGTACTTGCCGATATCGCGACCGACTTGCCGAACGAGGTGGTCGCCGAGGCCGAGAACGGCGTCGTCGCACTCGGAGTGATCGCGGCACAAAAGGTAGATGTCGCGCTGGTCGATATCCGCATGCCGACGATGGACGGAGTTGAATTCGCAAGCCATCTCTCGCAAGTGGAGGACCCGCCAGCCGTGATCTTCGTCACAGCCTACGATGCCTACGCGGTGCAGGCCTTCGAGCTCAGCGCCCTTGACTATCTCCTCAAGCCGGTACGGTCGACACGCCTGCTCGCCGCATTGCGCAAGCTGCCGCCGCAGCCGGCCCCGCTGAGCAAGGCGCAGCTGGCGCGGCTGCCGCAGGCGGCGCGCAGCCATCTTGCCTGTCATGAACGTGGTCGCCTGTTGCTGATCCCGGTCGCGGCGATCATCTACCTGAAGGCCGACCTAAAGTACGTGACGGCCCGCACCCGTGAGCGCGAGTTCCTGGTGGACGAGTCGCTGACCCATCTCGAGGAGGAATACGGCGATCAGTTCGTCCGGCTGCACCGCAGCGTCCTGGTCGCGCGCGATGCGATCATCGGTTTCGCGCGCAGCGGCGCCGATGATGCCGACACGCAATGGCAGGCGATGCTGCGCGACGTTCCGGAGCGACTGCCGGTCAGTCGCCGACAGTGGCCGTTGGTCAAGTCGCTGGTCCGCCGCAGTGGCGTCTGATGGGGCAGGCCGGGGCCTGTGCTTCTTGACGATCATCAAGGCAGGGGCGAGGGGAGTTCCTATAATCTCGCTTTCCTTCCGACGAGAATTCAATGATCCACTTCGGACTTAGGCCAAGACTTCTCGGCTGTGTGCTGGCGGGATGGATCGCCCTGCCGGCTGCCGCGCTGGACCTCGAGCGGGCCAGGGAGATCTACGGGCCCTGCGCGGCCTGTCATGGTGAATTCGGCGCCGGCGGCAAGAAGGGCGAATATCCGCGCATTGCCGGGCAACCGCCGAAATACCTCGAGCAGCAATTGAAGGCGTTCCAGAGCCAGCGGCGAGTCAACCTGCCGATGTATCCCTACACCAAGGAACGGGAGCTACCGGACGAGGACATGAAGCTCGTCGCGGACTATCTGGCCCAGATCGAACTGCCGACGAGGCCGCCCGTGTTCAAGGATAGCGATGATGCGCTGACGCGCCTGCTGGCGATGGAAAAAGTGATGATCGTTCCGCGCGCGGAAGGCAACATCGACCGGGGCAGGCTCGTCTATGGCCAGCAGTGCGCCGTCTGCCATGGCAAGAGCGGCAACGGCCGCGGCATGTTTCCGATGCTGGTAGGCCAGTACACCAGCTATCTGAAGAAGCAGATCGACGCCTACCTGAAGGCTGATCGCCCGCACGACGAGGACAGTGCCAGCGAGGGCGTGCTGTACCGCTTGCCGGCGCAGGACATTCAGGATGTCCTGGCCCACCTGACCGCGATCCAGGAGGTGCAACCCTGAGGCTCAGAGCCGTTGCCAGACCTGCCAGCGCTCACGGCCGGCGAAGACCGGTAGCGAGTCGCTGACCGCGCGGTCTTCGCGGCAGGCGAATGCCGGCGACAGCAGGGTGGCCAGCTGCTCCGGCAGAATGCCGAACGGCGGACCCCGCAGTTCCGCCGTCAAGAAGAAGTAGCCGGCGAGCAGGCCGCCGGTGGGCAGCAACTCGGCCATCCGGCGTCCGTACTGCGGCCACAGGTGACGCGGCAGTGCACAGAGGAAGGCGCGTTCGTAGATGAGGTCGAAAGGTTCTGCCGGGACGAAGGAAAAGAAGTCGGCCGCAAGCAGCGTCCCGCGCCAGGAGTCGCCGACGGCCTGGCGGGCCAGCTCGATGGCAGCGGCCGAAAAGTCCAGTGCCGTCACCTGCCAGCCCTGCTGTTCGAGATACGCCGCATCGAGGCCGCTGCCGCAGCCAGGAACGAGAACTCTTGGCGGATGTCTCGCCGCGGTCGCTGCGGCAGGGTCGATCGCTGGTGTGCGTGTGCCGACAAAGCGTCGCAAATCGAGTGGCGCGGTACCGCTTTCCCACGGCGTGACGCCGCTGCGGAAACGATGATCCCAGAAGTCGGCGAGTTCCGGCTCCTGCCAGGCTGGCTTTTCGGACAAGTCTGTGCGCTCCTTGCTAGAATCACTCCCGTCGGCATGACACCGGGGCATCGATGCCGACTTCGCCTGCCGGACGTCCGGCCAATGCTCCCTGCCGGAATTCTGCCGTGATGAGTCCTCCCCCGGTCCCGCCGCGCATCGTCATCGCCTCACGTGAATCGCGCCTCGCGATGTGGCAGGCGGAACACATTCGTGCCCGCCTCGGCGGATTATATCCAGAGACGACGGTAGACATCCTCGGCATGAGTACTCGTGGTGACCAGATCCTCGATCGACCGCTGGCGGCGATCGGCGGCAAGGGACTGTTCATCAAGGAACTCGAGGTCGCCATGCTGGATGGCAGCGCCGATCTCGCGGTTCACTCACTGAAGGACGTGCCGATGGAGATGCCTGAAGGCTTCGTGCTGGCGGCGATTTCCGCGCGCGAGAACCCATGCGACGCCTTCGTCTCCAATCGCTTTTCCGTCATCGACGAGCTGCCGGCGGGAGCCGTGGTCGGGACTTCGAGCCTGCGTCGGGCTGCCATCCTGCGTGCCTGCCATCCGCGACTGGTGATCCGGAGTCTGCGCGGCAACCTCGATACGCGTCTGCGCAAGCTCGATGCCGGCGACTATGATGCGATCATCCTGGCGGCTGCCGGCCTGATCCGCCTTGGTCTGCCACAGCGGATCCGGTCGCTGCTGACGCCCGAGCAATCGCTGCCGGCTCCCGGCCAGGGCGTCCTGGGCATCGAGGTGTGCAACTCGCGCACCGACATCGCGGCGCTGGTCGCGCCGCTCGACGATCCCGTGACGGCGGACTGCGTGCGTGCCGAACGTGCCTTTTCTCGCGCGCTGGGCGGCAGTTGCCAGGTGCCTCTGGCCGCTCATGCCTTGCCGGAGGGTGACGGCCTCTGGTTGCGGGGGTGGGTCGCGACGCCCGACGGCGGACACATGGTTCGTGGCGAACTGCGCGGTCATCTGCGCGATGCCGAGTCGATCGGTGGCTCGCTGGCACAGATGCTGCGCGAGCAGGGGGCTGAGTCGATCCTGCAGCAGCTTGCCGCCGGCTGATGGCGCGGCCGCTGCAGGGTCGGACGATCGTCGTCACGCGCCCGCGGGCGCAGGCGGCGCAGCTCGCTGCGGGGATCGGCGAGCAGGGTGGCGAGGCCCTGCTCTTTCCGCTCCTCGAGATCTCTGCCGTTGCCGACCCGGCACCCTTGCAGGTGGCCATCGATCGTCTCGACAGCTACGCGCTGGCGATCTTCATCAGCCCGAACGCCGTCGACCACAGCCTGCCCGCCATCCTCGCCCGGCGCCCATGGCCGAAGGCGTTGCGGCCGGCGGCGATCGGCCCGGGTACCGTGAACGCGCTGGCTGCCTACGGCGTCGGCGACGTGCTGCTGCCCCCTGATCGTTTCGATTCCGAGGCGCTGCTCAGCGTTCCCGGCCTGCAGGCCGCCGCCGTCCGGCGGCGGCGGGTGTTGATCCTGCGCGGCAACGGTGGCCGCGAACTGCTGGCCGATACCCTGCGCGAACGTGGCGCCCAGGTGGATGCGGTCGCCTGCTACGAGCGTCGCGCACCAGCGGACGCGTCACCTCTGCAGGCGCTCTGGCATGCTGGCCGGCTCGACGCGATCATCATTTCCTCGAGCGAAGGCTTGCGCAACCTCGTCGGGTTGCTCGACGAGGAGGCTCTTGCCTGTTTGCGCAGTACGCCGGTGTTCGTGCCCCATCAGCGAATCGCCGAGTCAGCGCGCGCGTTGGGGCTGCAGCGGGTGTTCCAGAGTGCTCCCACTGATGCCGGGATCATGGCGGCAGTCAGCGCTCACGATTGGCCGCGAGCGTGAACGACACGCCCCGACCGCCGTATCACGGCCGCTGGCTTCGCGCCGCGCCGGGGCGGTGATCGATCCACCAACGCCGGCGAGCGGCGACCTACCGCTGGACGGGGTCTACAGCCAGTCGCGTGGCGGCAGCATGTCGTAAAGGACGGCCTCCGCACTTCCCGGCTCGGGCTGCCAGTCGTAACGCCACTTGACGATCGGTGGCAGCGACATCAGGATCGATTCGGTGCGGCCGCCCGACTGCAGGCCGAACAGGGTGCCACGGTCCCAGACCAGATTGAACTCGACGTAGCGTCCGCGCCGGTAGGCCTGGAAGTCCCGTTCCCGCTCGCCGTAGGGGGTCGCCTGACGCTTGTCGACGAGCGGCAGGTAGGCGGCAGGAAACGCATCGCCGACTGCTCGGGTCAGCGCGAAGCAGCGCTCGAAGCCACCCTCGCAGAGGTCGTCGAAGAAGATGCCACCGACGCCGCGCGGCTCGTTGCGATGCTTGAGGAAAAAGTATTCGTCGCACCACTTCTTGTAGCGCGCATGGCAATCGTCGCCAAAGGGCTGCAGGGCGTCGCGGCAGGTGCGGTGGAAGTGGCGCACATCCTCGGCGAACGGGTAGTAGGGCGTCAGATCCATGCCGCCGCCAAACCACCAGACCGGCTCGGCGTCGCCGTCCGTCGCGAGCAGGACCCGCACGTTCATGTGTGCGGTCGGGCAGAAGGGATTCGCCGGGTGCAGCACCAGCGAAACGCCCATCGCCGCGAACGCCCGCCCGGCGAGTTCGGGTCTCCTGGTGGTTGCCGAAGCCGGCAGCGTGGCGCCGCTGACCTCCGAGAAGGCGATGCCCCCACGTTCGAAGATGCGCCCTCCTTCGATGATGCTGGTGCAGCCGCAGCCGGTCAGCGGTCCGCCAGCCTCCCTCTGCCATCGATCGGCGTGAAAGCGCCCGCCGTGACGGCCCTCGGTCGCCTCGGCAGCCGTCACGAGGCGAGTCTGCAGGCTGGTGAAATAGCTTCTGAGGCGTTCGGCGTCGATCATCGCCGCACGGTCTTCCCGGAGGTCGGGCGCTTCCCGCACGGCAGGCCGCCGGTCATCGGCCGGCTGCCCGGTGGCCGATGTCGTGGCGGTACTGCATGCCATCGAAGTGGATGCCGGTGATCAGGTCATAGGCACGTCTCTGTGCCTGCCTGACGTTGTCCGCCAGCGTCGTCACGCAGAGCACGCGGCCACCGGCGGTGACGATCCGGCCGTCGATCTCGCTCGTGCCCGCATGGAAGACGTGGCTGCCGTCAGTGCTGGCCGGCAGGCCGCTGACCGGGTCTCCAGTGCGTGGGGTGGCGGGGTAGTTGGCTGCGGCAAGGACGACGCCGAGGGCGACCCGCCGGTCCCAACTCGCCTCGACGAGGTTGAGGCGGCCGGAGACGGCGTGCTCGAGCAGGTTGAAAAGGTCGCTGCGCAGACGCATCATGATCGGCTGCGTCTCCGGATCACCGAGGCGGCAGTTGAATTCGACCGTCTTCACCGAGCCATCGCGGCCGATCATCAGTCCGGCGTAGAGAAAACCGGTGTAGGGCATGCCTTCGGCTGCCATGCCGCGGACCGTCGGCAGGATGATCTCGCGCATCGCCCGTGCGTGTACCTCGGGCGTCACGACCGGTGCCGGCGAGTAGGCGCCCATGCCACCTGTGTTGGGGCCCGTGTCGCCGTCACCGATCCGCTTGTGGTCCTGGCTCGACGCCAGTGGCAGAACGTTCCTGCCGTCGACCATGACGATGAAACTGGCTTCCTCGCCATCGAGGAACTCTTCGATGACGACCCTGGCTCCATGGTCACCCGAGGTCATGCCGCTTCCGCTCGCCGGGAGCATCTGATCGATCGCGGCGTGTGCCACGTCGAGGCTGCCGGCGACGACCACCCCTTTGCCGGCGGCGAGGCCGTCCGCCTTGATGACGATCGGCGCCCCCTGTTGCTCGACGTAGGCGTGCGCTGCGGCGCGTTCGGTGAAGCTGACGAAGCGGGCGGTCGGAATGTGGTGCCTGAGCATGAAGCGCTTGGCAAAATCCTTCGAGCTCTCGAGCTGGGCGGCCTCGCGCGTCGGGCCAAAGATCCTCAGGCCGCGGGCGCGAAAGAGATTGACGATGCCGGCGGCAAGAGGTGCCTCCGGTCCGACGACGGTCAGCCGGACGTTCTCCCGTTGAGCGAAGTCCGCCAGCTCTTCAGCGCCGCTCAGCGGCACGTTCTCCAGTTCATGCTCGCGCGCCGTACCGGCGTTGCCCGGGGCAACGAAAACTTTCTGCAGTCCGGGTGTTTTCGCGAGTCGCCAAGCCAGGGCGTGTTCGCGGCCGCCGGAACCGATCACAAGCAGTTTCATCTGAGCCTCTCCCCTGTCGACGGTTGCGCCTGGGTAGCCGTTCTTCCCGCGCACCTTGCCTCGTGTTTGCGCGCGGGCCTCCTAGTGCCGGAAATGCCGCGCGCCGGTGAAGACCATCGCCAAGCCATGTTCGTCGGCCGCCGCAATCACCTCCTCGTCGCGCAGCGAGCCGCCAGGCTGGATGACCGCCCTGGCGCCTGCGGCGGCGAGCACGTCGACCCCGTCACGGAAAGGGAAGAAGGCGTCCGAAGCGACGCATGAGCCGGCGAGGTCGAGGCCGGCATTCTCCGCCTTGCTGGCTGCGATGCGCGTCGAGTCGACGCGGCTCATCTGGCCGGCACCGACGCCGAGCGTCATACCGTGGCCGCAGAAGACGATCGCGTTGGATTTGACGAACTTGGCGACACGATAGGCGAAGAGGAGATCATCGATCTGCGCCGCTGTCGGGGCAATCCTGCTGACCACCTTGAGGTCCGCTGCCTGGACGTTGAAGCGGTCGGGCGTCTGCAGCAACAGCCCGCCGCCGACGCGCTTCATTTCCCAGCTGTGATGGACACGAGCCAGGGGCAGTTCGAGCACGCGCAGGTTCTGCTTGCTCGCCAGCAGTGCCCGTGCGGCGGCGGTGAACGCCGGCGCCAGGAGGACCTCGACGAAATGCTTGCGGGTGTTCATCGCTTCCACCACATCGGCGTCCACCGCGCCATTGAAGGCGATGATGCCGCCAAAGGCGGAAGTCGAGTCCGTCTGGAAAGCCTTTTCGTATGCCGTGACGAGCGATGCATCGATGGCAACGCCGCATGGATTGGCGTGCTTGATGATGACGCACGCCGGCGTATCGAATGTCTTGACGCACTCCCATGCGGCGTCGGCGTCGGCAATGTTGTTGTAGGACAGTTCCTTGCCCTGCAACTGGCGATAGTCGGCGATCGCCCCGGCGACGGGGGCCGGGTCGCGGTAGAACGCTGCCCGTTGATGCGGGTTCTCGCCGTACCGAAGCGTCTCGACCCGGTCGAAGGCGACTTGCAGCCGAGCCGGGAAAGCCTGCGGCTGCCCGGCTGAGTCGAGCGAAGTCAGCCAGTTGGCGATCGCCGAATCGTAGCGCGCGGTGTGCACGAAAGCCTTGCTGGCGAGAGAGAAGCGGGTCTCGAGGCTGAGCGCACCGCCGTTGGCCGCCATCTCGCCGAGCAGTTTCGAGTAGTCGTCGGGGTCTGTGACCACCGCCACGCCACCGTAGTTCTTGGCCGCGGAGCGGACCATCGCCGGGCCGCCGATGTCGATGTTCTCGATGGCCTCGTCAAGGGTCACCCCCGCCTTGGCGATGGTTTCGCGGAACGGGTAGAGATTGACACAGACCAAGTCGATTGGCGGGATGCCGTGCCGCTCGAGTGTCGTCATGTGCTCGGGAAGGTCGCGGCGAGCAAGGATGCCCGCGTGGACCTTGGGGTGCAGCGTCTTGACCCGGCCGTCAAGCATTTCTGGGAAACCTGTGTAGTCACCCACTTCGCTGACCGGCAGGCCAGCGTCGCGCAGCATGCGGGCGGTGCCACCCGTCGACAGCAGCCTGACCCCGTGGGCGACGAGTCCTCTGGCGAATTCGAGGGCGCCGTTCTTGTTCGAAAGACTGAGGAGGGCTTGACGGATCTTCATGGCAGTGGGGGCAGCAGGTTGAAAGGGATTCTTGAGGACGCCTGGCGCTGCGCAGCAACTCAGGTGATCAGCCGATGTTGGAGCAGTTTCTTGCGCAAGGTGTTGCGATTGATGCCGAGGATCTCGGCCGCCAGGGTCTGGTTGCCTCCGGCTTGCAGCAGAACGACTTCGAGCATCGGGCGCTCGACGCTGCGGATCACCATCTCGTAGACCGGCACCGATTGCTCGCCTCCGAGCGTATGAAAGTAGTTTTCCAGCGCCTTGCGGACGCAGGTCGCGATGGCGTCGTCGTCGTCATGTACGTGCTTCATGCGGCAAGTTCCTTGCAAGGGGTGTGGCCGCTTGCCACCGCCGGCGGCGGAGTGGCAGGCAGGCGTTCGTTGGTGTCGGCGAGCGCCAGGAAGAAGTCGTTCACCGCCTGTCGCTGTTGCTCGATGCTCGGCAACTGGTTCATGTGGTGACGAAAGAAGGCGGATCCGGGCAGCCCGCGGGTGTACCAGGAAATGTGCTTGCGGGCGATACCGACGCTGGCGCAGCGGCCATAGAACACGTAGACATCGTCCAGATGTCCGAGCAGGACCTCGCGAATCTCGCTGACCCGCGGGGGCAACATGTGGCTGCCCGTCTGCAGGAAGTGCTCGATCTCGCGAAACAGCCAGGGTCGCCCCTGCGCTGCACGACCGATCATCACCGCGTCGGCGCCGGTGCTGGTGAGCACCGAGCGAGCCTTTTCCGGCGAGTCGATGTCACCGTTGGCGATCACCGGGATGCGTGCCGCCGCCTTGACCTGCCTGATCGTCTCGTACTCCGCCTCGCCGCTGTAGCCGCAGGCGCGGGTCCGACCGTGCATTGCCAGCGCCCGCACCCCCGAATCCTCGGCGATCTTCAGGATGCGCAGTGCGTTCCGGTTCTCGCGGTCCCAGCCGGTACGGATCTTCAGCGTCACGGGTGTCCCCGAAACTGCCCTCACCACTGCCTCGAGAATCTGCGCCACCAGCGGCTCGTCCCGCAGCAGCGCGGACCCTGCCATCACGTTACAAATCTTCTTCGCCGGGCAGCCCATGTTGATGTCGATGATCTGCGCTCCGCGGTCGACGTTGTAGCGCGCCGCATCGGCCATCATCAGCGGACTGGCACCGGCGATCTGGACCGAGACCGGTGCCACTTCGCCATGGTGGTCGGCGCGGCGGCGGGTCTTCGCACTGCCATAGAGCAGCGAGTTCGACGTCACCATCTCGGATACCGCCAGACCGGCACCCATGCGCTTGCACAGTTGGCGGAAAGGGCGGTCCGTCACCCCAGCCATTGGCGCGACGAAGAGGTGGTTGCGTAGCGAAAAGCCGAGGAATTGCATGGTGAGCGGGGTCGGGAGCGTGCGTCGGGAGAGCGCGATTCTAACCTGATTCTGCCCCTCGAACGGGCTGTTCGTCGGCACTTCGCCCGCCGCGGTGGCGGCCATGCCGGCCCGTGGCATGCTGGCTCCGACAGGGTCTCCTGGCAGCCTATCGAACCCGCCCCTGCTGCAGGTATGGACACCAGCCGCATGGGCGCGGTCATTGGCAGGGTGAGGGTGAAGCTCGTACCCTCGCCGGGGCAGTTTTCGACCCGGATGGAGACAGCCGATGGGCTGCTGACGCGGTTGGAGACGATGTACAGCCCGAGGTCGCTGCCTCCCTGGCCCATGCGAGTGGTGAAGAACGGTTCGAAGATGTGCTTGATGGTGTTGCCTGGAATGCCGGCACCGTCGTCCAGTCAATGCCGCAGCGAAAGTCGGCCGGTTCGCTGGCCACCCAGACGCGCAGGCCCGCGCTCAGCGCGATCACTGCCGCTTCTGCCAGAGACTGCGGGCGATTCCGGCGATGTCACTACTTGCCGCTTGCGCCAACTCGATGCGCAGTGTGCCCATGTCGGTCCGAGAGGATCAGAACGCAAGCCGGTGGGGCGAGAGCGGCAGGCCGAGGTTGAGTTTGGCCAAGTCCGCGGGCTGCGGCGTACTCCGCGCGCGCTCGGCCCGGCTGCTGGCGGTGGCGGCCAGGCGGCGCTTCAGGCTGGTGTAATCGAGCTTCAGCGCAACCGCCACTTGGGCAACGCCGTTCGGCCCGGCAAGCTCGGTTGCGTGCAACCACAGGTCGCCCGGAATGCGGCCGCCCGACGCGCGGATGCTCCGCCACGCGGCGAGGGTGGCCGCGGTGTCGACCAGTTGCGGGTCGGCAAGGGGAAGGGATGAGGGCATCGGCAGGGCTCCGGATCGGCATGGACGAGCCCCCACGCTACCAGACGCCGCCAGGGATTTCACGCAGGGATCCTGCTTCTCTCTGCCCATCTCGCGTCGCCTCCTGCCTCATCACAGGACGGGCTACTACACGATCTGGAAAGAAAACCAAAGAAGAACCAAGCAGCGAAGAAACACCAGCTCGATATCAGTCTCTCGAAGAACATCCACCCCAAGAACATCCAACTTCACGCCGGCTGACGGCGACCACTTTCAGGTTGGCCGCGACAGGCCACGGAAGGGCGGCAGTTTCATGGCGACGGTGGCCGGTTGCATGGCATCGCCAAGGCCGTCACTTCCGCGGTAGCGGCCATCGCAAAGCAGCGCCGAATGCCTGCCGATGCCACGTGCGACTCGGAACCGGTAGCGGTGGCGAGTCGCGGCACCGCGGCTCCCGCGATGCCGTGCGCCGCCGCAGCGGGCCCGCGATGACTGCATTGCGCGCCCTCAGTGGCGCCAGGCGCGACTGACTATCTCACGGATGACGTGCAGGCGACGGTGGAAGAAGTGGTCTGCACCAGGAATGACGATCACCGGCAGGTCAAGGGGTTTTGCCCATTCGATGACGTTGGCCAGGGGGACGGTGGCGTCCTCGGAGCCGTGAATGACGATCGTGTCTGCCGGTACGGCCCTGGTTTGGTAGCGACGAGCCCCCTCGACGAAACCGGAGGCGGTTCCCACCAGCACCAGTCGTTGTGCAGGATGCCCCAACTCGAGCAAGACCTCGGCGACCCGTGTCTGGACGTAGGCACCGAAGGAGAATCCCGCCAGAGCCACCGGCAGGTTGCCGAAGCGGACCTTGGCTTCCGCCAGGACGGCGAGCAGATCTTCCGCTTCGCCGCGACCATCGTCATGCTTGCCCTCGCTGAGGCCGACGCCACGGAAATTCGGCCGCAAGGCGACGTAGTCGAGATGATTGAAGGTGCGCGCCAGTGTCTGCACCACCTTGTTCGTGTTGCCGCCTCCGAACAGCGGGTGCGGGTGGGCAACGAGCGCAATGCCGCGTGGTGCACCAGGGTTTTCGACCGTGACTTCGATCTTGCCGACGGGTCCGTCGACGAGCAGGTGTTCGGTGGGGAGTTTCACTCCTCAACTTCCTTTCTCTGTCCGCGTCGCGTTCGGGTCGCTGCATCGCTGGTGCCTCCGCTGCGCATTCCCGCCTCCTGAATCGGGTCGCATCCGGACCGGGTTCATGGCTCGCGCAATGGATCGGTGGCTACCGGTCGCGAGGTGTCTGCCAGTTGCCAGACGACCTCGTCATCGACCGCGTACAGGGAGCAAGAGTGGCGAGCAGCGCGCTCGCAGTTGTCGAGCGCTGCCGCCAGCGGGTCGGTACCGCCCTGCGCCCAGCCGACGTTGCCGGTGGTTGCGATGGCGAAGGCGCGCGGCAACGGCAGCGCGAGGAATCTTCGGTAGAACTCACGCCGACGGTCGTCCAGATAAGGCAATGCGTCGCTGTCGCTCAGGTCGGCGTAGCCCGTTCGCTTTGGCTTCGGCGTCGATCCCGGGCTGAAGAGAACTGCGGTCGGCAGTCCGATCTCATGCAGAAAGCGTTCGCTGTCCGGCCACCAGACCGCTACCCCTTGCGGGCTGGCGAACATCGCTCGCGTATCGCCAGCGGCGAAAGGCGCATGGCGGATCAGTTCGGCGCGCCCACCGGCGTCACTAAAGGCGCGCCACATGTCGCCGGGCAACTGACTGTCGGAGGTACCATCGTCGTTCGCGTAGAACCACAGTGATGGCACCGTACTGCTCCGGCCGAAGGCAGCAAAAGCCGCGACCAGCGCCTCTTGCCAGAGGCATCCGGCTGCGCTCGATCGCAGGCCACCGGCAAGATTCAGGATCCCACGCAGGCCGGGGAAGCCCGTCGCAGCCACGGCCATTGCCGCGATGCCGCCTTCCGCCTCGCCGACGAGCAGTATCCGGTCGGGATCGACGTCCGGTCGCAGGCGCACCTCGCGCAGGAAGGCGATGATCGTCTCGGCCTGCAGCCGTGCGTGGCCTTCGATGTTGCAGTTGGGAGCGGCATGGCTGCCGCCGGACTTGGAAAAACCCGGGCGCATCGGGATTGCCACCAGATAGCCGCGCTGCAGGAATTCGCGACTGGCGACGAGATGGCGGACGCGCGGGTCGAAGCGAGGATCACCGGTCGCTCTGCCGTGGTTGATGACGACCAGAGGGAACGGACCGACACCCGGCGGTACGAAGAAGGTCGTCTCGAGTTCGACGCTGGACGAGCCCGTGACGATGGGCAGCATTCGCACCTCTTCGTTTAGGGTCGCAGGCAACTGCGACATCCCGTCAGCGGCCGTCGCCATGGCAATGCTCAACACATACGTCAGCGCTGCCAGAAACAGCTGAACCAGCCAACGTCGCATCATTTCTCCCGGAAGAGGGCCGAGTTGTTCACTGCGGCGACCGGAATCGCCCGCAAGTGCGGTTCGGAACGTTGGCCGGCCCGCCGGCCGCGCCGGCGAGTGTCGCAGCCGGTGCCGCGGCGGGTTGAGCGGGCCTGCCTGGGCATTCAGATGCGCAGGCGCTCGACGACCCGTCCGTGCACCAGATGCTCCTGGATGATCTCCTCGATGTCCTCGTTGTCGACGTAGCTGTACCAGACGCCTTCCGGGTAGACGACCACGACGGGGCCGTTGTCGCAGCGATCAAGGCAGCCCGCCTTGTTGATGCGCACCTTGCCTGCTCCCTTGAGGTGCAGTTCGCCGATCCGGTCCTTGGCGTAGGTCTGCGCCGCTGTCGCGCCGGATTCATTGCAGCAGGTTTCTCCCTCGCCGCGCTGATTGCAGCAGAAAAACACGTGATGCCTGAAATAGGTCATGAAAATGGCCCCTCGGGTTGGGTTTCTGATGACGCTCGGATCTTAACGCAGATCAGCAATGGCCACCCGAAGCGTCAGCCGCTCCGCAGCACTTCTTGCATTTCTTTTCACTGCCACAAGGACAAGGATCGTTGCGGCCGATCCTCGGCCCGCCACAAACTACCGGTGCGGCCACTTGCTGCTCGCCGAGACGAAAATCGTGCCGCTCCACCCCACCAGTCTGCCTGACGCGCCTGACGTTCCGATAGGTGTGAATCTTCGCGACCGATCGTGCGACTTGGTTCATCCACCTCTCGGCACCACCGTGTTTCCTGGTCATATCGAGGCCGTCGTCGGTGCCCAATCGCAGGAAAGGAGTGAACCAGGTCGGTTTGCCAACAGCGAGCCGGCTCCAGTCCTCCTCGCCGAACCGGAAACCAAGAATGAAGCCTTCGCACCACTCGGCCGCACCCCACTGGTTGCGCAGGTTGAACACAGGTTCGAAGGACGCCGGAGTGCCGGAGTGTCCTGGAACGTATGGACCACCTTGTTGTAGTGGCGCGCAAGCAGCGACATGATCCGGTTCAACTGTTCCTTGTTCTCGAACCTGGCTTCGGTCTGGCCTTACTGCATGTCCCACACCCGGGCAGCCACTCTGGTAGGTGTAAAGCGCGTGGGCCGCTGACAATCGCGGTCATGAAGCCTTCCAGTGTCGAGACGTCCATAGCCATGTCCGCAATGGACACGTCGGCCAGGAACTCGTCGAGTTCGATGGGGTCGGGACGCGACAGCGGTTGATTCAGGTGGGTCGGTGTCTGCACACCCGCTGGCGGACCGATCAGCAAAGCGATTCCATTCTCATCGATGGTGTTCAGCACTTCGTCGAGTGCCTCGCGGTCGCTTGGAAACGATTCATCCCAAACGGTCGAGTTCCCGTGTTGATCGACCACTTCCAGAATCCAGCCACCGCCGCCGCTTCTGCAGATATCGATTCGAAACGTCGTGCCATCCCGCGTCACCGATTGGGCGAGCGGGGACAGGCGCGGCGCTTCGTTCTCGTGTGCCGTGCAATGCCCTGGAAGAATGAGATTCGTCGGCTGCCAGCTGAACGTCCGGCCCGGCGCCGCGTGTCTCGCAGGAAGACGGGCAGCGACGGGCAGGTATGGCATGGAGGCTCCCTCGCAGGATTGTACGCGACCGTCATCAGGCCAGTGCACGTGGCGCCGCAAGCGACTGGCGCTGCGTGGTCCCAGTCGCCCCGAACCAAGTCACAGGCGCATCGGGCGTCTGCCGCAGCGCCGTGGTAACCAATCACCCCCCTACCGAGACGGCGGGCAAAGGCGGCATCGGTAGTCCTTGGCGGCCGGCCTGAAG
>NZ_JAMTDQ010000032.1 GCF_023806635.1 Accumulibacter sp.
TGGGACATCTTGATCCGCCCAGCCTCGACGGTATGAGTAATTGTGGTAATCACCTTACTATCTGGCCACCCTGGAATCGCTGCGACCTGGGGGCCGGAAGGGGGCGTATTTGGTCATCCATTTCGCCCACGGGCGAAAGCTGACCATTTCGGCTCATTACTCGGGTCTTCCCCATTTCATCGAGAAGCTGCGCGAGGAACTTCAACGCAGTGGTCACCGGTACGAGGATTTCTGATCGAGAACGATGCTGTCCGCGCTGCGGCCACGATGGTTTGTCCTTCTCGGTCCCGACGCCGCTGGCGAATCGCGGCGGTTGGCAACTCGTTCTCGACAGGCGTCTCGCCAAAGTGCGCTGCCATGGTATCCTCGACCTGAGAATACCTTGGTGGAGACCGTTGGATCCGTTCGTTGCTGGCGAGAGCCGCCAGCGCAACCTTCCTGCGGTTCCCGCATGCCGACTCTTTTCCGAACGGTGCCTGCGCCGACGTGACTCCAACCGATGCAGCGCCGTCGAGTCTTCATGCCCTCGTTGTGTGGTCAGTCTGATCCGACCAGTGATGTTCGGACGCGGAAGTTGCCGGTCCTTGCGGCGCAACGCGGCACCAACGAGCCGTGATCCCAAGGCGACCGGCGGCGTGCGCGTCCCTCTGTCCGTGAAGTGACGCATCGATGGCGTCGCTCCGTTCCTTGGCCTGCGAGTTGAGACAACTGGTGGCGCGTCGCGCACCGGGCCTCGTCGCGAGCGTCGGCGACTTGCTTGGTGCCCTCCGTCACCCGACGCGGCGCGGGGTGATCAGCGCGCTGCTGGCGCTGCCGGCGCTGCTGCTGCTCTACGCCCTCATCCTGCTACCCTTCACGCCGGGGATCAGCGACATCCGCAAGGTGTCGTCGGAGCAGCCGGCGCAGATCCTTTCGGCCGACGGCAGGAAGCTGGCCGAGTTCAAGCAGTCCAATCGCGAGTGGGTGACGTTGGCCGGGATTTCGCCGCACGTCATCGACGCCCTCATCGCCACCGAGGATCACCGCTTCCGCGAGCATTTCGGCCTCGACTGGAGACGCACCATCGGCGCCGCGCTCAACACCTTCAGCGGCGACCGCCAGGGCGGTTCGACGCTGACGCAGCAACTCGCGCGCAACCTGTATCCGGAGTCGATCGGCCGCGATCCGACCTTGACGCGCAAGATCAAGGAGGCGATCACGGCGCTGAAGATCGAGGCCGTCCACAGCAAGGACGAAATCCTGGAGACCTACCTCAACACCGTCCCCTTCCTCTACAACGCCTACGGCATCGAGATGGCGGCGCGCACCTATTTCGACACCTCGGCCGACCGGCTCGACGTCCTGCAGGCGGCGACTCTGGTCGGCATGCTCAAGGGCAACAGCTACTACAACCCGGTCCTCAATCCGGAACGCTCGCTGCAGCGCCGCAACATCGTGCTGCAACAGATGGTCCGGCGCGGGAAACTGGACGCCGAGCGGTTCGACGCGCTGCGCGGGCAACCGCTGCGCATCGACTTCGAGCGGCAGAGCGAAGCGCCGGGACCGGCGCCGCATTTCGCTCGCCAACTGCGCAAGTGGCTGATCGCCTGGGCCGACCGCAACGGCTACAGCATCCACGGCGACGGGCTGATCGTGCGCACGACGATCGACTCGCGTCTGCAGTCGGCGGCGAACCAGGCCGTGCTTCGCCAGGGCAACGCCCTGCAGCGGATCGCCGACGCCACTTGGGGCAGGCGCTCGGCATGGCGTCCCGACGCGGGCCTCGTGCAGTCGTTCATCCGCGAATCGCCGGAGTATCGTGCCGCGATCGGCATGGGCCGCACCGCGCAGCAGGCGATGCAGGACCTGCAGGCCGACAGGGCCTTCATGCATGCGCTGCAGCGACAGAAGACGCAGATCCAGATCGGTTTCCTGGCGATCGATCCGCGCAACGGCCACGTCAAGGCCTGGGTCGGCAGCCGCGACTTCGAGCAGGATGCGTTCGACCACGTGCAGCAGGCGCGCCGCCAGCCCGGATCGACCTTCAAGCCCTTCGTCTATGGCGAGGCGTTCCGCCAGGGCGCCAGGCCCGGCGACCGGCTGATCGACCAGGAGGTGGCGATCGCCGTCGGCGGCGGCGAGGTCTGGCGGCCGACCGATGGTGGGCCGCCCAGTGGCGAGTCGATGACTCTCGCCGATGCGCTCGCCCGTTCGAAGAACACGATCACCGCCCAACTGATGCAGCAGGTCGGCGCCGCCAGGGTGGCCAGGCTCGCCCGCGACCTGGGCGTGCGCGAGAGCAGGCTCGAGGCCGTGCCGTCGCTCGCCCTCGGCACGAGCCCGGTCACCCTGAAGGAAATGGTCAGCGCCTACGGCACGATCGCCAACGGGGGCGTCTACCGCGAGCCGCTGCTGGTGAGCCGCATCGAGGACCGCGACGGCCGCGTCATCGAGGAATTCGCTCCGGCAGAGGCCGAGGTCGCGCTCAAGCCCGAGGTTGCCTACACGCTGCTCGACGCCATGCGCGGCGTGATCGACCGCGGCACCGGCCGCGGCATCCGCAGCCGCTACGGCATCCGCGCCGATGTCGCCGGCAAGACCGGCACGACGCAGGACAATGCCGATGGCTGGTTCATCCTGATGCAGCGGCAACTCGTCGCCGGCGCCTGGGTCGGCTTCAACGACGGCCGTGTCACGCTGCGCAGCGACCACTGGGGGCAGGGGGCGCACAGCGCCCTGCCGGTCGTCGGCGACTTCTTCCGCAGCGCGCTGCGCGCACGCATCGTCGACCCGCGGCTGCGCTTCACGGCGCCGGAAGAGACAGGCTGGTGGGCGCGCATCATACGCTGGTGGCGCGAGCTGTTCGCGCCGGAGCCGGCCGTCGTTCCCGAGCGGCGACGCCCGATCGAAGCCGCGCCAAGGCCGGAGGCGCCCGAGGCGCCGCAAGAGCCGGCAACGCGCGCGGTGCCGGAGCCACCAGAGAGCGATCCGCTGCAGGAGAAGATCGACCAGATCCTGCGCGAGAGCGAGGAAGGCGAAGGGCTGCGCGAGGATCCGCTGCCGGCGGTCGAGGCGGCAGGCGCGCGGTGAGGTGGGCGGCGCGTTGGTTGCGGAGGCGATCGGGGACGATCCGGGGCGGTGTCGTGGCGCAACAGCGGAGCCTCAAGCATTGAGCGCGCCCTGTTGCTTTTCCGACCGATCGATGGCGCACCTCATTGTTCTGTTGGACGAGTTCGCTGTCACTCTGCATCCTGTGGCGGCCAGTGCAAGGCGCCGCCCAAGCTTGGAGTTGGGCGGCACGATCGTTCTATGGCCGGACAGGTGGCATATTCAAACCATATGAGCTGATGGAGGGGACGGTTGCTCACTGACAAGCAGCAGGGTGTACTTCGCGGTATGGTCTCCGGGGTCATCGCGACCCTCCTCGCCCTGACCATCTCTATCGTCGCCCATGAACCTGCGTTTGAGTCCGCGCCGGGCTACCCGGCAGCGCTCGTGCACGCCCTGACTTGGGATGTCCTTATCGTTGTTTGCCTCTTGGTTAACATCGGCCTCTTGGCACGCCACCGATTCTTCACTCCGGATGACATTGACGGTGGCGGGCTGACTGGAGGCACGCCGCAGGCCCAGATCCTTCAATCCACCCTGCAAAACACGCTCGAGCAGACCGTTCTGGCGGTATCGGTGCACGCCCTCTGGGCGGTCGCAATGCCCCATGCCTGGCAAGCCGCTGTTCCCGCGGCGGCCATCCTGTTCTTCGTCGGTCGGGTGCTCTTTTGGCGGGGCTACGCTCGCGGCGCGCCGGCCCGAGCGCTCGGGTTCGCCTTGACGTTCTACCCCTCCGTAGTCATGGTGTTCCTGATCGTCGGCAGACTGCTCCTGGGACTCGTTTGGTGATGCGAGGCGAGGACCAAGTGCTGCCCAACGAAGCAATCGAGCCGACCGTCCAGCAGCGGCGCTCCGCTTGCTGTTGTCCGGCGGCTCGGTGCCGGATCGGGCGATGTTCTACCATCGATCGCCGGCAGAGCTGCGCGTCGAGCAGGTGCAGGCCTACCTGCTGCACCTGATTCTCTGCGGCATCGGCAGGCTCCTCGGCCATGACCATCCGTCGACGACTTCGCGCGATCTGCATCTGGCGCGCTCGAAGCTGAACGGCAACACCTCGCCCCTGGAACTGCTCGAACCGCCCAGTTGAGCCACCGCCAGTGACCCTGGCCGACGTCTTCCGCCAGCACGGCCCCGGCCTACGTCGCCAGCCACTTCGGCCTGCTGGCGCCGGCGACGAAGTGGGCGCTGGCGCGGCAGGCATCGTCGGTGCCGGTGCCCGATCCGCTGGTCACGGCGACGGTGGAGGAGTTCCTGCGGCGCGTCCGTCGGGCCGAGTGGGCGCGCTGTCCGCACTGCCACGAATGACGTTTCGTGCCGACGGCGGTGATCCCGCCGCTGCGCTCGGCAAGCCCGAGGATCCCCGTGCAAGAGGCGCGGTCATTGCAGGACAGGCAGCCACCCCGTATCATGAAACACGCAAAGGCGCGGTCAGCTCGCCAGCCAAAGTTAGAGGCACCAGGGGTGGTGCTTGACCGAGGCACCAGAGCGACCCTGCCACGCTCTTTTCTTGGCATCGCGACGTCATTGTCAGCGATGCTTTTTTGCGCCCGAAAGCCGGGTTGCTTCACATTAACTTCGCAGGAAGACCATCCATGATAGAAAAAGTAGTTACTAAGCCATAAACAACTGCAGTGCATATTGTACGAGCGCAGTCCGGATGCCTAAAAAACCCTCGCACGATCTCTGGGA